>NZ_MIPP01000003.1 GCF_002095385.1 Pantoea eucrina | reverse complement strand
TGCTCCCTTTGGCCGCTCGGGAATCCCGCCACTTGCCTGAATCTTTGTGCCTGAAGGCGGGGCGCATCATATCAAATGCGTTCCGCCTGTAAAGCACCGGATGTAAAAATAAAACCTGTTTGCCCGTTTTTTACGCGTAGCGCTGAAGAGTTAGACAATTCAGCGCCCTGGCGCCAAAACGCCGCGCTTAAAGAATAATCGTGCGGTTGCCATAAACAAACACGCGCTGGCCGAGCACTTTATAGAGCGCGCGACTCAGCACGTTTTTTTCCACATCGCGTCCGGCGCGCATCATCTCTTCAGCGGTATAGCTGTGATCCACGTTAATGACATCCTGCATAATGATTGGACCTTCGTCCAGGTTGTCATTGACGTAATGCGCCGTTGCGCCAATGATTTTAACGCCGCGTTCATACGCCTGATGATAAGGACGCGCGCCAATAAAAGCTGGCAGGAACGAGTGGTGAATATTGATGATCTGGTTAGGGTAGCGCTGCACAAAAGCAGGCGTCAGCACGCGCATATATTTTGCCAGCACCACGTAATCAGGCTGATAGCGATCGATCTCTTCCGCCATGCGGTTGTCATGCTCTTCGCGCGTTTTGCCTTCATGGCTGACCAGCACAAAAGGAATATCAAAACGTTCTACCAGCGAGCGCAGCGTATCGTGATTGCCGATCACCGCAGCGATCTCCATATCCAGACCGCCAAACGCGCTTTTCATCAGCAGGTCACCCAGGCAGTGCGCCTCTTTTGTGACCAGAATAACGACGCGGCGGCGACCGGCAGTGTGCAGCTCACGCACCGAACCGGTCGGCAGAGCGCTATCCAGATCGGCCAGCAGCGTATTGTCGTTAAAAATGCCTTCCAGCTCGGTGCGCATAAAAAAGCGGCCGGTGCGGTGATCGACAAACTCATTGTTTTGCACAATGTTGAGTTCATGCTTGTAGCAAATGTTGGTGATCTTGGCGATCAGACCTTTAGCATCAGGGCAAATGGTCCGTAAAACTTTTCGTTGCAGTGTTTGCGCTTGCATCTCAGTCAAGGTCCTGTCAAAGCGATAAGGGTATTACCATTGCGGCGAAGCGGATATCAGCCACAACATTTTTTGTATTTTTTGCCAGAGCCGCAGGGGCAGCGATCGTTACGCCCGATTGCTGGCGCTGTTCCATCCACATAGTACCAGTGACCCTCCTCCCGAAGAAAGCGTGAACGTTCAGCGATCGCTGACTCGCGCTCTTTTTCGCGGTAGCGCGCAAAAAAGGTCACAAAGGCTTCGTTCTCATGGATGCCATGATTACAACAGGTTACATCTAGTCCGAGCCACGTTGTACCGGCAAAACTTTCAGATAAACGCGCCGTCAGATCGACGCTGCGCTGGCTGGCGTGCCAGGTTTCTGTCAGATAAACTGCATTACCCGTGGCGTAGGCCGTATAGCGAGATCGCATCAGCTGTTCAGCACTTAGCGGGATGGCCTCGCCGTTTAAAAAGGGCTGACAACATACGCTATACTGCTTCCCGCTGCAGCAGGGGCACTTTTCGGACACATCATCTCCTGAGAGTGGTTAACGTTATCATAGGCGTGCGCTATGGTAGCCGACTGCGTGGCATGATGCTACGTACCAGCAGCATCACGAGGTAAGATGAGAAAGGTCAAGATTGGACTGGCTCTGGGATCGGGCGCCGCGAAGGGCTGGGCGCATATCGGCGTCATCAATGCGCTGGAGCGTGCCGGTATTGAAATTGATGTGGTAGCGGGCTGCTCAGTCGGCGCGCTGGTTGGTGCCGCCTACACCAATGGTCACCTGGCAAAGATGGAGAAGTGGGTCAGCGCGTTTCGCTACTGGGATGTTATACGCCTGATGGATCTCTCCTGGCAGCGCGGGGGACTGTTACGCGGCGATCGCGTTTTCAGTCATATTCGCCAGCTGATCCCGCATGACCAGATTGACGGCGGCCTGAAACCGTTTGGCGTGGTTGCCACCAACCTGAGTACCGGCCGTGAGCTCTGGCTGACTGAAGGCGATCTGCATCAGGCCGTGCGCGCTTCCTGTAGTATGCCAGGCTTATTACCACCTGTTGGCTACAATGGATACTGGCTGGTGGATGGCGCGGTGGTAAACCCGGTGCCCATCTCCCTGACGCGCGCACTTGGCGCCGACATTGTTATTGCGGTCGATCTTCAGCATGATGCGCATCTGATGCAGCAGGATCTGCTGTCGGTAACGCCGGAAAACGGCGATGACGCGGCAGAGGCGCTCTCGTGGGGTAAAAAATTACGTCAGCGTCTGATGGGATTTTCCCGCCAGCGCGCGGCGCAGTCACCTGGCGCAATGGAGATCATGTCGACCTCAATTCAGGTGCTGGAAAACCGCCTGAAACGTAACCGTATGGCGGGCGATCCGCCGGATGTGCTGATTCAGCCGTTTTGTCCGCAGATTTCAACGCTGGATTTTCATCGTGCTGAAGAGGCGATGGCTGCCGGTAAGGCGGCCGTAGAGAAAAAAATGGATGAACTATTACCACTGGTCCGTAGCAGATAGTCAGTTGTTCATTCAGGGGGGTTGTCGCTGATGACAATAATTAAAGGCGCAACTGCATTTTATGAACCACTATTGCAATATCTGGTACGCAGGGGGAGAGAATGGAAAAACCACTACTCGGCAAAAAGATACTCATTGTCGAAGATGAGGTCGTTTTCCGTTCATTGCTGGAAAATGTACTGACCAGTCTGGGGGCAACAGCCCTGCAGGCCGGCGATGGGCTGGAAGGCCTCGACATTCTGTCGTCGCACAGCGCCGATCTGGTGATTTGCGATCTGGAAATGCCCCGGATGGGCGGTATTGCGTTTGTTGAGCATCTGCGCAGTCAGGGGAATACGGTGCCTGTACTGGTCATATCTGCTACCCAGAATATGGCTGATATCGCGCACGTGCTGCGGCTTGGCGTGCAGGATGTATTACTGAAACCCCTGAAAAATATCGAACGCTTCCGCGAGGCTGTTTTTGAGTGTCTTTATCCCTCGATGTTCACCTCCAAAGTGGAGGAGGATGAGCAGCTGTTTCAGGACTGGGATGCGCTGGCCCGCGATCCGATCGCCGCGGCAAAGCTGCTGAAGCAGCTGCAGCCGCCGGTGCAGCAAACCATTGCGCACTGCCGCATCAACTACCGACAGCTCACCATGGCGGAACAGCCAGGGCTGGTTCTGGATATCGCTGCGCTCTCCGATAAAGATCTCGCCTTTTACTGTCTCGATGTTACCCGGGCGGGCGACAACGGCGTGCTGGCCGCGCTGCTGCTGCGGGCGCTATTCAACGGTTTACTGCAGGAGCAGCTGTCCGGACAGCATCATCGGCTGCCGGAACTCAACGGTCTGCTGCGTCAGGTGAATATGCTGCTGCGCCAGGCAAACCTTACCGGGCAGTTCCCGCTTCTGGTGGGATATTATCATCGCGAACTGCGTAAATTAATTCTGGTTTCAGCAGGGCTTAATGCCACGCTGCACCTGGAAACGCAGCAGCTGCAGTTAAACAGCGGTGTACCGCTGGGTACGATGGGGGGACCCATCTTAATCAGATTTCTCAGCATACCGGTGCCTGGCAGTGCCACGTCTGGGGTGCCGGCGGCAGGCTCCGTCTGATGTTATCGGGTGAAGAATAAGCAGTTAAACAGCGGGTTAAATCAGTTAAGCGACAGCGCCAGACCTATCCTTTACACTTGGGTAAAAGTCTTAAATTCCATGGATTAACTTTATCCAGGATAATTCCGCCTGATACTAACTGATATACTCATTTCGTTTTTTAAACCGACATATCAAGTATTAACTTGAGCGGCCTATTAAGAGAGGTATTTGATGTCTGCCTATAAGTCAAAAGTAAAAAAAGCGGTAATCCCGGTTGCAGGTTTAGGTACGCGTATGCTGCCAGCGACCAAAGCTATTCCAAAAGAGATGTTACCGCTGGTCGATAAGCCGTTGATCCAGTATGTCGTAAATGAGTGTATTGCTGCGGGCATTAACGAAATTGTGCTGGTTACGCACTCTTCTAAAAACTCAATCGAAAACCACTTTGATACCAGCTTCGAACTGGAAGCCATGCTGGAGAAGCGTGTTAAGCGTCAGCTGCTGGATGAAATCCAGTCTATCTGTCCGCCACACGTCACCATTATGCAGGTGCGTCAGGGTATCGCTAAAGGTCTGGGCCATGCGGTCATGTGTGCACATCCGCTGGTAGGCGATGAGCCGGTAGCAGTCATTCTGCCAGACGTTATCATCGACGAATATGAGTCAAACCCGACCAAAGACAACCTGGCAGAGATGCTGGCGCGTTTTGAAGAAACCGGTCACAGCCAGATCATGGTTGAGCCAGTAGCAGACGTAACCGCATACGGTGTGGTTGACTGCAAAGGCGCCGAGCTGAGCGCGGGCCAGAGTGCACCGATGGTGGGCGTTGTTGAGAAGCCAAAAGCGAATGAAGCGCCTTCAAACCTCGCGGTAGTAGGTCGTTATGTTCTTTCTGCTGATATCTGGCCTCTGCTGGCTAAAACCCCTCCGGGTGCAGGCGGCGAAGTTCAGCTGACCGACTCTATCGCTATGCTGATGGAAAAAGAGACTGTAGAAGCTTATCACCTGACTGGCGTCAGCCACGACTGTGGTAACAAGCTGGGTTACATGCAGGCTTTTGTTGAGTACGGCGTACGTCACCCGGTGCTGGGCAAAGATTTTGCACAGTGGCTGGACAACGCGGTAGGCAATAAAAAGTAATTCATTAAGCACAGGATAATTTAATGAAAGTCACTGTATTTGGTATCGGCTATGTCGGTCTGGTTCAGGCTGCGGTGTTGGCCGAAGTCGGACATGACGTTCTCTGCATTGATGTCGACGCGAACAAAGTCGAAAACCTGAAAAAGGGTGTTATCCCGATTTTTGAACCGGGTCTGACGCCGTTGGTGATGTCCAATTATGAATCGGGCCGCCTGAAATTCAGTACTGACGCCAAAGAGGGCGTTAATCACGGGGTGATGCAGTTTATTGCTGTTGGCACACCGCCTGACGAAGATGGTTCTGCCGATCTGAAATATGTGACCGCGGTTGCGCGCACGATTGCAGAACATATGAACGATCACAAAGTCGTTATCGATAAATCAACTGTGCCAGTCGGCACAGCCGACCGCGTACGCAATGTGATGCAGGAGACGCTGAAACAGCGTGGCGCCAGCGTTTCTTTCGATGTGGTTTCCAACCCGGAATTCCTCAAAGAGGGTGCGGCCGTTAACGACTGCATGCGACCAGAGCGTATCGTTGTCGGTACTGACAATGATGATGTGGTGGAACTGCTGCGCGAGCTCTATGAGCCGTTCAACCGTAACCACGATCGCATGATCCTGATGGATATCCGCAGTGCAGAGCTGACAAAATATGCGGCAAACTGCATGCTGGCGACCAAAATCAGCTTTATGAACGAGATCTCTAATCTCGCTGAGCTGCTGGGCGCTGACGTGGAGAAAGTCCGTCAGGGTATCGGTTCTGATCCCCGTATCGGCTATCACTTCATCTATCCGGGCTGCGGCTACGGCGGTTCCTGCTTCCCGAAAGATGTGCAGGCGCTGATCCGTACAGCAGAGTCTATTGGCTATAAACCGCGCCTGCTGCAGGCGGTGGAAGAGGTCAATGACGCGCAGAAAAACAAACTGCCTGCCTTTATCAAGCGCCATTTTGGTGACGATCTGCGCGGCAAGACGTTTGCGCTGTGGGGCCTGGCGTTTAAACCCAACACCGACGATATGCGTGAAGCCTCCAGCCGTGTGCTGATGGAAGCGTTATGGGAAGCGGGTGCTACGGTTCAGGCTTACGATCCGGAAGCGATGGAAGAAGCGCAGCGCATCTATGGTCACCGTGACGATCTGAAACTCACAGGGACTAAAGAAGCGGCACTGCAGGGCGCTGATGGTCTGGTTATCTGTACCGAATGGCAGAATTTCCGGGCGCCTGATTTTGACGTAATTAAAAATGCGTTAAAACAACCCGTGATTTTTGATGGTCGTAACCTGTATGATCCAGAGCGTATCAGCAAACGCGGTTTCGTTTATTATGCAATCGGCCGCGGAGCGTCTATTCAAATTGCGTAATAAATGAGGGATGTATGAATTTTCTGGTTACCGGCGCAGCAGGATTTATCGGTTTTCACGTAAGCCAGCGTTTGCTCGCTGCCGGTCACCAGGTTGTTGGTATCGACAACCTGAATGACTATTATGATGTCAGCCTGAAACAGGCTCGCCTCGATCAGATTTCACCGCATCCCGCATTTACTTTTATTAAAATGGACCTGGCCGATCGCCAGGCCATTTCCTCTCTGTTTGAACAGCACGCGTTTGAGCGCGTTATCCATCTCGCCGCGCAGGCGGGTGTGCGTTACTCAATCGATAACCCGCACGCTTATGCAGATGCTAACCTCACCGGCCATCTGAATATTCTGGAAGGCTGCCGTCACCATAAGATTGGCCACCTTCTTTATGCATCTTCAAGCTCAGTTTATGGGCTGAACCGCAAAATGCCGTTCTCCACCGATGACAGCGTTGATCACCCGGTTTCCCTCTATGCGGCGACGAAAAAAGCCAACGAACTGATGTCGCATACTTATTCGCACCTTTATCAGCTGCCGACAACCGGACTGCGTTTCTTTACCGTGTATGGCCCATGGGGCCGGCCCGATATGGCGCTGTTTAAATTTACCCGTGCAATGCTGGCAGGCGAGGCGATCGACGTTTATAACCGCGGTGAGATGACGCGCGACTTTACCTATATCGATGATATCGCTGAGGCGATTGTTCGCCTGCAGGCGGTGGTACCACAACCTGACAGCGCATGGAGCGTGGAGCACGGCTCCCCCGCCAGCAGCTCTGCGCCTTATCGGGTATATAACATTGGTAACAGTCAGCCAACGCGCCTGATGGCCTATATAGAGTCGCTGGAGAAAGCTTTGGGCATTGAGGCAGTGAAGAACATGCTGCCGATGCAGCCCGGCGATGTACTGGGCACCAGCGCAGATACGCAGCCTCTCTATGACGCCATCAATTTCCGGCCGCAGACCAGCGTTGAGCAGGGCGTACAGCAGTTTGTCGACTGGTATCGCGACTTTTATCAGAAATAAGCGCATAAAAAAAGGAAGCCGCGGGCTTCCTTTTTTTTACCTGGCGAAACGAATATTGCAGTAAAAGTGCAGACAGTTAAAACGAAGCGCGCGGATTACAGCAGGAAATCGTCCAGCTGTTTACCATCTTCTTCAATCGCTTTTTTAATTACGGCAGGCGTGCGGCCCTGACCGGTCCAGGTGCGGCTTTCACCGTTTTCATCTACATAGCTGTACTTGGCGGGACGGGCAGCGCGACGCGCTTTGGTCACCGTTTTGTTTTCTGATAATGCGTTCAGCAGTTCATTAGGATCGATGCCGTCAGCCAGCAGCATTTCGCGATACTGCTCCAGTTTGCGGCTGCGTTCAGCATTTTCAGCCTGAGCATGACTCTCTTCTTCACGACGCTCATTAACCACTACGTCAAGTTTTTCAAGCATCTCTTCCAGGGTTTCCAGAGAGCATTCGCGAGCCTGAGCACGCAATGTACGGATATTATTAAGGATTTTAAGTGCTTCGCTCATTGTTCTTATCTCAGAATATAAAAAGGAGTGGTTAAGCTGTTCCATAATAGTGGCGGGAATATATAACTGCAATAGTGAAACCTGAGTGAGGACATTTATTTATTTTTTTAGTTATGTCAGCAGAGTTAATTATCAATCGCTGTACTGCATAAATTATCCGCGATATGTCTCGTTGCGTGCCGGCTATTCCATTTGGCTGAGATTAAATTAACCGCTATTAGTGATTTAACCGCAGCGTGCCGGCATTGATTTTCAGCATCCAGCAGCGTGGCTTTCTGCTGCGGTAAACCTGTCGTTTGTGAGGTGCTATGCGGCAATACATTTGTGTTAAACTGCCGCCTTCTGAATTTAGTATCCCCGGAGAGACTGGTAAGTGGCTCAACTCTATTTCTATTACTCGGCGATGAATGCGGGTAAATCCACCGCGCTGCTGCAATCTTCCTATAACTATCAGGAGCGCGGCATGCGCACCCTGGTCTATACCGCAGAGATAGACGATAGATTTGGTGCCGGCGTGGTCAGCTCACGAATCGGGCTCTCTTCGCCTGCCTGTCTGTATAATGATAAAACAGAACTGGCCGAAGCCATTGCGGAAGAACATGCGCGCCAGCCCGTACACTGCGTGCTGGTTGACGAAAGTCAGTTTCTGACGCGTGAGCAAGTTTATGCGCTCTCTGACGTGGCGGACAATCTTGATATTCCGGTTCTCTGCTACGGTCTGCGTACTGACTTCCGCGGTGAGCTGTTCACCGGCAGCCAGTATCTTCTTGCCTGGGCCGATAAACTGGTCGAGCTTAAAACAATTTGCCACTGCGGCCGTAAGGCGAGCATGGTGCTGCGCCTTGACGGGGAGGGCAGACCGTTCAGCGAAGGTGAGCAGGTCGTAATTGGCGGTAATGAGCGCTATATATCCGTATGCCGGAAACATTACAAGCAGGCGATTAATCTGGGTACGCGTGAGGCCATATATGGCGCTAATCCGCCACCGGTTTAATCAGCCAGCCATAAAAAAACCCGCCGCGGCGGGTTTTTTATTTTCAGCGGACTACGCTTTCTTTACTTTTTTTTCACGGGCAGCGGACTGCAGCTCGCAGATTTCTGCAGAGGGTATGTCCGTTTCTGAATAATCACGTCCGTAGAACGTATCCAGCATAATCTGTTTCAGCTCAGCAATTAATGGATAGCGCGGATTGGCGCCGGTACACTGATCGTCAAAAGCGTCTTCAGCCAGCTTATCTACTTTCGCCAGGAAATCCGCCTCCTGCACGCCTGCTTCCCGAATAGAAGCGGGAATACCGAGCTGCGTTTTTATTTCATCCAGCCACGCCAGCAGTTTTTCGATTTTCTGCGCCGTGCGATCCCCGGGCTGAGTCAGGCCGAGATGGTCAGCAATTTCCCCATAGCGGCGCCGTGCCTGCGGCCGGTCATACTGGCTGAACGCCGTCTGTTTCGTCGGGTTATCATTGGCGTTATAGCGGATGACGTTACCGATAAGCAGCGCGTTTGCCAGCCCGTGCGGGATATGAAACTCTGAGCCAAGTTTATGGGCCATAGAGTGGCACACCCCGAGGAAAGCGTTGGCAAAGGCAATGCCGGCGATTGTCGCCGCGTTGTGTACGCGTTCACGTGCAACCGGATTTTTCGCGCCATCGCGATAGCTGGCGGGCAGGTTCTCTTTAAGCAGCTTCAGCGCCTGCAGTGCCTGTCCGTCTGAGTACTCACTGGCAAGCACCGAAACGTACGCCTCCAGCGCATGCGTCACCGCATCAAGACCGCCAAAGGCGCAGAGCGAGCGCGGCATATCCATCACCAGGTCGGCATCGACAATCGCCATATCCGGCGTTAGGGCGTAGTCCGCCAGCGGATATTTTTGCCCGGTGGCGTCATCGGTGACAACGGCAAAGGGGGTGACTTCTGAGCCGGTGCCTGACGTGGTAGCGATCGCGACCATGCGCGCTTTCACGCCCATTTTCGGGAATTTGTAGATACGTTTACGGATATCCATAAAGCGCAGCGCCAGCTCTTCAAAATGCGTTTCCGGATGCTCATACATGACCCACATGATTTTCGCTGCGTCCATCGGTGAACCACCGCCCAGGGCGATAATCACGTCGGGCCGGAAACTGTGCATCTGCTCTGCACCCTTACGCACAATACTCAGGGTCGGATCGGCTTCCACTTCAAAGAATATTTCGGTTTCAATACCCTGTGATTTCAGCACCCGCGTAACGCGCTCGGCATAGCCGTTATTAAACAGAAAGCGATCGGTAACGATAAACGCGCGTTTCGCTCCCTCAGCAGCAACCTCTTCCAGCGCAATCGGAAGAGAGCCGCGGCGGAAGTAGATAGACTTCGGTAACTTATGCCACAACATATTTTCTGCTCGCTTAGCCACAGTTTTCTTATTGATCAAGTGTTTAGGGCCCACGTTTTCAGAGATAGAGTTGCCCCCCCAGGAGCCGCAGCCCAGCGTCAGGGAAGGGGCAAGTTTGAAGTTGTAAAGATCGCCAATGCCGCCCTGTGAAGCCGGGGTGTTGATCAGGATGCGGGCCGTTTTCATTTTGTCGCCAAAATAGTGGATCCGCCCGGCCTCGTTATCCTGATCGGTGTAGAGACAGGATGTGTGACCAATGCCGCCCATCGCGACCAGCTTCTCTGCTTTTGCTACCGCGTCCGCATAATCTTTTGCCCGATACATCGCCAGCGTCGGCGAGAGCTTTTCATGTGCAAAAGGCTCCGATTCATCAACGGCTGACACCTCGCCAATTAAAATTTTGGTGCCCGGCGGGACACTAATGCCGGCAAGCGCAGCAATATTGCAGGCGGGCTGGCCCACAATTGCCGCGTTCAGTGCGCCGTTTTTCAGCAGGATATTCTGAACCGCGCTCAGCTCATGGCCCTGCAGCAGATAGCCGCCGTGGCTGGCAAACCGTTCGCGGACCGCGTCATAGACGGCATCAACGATAATGACCGATTGCTCAGAGGCACAGATCACGCCGTTATCGAACGTTTTAGACATTAAAATGGAAGCGACCGCGCGTTTGATGTCAGCCGTTTCATCAATCACCACCGGCGTATTGCCCGCGCCAACGCCAATCGCCGGTTTACCTGAGCTATAGGCCGCTTTAACCATGCCCGGGCCGCCGGTCGCCAGAATCAGGTTGATATCCGGATGATGCATGAGCTGACTGGAAAGCTCGACCGAAGGCGCATCGATCCAGCCGATGATATCTTTGGGAGCGCCCGCAGCAATAGCCGCCTGCAGCACGATATCGGCTGCTTTATTGGTGGCATTTTTTGCGCGCGGATGAGGAGAAAAAATAATGCCGTTGCGGGTTTTCAGGCTGATAAGCGCCTTGAAAATAGCCGTGGAGGTAGGGTTGGTGGTAGGGACGATACCGCAGATGAGGCCAATGGGTTCGGCAATGGTAATGGTGCCAAAGGTATCATCGCTTGCCAGCACGCCACAGGTTTTTTCATCTTTGTACGCGTTGTAGATATATTCTGAAGCGAAATGATTTTTGATCACTTTATCTTCAACAATACCCATGCCCGATTCCGCTACCGCCATCTTAGCCAGCGGAATGCGGGCGTCAGCTGCCGCCAGCGCCGCGGCGCGAAAAATTGCATCAACCTGCTCCTGGCTAAAACTGGCAAACTCGCGCTGCGCGCGTTTTACACGTTCAACCAGTGCATTGAGTTCGGCAACATTGGTTACGGCCATAATACTCTCCTGAGGAAGTTAAACTTTTTTAATAAACAGGCCAGCGCAGAGAAAGAAATCAGCTAAGGTTTGACAGGGCAGGCCCGTCTGTTTAGTAAAAAGGTCTGACGTGAATGATTTACTGCACCCAGCGTAGCGCTGGTGGAGAGACGTAATCATGATGCAGATCAAGAGAGGCTGCAGCGGTGAGCGGTCAGCCAGATCGTTTACGACTAAAGGCGCCTTTTTTTAGACGCTGCTGTTCTGCAGGCATACATGAAAACAGCCAGATTTTTATGCCATCTCTGTGGCGGACATATAGCAGATATTTCTGCCATATACGCTGTTTTTCAGCAGACATATGCACTACATTAAGCGCGTTTTTTTGACTTTTTCAGGAGCCTGTTGTGACCCCCGTGCTACTCGATCTTTCCGGCTATATAAAATTTTTTGTCGGCCTGTTTGCGCTGGTGAATCCGGTAGGCATCATTCCGGTTTTTATCAGCATGACCCGCTATCAGGCGGTGGCTGAACGCAACAAAACCAATCTTACAGCCAACCTTGCGGTCGCGATTATTCTCTGGACCTCGCTGTTTCTTGGCGATGGGATCCTGCATCTGTTTGGTATCTCAATCGACTCTTTCCGAATCGCAGGCGGCATACTGGTTGTGACCATTGCGATGTCGATGATTAGCGGCAAGCTGGGTGAGGATAAGCAAAACAAGCAGGAAAAATCAGAAACGGCTATTCGTGAAAGCATCGGTGTTGTCCCGCTGGCGCTGCCGCTCATGGCAGGGCCGGGGGCTATCAGTTCCACTATCGTCTGGAGTTCGCGCTATCACAGCTGGCTTAATTTGCTGGGTTTTACGCTGGCGATTGCGGTTTTCGCCTTTTGCTGCTGGTTACTGTTCAGAGCGGCGCCGTTAATGGTACGGATATTGGGTCAGACCGGAATTAACGTCATTACCCGTATTATGGGGTTGTTATTAATGGCGTTAGGGATTGAATTTGTCGTCACCGGCATAAAAGCAATCTTTCCAGGATTACTGAATTAGACCTGACCTGTTTTTTGCTGAAAAACATCTTCATGAACCAAAAGGGTGCATCGCGACGTACAGATGCACCTTTTTGGTGAAATTAGTTATCGGGCTACTTTCAGGCTCGCTTTTATCACTTTTACTACTCAGTCAGCCATCCCTGCTTAATATCCGCTTATTAATGTGATTATTGTCACAGATTTACCTGCTGCTAAATCCGCGCTGAAAGTGATTAGCTGTGCCTCTCTTGTAAAGTAGTCGCTGAATATTCCGCTTTGAAGTAAAAACTCAATAGATTTGCGCAGAATGAGTTTTGCATAAAATAAGTGCGCGCATAATCGCCAGAATTGCTTAAATAATAATATTTATCAATGCTTTAACTGATATTTAGCGGAAATAATTAACGCTTTCAACGTTATCCCGGACATGATAAAAGAGAAATAGCTAACATTTTTCTGCATTGGCTTTGGCGCAACGGGATAGCTTCTGATAATTTCTGGCACTCTCAGGATTTTTATCGCTCTCTCAGCAGATGTGTACGATTTTTGCTTATTAGCACGCGGGCGTAGTTATACCGGCAACGCGTATCAGAAACCGGCAGCTGAACGCTTTCTTTATCAAAAGAACAGTGAGTGAGTCGTCAGCAAATATCATTACCCGCTGGCGGCTTGCTGAAGTCACCCGGAAGGGGACAGGGATCTTTGCTCGAACGAGACGAAGATCGCCCGGTAAACGGGATACGTCAGGCGCGATAGCGCACCGACGACAATAATAAAACTGGAGCATAACAATGAACAACATCACGAAAAAAAGTCTGATTGCGGCCGGCGTTCTGGCCGCAATTGCCTCTCTGACAGGGAACGCTGCGCTGGCTGCAACGGTACCGGCTGGCGTTGAGCTGGCCGCCAAACAGGAGCTGGTGCGCGGTAACGGTGACGAAGTTCAGTCGCTCGATCCGCATAAAATTGAGGGCGTACCGGAAGATAATATTGCCCGCGATCTCTATGAAGGGCTTATCGTCAGCGATGCCAGCGGCAAACCGGTTCCGGGCGTTGCAGAGAGCTGGGAAAACAAAGATTTTAAAGTCTGGACTTTCCATCTGCGTAAAAATGCCAAATGGTCTAATGGCGAGCCGGTTACCGCACAGGATTTCGTCTACAGCTGGCAGCGTCTGGTTGACCCGAAAACGGCGTCACCTTATGCCAGCTATCCGCAGTATGGCCATATCGCTAACGTTGATGAAATTATTGCCGGTAAAAAGCCGACCTCTGAACTGGGCGTAAAAGCGCTGGACGATCATACGCTGGAAGTTACGCTAAGCCAGCCGGTACCTTACTTTTATAAGCTGCTGATCAATGCCGTGATGTCACCGGTCTATAAGCCTGCAATCGAAAAATCGGGCGATCAGTGGACGCAGCCGCAGAACTGGGTAGGAAACGGCGCGTTTAAACTGGAAGCGCACGTTATCAACGAGCGCGTCACGCTGGTACGCAACCCGCAATACTGGGATAACGAACATACGGTACTGAACAAAGTCACCTTCCTGCCCATCAACTCAGAAGTGAGCGATGTGAACCGCTACTTCTCTGAAAATGGCAGCGACATCACCTATAACAATATGCCGATTGAGCTGTTCAAAAAGCTGCAGCGCGATAATGGCAAAGAGCTGATGGTAAAACCGTATCTCTGCACCTACTACTACGAGATCAATAACCAGAAAGCGCCTTTCACTGATGCCCGCGTGCGCACCGCGCTGAAGCTGGGTCTGGATCGCGACATCATGGTGAATAAGGTACTGGCGCAGGGTCAGCTGCCCGCCTACAGCTATACACCGCCGGCAACCGATGGCATGGAACTGCTGCCGCCGGACTGGTTTAAATGGGATCAGAACAAGCGTAACGCAGAAGCGAAAAAACTGCTGGCTGAAGCAGGCTATACCGCAGATAAGCCACTGACGTTTAACCTGCTGTATAACACCTCAGATCTGCACAAAAAGCTGGCAATCGCGGCGTCCTCTATCTGGAAAAAGAACCTCGGCGTTAATATCAAGCTGGAGAATCAGGAGTGGAAAACGTTCCTGGATACCCGTCATCAGGGCAACTACGACGTTTCACGTGCGGCCTGGTGCGCGGACTATAACGAACCGACCTCCTTCCTGAACACCATGCTGTCCGACAGCAGCAGTAATACAGCGCACTACAAGAGCGCTGATTTTGACAAAGTGATCCATGATGCTGTGAAAGCTGCCGATGAAAAAGCGCGCGTGGCTGACTACCAGCAGGCAGAGCAGATTCTGGATAAAGACAGTGCCATCGTGCCGGTCTATTACTACGTCAACGCCCGTCTGGTTAAGCCTTACGTCGGCGGCTATACCGGTAACGATCCGCTGGATAAAACGCTGGATAAGAACCTGTACATCATTAAGCACTAATAGCACACAGGCTATCGACAGTGGCGGTGCTGCGGCACCGCTTTTTTGATTTTGTGAAGCAACAGCCTGGCAGGTACGGCAATGTTAAAATTTATTCTGCGTCGGCTTCTGGAAGCGATTCCGACGCTCTTTATTCTGATCACCATCTCGTTTTTTATGATGCGTTTAGCGCCGGGCAGCCCGTTTACCGGCGAGCGCACGCTCTCCCCTGAGGTGATGGCCAATATTGAAGCCAAATACCATCTCAACGATCCGATTGGCAAACAGTACCTGAGTTATCTGGGTCAGCTGGCGCACGGCGATTTTGGTCCTTCGTTCAAATATAAGGACTATTCGGTTAACTATCTGGTAGGGCACGCCTTCCCGGTCTCCGCGAAGCTGGGACTGGCGGCCTTTTTCCTGGCGGTGATCCTGGGCGTAACCGCTGGCGTTATCGCGGCGCTGAAGCAGAACAGCCTGTGGGACTACGCCGTCATGGGGGTGGCGATGACCGGCATTGTTATCCCGAGCTTTGTTGTGGCGCCGCTGCTGGTATTAATTTTTGCCATTACGCTGCGCTGGCTGCCGGGCGGCGGCTGGAACGGCGGGCAGTGGAACTACATGCTGCTGCCGATGGTGGCGCTCTCGCTGGCTTATATCGCCAGCATCGCCCGTATTACGCGCGGTTCCATGATTGAGGTCATGCACTCAAACTTCATTCGTACGGCTCGGGCAAAAGGGTTGCCGCTGCGCCGTATCGTGCTGCGCCATGCGCTCAAGCCTGCGCTTTTGCCGGTGCTCTCCTATCTGGGGCCTGCTTTTGTCGGCATCATTACCGGTTCGATGGTAATTGAGTCGATCTATGGCCTGCCCGGTATCGGCCAGCTGTTTGTTAACGGTGCGCTAAACCGTGACTATTCGCTGGTAATGAGCCTGACGATTCTGGTCGGCGTGCTGACTATTCTGTTTAATGCGATCGTTGATGTGCTTTACGCCGTTATTGATCCCAAGATTCGCTATTAAGGGTGGAGCACGCTCATGATGTTAAGCAAAAAAAACAGTGACGTGGTGGATGCCTTCAGCGAAAAGCTCGAGGTGGAGGGGCGCAGCCTGTGGCAGGATGCACGCCGCCGCTTTATTCACAACCGTGCGGCGCTGATCAGCCTGCTGGTGCTGCTGCTGATTGCCCTGTTTGTGGTGTTTGCGCCGATGCTGGCGCAGTTTAACTATGATGATACTGACTGGGCGATGATGTCGTCGCCGCCGGATACGGTTTCAGGCCACTGGTTTGGAACGGACTCCTCCGGGCGCGATCTGCTGGTGCGGGTGGCGATTGGCGGACGTATCTCACTGATGGTGGGCATCGCCTCTGCACTGATTGCGGTGCTGGTGGGAACGCTCTATGGCTCGCTGGCGGGCTATCTCGGTGGCAAAATCGACTCGGTGATGATGCGTATTCTGGAGATCCTTAACTCCTTTCCGTTTATGTTTTTTGTGATCCTGCTGGTGACCTTTTTCGGCCGCAATATTCTGCTGATCTTTGTCGCCATCGGCATGGTCTCCTGGCTCGATATGGCGCGTATTGTGCGCGGTCAGACGCTGGGACTAAAACGCAAAGAGTTTATCGAAGCGGCTCAGGTAGGGGGCGTCTCCACGGCCAGTATCGTGCTGCGCCACATTGTGCCTAACGTACTGGGCGTCGTAGTGGTCTACGCCTCGCTGCTGGTGCCCAGCATGATTCTGTTTGAATCTTTCCTGAGCTTCCTGGGTCTGGGCACGCAGGAGCCGCTCAGTAGCTGGGGCGCGCTGCTGAGTGACGGAGCGAACTCGATGGAGGTTTCTCCGTGGCTCCTGATGTTCCCGGCCGGCTTTCTGGTGGTCACGCTATTCTGCTTTAACTTTATCGGCGATGGTCTGCGTGATGCCCTCGACCCGAAAGATCGCTAAGGAGTTTCCCGATGAGTTTTGAAACCACAACGCCAGCGCGTGCTGTGCCGGCGGGAAGCCCGGAGCTGCTGCTGAATGTGCAGGATCTGCGCGTAACCTTTACCACGCACGACGGCGACGTTACCGCCGTCAACGATCTCAATTTTTCACTGCGTGCCGGGGAAACCCTTGGCATTGTAGGTGAGTCAGGCTCCGGCAAATCGCAGACGGCGTTTGCGCTGATGGGGCTGCTGGCAAAGAACGGCCGCATTGACGGATCGGCACGTTTTAACGGGCAGGAGATCCTGAACCTGCCCGAAGGCAAGCTGAACAAGCTGCGTGCGGAGCAGATTGCCATGATATTTCAGGACCCCATGACCTCGCTCAATCCCTATATGCGGGTAGGGGAGCAGCTGATGGAAGTTCTGCAGCTGCACAAAGGCATGAACAGCGCGCAGGCTTTTGAAGAGTCGGTACGCATGCTGGATGCGGTAAAGATGCCGGAAGCGCGGAAGCGGATGAAGATGTATCCGCATGAATTTTCGGGCGGGATGCGCCAGCGCGTGATGATTGCCATGGCGCTGCTGTGTCGTCCTAAGCTGCTGATTGCCGATGAGCCCACCACTGCACTGGATGTAACGGTTCAGGCGCAGATCATGACGCTGCTTAATGAGCTGAAACGCGAATTTAACACCGCCATCATTATGATCACGCACGATCTTGGCGTCGTAGCCGGGATCTGCGACAAAGTACTGGTGATGTATGCCGGGCGCACCATGGAGTATGGCCGTGCCCGCGATGTGTTTTATCAGCCGGCGCATCCATACTCTATCGGGCTGCTGAATGCGGTACCGCGACTCGATGCAGAGGGTGAGTCTCTGACGACCATTCCCGGCAATCCGCCAAACCTGCTGCGGTTGCCGCAGGGCTGTCCGTTCCAGCCACGCTGCGCTTATGCAATGGAGATATGTGCCGCTTCGCCGCCGCTGGAGCCGTTTGCCGACGGACGCCTGCGCGCCTGCTTCAAACCGGTGGAGGAGTTAGTATGAGCACCGTTGTGGAAGAGAAAAAAGTACTGCTGGAGATAGCCGATCTTAAAGTGCATTTTGAGATCAAAGATGGCAAACAGTGGTTCTGGCAGCCGCCGAAGACGCTGAAAGCGGTGGATGGTGTCAGCCTGCGGCTGTATGAGGGCGAGACGCTGGGTGTGGTAGGCGAATCGGGCTGCGGTAAATCGACGCTGGCGCGCGCTATCATCGGGCTGGTGAAAGCGACCGAAGGGCGTGTCGCCTGGCTGGGACGCGATCTGCTGGGGCAGAGCGCGGAAGAGTGGCGTCAGGCCCGCAGCGATATTCAGATGATTTTTCAGGACCCGCTGGCGTCACTGAACCCGCGTATGACCATTGGCGACATTATTGCTGAACCGCTGCGCACCTATTATCCAAAAATGCCGCGTCAGGAAGTCAGAGACAAGGTCAAAGCGATGATGATGAAAGTCGGCCTGCTGCCGAATCTTATCAACCGCTATCCGCACGAGTTCTCTGGCGGCCAGTGTCAGCGTATCGGTATTGCGCGCGCGCTGATCCTGGAGCCGAAGCTGATTATTTGTGATGAGCCAGTCTCAGCACTGGATGTCTCTATCCAGGCGCAGGTGGTGAATCTGCTGCAGAAACTGCAGCGCGAGATGGGGCTGTCGCTGATATTTATTGCGCACGATCTGGCGGTGGTGAAACATATCTCCGATCGCGTGCTGGTGATGTATCTGGGCCATGCCGTTGAGCTGGGTACTTATGATGCGGTGTACAACGATCCGCAGCATCCCTATACCCGGGCGCTGATGTCGGCGGTGCCGATCCCCGATCCTGACCTGGAGAAGAACAAGCAGATCCAGCTGCTGGACGGGGAGCTGCCTTCGCCCATCAATCCGCCTTCAGGCTGCGTGTTTCGTACCCGCTGTCCGATTGCCGGGCCGGAATGTGCCAAAACCCGCCCGCTGCTGGAGGGCAGTTTCCGCCATGCGGTATCCTGCCTGAAAGTGGATCCGCTCTGACGCCAGTCAGCAGGCGCCAGACAGCAAAACGCCGGGCAAAGGCCCGGCGTTTTTATGGCTGACTTATTCGCGCCAGAGAATATGGCAGAGCTTATGATCCTTCTCACGGCAGAGCAGCACGCGGGCAAATACATCCGTGATAGGTTCGCCATCGGCTTCACCCAGACCAATCACAACCTCTGAGAAAAAGTCGGGATTTAAGTCAAAATCAACATGTTCCTGCCAGTCTTCCGACGGGTCAAACAGCTCTGCGCCGCCACGCTCTTCAAACTGCAGGTTAAACAGAATAATATCAGCCGGATCGAGGTTATCGCCCGCCAGCTCCAGAAAAATATCGTAGGCCTGCTCCAGCGTTTCATCATCGGTCAGGCGGTTGTCTAAATCCATGGTCATGTGCTTATCCTGCGGCGGTAATCTTTCCGCTCGTTTTACAGTAATGGACTAAAGAAGTAAAACAGTCGTTCAACGATGCGCTGCCACCAGGCACGTTTCGCCCAACGGGCGTTGTCCAGCAGGCGCGAACGGGCAATATAGTCATCCTGCACGGTAGCGAGATCGCTGCCAAAACCATCATCATCTACCACCAGGGTGATCTCAAAATTGAGCCACAGGCTGCGCATATCAAGGTTCACCGTGCCCACCAGGCTGAGCTGCCCGTCAACCAGCACACTTTTGGTATGCAGCAGGCCATCTTCAAACTGATAGATTTTTACGCCCGCTTCCAGCAGTTCCGTAAAGAATGCCCGGCTGGCCCAGCCAACCAGCAGTGAATCGTTGTGACGCGGGACAATAATACTGACCTCTACGCCGCGCAGCGCAGCCGTGCAGATAGCGTGCAGCAGATCGTCGCTGGGAACAAAATAGGGGGTAGTCATGATCAGCTGCTCGCGCGCGGAGTAAACCGCGGTCAGCAGCGCCTGATGGATCATATCCTCGGGGAAACCCGGCCCGGAAGCGATAACCTGAATAGTGTGGCCGCTCTCCTGTTCAAACGGCATGATGTTGCCGTCTGGTGCCGGAGGCAGAATACGCTTACCGGTCTCAATCTCCCAGTCGCAGGCGTAAACGATCCCCATTGTGGTGGCAACAGGCCCCTCCATCCGCGCCATCAGATCGATCCACTGCCCGACACCGGCATCCTGCTTAAAGAAACGCGGATCGACCAGGTTCATGCTGCCGGTGTAGGCGATGTAGTTGTCGATGAGCACGACTTTGCGGTGCTGCCGCAGATCCATACGCCGCAGGAAGACACGCAGCAGGCTGACCTGCAGCGCCTCAACCACATCGATCCCGGCGTTGCGCATCATATTTGCCCATGGGCTACGGAAAAAGGCGACGCTGCCGGCAGAATCGAGCATCAGACGACAGTGCACGCCCCGGCGTGAGGCTGCCATCAGCGACTCCGCCACATCGTCAGCCAGGCCGCCTGGCTGCCAGATATAGAACACCATCTCGATATTATGACGCGCCAGCTGAATATCACGGATTAGCGCCTGCATCACCTCATCGCTGCTGGTCAGCAGCTGCAGCTGATTGCCTTTGACGCCAGCGATCCCCTGCCGGTGCCGGCAGAGATCAAAAAGCGAGCGTGCAACGTCGCTGTGCTCGGTGGCAAAGATATGCCGGCACTGCCTGAGGTCGGTGAGCCACTTAGCCGTAGAGGGCCACATGGTGCGGGCGCGCTCGGCCCGGCGCTTGCCAAGATGCAGCTCCCCGAACGAGAGATAGGCGATAATCCCTACCAGCGGCAGAATATAGATGATCAGCAGCCAGGCCATAGCTGAGGTCACTGCGCGACGTTTCATCAGAATACGCAGCGTTACACCCGCAATCAGCAGCCAGTAGCCAAACAGCAGTAACCAACTGATCAGGGTATAAAAGGTGGTCATTGAGTGGACATCCTGTTCGCGCATTTATAGGCAAAGTTTACGTGCTGATGCGCTGTAGCGAAACCTTAATCTGCCCTGAGATTTATCGATAAAGGTTTCGAATTGGCATTTCTGTGCAGATCACTATAATGCGTGCCGAAATATGCCGGACTGAGAGAGTGTCATGAGACGAAGCAGAAATGAAGTGGCCCGCTGGAGAATGTTACGCCAGGTGCATCGCCGTCGTGCCCGCTGGCTGGAAGGCCAGTCGCGTCGCTATAAGCGCATCCATGCCATTCGTCACCAGGTTGCGCAGCAGCAGCGCCGTTCAATTCTGTTTATTACGCAGAATATGTGAGACCGGCGCGGCTGGGTTCGTTAATGGCCGCGCAGCATCAGCGTAATGTTGACGATCTGCGCCGCCGCCGCCAGGACTATCAGCATGACAATCTGCTGGCGCGCCTGAAGCCAGCCCTGACGGCGCCAGATCCAGAGCGCACGACCGGTAAGCAGCAGTGCCACCAGTAGCAGCAGCAGTGATAACATCACGAATTAAAATACCCGCTTAAACGGCTTAACGGTAACTTTTTCGTAAACGCCAGCGGCGATATAGGGATCGTCCTGAGCCCAGGATTGCGCCGCCTCCAGCGAATCAAACTCTGCGACAATTGCCGAGCCGCTAAAGCCAGCGGGGCCTGGATCGTTGCTGTCGACCACCGGTAGCGGGCCGGCAACAATCAGTCGTCCCTCATCCTGCAGCAGCTGCAGACGAGCAAGGTGCGCTGGGCGCACGCTGTTGCGTTTTTCCAGTGAATCTGCGGTATCTTCCGCGTAGATGAGGTAAAGCACGATGGGATACTCCCGTTAAACTGGCCGAAATTGCGAGACACGTTAAGGGATCGCCCGGCAGAGTGCAAACGAAACCTCAGGGCAATCGGCGCCAGCGCAAGCGGGGTTAAAAAAAAGAGGAAACGGGGCACTTTTACGCTGCTTATTGAAACTGATTGCTATTTGCATTTAAAATCATCTTCTCACTCAATGACCACAGCTGCTATGACGACATTGACAACGCCTTTTCCGACCCGTACGCCTGTTTCACTGATCCTCTCCGTGGTACTGCACGGGTCCGTTATTGCCGGCATTCTCTATGCCTCGTGGCATCAGTCCCGTGAGCTGCCTGCCGCGTCTCAGCCTATCGCCATCACCATGATCGCGCCTGAGGTGCAGCCGGAACCTGCGCCGGCTGTGGTAGCACCGGCACCGCAACCTGAGCCTGAACCCGAGCCGCAGGCCGCCCCGGAGCCGCCAAAAACGGAGCCGGTTCCTATTGCAAAACCGGAGCCAAAGCCGAAGCCGAAACCTAAGCCGAAGCCAAAACCAAAAGCAGAAAAAAAACCGGCGCCAGCCCCCCGTCAGCCGGCACCGGACCGGGCCGATCCGTTCAGGCAGGAGACCGCAGCAGCTCAGCCCCGGCCCGCCACTGCACCAAAAGCGGCCACTGCTCCGGCACCGGTTAAAGCGAGCGGACCGAAAGCGCTCAGCATCAGCAAACCAGCCTATCCGGCACGCGCGGCCGCGCTGCGTATTGAGGGTAATGTACGGGTGAAATTTGATGTCGACAGTGACGGCCGGGTTGGCAATGTCACTATTCTTTCGGCACAGCCGCGCAATATGTTCGAGCGCAGCGTCAGGGATCAGGTTAAAAAGTGGCGCTACCAGCCGGGCCAGCCGGGCCAGGGCATCACCATGAATATTGTTTTCCGTATTAACGGCGGCGCGAAGATCGAGTAGGGCGCAGAGCAGAGCGGCCGAAAAAGCCGCTCTGCTTTTCATCACTCAGTGGCTGCGGTTAGCGCGATCTGCCGGCAGCGGACGCGACTTGCCGCTGTTGTCTACTGCGACGTAAACGAACACCGCTTCGGTGGCGCAGTAGGTCTGGCCTATCGGCTCAGATGAAACCTTTTTAATCCACACCTCAACGTTGATAGTCATTGAGCTGTTTCCGGTGCGCAGGCAGTGCGCATGGCAGCTGACCACATCGCCTACCGCGACCGGCTTCAGAAAACTCATGCCGTCGACCCGAACCGTGACCACGCGACCTTCAGCGATCTCTTTTGCCAGAATTGCACCGCCCATGTCCATCTGCGACATCAGCCAGCCGCCAAAAATATCGCCGTTGGCATTGGTGTCGGCTGGCATAGCCAGCGTACGCAAAACCATTTCGCCCGTGGGCTGCTTATGCTTCTCGTTCATTGCTCAGTTCTTCTGCAGGTGAAAAAAAGCCCGGCTGGCCGGGCGATGGAAAGACTATTTTGATTCCTGCTGGGGCATCTGCCGCCAGATGTAGAGCCCGCTCAGCAGGGTAAACAGCAGCGTCAGCCCTGTCAGGCCAAACACTTTAAAGTTCACCCATACCGGCTGTGGCAACCAGAACGCAACATAGATGTTGGCAAGGCCGCACAGCAGAAAGAACAGCGCCCAGGCGATGTTGAGCCGGCGCCAGACCGTGGCAGGCAGCTGCAGCTCTTTTCCCAGCATGGTCTGGATCAGGGGCTGCTGCATGAACCACTGGCTGTAGAGCAGTGCGAGCGCAAACAGCGAATAGATTACGGTGACCTTCCACTTGATGAATTCATCATTATGAAACACCAGCGTCAGGGTGCCGAACACCGCCACCAGGACAAAGGTAAACAGGGTCATCTTTTCCAGCTTGCGATAGAGCACCCAGCTCACTACCAGCGCCAGGCCGGTAGCCACCACCAGCGCGCCCGATGCAACGTAGATGTCGTAGAGTTTGTAAAAAACAAAGAAAACGACCAGGGGGAGAAAGTCGAGTAACTGCTTCATAACGTTTCCAGTCCGGACAGTAGCCTGTGGTTATAGCGCTCAGCGGAGCGCCGTAACCCTTAACGTAACAGCATATAGAGCCGATACAAATAAATAATCAAAACGGCAGAAACCAGATTGCCCAGCGCGTTAAGCACCACGGAGGCAATATTGGCGGGCAATACCGTCAGCGAAGAGAAAAAGAACATCAGAATAATTTTTGCCAGCAGCCACAGCAGAATAGCGGGTGCAATCAGGCGAATATTTTTCCACGCCAGGCGCAGGCTGGCGCGCATGGCACCGATTACGCCCATTTTTTCACTGACCAGCATCACCGGCGCCAGAGAGAGCAAGATAGCGAGCACGATGCCAGGCACTATCAGCACCATAAAGCCAAGCTGCACCAGCAGCGTGATCAAAAAGGTCTGCAGCAGCAGCTTAGGCAGCAGCGGTGCAGCGGTACCGATAGCGCGCAGGGCACTGACGCGCTGACCGCTGGAGACCAGCGGGATCAGGCAAAGCATGCCGCCGAGCAGCAGCGTATTACCAATCAGCGCCGCCAGGGTTCCTGCTGCGGAAGCGCGCAGAAGTATACGCTGCTGATCCGGAGACATATTCTGTACCAGTTCAAACAGGGAGGATGCGCTGCTGTCACTCTGACTCAGCAGCGACAGCTGCTCATCATCAGGCGTTAACGCATGCCCGATAATCACGGTAATGAATGAGGTCAGCAGCGCCATCAGCATTATAGTGACCAGCTGATGGCGCAAAAAATTTCCTGTGTCACGGTATAACGAGCTTGCCGTGATAGACATGTACACTCCTTGAAAAAAACCGGGTTAATTAACCCGGCGATTGTACATGCTAAGCGGTCAGGCTGGCACCCGGAATACCATAACTTTCTGTCATGTCAGGTAAAGAAGGGTGAAAAAGGGCAGGTAATCCATGGCGGGCGCGGGCACGGTCGCAGGCTTCGTTAACGACGCCATTTTCCCCGGACATCGCAAATTCACGGCAGGGAGAGGGGCGCTGCTCATAGATACCGCAGGAGACGCAGCTACCGGGCTCGCCCTGCAGAGCAACGCAGCGCGGCGTGCGATCGCTGGTGCCGCGCATATTGCGCATCAGCAGGTTTAGCGGCTCGGTGAGTTCGGCTGGCACTGCGCCACCGGCATCATCGGCTTCAGCCCAGTAAAAGGAAACGCGAAAATAGGCGCAGCAGGCGCCACAGGTCATACAAGGGTTAGTTATATCGCTCATCTGATCGCCCGCCACTCCTGAGGCATCGAACCAAAATCACTCGGGATCAGCAAAGTAATCACGTCATGAAACTTCATCAACCTGTTTTTGATCTTTTTTCGCGCTGGCAAATTTTATCTGTGTCAATTCATTGTTAACTAAGCATTTGTTCTGCCAGCCAGTTAATGAAATCTGCGCTGAAAACCGTTACATCTGTGCCGCGAAAAATTTTAATTCAGGCAAAGGAGTGATGATGAAACTGGCAAAATGCGCACTGTTCCTGGCGATGGCGATACCACAGCTGGCGCTGGCTCATCAGGCGGGTGACTTTTTTATGCGCGCCGGTACGGCAACGGTCCGTCCGACAGAGGGGTCAGATAATGTGCTGAACATGGGTGAATTCCGCGTCGATAATGATACGCAGCTGGGGCTGACATTCACCTGGATGGCAACCGACCATATCGGAATTGAGCTGCTGGCTGCCACACCGTTTCGTCATAAAGTCGGTCTTGGTCCGACCGGTAACCTGGCCACGGTGCGTCAGCTGCCGCCCACGCTGATGGCGCAATACTATTTCCTCGACAGTAACAGCGCGGTACGTCCTTATGCGGGCGTTGGCATCAATTACACCACCTTTTTTGACGCAAAGCTGAATCAGACCGCCAGGGATGCACAGCTCAGCGATCTGAGCGTTAAAGACTCCTGGGGCATTGCGGGTCAGGTGGGGCTCGATTATCAGATTAACCGTGACTGGATGCTGAATGCTTCGCTGTGGTACATGGATATTGATACTGAAGTGAAATTCAGACATCAGGGCGTACAGCAGAATATTAATACGCGTATCGATCCGTTTGTCTTTTTCTTTGGTGCAGGCTATCGCTTCTGAGGCAGAAGAAGGGCGACCTGCCGGCCGCCCTTTTGGTATTACTTGATCTGCATATTATTAACAACAGACTTCACGCCTGCCACGCTGCGCGTAACGGAAACGGCGCGGTTAGCCATCTGTGGCGAGCTGACAAACCCGCTCAGCTGAACCTTACCTTTGAACGTTTCAACATTGATTTCTGTAGATTTCAGCGCTTCATCATTCAGCAGCTGCGCTTTTACTTTCGTGGTGATGACGGTGTCATCAATATAACCGCCGGTGCCTTCTTTGGTTGGCGTTGGCGCACAGGCGCTCAGTGTCAGTGCCACAAATGCAGCCATAAAAATTCCCGCAACGACCTTGAACAATTTCATTTGGTTATCTCCCTGTCATAGATGGATTCACACCGTAACGCAACGGCGCATTTAAGTGTGGGTCGGCCCTGAATAATCGGCAACCTGCTGGCAGAGAAAAAGTGAAAAAAGCTGGCGCTCAGGCAGAAAGGATGGGGATGGCGGAAAAAAGAGTGTGGCCCCGTCGGAGTGACGGAGCCACAGCGATTAGCGGGTGGCCGCTTTCAGGCCGCTGACAAAGGCTTTCAGCTCACGCAGCAGCGTTGCCGGGTCGCGCTGATTTTTCTCAATGATGCGTACAATGGCGGAACCGGAGATCGCTCCCGCTGCGCCTGCAGCAATCGCTTCACGTACCTGCTCCGGCTCGGAGATGCCGAACCCCTGCAGGGCAGGCGGCGCCTGAAACTCACGCAGTTTATCAATCAGATGGTGAAGCGGCTGACTGGCGCGGTTTTCAGCACCGGTCACCCCTGCGCGCGACAGCAGATAAGTGTAACCGCGGCCATGCTGAGCCAGTTCACGCAGCAGGTCATCGCTGGCATTAGGCGGGCAGATAAAAATCGGCGCAATGTTGTGACGCAGCGCAGCCTGGCGGAAGGGGGCTGACTCTTCAACTGGCACATCAGCGACCAGTACCGAGTCGACGCCCGCGGCGGCACACTGCGCATAGAACGTATCGATGCCGCGGCTGAACACCAGATTAGCGTACATCAGTAAACCAATGGGCAGATCGGGGTATTTCTGCCGCACTACCTGCAGCATTTCAAAGCATTGCGCCACCGTGGTGCCGGCCGCAAAAGCCCGCAGCGTGGCGCTCTGAATGGTGGGTCCATCTGCCAGCGGATCGGAGAAAGGGATCCCCAGCTCCAGCGCATCAGCGCCGCCTTCAACCAGCGTATCAATAATCTGCAGTGAGAGCTCCGGAGAGGGATCGCCCAGCGTAACAAAAGGGACAAACGCGCCTTCCTGACGCGCTGACAGGCGTGAAAACAGCTGATTATAACGCTCCATCAAATCTCTCCTTTCGCTTTAAGCAGATCGTGAACCGTGAAAATATCTTTATCGCCGCGACCGGAAAGGTTAACCACCAGCAGCTGCTCTTTTTCCGGATTTGCCCGCATCATTTTCAGCGCATGGGCCAGCGCATGTGACGATTCCAGGGCCGGAATAATCCCTTCTGCGCGGCACAGCGCTTTAAACGCGTCGAGCGCTTCATCATCGGTAATGGAGACATACTCTGCGCGCCCGATGCTGTTCAGATGCGCGTGCTGCGGACCAACTGACGGAAAGTCGAGGCCGGCGGAGATAGAATAAGACTCTTCAATCTGGCCCTCTTCGGTCTGCATCATTGGCGCTTTCATACCAAAATAGATACCAACCCGGCCGTGCTTCAGTGGCGCGCCGTGCTCGCCGCTTTCAATACCGTGGCCAGCGGGTTCAATACCAATCAGGCCCACGCTGCTCTCTTCAATGAAATCAGCAAACATGCCAATCGCATTGGAGCCGCCGCCTACGCACGCCAGCACGGCATCGGGCAGGCGGCCTTCCGCTTCGAGGATCTGCGCTTTGGTCTCTTCGCCGATCATACGCTGGAATTCGCGCACGATGGTCGGGAAGGGGTGCGGACCTGCTGCGGTTCCCAGCATATAGTGTGCGGTCTCATAGCTGCCTGACCAGTCGCGCAGCGCCTCGTTACAGGCATCTTTCAGCGTAGCTGAGCCGCTGTGAACCGGGATCACTTCCGCGCCCATCAACCGCATCCGGAACACATTGGGAGACTGACGCTCAACATCTTTCGCCCCCATATAAATACGGCACTTCATGCCGAGCAGCGCGCAGGCGAGCGCGGAGGCGACACCATGCTGGCCGGCGCCGGTTTCCGCAATGATCTCATTTTTCCCCATTCGCTTTGCCAGCAGCGCCTGACCCAGTACCTGATTGGTTTTATGCGCGCCGCCATGCAGCAGATCTTCGCGCTTCAGATAGAGGCGGGTTTTCGTCCCCTGAGTCAGATTACGGCACAGGGTCAGCGCCGTCGGACGACCAGCGTAATTTTTCAGCAGATCGGTAAACTCCTGCTGAAACTCAGGATCGCGCTGCGCTTCAACAAAAGCAGCTTCCAGCTGGCGCAGAGCCGGCATCAGGATTTGCGGAACGTACTGGCCGCCAAATTCACCAAAATAGGGATTCAATAACGTCGACATAATTGATCTTTCCTCAACGGCCCGCACTGGCGGGCCAGCAACATTAGTAAGCGCGTAATGTGGTAAATACCGCAGCAATTTTGCCGGCATCTTTTATGCCAGGGGCGGACTCCACGCCGGAGTTAAAATCAAGACCAGCGCAGCCCAGCTGGGCTGCCGTCACGCAGTTATCAGCGGCGAGACCGCCAGCCAGCAGCACGTTGTCCAGCGACTCTCCCTGCAGCAGCGACCAGTCAAACTGCTGCCCGCTGCCGCCCTGGCCATTATCAAACACGTAGCGATCAACGTGCGGCCAGTCGCGCGCCGGCAGGCTCTCTTTGACACTCAGCGCTTTCCAGATTTGTATCCGGGCCGGTAGCGCCTGACGCAGCGTGGCAACATAGTCGCGATCTTCGGCGCCATGCAACTGCACTGCTGCCAGATTCAGCTCTACCGCCAGCGTGACAACGTCACCAACCGGCGCATTACGAAACACGCCCACATAGCGCAGCGGCGCTGCGGCCATCACGCGGTGTGCCTGGACAGTATCGATTTTGCGCGGTGAGCCTTCAGCAAAAATCAGACCGCCATACAGGGCTCCCGCTTCACTGGCGGCGCGCGCCGCTTCCGGCTGCGTCAGGCCGCACACTTTATTATCACCCAGCAGCACGCGACGTACCGCAGCTGCCAGGTCAGCCTCTTCCATCAGCGCCGAGCCGATGAGAAAACCGTTAGCAAAGCGGCTCAGCTCACGCACCTGCGCATAATTATGAATACCGGATTCACTGATGACCGTGACGCCGTGACTGAGGCGCGGTGCCAGCTCGCGGGTGCGGTTAAGATCGATCGAAAGATCGCGCAGGTCGCGGTTGTTGATGCCCACCACCTGAGCGTCGAGGGCAATCGCCCGTTCCAGCTCCGCCTCATTGCTGACTTCGGTCAGGATGCCCATGTTCAGGCTGTGAGCCACTGCGGCGAGCTGCCGGTACTGTTCATCATCCAGTACGGAGAGCATCAGCAGGATGGCGTCCGCCTGGTAGTGGCGCGCCAGGTAGATCTGATAGGGGTCGATGATAAAATCTTTGCACAGCACGGGCTGGGTCACCGCCGCGCTGACAATCGGCAGAAAAGCGAAGTCACCCTGAAAATATTTCTCATCCGTCAGAACCGAAATGGCAGACGCGTGATGACGATAGACGGCGGCGATGGCGGCAGGATCGAAATCCTCGCGGATCATCCCTTTTGACGGTGACGCTTTTTTACACTCAAGGATAAAAACGGTGCGGGTGCCGCGCAGGGCGTCATAAAAAGAGCGCGTTGCCGGCTGCAGTTCCGGGTGGAATGTCTCCAGCGGCTGCTGCTGCTGACGCTCTGCTATCCAGATCGCCTTATCCTGCACAATTTTCTCTAATACGGTGCCTTTAATACTCATCTCATCCTCTCGCTGCCAGTGCAACCACGCGCTCATAAGCCTGTCCGCTGCGAATCGCGGCAATGGCCCGCTCCGCGTTGTCGCGCAGGTCTTCATGACCAAACACTTTCAGCAGCATCGCCACGTTAACGGCGACCGCCTGCTCATGCGCGGGCTCTCCTTTACCCTGAAGTAAACGGGTCAGAATGTCACGGTTTTCTTCCGGCGTCCCGCCCGCCAGCGCCTCTTTGTCATGCATGCCAAAACCAAAGTCATCCGGCGTCAGCTGATAGCAGGTAATTTCCCCTTCGCGCAGCTCAGCCACCTGCGTGGCGCTGTGCAGAGCGACCTCATCCATTCCGCCGCCGTGGACCACAGCGGCCCGCTGATAGCCGAGCACCTTCAGCGTTTGCGCGATGGGCAGCACCAGCTCCGGGCTGTACACGCCAATCACCGCCAGCGGCGGTCGGGCCGGATTGATCAGCGGGCCGAGCACGTTGAACAGCGTGCGCGATTTCAGCTGCTGACGCACCGGCATCGCGTGACGAAAGCCGGTATGGTACTGCGGCGCAAACAGGAAACAGACATTAAGATCGTCCAGCGCCTGGCGCGCCTGCTGCGCGGGCATGTCCAGATTAATACCAAACGCTGCCAGCAGATCGGAGGAGCCGGATTTGCTGGAGACGCTGCGATTACCATGTTTGGCCACTTTAAGGCCGCAGGTTGCGGCCACAAACGCGCTGGCGGTCGAGATATTAATGCTGTTACTGCCGTCGCCTCCGGTGCCGACGATATCAGCAAACGCATAGTCAGGACGCGGGAAAGGTTTGGCATCAGCCAGCAGCGCCGATGCGGCGCCGGCTATCTCCTGTGGCTGCTCGCCGCGCACTTTCATGGCAATCAGCGCTGCGGCCAGCTGAGTGGGCTCCAGCTGACCGGTAATAATGGCGCTGAACAGCTGGTGGCTCTCCGCCTGGCTCAGCGTTTGCGCCTGATACAGTTTTTCCAGAATAGTTTGCATCTTTATCTCCCTGTTACTGCGCCAGCGCCCAGGCCAGCGTCTGCTCAAGCAGGCGTGCGCCCTGGGTGGTGAGAATCGATTCAGGATGGAACTGAAAGCCGCAGACGCGATCGGCATCATGCCGCACGGCCATGACCATGCCGTTGTAGCTGGCGTTAACCGTCAGCTCAGCGGGCGTATTACTCCCCACCAGCGAGTGATAACGTGCCACCGGCAGCGGATTACTCAGGCCGCTGAACATCGCGCTGCCGTCATGCTCTACCGCAGACGCCTTACCATGCAGAATTTCACCCGCCTGGCCCACGTGGCCGCCATACGCTTCAACGATAGCCTGATGACCCAGACAGATACCGATAATGGGCAGCTGGCCGCGCAGCGCCTGCAGCAGGGCTGGCATACAGCCCGCATCAGCTGGCGCGCCAGGACCGGGTGACAGCATCAGCACCGGATTTTCCATCTGCTGCAGCCGCGCAATCAGCGTCTCAGCCGGCACGCTGTTGCGGTAGATCACTACGTTGTGACCAAAGCTGCGCAGCTGATCCACCAGGTTATAGGTAAACGAGTCGATATTATCGAGCAGCAGGATATCAGCCATCAGAACATCTCCTTGCAGTGGTGCGCGGTTGCGATAGCGCGCAGAACTGCGCGTGCTTTGTTGCGGCTTTCATCCGCTTCAGCCTGCGGGACAGAATCCAGCACCACGCCGGCACCCGCCTGCACGGTAGCCACACCTTCTTCGACCCAGGCGGAACGGATCACGATGCAGGTATCGAGATCGCCGGTCGCCGTGAAGTAGCCCACGGCACCGCCGTAACTGCCGCGCCGCGTGCCCTCTTTTTCAGCAATCAGCTGCATGGCGCGTACTTTAGGCGCGCCGCTCAGCGTGCCCATATTCATACAGGCGCGGTAGGCGTGCAGGACATCCAGATCGTCACGCAGCGTGCCGACCACGCGGGAGACCAGATGCATAACAAAAGAGTAGCGGTCAACTTTGGTCAGATCGGCAACGTAACGACTGCCGGGTTTGCAGATACGGGCAAGGTCGTTACGCGCCAGATCCACCAGCATCAGATGTTCGGCCAGCTCTTTATGATCGGTACGCATCTCCAGCTCGATACGGCTGTCGAGATCGCGATCCAGCGAGCCGTCGGCATGGCGGCCGCGCGGGCGGGTGCCGGCAATGGGGTAGATCTCAATCTGGCGCGACTGCGCGTCATACTTCAGCGAGCTTTCCGGTGAGGCACCAAACAGGGCGAATTCCCGATCCTGCATAAAGAACATATAGGGGCTGGGATTGCTGTTCTTCAGCGTTTCATAAGCGGCAAGCGGTGACGGGCAGGGTAGCGAGAAGCGGCGCGACGGCACGACCTGGAAAATTTCACCGATGCGGATAGCCTGCTGCAGCGACGCCACCACCTCGCAGTAAGCATCATCGCTCTGGCTGGTGCTGAGCGTCATCTGTTCCACGCGCTGCACCGGCAGGGCGGGCGCCGGCTGTGTCATCTGGCCGTGCAGCTGCTCAATACGGCTCTGCAGACGCTGAAACTCACTGGTTGACGGCGTAAACAGGCTCGCCTGCAGGCGGGCTGCACCCTGCTGGTGGTCGATAATCAGCAGCGTTTCCGCCAGATAGAAGCAGTAGTCGGGACAGCGCTGGTCGTTGCGCAGCGCCGGCAGCGCTTCAAAGCCGGCGACCAGGTCGTAAGCAAACAGTCCGCCCAGCAGCATCGCTTCACGCTCATCGGCAGGTGTATTAACCAGTTGCGGAATCAGACGCAGCGCATCAAACACCGAGAAGGCTTTTAGCCGCGAATCTTCATCCTGTACATCATTCGCCGTAGCAAAATGCAGCTCACGACCATCCGGACGAACGTCGATTTTTACGCTCTCAGGCAGAGCGGCATCCAGCAACGGCAGCAGGGCACGGCCATTTTCAGAGAGCGCCTGTAAAGACACGGTCTGACCAAGGGCGCTGATGCGCAGTGCGCTATCAACAATCAGCAGGCTTTTCAGATTTTTTTTGCTGTCGATGTCCGCAGACTCAAGCAGCAGAGTGGCCGGACGTGCGCCGCACAGTTGATGAAACACCGCGGCCGGATCTTCGCGATAGGGTGCGTTTCCGGTAATCAACTTCAATGTAGGTTTCGCATTTGCCATGATAATTTCTCTGAAATTCGCTCAAAAAAAAGCCCGCATGGTGGCGGGCTCAGGTATCTGCACAGCAATCAGGCTTGTGCACAATAACGCCACCCGTTACAGGAAGACGTACGCCAGCTATCTGTTAACCGCATTGCTACCTGACTCATGGCAGATACCCACTGTGTGTGAACTTGTGTACTAGTTAACTGGTTCGTGTGAAAAATGTCAATACCCTTTCTCAGTTAACAACAAAATCGCTATCATGCCCGCTGATTTTTAGCCGTGCTCCGGAGTTACTTTGTCAGATATCAGCCGTTTCCCGCTTTACGATCTTCACAGCCATACCCGCGCCTCCGATGGATTGCTGACCCCAGCGGCCCTGGTTCAGCGCGCGGTTGATAAGCAAGTTGGCGTGCTGGCCATTACCGATCACGATACGGTCGCGGGCGTTGCTGAGGCGCAGGCGTTTGCACAGGAGCAGAAACTGCCGATAAAAGTGCTGGCCGGTCTGGAAGCGTCCACGCTGTGGGAAAATCACGAAATTCATATCGCAGGCCTGAATATCGATTGCGATCATCCGGCACTTAAGGCCTTTCTGGCAGCGCAGCACCAGTGTCGTTATGAGCGGGCGCTGCAGATTGCTGAACGGCTGGAGCGGGCCCGCATCCCCGACGCACTGGCGGGCGCACAGCGGCTGGCACAGGGTGGGGTGATTACGCGCGGTCATTTTGCCCGTTATCTGATTGAACAGGGTAAAGCTGAGAATATGGCCCAGGTGTTCAAACACTATCTGGCGCGTGGCAAAACCGGCTATGTGCCACCACAATGGTGTACAATTGAACAAGCTATTGAAGCTATTCATCATTCCGGCGGCGTCGCGGTGCTGGCGCATCCGGGACGCTACGGCCTGTCGGCAAAATGGCTGAAGCGGCTGATTGCCTTTTTCGCACAAGCGGGAGGCGACGCGATCGAGGTGGCGCAGTGTCAGCAGCCGCCTAACGAACGCACCCAGCTGGCAGGCTATGCGCGCGATAATCAACTGGCAGCATCGCAGGGGTCCGACTTTCACCAACCCTGTCCCTGGATTGAGCTGGGGCGTAAACTCTGGCTGCCGGGTGGCGTTGAACCCGTCTGGGAACGCTTTCCCGCTCTGGCCCCCGCTTCAACTGCCTGAGACAGATGACAAGAGGTTTTTATGAGTCAACGTTTTCACATTCATCCTGATAACCCGCAGCCGCGCCTGATTAATCAGGCGGTGGATTATCTCAATAAAGGCAGCGTCATTGTCTATCCCACCGACTCCGGCTATGCGCTGGGGTGCCGGCTGGAAGAAAAAAACGCGATGGAACGTATCTGCCGTATCCGTCAGCTGGATGGTAACCACAACTTTACGCTGATGTGTCGCGACCTCTCAGAGCTTTCGGTTTACTCTCAGGTCGACAACTCAGCCTTTCGTATCCTGAAAAACAACACCCCAGGTAATTACACTTTTATTCTCAAGGCGACGAAAGAGGTGCCGCGCCGCCTGATGAATGACAAACGCAAAACCATCGGGCTGCGCGTGCCTTCGCATCCGGTTGCGCTGGCGCTGCTTGAGCGACTGAATGAGCCGATGATGTCGACATCACTGATGCTGCCCGGTAATGACTTTACGGAATCCGATCCGGAAGAGATCCAGCACAGCATCGGAAAACTGGTCGATCTGATCCTCGATGGCGGCACGCTGGGGCAACAGCCGACGACGGTTGTCGACCTGACGGAAGACACGCCGGTCGTGGTGCGCGCAGGTGCCGGAGATACGCGGCCATTTAGCTAATCGCCCGGCCAGGCCAGGTGTCGCTACGTAACAGGCGCCTGGCTGAGATTGCGCTCAAGCCAGCGCTTAAAATCGCCATAGGGAATATAGAGTGACACATCTTTAAGGATCACTTTTCTGCTACGTCTGTTCGCAATTTCATGACTGTATCCCACAATCACTCCGGCAATGGTTTCATCACTGTTATAGACCGCGCCGCCTGACATTCCCTGAGTCACACCCGCATTAGATGCCATTGCCATACAGGGTTTTTTATTCCAGCGATTAGTAATAGCCGTGCGCGCCAAATTAACGCCGCTCGATTCAACCGGCATGGCAGAAATAAAACTGTAGCCATACATTTTAATCGCTTCTCCGGGCGCGCTGGTACGAAACCTGGCCAGCGTATCAGGACTATTTTTATGATAAATAATCGCAACGTCGCAATAAGGATGATAGGCCTTAACGCGCTGCACAGACGTTTTAGCAACGTGCGCCGCTGTCAGGCTGTACTCCGGCGTAAGGGGAATAGTTGTACCGAGAACACCCAAACCCAGCACTGTCGGCACGCCTGTTACGCTCATATCAACATGTTCAAGCGCCGCTTTGCTGTATTCAGTCTGTCCAACGGAACAACCGGTCAGCGCCAGCGCGAACAGCGCCGGGCAAAGTACGGTTATTTTCATTATTACGATCTTCTTTAAGGCGCGTCAGTAACATCCCTGGTGAGGAGAGCAGACACGCTAATTAATTATGTCAGCCTGTACGGGCATATAGACGGGATATTTTCCGTTAAAACAGCCGTCATGCAGAGTGACGTTAATAATTTGTTATAAATAGCTTTAGGCTTAATAAAATAATATTTCTTCGAATCTACATCTGGCCTGCTGCTTTATTTTACACCGCTTTTATTTATGCACAAATTCAGCGCGCTAATAGATGGCAATAAAACAGAATATAGAGCCTTAAACCAACCTGTAGCGCGGATCATACGCACAACCCACTCAGGGCGAGGTGAAATTTTGTTTTAAGCTGATTGGGTAGATGATTGTGTGGTTTTCGTAAGCGATAGCACTATTTTGACGTGCAGCCGGGGCCTGAACGGTTTTAGCGGGTTCATTGCTTTAAAGCGATTTCCCCGGTCGGGCTCATCAGGCATCAATATAATACGAGCTTCTCTATCGCCAGGTCATTGACCAGGCTGTAAACAGGAGAGTGTCAGGGATAAAAACGCCTGTCGTCATGAACGGCAAAACCGGCAGAGGCGGGAAAACGCCGGCCGGCTATTATCGGCAGCAAAGTTAAAGGTGTTAACGCAACCTTAGCTGGTGTAAAATCGCAGGCCGTTTGCATCCGGTCAGATTGATGCGCAACGTTAACAGTTTCTGACAGAGGACGTGGTAATCCCGCTGTCTTACCCATTCTTACCACGACGCCTGGGAAGGCGACAACGAGGCAGCTCCATGAGCGAAAAATTACAGAAAGTATTAGCGCGCGCCGGTCACGGCTCGCGCCGCGAAATCGAAACCATGATTTCCGCCGGACGCGTCAGCGTAGATGGCAAACTGGCCACGCTGGGCGATCGCATTGAAAATGACAAAAGCCTGAAAATTCGTATTGATGGTCACCTGGTCTCTATTGCCGAGTCCACTACGGAAGTGTGCCGCGTGCTGGCTTATTACAAGCCGGAAGGGGAGCTTTGTACCCGTAACGATCCGGAAGGGCGCCCAACCGTGTTTGACCGCCTGCCGCGCCTGCGTGGATCGCGCTGGGTGGCAGTGGGTCGTCTGGACGTTAACACCTGCGGTCTGCTGCTGTTCACTACCGATGGGGAACTGGCTAACCGTCTGATGCATCCAAGTCGCGAAGTTGAACGCGAATATGCGGTGCGTGTTTTTGGCGAAGTGGGTGACGATAAAGTGCGTCTGCTGAGCAAGGGCGTTCAGCTGGAAGATGGCCCGGCTGCCTTTAAAACCATTAAGTTTGCTGGCGGTGAAGGGATCAATCAGTGGTACAACGTTACCCTTACCGAAGGACGCAACCGCGAAGTGCGTCGTTTATGGGAAGCGGTAGGCGTTCAGGTTAGCCGCCTGATGCGCGTGCGTTATGGTGATATTCAGCTGCCAAAAGGCCTGCCGCGCGGCGGCTGGATGGAGATGGAGCTGCCGGCGGTAAACTACCTGCGTAAGCTGGTGGGCATGCCGGAAGAGACCGTTACCAAAGTTGCCGTTGAGAAAGATCGCCGTCGCACCAAAGCGAATCAGATCCGCCGCGCAGTGAAGCGTCACAGCAGCGCCGGCAATACCACTCAGCGCCGCAGCAGCAAACGCGGCGCCTGATGGCTGTGTGCCGCTGCCCCGGCAGCGGCTACCAGTCAATTCCCTGTTGCGCCTGGATGCCGGCATCAAAGGCATGTTTTACCGGGCGCATCTCAGTCACGGTATCTGCCAGCTCCAGCAGGCGCCGGTGACAGCCGCGTCCGGTAATAATCACGCTTTGCGCAGACGGACGCTGTTGCAGAGCAAGCATCAGCGCCTCCAGATCCAGATAATCCATGCTCACCATATAGGTGATTTCATCAAGGATCACCAGGTCAACATCGCTATCAGCCAGCATGCGTTGTGCCTGCTCCCAGACCTGCTGGCAGGCGATCGTATCCGTGCTGCGGCTCTGGGTCTCCCAGGTAAATCCGGTGGCCATTACCTGAAACTCAACCCCGTGCTGCGCCAGCAGATTACGCTCGCCGTTGGGCCACTCCCCCTTAATGAACTGTACCACTGCCACCTTTTTTCCGTGGCCGCAGGCGCGCAGCGCCGTACCGAAAGCCGCCGTGGTTTTTCCCTTACCGTTACCGGTAAATACCATAACGATACCGCGATGTTCTGTCGCCGCAGCGATGCGCGCGTCAACCTGCTCTTTCAGGCGCTGCTGACGTTGCTGATGGCGATCGCTCATGCGCTGGCCGGACCCGCTTTACGTCCGGGCTGAGCATCGAAGCTCATGCCCGTTTTACGCCGGCTATCATCGCCCATCAGGTAGAGATAAAGCGGCATTAAATCGGCCGGAGTTTTCAGCAGGTTTGCATCCTCCTCCGGAAACGCGCTGGCGCGCATCTTCGTACGCGTGCCGCCGGGATTGATACAGTTTACGCGCAGGGCGTGGTTTTTATACTCATCGGCGAGCACCTGCATCATGCCTTCAGTGGCAAATTTAGAGACGGCGTAAGCGCCCCAGCCGGCGCGCCCGGTGCGGCCTACGCTGGAGGTAGTGAATACCAGCGATCCCGCCTCTGAGTTCAGCAACAGCGGCAGCAGAGCCTGCGTCAGATAAAAGGTGGCATCCAGGTTGATCTGCATCACCTCGCGCCAGAGGGCCGGCTCAAGATCGGCCAGCGGAACAATTTCACCCAGAATACCGGCGTTATGCAGCACGCCGTCCAGACGCGGCACGCGCTCAGCAATCTGCGCGGCCAGCTGCTGACATGATTCAGGCGTGGCGGTCGCGAGATCCAGCAGGTATGAGCTGGCGGGCTGCTTATTAAGCTGGTTAATCGCCGCTTCTGTCTGCTGCAGGGTAACGGCGTTACGTCCGAGCAGGATAACGCGGGCGCCGTAGCGGGCATAGGTCAGCGCCGCTTCCCGGCCAATGCCGTCTGATGCGCCGGTAACCAGAATAATGCGGTTTTCGAGTAGATCGCCTTTAGGCTGATAGTGCACAGCAATCTCCTTCAGTCAGTGGTAGAGGTTTATGGCTTTATGCCTGAATTCGCCAGCCGGTGCAATGCAACAGAGGAGCATTCTGTGCCGCCTGCGGGCTTTTCAGGCGACGAACCGGGTTAAAGCAGTTACACTCAGCTGTTAATTGTAATTCACTGTTTAATAAGGCGGCAGAATGGATTTTTTCTCCAGCTATGGGCTCTTCCTGGCCAAGGCTGTCACGGTAGTGATCGCCATTGCGGCCGTAGTATTTATCATACTGAATGCTGCGCTGCGCAAACGTCATCACGCCGGTCAGCTGCAGGTGACGCATCTGGATGATGAGTATCGTCAGATAAAAGAGGATCTGCAGCTGGCTAAAATGAAGCCGCAGGTACAAAAAGTCTGGCTGAAACAGCATAAAAAAGAAGAGAAGCTGAAAGCGAAAACAGAGAAGCGCAACGCAAAAAACGGCGTCACTGAAACCGCGAAGCCGGTACTCTATGTGCTTGGCTTTAAAGGCAGCATGGACGCGGGTGAAGTCGCCTCCCTGCGTGAAGAAGTATCCGCTGTACTGGCCGTAGCGCAACCGGGTGATGAAGTCCTGCTGCGGCTTGAAAGCCCGGGCGGGGTGGTGCATGGCTACGGTCTGGCAGCGTCGCAGCTGCAGCGCCTGCGCGACGCGGGTCTGCGCCTGACCGCCGCCGTAGATAAAGTGGCCGCCAGCGGCGGATATATGATGGCCTGTGTGGCAGATCGCATTGTCGCCGCGCCGTTCTCCATTATCGGTTCAATCGGCGTTGTGGCGCAGATCCCCAACTTCAACCGGCTGCTGAAGCGCAATGATATTGACGTGGAGCTGCATACTGCAGGCCAGTACAAACGTACCCTGACGCTGTTTGGTGAAAATACCGAAGAGGGGCGTGAGAAGTTCCAGCACGATCTGGATGAAACGCATCAGCTGTTTAAGGGCTTTGTGCAGCAAATGCGTCCGTCGCTGGATATGAACCGGGTAGCGACCGGCGAACACTGGTATGGGCAGCAGGCGCTTGAACTGGGTCTGATTGATGAAATCGGCACCAGTGATGCCCTGATTATCCGGCATATGGAGCGCTTCACCGTGCTGGGCGTACAGTATGCGCGTAAGAAAAAGATGATGGATCGTTTTACCGGCAGCGCCAGCCAGGCGGCAGAACGGCTGTTGCTAAAAATCTGGCAGCGTGGCGAAAAGCCTCTGCTGTAACAGAAACCCGGCTCCGGCCGGGTTTTTTATGCTTAGCAACGGGTGAGTCCCATTTACTTCGGCCGGGTTGTGAAATGAATTCCATTTTTGTCCCGAATTATCCGACTTTTTTTGACAGCGCATTTTCTCCTTCTATATTACCTGCCATTCTGTTGCCACTTATCCGTGTTCACGCCTGCAGCTGGCGCAAAATTAAACAGAGTGCTATTTAAGTTGCGTATCAGATTTTATCAGGTAGAGTGTGGGCGATTCAGCTTTCAGGGAGTTCACACCAGGATGTGTGATGATGTCAGGCGGAAAAAGTGTAGTTAATCATAAGGTTGCGCACACCGTTTTAAACTGAATAGTGGCAGTCCCCGCCAGCTTGAAAATCAGATTGCTGGCAGCAATATTAAACCCACTGGGTTTTGGGGCATTAATCCTCTCCCGTTTATCAGGACGTTTCAATCAGGTAAAGGTACATATGGGTAAAGCACTCGTTATCGTTGAGTCCCCGGCAAAGGCCAAAACAATCAATAAATACCTCGGTAATGACTACGTGGTGAAATCCAGCGTCGGTCATATCCGCGATTTGCCGACCAGTGGTTCAACGACCCGTAAAAGTACTGACGGTGAGAAGGTAAAAACCGGGAAAAAAGTTAAAAAAGATGAAAAGGCGGCGCTGGTCAACCGAATGGGTGTTGATCCGTGGCATGGCTGGGAAGCTGATTATCAGATCCTGCCAGGCAAAGAGAAGGTTGTGTCTGAACTTAAGAGCCTGGCCGCTGACGCCGATCATATCTATCTCGCAACCGACCTTGACCGCGAAGGAGAAGCCATTGCCTGGCACCTGCGTGAAGTCATTGGTGGCGACGACAAGCGTTTCAGCCGGGTGGTGTTTAATGAAATCACCAAAAATGCGATTCGCCAGGCGTTTGAAAAGCCGGGTGAACTGAATATCGAGCGGGTTAATGCCCAGCAGGCGCGCCGTTTTATGGATCGCGTTGTGGGGTATATGGTTTCGCCTCTGCTGTGGAAAAAGATCGCCCGCGGTCTCTCTGCCGGACGCGTTCAGTCGGTAGCGGTACGTCTGGTGGTTGAGCGCGAGCGCGAAATCAAAGCGTTTGTGCCAGAAGAGTACTGGGAGATCGACGCAGATTTTGCTACGCCAAAAGGCGATGCGCTGGCGATGCAGGTGACGCATCAGGGCGACAAAGCGTTTCGTCCGGTTAACCGCGAGCAGACGCTCGCGGCGGTCGCGATACTGGAAAAAGCGCGTTATGAAGTGCTGGATCGTGAAGATAAACCGACCAGCAGCAAACCTTCTGCACCTTTTATTACCTCAACGCTGCAGCAGGCTGCGAGCACACGTCTCGGCTTTGGCGTGAAGAAAACCATGATGATGGCGCAGCGGCTTTATGAAGCGGGTCACATCACCTACATGCGTACTGACTCCACGAACCTGAGCCAGGATGCAGTGGCCATGGCGCGCGACTATGTCGCCAGCGAGTTCGGCAAAAAATACCTGCCGGAAGCGCCGGTGACCTATACCAGCAAAGATAATTCGCAGGAAGCGCACGAAGCGATTCGCCCGTCAGATGTCAACGTAAGCGCTGAGCAGCTGAAAGATATGGAAGCGGATGCGCAAAAACTTTACCAGCTTATCTGGCGCCAGTTTGTGGCGTGTCAGATGGTCCCGGCTAAATATGACTCCACCACGCTGACCGTAGGCGCAGCCGAATTCAGGCTCAAGGCAAAAGGCCGCACGCTGCGTTTTGATGGCTGGACGCGCGTTATGCCGGCGCTGCGTAAAAACGATGAAGACAGGACGCTGCCGCCAGTAGCGGTAGGGGAAATACTGGATCTGACTGCGCTGCAGCCGAGCCAGCATTTTACCAAGCCTCCGGCGCGATTCAGCGAGGCGTCGCTGGTGCGCGAGCTGGAGAAGCGCGGTATTGGCCGTCCCTCAACCTACGCGTCTATTATTTCCACTATCCAGGATCGTGGTTATGTACGCGTTGAGAACCGTCGTTTTTATGCTGAGAAGATGGGTGAGATCGTCACCGACCGGCTGGAAGAAAATTTCCGCGAGCTGATGAATTACGATTTCACCGCTCATATGGAAAACAGCCTCGATCAGGTAGCCAACAATCAGGCGCAGTGGAAAGGCGTTCTCGACTCCTTCTTCAGTGACTTCAGCCAGCAGCTGGAGCAGGCTGAAAAAGATCCGGAAGAGGGCGGCATGCAGCCGAATCAGATGGTGCTGACCTCAATCGACTGCCCGACATGCGGTCGCAAAATGGGCATTCGTACGGCCAGCACCGGCGTATTCCTCGGCTGTTCGGGCTACGCCCTGCCGCCAAAAGAGCGCTGCAAGCAGACCATCAATCTGATCCCGGAAAACGAAGTGCTGAACGTGCTGGAGGGTGACGACGCGGAAACCAACGCGTTACGTGCCCGCCGCCGCTGCGTTAAGTGCGGCACCGCGATGGACAGCTATCTGATCGATAACAGCCGCAAGCTGCACGTCTGTGGTAACAATCCAGAGTGCGATGGCTATGAAATTGAGCAGGGCGAGTTTCGCATCAAGGGCTATGATGGCCCTATAGTCGAGTGCGAGAAATGCGGGTCGGAAATGCACCTTAAAATGGGACGCTTTGGCAAGTATATGGCGTGTACCAACGAAGAGTGTAAAAACACCCGTAAAATCCTGCGCAATGGCGAAGTCGCGCCGCCGAAAGAGGATCCGGTACCGCTGCCTGAGCTGCCGTGCGAGAAGTCAGATGCCTATTTTGTGCTGCGTGACGGAGCAGCCGGCGTCTTCCTTGCGGCTAATACGTTCCCGAAATCGCGCGAGACCCGCGCGCCGCTGGTGGAAGAGCTGAAGCGCTTCGCTGACCGTCTGCCGGAAAAGCTTAAATATCTGGCAGAGGCACCGGCAGCCGATCCGGAAGGAAATAAAACCCTGGTGCGTTTTAGCCGCAAGACAAAACAGCAGTACGTTTCGTCTGAAAAAGAGGGTAAAGCAACTGGCTGGTCAATGTTCTATATTGACGGTAAATGGCAGGAAGCGAAAAAATAACTCTCCGGGGCTGGCATCTGCCAGCCCCGTTTACTTTCCCCGCCTTATAACCTAACGTTCTTTATTCGGTTAAAAACTGATATAGTTGTTATAGTTTTTCTATTCTCAATTCGCTCTGTTCCTCACATCTGCATCATGGGCGGCTGCCGGCATGCACGTTAGTCGCTAACGGGAAGATATAACTATGAAACTGCAGCAGTTGCGCTATATCGTGGAAGTGGTCAATCACAATCTCAACGTCTCATCGACCGCTGAAGGTCTCTATACCTCACAGCCTGGCATCAGCAAACAGGTACGTATGCTTGAAGATGAGCTGGGGGTGCAGATATTTGCCCGCAGCGGCAAACATCTGACGCAGGTTACGCCAGCCGGTGAAGAGATTATCCGCATAGCACGTGAAGTATTATCAAAAGTTGATGCGATTAAATCCGTAGCGGGCGAACACACCTGGCCTGACAAGGGATCGCTTTATGTCGCCACCACGCATACGCAGGCGCGCTATGCGCTGCCGGGCGTAATCAAAGGATTTATCGAGCGCTACCCTCGCGTTTCACTGCATATGCATCAGGGCTCCCCTACGCAGATTGCTGAAGCGGTATCCAAGGGCAACGCTGACTTTGCCATTGCTACTGAAGCCCTGCACCTCTACGACGATCTCATCATGCTGCCCTGTTACCACTGGAATCGTGCGATTGTGGTAACGCCCGACCATCCGCTGGCAGGCAAAGACAACGTGACTATAGAGGAGCTGGCCGATTTCCCACTGGTAACCTACACCTTTGGTTTTACCGGCCGCTCCGAGCTCGATACAGCGTTTAATCGTGCAGGTCTGACCCCGCGTATCGTGTTTACCGCAACTGACGCAGATGTAATTAAAACTTATGTACGGCTTGGCTTAGGTGTGGGTGTGATTGCCAGTATGGCGGTTGACCCGGTAGCCGATCCGGATCTGGTTCGCATTGAAGCTTCAGCGATTTTCACCAATAGTACGACCAAAATAGGCTTCCGCCGCAGCACCTTCCTGCGCAGCTATATGTATGATTTTATTCAGCGATTTGCACCGCATCTCACGCGTGATGTGGTAGACACCGCTGTTGCTCTGCGCTCCAATGACGACATTGAAGCGATGTTCCGCGATATCAAACTCCCTTTCAAATAATTCGCCAAATCATGAATTTACCGGGGTGTCCAGTGGGCACCTTCAGGTTTCCCCTCGCTTAGCGCCATCAGTAGTTCAACAAAAGCTGACATTTTTCTGTAAATAAAACATGCATCACAGGTTTTTTCATTGTTATTAATTAATTGAGAAACAGTACACATTTTTCGGTTCGCTTCTTTGCACACTGCCAGGATTATTCCCATACTCCAGTTAACACCTGATGAAGAAGGGCTTTATTGCTGAGGTTTCTTATTTAACTCAAATTTAAAGTGGTACTAATTGTTGTTTAACCCAAATTGCGGTCGCCGTTTTTTTAATAGTTCTGAGGTCTGTGTTTCAATAAGGCTAATCAGTTTTCGAAGCTTTGATTAATAGCGTTAATCGTTGTGCTCAATAAAAATAACTGGATTTTTGGACTTAAGAAGTTTAGGATTCATCCTAAATCTTAATCGTTGTTATCAATCGTTTTGTTGAGAGTGATTATCAAAAACTATGGCTACGAGAATAACTGTACAACCCGACTTCCGGGCTAAGAGCACCAAGGTTCAGCGTACCGGTAACACCCGTCGCAAAGCCTGGTTGGCTGTCTTCGCTGCTTCAGCGCTGTTCTGGGTAGTGGTGGCATTAATGATTTGGCGTTTATGGGGCTAAGCCATGTGGGCAAACTCACTCAGTCGTAAATATCCGGTCACTGCACGGCAGCCAAATACACCTGCGTGCAAAGCAAAAGAAGCTCCTGCTGCTGAGCAGTCTGTAGCGATTCCTGCTTCCTGGGATCTGAGTGACAAGCAGCGCAGCTTTATCGAATCTTTTATGGATCCAAAACTCAAATAATTGTTGTTGCACTTATTTTTAGCATCTGATGTTGCTTTGATTTTTTTCCGGTTATTCCGGCGGGCCAGCAAAAAGCCCATGACCTTACACTGCAAATAAGCGTCGACAGTAGATTACTGAAGATTAAAGAAAATTTAGCCCGAGAACCGGGAAGGAGTGACGAATGAATACAACCACTTTTTCATGGCTTAGCGTTTATGCTTTCTCATTTGCCTTCTGGGCAGCGGCAGCCTGGGCTCTTATGTAACCGACGCTTCTTATCACCGAATTTATGGAAATGCCCCGACTCAGGTCGGGGCATTTTTGTTTGTAGCACCCAGTGCCCTTTCGGGTTGTTATCAAAACGTTAACGAAAATGTGGTCTATCTTTAAGCTAAACCTTGCACTCTCTGAGGTTTAGCCTAAGGAATTAAAGGAGGAGACATGTCGTTAACATTACGCGAGCAAAGTCAGGATACGCTGGCGGTCGGGGCACACACCTATCATTATTACAGTCTGGCTAAAGCTGCACAGCATACCGGCAATATTGATCGCTTACCGAAATCGATGAAAGTGCTGCTGGAAAACCTGCTGCGCTGGCAGGATGGCGAGTCCGTTACCCTTGAAGATATTCAGGCGCTGGCAGACTGGCAGCAAACCGCCCACGCTGACCGGGAGATTGCATATCGTCCGGCACGCGTGCTGATGCAGGATTTTACCGGCGTACCCGCCGTGGTCGATCTTGCCGCTATGCGCGAAGCAGTCGCACGACTGGGCGGAGATGTGGCAAAAGTTAACCCTTTGTCCCCGGTGGATCTGGTTATTGACCACTCCGTAACCGTCGATCGCTTCGGTAACGATGACGCCTTTGGCGAAAACGTCAGGCTGGAGATGGAACGTAATCACGAGCGCTACGTTTTCCTGCGCTGGGGACAGAAAGCGTTCAACCGGTTCCGCGTGGTGCCGCCGGGTACCGGCATCTGTCATCAGGTTAATCTGGAATATCTGGGTAAATCCGTCTGGCATGAAGAGCTGGAGGGCAAAAACGTTGCCTGGCCTGATACGCTGGTGGGTACCGACTCGCATACCACGATGATCAATGCGCTGGGCGTGCTGGGCTGGGGCGTTGGCGGCATCGAAGCGGAAGCGGCTATGCTGGGTCAGCCGGTTTCAATGCTTATTCCCGATGTGGTTGGCTTTAAGCTGACTGGCAAACTGCGTCCGGGCATTACCGCGACCGATCTGGTGCTGACCGTTACCCAGATGCTGCGTAAGCATGGCGTTGTCGGCAAGTTTGTCGAATTCTACGGTGACGGGCTGGCCGATCTGCCGCTGGCCGATCGCGCAACGATCGCTAACATGGCACCCGAATATGGTGCCACCTGCGGTTTCTTCCCGATTGATGACGTCACCCTGAGCTATATGACGCTGACCGGGCGCGATGAGCAGCAGGTTAAATTGACGGAAGCGTATGCGAAGCAGCAGGGCCTGTGGCGAAATGCGGGCGACGAGCCGATCTTTACCAGCACGCTGGCGCTGGATATGGCTGACGTCGAATCGAGTATCGCAGGACCTAAGCGCCCGCAGGATCGGGTGGCGCTGGGCGATGTGCCCGCCGCGTTTGCCGCCAGTAATGAGCTGGAGATCAACCACGCACAAAAGCCGCATAAAGCGGTCAGTTATCGCGACAGTGAAACCCGCCAGTCGCATCAGCTTGATGATGGTGCGGTAGTTATTGCCGCGATTACTTCCTGTACCAATACGTCAAACCCCAGCGTGCTGATGGCCGCCGGCCTGCTGGCAAAAAAAGCGGTTGAGCGCGGGCTGAAGCGCCAGCCGTGGGTAAAAGCTTCCCTGGCCCCCGGATCAAAAGTGGTATCTGACTATCTGGCCACAGCCCGTCTCACGCCTTACCTGGACAAACTCGGTTTCAACCTGGTGGGGTATGGCTGTACAACCTGTATTGGTAACTCAGGGCCACTGCCGGATGAGATCGAAAGCGTTATAAAAGAGGGCGATCTGACCGTTGGCGCCGTGCTCTCCGGGAACCGTAATTTTGAAGGCCGTATACATCCGCTGATTAAAACTAACTGGCTGGCTTCACCCCCGCTGGTGGTGGCCTATGCGCTGGCCGGCAATATGAACATCAATCTGCAGAGCGAGCCTATCGGTCAGGATCAGACCGGCAAGGATGTTTATCTCAAAGATATCTGGCCATCACCGGAAGAGATCGCCGCCTCGGTGCAGCTGGTTAACAGCAGCATGTTCCGCAAAGAGTATGCGGAAGTGTTTGACGGGACGCCGGACTGGCAGCAAATCTCCGTGAGTGAAGCGGCAACCTACGACTGGGATGAAGGATCGACCTATATCCGCCTTTCACCTTTCTTTGATGACATGGAGAAAACGCCAAAGCCGCTTGAGGATATTCGCGGCGCCCGTATTCTGGCGATGCTGGGTGACTCAGTCACCACTGACCACATTTCGCCTGCGGGGAGTATTAAGGCTGAGAGTCCGGCGGGACGCTATCTGCTGGCGAAAGGCATAGAGCGTAACGACTTTAACTCCTACGGGTCGCGCCGTGGTAACCATGAAGTAATGATGCGCGGTACCTTTGCCAATATTCGTATCCGCAATGAAATGGTGCCCGGTACGGAAGGCGGCTACACCCGGCATTTTCCGGGTAATGAAACGCTGGCTATTTATGATGCCGCAATGAAATATAAAGAAGAGGGCGTGCCGCTCGCCGTGGTGGCCGGGAAAGAGTACGGTTCAGGTTCCAGCCGCGACTGGGCTGCTAAAGGACCGCGCCTGCAGGGAGTACGCGTCGTGATCGCTGAGTCTTTTGAGCGTATTCACCGTTCAAACCTGATTGGTATGGGGATCCTGCCGCTGGAGTTCCCGGCGGGCGTTACCCGTAAGACGCTGCAGTTAACCGGTGAGGAGCGGATAGATATTGCTGACCTGGCGCAGCTGACGCCGGGCTGCACGGTCAATGTTACTCTGACCCGCGCAGACGGCAGTGAGGAGCAGGTGGCCGCACGCTGCCGTATCGATACGGCAACGGAACTGACTTACTACCGCAATGACGGCATACTGCACTATGTTATCCGCAATATGCTGAACTAAAAAAAAGCCGGGCTTGCCCGGCTTCTTTTCTCTCAGGATTTCGGCAGCAGATGCCCCATCTTTTCCGCTTTGGTATCGAGATAGTGGGCATTTTTTGGATTGCGCCCGACGATCAGCGGCACGCGCTCAACAATATTAATGCCCGCTTCGCTGAGGATCTCAACCTTGCGCGGATTATTTGTCAGCAGGCGCACTTCATCGATACCCAGTAATTTGAACATATCAGCGCACAGGGTGAAATCACGCTCATCAGCGGCAAAGCCCAACTGATGGTTCGCCTCGACGGTGTCATAGCCTTTATCCTGCAGCGCATAGGCGCGGATTTTGTTCAGTAAACCGATATTACGGCCTTCCTGACGGTGATACAGCAGCACCCCGCGCCCCTCTTCAGCAATCGCTGTTAACGCCGCTTCAAGCTGAAAGCCGCAGTCGCAGCGCAGACTGAACAGCGCATCACCGGTCAGACACTCAGAGTGGACACGCGCCAGCACCGGCGTATGATCGCTGATATCACCGTAAACCAGCGCCACATGATCGTGGCCGGTTGCCAGTTCTTCAAAACCTACCATCAGGAAATCTCCCCATGGCGTGGGCAGTTTAGCTTCTGCTACCCGTTTAAGCTGCATGTGATTCTCCAGAACCTTCAGAGGATGCGCTATCATCTTGATAACGCACGGGCCGACTGACCCGAAAATTGTGTCTATTGTGCCATATCCACAAGCAGGCCCGCTAATCAGTCAGAAAGATTGTAGTGATAAAGCACGATTATCCAAGCCGCTTTAGGTATGTTATTCTTTTTTCAGCTAAAGTTATTCAGCAAACGCATTATAACCCGCAGGAAAAGCCAAAGTATGTTGAAAATAGTGCAGCGCACGACTCTGGGTGCCTTCTTATTAATTGCGATGCCACTCTGCGTCTGGCTGTCGGGCTGGCAATGGCAGCCGGGTGAAAGCGGGGGAGTGCTGCGCTTTTTGTTCTGGATGACGGAAACCGTCACCAGCCCGTGGGGGATTATCACCAGCAGCGTGCTGAGCGCCTGGATGCTTTGGTGTCTGCGCTTCCGCCTTAAGCCTGCTATCCTGCTGCTGATTATCATGAATGGCGCGATTCTCGCCGGGCAGTACACGAAGTCATGGATTAAAGAGCAGGTGCAGGAGCCGCGACCCTATGTGGTCTGGCTGGAGCAGCAGCATGGCATCAGCAACGATGAATTTTATCAGCTGAAACGGCAACAGCGGGGCGAGATGGTTAATGCGCTGCTGGCCAGCGATACGCAAATTCCCCGCTGGTTAAAGCAGCACTGGGCATTTGAAACAGGATTTGCTTTTCCTTCCGGCCATACTATGTTTGCTGCCAGCTGGGCGCTGCTGGCAATGGGCCTGCTCTGGCCGCGTCGCCGGGTGGTGACGCTGGTGGTGCTGTTCAGCTGGGCCATTATGGTGATGGGCAGCCGGCTGGTGCTGGGTATGCACTGGCCGCGCGACCTGATTGTCGCAACCCTTATCTCCTGGCTGCTGGTGACCGTCGCGACCTGGCTGGCGCAGCGCTTTTGCGGTCCGCTTACGCTTCCGCCTGATGAGCAGCGCGAAGTCAAAGCGCGCGACGACGGATTGTAATCAGCCGAACTGCCCCCATATAGCTGATTACGCTTGCGCAAAGCCAGCTAACTGATAACGTGAAAGCAGCATGGTACGCGCTTTTTTGGCATACTCTATTGGAAACTCTACGACAGGACGCATTGTGAAATATTTGCTGATTTTTCTGGTGGTACTGGTCATTTTTATCATTTCAGTGACGCTGGGTGCTCACAATGATCAGGTGGTGACCTTCAACTATCTGCTGGCGCAGGGTGAATTTCGTATCTCCACGCTGCTTGCGGTGCTGTTTGGCGCCGGTTTTTTACTGGGCTGGGCAATCTGCGGACTATTCTGGTTACGCATCCGCGTTTCACTGGCACATGCTCAGCGTAAACTGAAGCGTATGCAGGCGCAAAACGAACACGCTTCGGCAGCCACCACCGTATCGACTACAGGTCGTCGGGATTAATGTTCAATGCATGAATTGCTGTTTCTGCTTCTCCCGGTCGCAGCGGCCTACGGCTGGTATATGGGACGACGCAGCGCGTACCAGAATAAGCAACAGGAAGCGAACCGCCTGTCACGAGAGTATGTGGCCGGGGTAAACTTTCTGCTTTCAAATCAGCAGGATAAAGCCGTCGATCTATTCCTCGACATGCTGAAAGAAGATAGTGGTACGGTTGAGGCGCACCTGACGCTCGGTAATCTGTTTCGCTCACGCGGCGAGGTAGATCGCGCTATACGTATTCACCAGTCGCTGATGGAAAGCGCCTCGCTTACCTACGACCAGCGACTGCTGGCGATTCAGCAGCTTGGCCGCGACTATATGGCGGCGGGCCTCTACGATCGCGCAGAAGATATGTTCAGTCAGCTAACGGATGAAACCGATTTTCGCATTGCCGCTCTGCAGCAGCTGCTGCTGATTCATCAGGCAACCAGCGACTGGCAGAAAGCGATCGACGTTGCTGAGAAGCTGGTAAGACTGGGAAAAGAGAAGCAAAAAGGCGAGATTGCGCACTTCTATTGTGAGCTGGCGCTGCAGGCGATGAGCAGTGACGATCTCGATCGCGCAATGTCACTGCTGAAAAAGGTGAATCGGCCGATCATCAGAGCGCGCGCGTTTCCATCATGATGGGACGCATCCTGATGGAGCAGGGGGAGTATGCGAAAGCAGCACAGCGTCTGCAGCGGGTGCTGGATCAGGATAAAGAACTGGTCAGCGAAACGCTGCCGATGCTGGAAACCTGCTATCAGCGGCTGGCGCAGCCAGAGGTGTGGGCCGGTTATCTGCAGCGCTGTACCGAAGAGAATACCGGTGCCGCCGCTGAGCTCTATCTGTCAGATATTCTGGAGCAGCAGCAGGGGCCGGAAGCGGCACAGCTCTATATTAATCGCCAGCTGCAGCGTCATCCGACCATGCGCGTCTTCCACCGGCTAATGGACTTTCACCTGCATGAAGCGGAAGATGGCCGGGCAAAAGAGAGTCTGATGGTTCTGCGCGATATGGTTGGTGAACAGATCCGCACCAAACCGCGCTATCGTTGCCATAAATGCGGTTTTACCGCCTACGCACTTTACTGGCACTGCCCATCCTGCCGGGCATGGTCTTCAATAAAACCGATCAGAGGACTTGACGGGCAGTAACAGCTATTTTAAAAAAAAACAGGCACAATAGTTACAACGTAATTTTTAATAATCGCATTATCGCGCATCAGACACCGGCATATGGCTCAACAGGTCACGTATCCCGGGCGTAAGATTGTTCTGCCGCAGCATGGCAGGTAGAATGCAGGCCGTTTGTTGCCCCTGTGCCTGCTTATGAGGAAACGTTATGTCTGTAACCCCTTCACCCATTCTGGTGGCGCTCGACTACAGTAATCTGGATGACGCACTGCGATTTGTGGACCGTATTGATCCTGCTCAGTGTCGCCTCAAAGTAGGCAAAGAGATGTTCACGCTGTTTGGTCCGTCAGTGGTCCGGACATTGCAGGCACGCGGATTCGATCTCTTTCTCGATCTGAAATTTCACGATATCCCCAACACCACCGCACATGCCGTAGCCGCTGCCGCAGAGCTGGGCGTCTGGATGGTGAACGTGCACGCCAGCGGGGGAGCACGCATGATGCAGGCTGCACGCGAGGCGCTGCTGCCTTTTGGAAAAGATGCACCGCTGCTGATTGCTGTAACCGTGCTGACCAGCATGGATGAAGAGGATCTGCGCGGACTGGGCATCACCCTGTCACCGGCGCAACAGGCAGAGCGGCTGGCGCGCCTCACGCAACAGTGTGGCCTGGATGGTGTCGTCTGCTCAGCCCATGAAGCGGCTGCATTCAAACAGGCGTTCGGCAGCGAATTTGCGCTGGTCACGCCCGGTATCCGACCGGCAGGCAGCGACGCTGGCGATCAGCGCCGTATTATGACGCCTCTGCAGGCGAAGCAGGCCGGGGTTGATTATATGGTTATCGGCCGTCCGGTTACGCAGTCAGCCGATCCGGCTGCCACGCTGCAGCAGATTATTACATCGTTACAGGAGGCGTAATGGCGCAGGACAATCCACTGGTTTACTCCACCGACAGCGGGCGTATTGTGCCGGCAGAGGAGAAGCTACAGCGACCGCGCGGCGACGGTATTGTACGCATTCAGCGTCAGACCAGCGGACGTAAAGGCAAGGGCGTCTGTCTGATCACCGGTATCAACCTGGACGACAGCGCGCTGGCTACTCTTGCCGCAGAACTGAAGAAAAAGTGCGGCTGCGGGGGGGCGGTAAAAGAGGGCGTGATTGAGATTCAGGGGGATAAACGTGATCTGCTCAAAACGCTGCTCGAAGCCAAAGGCATGAAGGTTAAGCTGGCGGGCGGTTAATGAAAGCGGGCCACGCATTGTGGCCCGGACAAAAGGGTGTCTGCTGTGTAGCCTGCAAAAAATTAACGGTCGATTTGATGGCCGATAATACCGCCCACCGCCGCGCCGCCCACGGTACCCAGGCCACTGCCGTTGGTCAGGACTGAACCACCAATAGCACCGGCACCGGCACCAATTGCCGTGTTGCGATCGCGTTTAGACCAGTTTGAACAGCCGCTCAGCGCAACAACTAATGTTGCTGCCAGCACGGCAACGGATACACGTTTCACTGTTGTAGTCATAGATATCTCCTTGATGATTGGCTCAGAGGCAACAGCAATAAGTATAGATGCCCGACGGCAAAGTTCTTTATTCCCGGATGGAAAAGTTGGGCCAGGCCGCCGGGTTTATGCTGTCTGCCAGCGTAAATATCCTGAAACCGAATGGTCCTGTTTAATTTTAAACGCTGCGGCGCAGTCGGCAGACAGAAAACGCTGAATCTGCGCCGCATTTATGACGAGACAGCGACTTTCCACTGAGCATTCAGCCATTCTTTCCATAACATCCGATCCCCTCTCTGCGCACAATCTCTCTATCACAGACTGGTGGAGAACAATGATGCTGGAAGCGCTAAAGCAGCAGGTACTGGAAGCGAATCTCGATTTACCGCGCTACAACCTGGTCACGTTCACCTGGGGCAACGTCAGCGCCATTGACAGAGAGCAGGGTGTACTGGTGATCAAGCCTTCAGGGGTGCGATATGAAAAGATGCAGCGGGATGACATGGTAGTGGTAGATCTGGAGAGTGGTGCGGTGATCGAAGGCGCGCTACGACCCTCATCGGACACGGCCACGCATCGTGCGCTTTATCAGGCGTGGCCCGATATTGGCGGTATTGTTCATACGCACTCGCGGCATGCAACCATCTGGGCACAGGCAGGACGCGACATACCCGCCTGGGGCACGACCCACGCGGATGATTTCTACGGCACGATCCCCTGCACCCGCGCCATGCTGCGCATGGAGATCGAGCAGGAGTATGAGTGGAATACCGGACAGGTCATCATCGAAACTTTTGCCCATCGTAATATTCAGCCCACCGCAATTCCCGCAGCGCTGGTTAACTCTCACGGGCCTTTCGCATGGGGCAGCGATGCGGCGGCGGCAGTACACAGTGCGGTGGTCCTGGAGGAGGTCGCCTATATGGCGCTGCATACCGAACAGCTGCGAGCTGAACTCCCGCCTATCTCGCAAAATCTGCTGGATCTGCACTACCTGCGCAAACACGGTAAAAATGCGTGGTATGGACAATAAGGCTGTTCTTACAGCCTCAGGCGCCTGCGGGCGCTTTTTTTATCGCTGCATCAGTAAATTCCTGGCTAACGATGCGTGATTCACGCGCGTGCAGTGTGCTAAATCGTCTTTATTCACAACGCGTTAGGCGATCTCATGTACTCTGGCTTTCGCTCTGCTCTATCCTGAAATGGCGCTAATGATTTTTCACCCCCCTGTTCAGGGATACTTCTGGATTTTGCTTTATAAATCAATCTCTCATTTGGTCTGGCCTCACTCTGCATTACGCTGATGTGGCGTTAAACGCATCACATAAATATTAGAGGATGAGACTATGACCGTTATTAACCAACCAACCTGCCGCCTGTTTACCGAAGCGGGACAGACCACCCAACTTGTTGCTTACTACGAGGAAGGGCGTCGCACCATGTGGATGATGTTGCGGGCTCAGCCACGCCCAAGCTTCAACCATGAATTAATCGAGGAGATCATGAACCTGAGCTATACGGCTCAGCGCTCCGGACTGCCGATCGATTTCTGGGTAACCGGCTCTTTAGTCCCACAGATGTTCAACGCCGGTGGCGATCTGCGCTTTTTTGTTGAGTGCATTCGCAACAACCGTCGCGAAGCGCTGCGTGCCTATGCCCGGGCCTGCGTCGACTGCATTCACTCGGCGGCTCGCGGGTTTGATACTGGCGCGGTAACGCTGGCGATGATTGAAGGCAGCGCTCTGGGCGGAGGCTTTGAGGCCGCGCTGGCGCACCATTTCATTCTGGCACAGAACAGCGCGCGTCTCGGTTTCCCGGAGATTGCGTTTAATCTGTTCCCGGGAATGGGTGGCTATTCGCTGGTCGCGCGTCGTTCCGGTATGAAGCTGGCAGAAGAGCTGATCTGTGAAGGGGAGTCGCACAGTGCGGAGTGGTATGAGACGCGCGGCCTGGTCGATAAAGTGTTCCAGCCGGGTGAAGCGTACCGCGCGACGCGCACCTTTATCGATACCTTACGGCCGAAGCTGAATGGCGTGCGTGCCATGCTGAAAGCGCGCCAGCGCGTACTGCAGCTGTCACGTGCTGAACTGATGGATATTACGGAGGACTGGGTAGATTATGCCTTTACGCTTGAACCCAAGGATATCGCCTATATGGAGCGCCTGGTGCAGTTACAAAATCGCCACAGTGCTTCATTACGTAAAGCCGGATAACACTTCCGCGCAGCGTTAAACACGGGCAGGATGCTTCAGCCAATGCCCGAGCTGTTCTGCGGGCATTGGTTTGGCGTAAAAATAGCCTGGCGCCCATCCACACCGTTAGTGAGAACAAATTTCTCTTCCGCTTTGGTTTCAATACCCTCTGCAATCACCTGCAGCTCAAGGGCTTTGGCAACCGCCACAATCGCGCGCACTAAAGATTGCGAAACCGGTTGTTTGTTGATATCCCGGACAAAACTCTGATCCAGCTTAATGGCATCAATGGGTACCCGTGCCAGCTGAGAAAGGGAAGAGTAGCCGGTGCCGAAGTCATCAAGATGTACCTGCGCCCCAAGCTCCTGAAACTGTTTCATGAGCTTAAGCGCACCCGCTTCATTCTCAATCAGGCAGCTTTCAGTTAATTCAATATCGATCGGGGATTCCGTCAGCCCCGCTTCGCCCAGCGCATTTTTCAGATCGCTGTAGATGCTCTGATCGATAAGCTGTTTCGCGGAGACGTTGACGGCAACGCGCAGAAAAATGCCTTCACTGCGCCACTTTATAATCTGCTGCAGCACATTAAGCATGACCCAGCGGCCCAGCGGGACAATCAGACCGGACTCTTCGGCATAGGGGATAAAGTCGCCGGGCGAGACCATGCCGCGTTCCGGAGAGTTCCAGCGTACCAGCGCTTCGGCGCTGCGCACCTCGCCGTCGCGATCGACCTTAGGCTGGTAATAGACCACCAGGTGATCCTGCTCCAGCGCTTTACGCAGATTGGTATCGAGCCAGAGGTATTCAAAGACCCGCTTGTTCATTTCGCTGGTGAAGATGCAGAACTTGCCGCGGCCATTCTCTTTGGCATGATACATGGCCGTATCCGCATTGCGGATCAGGCTTTCACGATCTTCGCCATGCAGGGGAGCCAGTGAGATTCCGATAGAACAGCCGCTGTAAACCTCAATAAGCCCGATGCGAAAGGGCTGCCGCAGCCGCTCAAGGATACGCGACGACATCGCCTCCAGCGCCGCCTGACTGGTATGCTCAGCCAGCACCACAAATTCATCGCCGCCAAGACGTGCCAGCGTCTGATCTTTGCCCAGGCAGCTGAGGATAGCCAGCGATACCGCCTGCAGCAGCTGATCGCCGAACATATGACCGTAAGCGTCATTTACCTTTTTAAAATTGTCGAGATCGAGGTAGACCACGCCGGTCTGAGAACCGTTCGCCAGCTCCAGTGCCAGGCTAATTTGCTGGTGAATAGCGTTACGATTAGGCAAACCCGTGACCGTATCGGTATTTGCCAGCACCCGAAGCCGCTCCTGTGCCCGTCGCTCTTCGGTGATATCCGTACCGGAACAGATGAGGAAAATTTCATTTTTCCCGCTGCCGCTGTGAACGAACTTATTACGGAACAGAAACAGTCGCTGACCCTTTTTGGTTTTGACCCAGCGCTCAACTTCATACGAATTTCCGTCGCGGAAAAAACCGGTGATATTACGGCGTGAAGCCTGCGCCTCCTGCCGGGTCATAAATAGCTGAAAGACGTTACGACCGATAACTTCCTGCTCTTTCAGGCCGGTATACTCTTCACTCAAACGATTAAAGCGCTGAATGTTACCGCGCTGGTCGAGGATAACGATAACCGAGTTAGCTTCAGATACCACCTGTTCGGCGAAAGAGAGTCCCTGGGTGAGATCGCGGGCAACCGACGACGTATCACCCCATGCAGAGGCGGTGCCGGCCCAGGTAGACTGGTTCACTTTACGTCCGACAAAGTGCATTGGCACCGGGGTTCCGTGCAGCGGCAGAGTAAGATTAATGCTGGAGGTGATCACCGTCATCGCCCGTAACAGACTGGCCTGCGCCGGAGTAAGCGAAACGGCCAGATTGGTATTGGCATTTTCATCTTCGGCAAAATGCAGTGCGTCACTGTCAGAGGTTAACCGCCAATGGGGGCTGGTGGTGCCAAACAAGGCATACAGCAAGGTTTGCCCCTGTTCATCGGTCATTTAAACTTCCTCCGGCCATGTCTCTAAGACTCTATCTCATTATTTTAGCAACAGTATTCAACCTCCTGCGTAAGCACAAGATGCAAACCGAATATATTTTTGTTTTTATTAAAGAATGGCACGAAAAAGCCCCGAAAACGGGGCTTATAATCATCAGCAGGGACATCTGCCGGGGTTTCCAGCCTGGCTCGGAAAGCGGGCATTGAGACAGTGCCGGTGAAAAGTGCGCTCATCCATGGGCGGCGTTTCAGGATGATGGAGGCGCATATGCTTCAGATAAGTTTGATAATCGTGCACGCCAACCATTAAACGAAAGCTCTGCTGCAATCCGCGCCAGATTTGCTGCCAGCGGGAGAGCGGCGGGGTATCAGCGGCACTCACTATCAGTAAGCAACGCTTTATCTGCCAGCCTGCGCCGGGAGGCGTCCAGCGATAGATGGACTCAGACATGGCGTACCTCCTTACGCAGTGAAACCTCTGCTTCGCGCACGGTCGGTGACGTGCTGCGGAGCGCACGACGAATAACAAAGAAGGCGGCAACCAGCATGGTGACTGCAACCAGCATAAAGAAGCCGCACAGCGCCGCGTTGATCTGATTGCTGAAGATAATGGTCTGCATATCCGCCACGCTTTTGGCCGGGGCGATCACGATGCCATTGTCGATGCCCTGCTGAAATTTGCGCGCCTGAGCCAGAAAGCCGATGGCGGGTTTTTCATGAAAAATCTTCTGCCAGCCCGCGGTCATCGAGGTGATAAATAACCATGCGGTAGGGAGAATAGTGACCCACGCGTAGCGCTGTTTTTTCATCTTAAACAGCACCACTGTCCCGAGGATCAGCGCCATTGAGGCGAGCATCTGGTTACCAATGCCGAACAGCGGCCACAGCGTATTGATCCCGCCCAGCGGATCGACCACCCCCTGATAGACAAAAAAGCCCCAGCCGGCAACGGCAACGGTGGTGCCGGCCATATTCCCCAGCCAGGAGCGGTTGCTGCCCATTGCCGGAACCACGGTACCCACTAAGTCCTGCACCATAAAACGGCAGGCGCGGGTGCCGGCATCCACGGCGGTCAGGATAAATAAGGCCTCAAACAGAATGGCAAAGTGATACCAGAACGCCATCATCGCGCGACTGTTGAATACCTCGGTGATGATGTGTGCCATACCCACGGCGAAGGTGGGTGCGCCACCGGCGCGTGAGAGCACCGTACTTTCACCGACGTCACGTGCAATGCCGCTCAGCATCTCCGGCGTGACAACAAAGCCCCAGCCATTAATCACCTGCGACGCGTTCTCGACGGTGGTTCCAATCAGCGCAGCCGGGGAGTTCATGGCGAAGTAGACGCCCGGGTCCAGTACCGAGGCGCAGATCAGCGCCATAATAGCCACGAACGACTCCATCAGCATGGCGCCGTAACCGATAAACCGGATATGGCTTTCGCGCTCTACCAGTTTAGGCGTGGTGCCGCTGGAGACCAGCGCATGAAACCCGGAGATAGCCCCGCAGGCAATAGTGATAAACAAAAACGGGAAGAGCGCACCGGAGAACACCGGGCCGGTGCCATCAATGAATTTTGTGACCGCCGGCATTTTCAGCTCCGGCATAGCAAACAGAATTCCTATTGCCAGCCCGACAATAACGCCAATCTTCAGGAAGGTGGAGAGGTAGTCGCGCGGTGCCAGCAGCAGCCAGACCGGCAGCGAAGAGGCGACGAAACCGTAGATCACCAGCACCCACGTCAGCTCTGTGCCTTTAAGGGTAAAGAAGGGGCCCCAGTAAGGATCGGCGGCCACATCGCCTCCATAGATAATCGCTGCCATCATCAGTACAAAACCGATAAGGGAAACCTCAGCAATTTTTCCCGGACGCAGAAAGCGCATATAGACGCCCATAAACAGCGCAATGGGAATGGTAGCTGCGATGGTGAAGAGTCCCCACGGGCTGTTAGCGAGTGCTTTAACCACCACCAGCGCCAGCGCAGAGAGAATAATGATCATCACGCCCAGCGCACCGAGCATCGTCACCACGCCGGCAAAAGAGCCCAGCTCCTGGCGCGCCATTTCACCCAGCGAGCGCCCGTCACGGCGGGTAGAGATAAACAGGATCAGGAAGTCCTGCACCGCGCCGGCGAGCATCACCCCTACCAGGATCCAGATAGTGCCCGGCAGAAAGCCCATCTGTGCGGCCAGAATCGGTCCGACCAGCGGTCCTGCACCGGCAATGGCGGCAAAGTGATGACCAAACAGCACCCATTTGTTGGTCGGAACATAATCCAGACCATCGCTGAGGCGCTCTGCCGGCGTACGGCGGCGGTCGTCAAGTTCGAAGATGCGGCGGGCGATAAACAGGCTATAGAAACGGTAAGCGATGCTGTAGCAGGCGACCGATGCAATAACCAGCCAGACCGCATTGACATGTTCGCCGCGGCTGAGCGCAAGCATGGCAAATGCGCCAGCACCGATTAACGCCACTGCTAACCAGACGATGCCGGTTTTGACGTTGTTCATGAGTTAACTCCTTGTAGAGGCCGGAAAAACAGGCAAGCGAAATACAACGAGTTAAAAGTAAGGTAAAAAAATGTTAACGAAAGGTAGTAAAAGCAGAAGTGTGAAGCGCGATACAAATTTTAAAGCAGAGCAGAAAAGAAGAGGCGGGATAACATCTGTTATCCCGCACTATGAGCGCCGTCAGGCTGCCGGGCGGGCAACCACGCTGCGGGTCTCCATGCGCACTTCGGCGATGGTGACATCAATAATATCGGTGACGCGATACACCACTTCACCTTTAACCTGCACCGTGCCGCTCTCCTGCGAGCAGACCAGCTCATCGCGTACCGCATGAATAAACGGCGCCGGAATAAAGGCCACCGCACCGTTCTCCTGCAGGCGTACGCGCATACCGCCGCGCGATACATCAATGATCTCGGCGCTGAATTTGCGCTCGCTGCCGGCGAAAGGCGTCAGGAAACGCGCATAAAGCCAGTCACCCACATCGCGCTCAGCCATCCGGTTAAGGCGGCGACGCTCACCCATGATAACCGTAACGTCACTCTGCGGACGGGCAATGCTCTCACCGCGCACAATAGCTTTCAGCAGGCGATGGTTGATCATATCGCCAAATTTACGGATCGGTGAGGTCCACGTCGCATAGGCATCCAGACCCAGACCAAAGTGCGGGCCGGGTTCGGTGCCAATCTCAGCAAAGCTCTGGAAACGGCGAATGCGGCTGTCGAGATACTGAGTCGGCTGCGCGTCGAGTTCGCGACGCATCTGACGGAACCCTTCCAGTGTCGTAATGGCCTGCGGATCGACGGTAATGCCGTGACCAGCCAGCACGCCGGCTACCTGTTCAGCGTTGGCCAGATCGAAGCCGGTGTGCAGGTTGTAGATGCCAAAACCCAGTTTTTTCTGCAGCACGTTCGCCGCGCAGATGTTGGCCAGAATCATCGCCTCTTCAACCATGCGGTTAGCGATACGACGATGTTCAGCGATAATATCCAGCACTTCGCCTTTCTCTCCCAGAAGGAAGCGGAAATCGGGGCGATCTTTGAATACCAGCGCATGGGTCTGACGCCATTCACTGCGCGCCAGGCAGAGACGATGCAGCAGACGGATCTGCTCAGCAATCGCCTCATTTTCCGGCTGCCAGCTGCCGCTGTTTTCCAGCCAGTCTGAGACGTTGTCGTAAACCAGTTTGGCTTTGGATTCAATCCAGGCTGCAAAGAAATGCACGTCGTCAGCGAGTGCGCCATCCGGCTGGACCGTCACCCGGCAGGCGAGCACCGGACGTTTCTCATGCGGGCGCAGCGAACAGATATTATCGGAGAGCTCGCGCGGCAGCATAGGAATGTTAAAGCCGGGAAGGTAGTTGGTAAACGCGCGCCGGGCGGCCAGCTTATCAAGCTCGCTGCCTTCCGCTACGTAAGCGGTCGGATCGGCAATAGCGATGGTCAACAGCAGGCTGCCATCCGCCTGCGCTTCCGCATAGAGCGCATCGTCCATATCCTGCGTACTGGCGCTGTCGATGGTGACAAAATTCAGCGCGGTGAGATCTTCACGCGTCAGCTGCTCATCCAGCATTCCGCCGCATTCACTCTCTGGCGCTTCGCGCTCCAGGTTATGGCGCGACAGCGTGACCCACCACGGCGCCAGGTGGTCGTCTGCGGTAACGATAAATTCAGTCAGCTCAGCATAAAAGCCGCGATCGCCTTTCAGCGGATGGCGACGCATTTCAGCCACAGCCCAGTCACCGTTCTGGAAATCGTGCGTCAGACCGCGCACGGCGCGACACTGAATGGCATCTTTCAGCAGCGGATGATCCGGCACGATGGCGAGACGATCGTCTTTTTTCTGCACCCGGCCGACGAAGCGCGTCAGAAACGGCTCAATCAGGGTATCCGGCTCTGCACTTTCACGATCTTTATCGGTGTGGATCACCGCGGTGATACGATCGCCGTGCATCACTTTCTTCATTTGCGGTGGCGGAATGAAGTAGCTTTTCTGAGCATCAACTTCAAGGAAGCCAAAGCCTTTTTCTGTGCCTTTCACAACGCCTTCGGCGCGCGGATTCTGCGCGTGAAGCTTCTCTTTCAGCTGCGCGAGCAGCGGGTTATCCTGGAACATAATTTAGTCAGTTTCGTGGCCTAAGAGCGGTGGACAGTTTTACGCGAATCAGGGGCGCGCGGCAAGGTTAAAACGGGTTAAAAAGCCGCAGAGCGCGGCTTTTGTTTCAGAGAATAACGCGTAATCAGGCGATACGCTGCGTGGGCAGGGCGGCGCTAAGCGTGAGCTTCACCGGCACCGATTTAGAGGTCGGCGTTCCGCTGATATCGCCGTAGCTTGAGAGCGGTACCAGCGGGTTGGTTTCCGGATAGTAGGCTGCGAGATTCCCGCGCGGAATATTGTACGGCACCAGTTTAAAGCCGCTGACGCGACGGGTCAGGCCATCATTCCAGAGGGTTTCAATATCCACCTGCTGGCCTTCGGTAAAGCCCAGCGCCGCCATATCCTCAGGATGAATAAACACCACTTCACGCTGACCATAGACGCCGCGATAGCGATCGTCGAGACCGTAAATCGTGGTGTTGTATTGATCGTGTGAACGCAGCGTCTGCAGCGTAAACGGCACGGTCACGTCGCTGCCGAGCTGAGGAAACAGCGAGTCGGGCAGGGCGGACGCGCTGAATTCAGCACGCTGCGATGGCGTATTAAAGCGCAGCTCTGCCGCCGCGTTGCCGAGATAAAAACCGCCAGGCTGGTCGCACTTTGTATTGAAATCAGCAAAGCCCGGGATCGTCGCGGCGATATGATCGCGGATAATATTGTAGTCCGCCGCCATGCCGAGCCAGTCGATATGATCGCTGCCCAGCGTCGCGTGGGCGATACCTGCCACAATGGCGGTTTCTGAACGCTGCGTCTCCGCCAGCGGGATGCCCACGCCTTCTGAAGCGTGAACCATACTGAATGAGTCCTCAACGGTAATGAACTGATTACCACCAGCCTGTCGATCGCGCTCGGTGCGGCCCAGCGTAGGCAGGATCAGCCCTTCATGACCCGGCACCAGATGACTGCGGTTGAGCTTGGTGCTGATATGCACCGTCAGACCACAGTGCTGCAGCGCGGCTTCCGTAACCGGAGAGTCGGGCGCTGCCGCCGCCAGATTGCCGCCGAGAGCAATCAGCACTTTCACTTCATCACGCAGCATGGCGCCCAGCGCTTCAACGGTGTTGTGACCGGCATTACGCGGGGGTTCAAAACCAAAATGGGCGCCCATGGCATCAAGGAAAGGCTTAGAAGGCTTTTCATCGATACCCATGGTGCGGTTGCCCTGCACGTTGCTGTGGCCACGTACCGGGCAGAGGCCGGCACCTTTTTTACCCAGCTGACCAAACAGCAGCTGCAGGTTGACGATTTCGCGTACGGTGTCGACGGAGTGCTTATGCTGCGTGATCCCCATCGCCCAGGTGATAATCACCCGTTCCGCGCTCTGATAAATGGCCGCCGCTTCGCGGATCTGCGCTTCGCTCAGGCCTGACTGCTGCACAATCTGCTGCCACGAGGTGTTATCTACCGCGTCCAGATAGGCCTCAACGCCCTGCGTATTTGCGGCGATAAACGTCCGATCGAAAATGCCCGGCTCACCGGCAGCAAGGCGCGCGCGCTCCACTTCCAGCAGCGCTTTCACCATGCCGCGCAGGGCGGCCATATCGCCACCGAGGTTGGGCTGATAGTAGGCGGAACTGATGGTGCCGGCTTTGGATGTGACCACTTCCAGCGGCTTTTGCGGATCGGCAAAGCGCTCCAGACCACGTTCACGCAGGGTATTAAATGTCACAATTTTTGCGCCGTGATCGGCAGCGTGACGCAGGCTGTGCAGCATGCGCGGATGGTTGGTCCCCGGGTTTTGCCCGAGCACAAAAATGGCGTTAGCGTGATCGAAATCGTCGAGACGAATGGTGCCTTTTCCGACACCGATGCTGCGTTTCAGGCCGCTGCCGCTGGCTTCATGGCACATGTTGGAACAGTCAGGGAAGTTATTGGTGCCCATCACACGACCAAACAGCTGATAGAGCCAGGAGGCTTCATTGCTGGCGCGCCCGGAAGTGTAGAGTTCCAGCTGATCGGGATGGTCCATCGCTTTCAGGTGCTGAGCAATCAGCGCAAACGCCGCATCCCAGCTGATGGGTTCATAGTGATCGGTGGTGCTGTTATAGCGCATCGGGTGCGTCAGACGCCCCTGATACTCGAGAAAATAGTCGCTCTGCTGATAGAGCGTGCTGACGCTGTGCTGAGCAAAAAACGCAGGCTCGACCACGCGTCGCGTCGCTTCCCAGGTCACCGCTTTGGCGCCGTTCTCACAGAAGCTAAACGTACTTTTATTATCATCGCCCCAGGCACAGCCGGGGCAGTCGAAGCCGCGCGCTTTGTTCATGCGCATCAGATTACGCATATTTTTCAGGGCAGCTTTGCTGTCAAATACGAAACGGGTGGTCGCTTCCAGTGAACCCCAGCCGCCAGCAGCAGCGCGGTAAGGCTGAATTTTACGTTTAAATTTCATGGTAGTCGCAGGCTTATTGTTTATGAGTTGTTATCAGAATATGTCTTCTGTTGAAAAGAAGTGTGCGACTGAGAACAGAGGTTGTCTAATTGATTGACTTAATTGAGCGATAGGCGGCGTTTATCGCCATGGCGACAAACTGTGATCTAATTCAAATTACCTCAGCTCTGAGAGACACGCGGCTGCGTAAGCAGCGTAATAGTGGCTAATAATTGCTCTTTCACCGTGTGAAGGAGCGCGTCATGAAACAACTCACCAGCCAGATCCACGCGTTTGGTAAAGCGCTGATGATGCCTATCTCGGTTATCGCCGCCGCTGGCATATTTCTCGGACTGGCCGCCGCGCTGCAGAACCCGGCGATCACCGGTGAAGCCTTTGCACAGATGCAGGTGCCACAGCTGATCATCGGCTTTATCCGCAAGGTTGCCGGTGCACTTTTTGCCAACCTGCCGCTGTTCTTTGCCGTTGCCAGCGCAATCGGGCTGGCGAAAGCGGAGAAACCCACGGCCGCTTTTGCCGCCGTCATTGGTTATCTGATGATGAACACAGGCATCAGCGCCACCCTGGCAGCCAAAGGGCTGACCGCCGCAACCACCACGCCGCAGGCGCTGCAGCAGGCGGGGATGGATCAAACCAGCGCGATGATGCTGTCGGCAGAATATATCCAGATGCTGGGCATTTTTACCTACAACATGAGCGTACTGGGCGGGGTGATTGCCGGGCTGCTTACGGTAGTACTGCACAACCGCTTTTATACTCAGCAGCTTCCGGTGGCGATCAGCTTTTTTGGCGGACGCCGCTTTGTGCCGATTATTACCGTGGTTGTGCTGCCGCTGGCGGGCGTGCTGCTGGCGCTCATCTGGCCAACTATCGGAGCCGGTATTGCCTGGGTCGGAGAGATGATTGGTAAAAGCGGGCAATATGGCGCCTTTCTGCTGGGAGCGTGCGAACGGCTGCTGATCCCGACCGGCCTGCACCATATTCTGAACGAGACGGTGCGCTTTACCCCGATTGGCGGGATGGCCACCGTCGAGGGGCAGAGCGTCGTCGGCGCGCTCAATATCTTTAACAGTTCGCTGACGCATCCGGGGGCGATTCCGGATGACACCGTGCGCACCGCCACGCAGTTTCTGGCGCAGGGCAAAATCCCGGTCATGATGTTTGGTCTGCCGGCCGCCGCCCTGGCGATCTACCATACGGCCCGTCCGGAGCATAAGCAGCGGGTAAAAGCGCTGGTGCTGGCGGGGGCGCTGACCTCATTTACCACCGGTATTACTGAGCCGCTGGAGTTCTGTTTTATCTTTGTCTCACCAGTACTTTATGTGCTGCATGCGCTGCTGACCGGCCTCTCGTTTATGCTGATGTCGATGCTGCACCTGATGATTGGCAACGTGCAGGGCGGCGCTATCGATCTGGTGGTATTCGGCATTCTCGGCGGCAGTAAGACCCACTGGTGGTGGACGCTAGTGCTGGGTGCCTGTTACGCGCCGCTTTATTACTATCTGTTTCGCCTGGTCATCACGCGTATGGGGGTAGAGACGCCGGGACGCGAGAGTGAAGATGAGCAGAAAGCGCCGCAGGTCACGGCAGACGAGCGTACCAGAGTCATTATCAGCGGTCTGGGCGGCGAAGCGAATATAGAGGAAGTCGATTGCTGCTTTACCCGCCTGCGGGTACGCGTCAAGGCAATGAATGAGGTAGTTGATCAGACGCTGCTTTCCACCGGAGCTAACGGCGTTAACCGCGTGACGGAACATGATGTGCAGGTGATCTATGGCCCGCAGGTTGAAAAAATTGCGAATGAAGTCAAACAGGCGCTCGGGGTAAGCTGATTTATAAGCCTGCTAATAGTGAATATCGCAATCATTGTTAAACGTGCCGGACTGATATTTGCGATAGTGGCGCTGCCCTTTCAAGAGCTAAGCCATTGCGAGTGCCGGAGATAAGCGCCGGGTAGGGCATTACCCTGAAGCTGCCTGCGGGCAGCTTTTTTGTGCGCAGCGCTTACCGGTTATGAAGCGCAGAGGGCATAAAAAAACCCACCTGTCGGTGGGCTGGCTGAGAACAACGCTGGCTCTTTATCCTGCAAACGCACTTACAGGAATCAATAACACGTACCGCCAGCATGGTGCGAGCCGGTACCGCCGTGAGGGTGGGTCCCTTTAGGACAGGCAACCGCTGCCGTTGAAAAAACAAATGCTGCAGTTAAAACCAGAAGCGTGGCGACTTTTTTCATTTTTATAGTCCTTTTGCTGTGTGCAATCTTTGCACACCTAATGTATCAGAATAATCCTATAAGTAAATGTTTATTTATCATTAATGCTTATGAGTTATCCCCCGGCCCGTATCGCTTACCGGCTCAGACAGAGCCAGCTGACAGCTGGCCAGACCGCGCTTGCCCCTCTGTTTGCTCTGTCCCGGCATCGTCGGGTAACCAATATGTTATAATCAGGTCATACGTTAAATTGCCTTCGCGGGCAGTATCAGTTTGCCATCGGGTAAGGCTCACCAGCTGCTTTAACAGCAATCTGAAAACGTCTGGCACCGCAGTTATCCGCCGTTAGCTCATTGGACAGAGCGCTGGCTACTTAGGGCAGAGAGCGGGGTTAAAATCCCCGACGGCGGTCCAGCTCTCATTTTGCAACACCAAAGGCACTGCTTCGGCAGTGCCTTTTTCGTTTTCACCCCCGCCACTCAAAGCGATCTCAAATCTATCCGTGAGACAGCGGGCATCTTTTACACGCGAATAGCCGTAATCGCGGCGTTCTCATTATGATCAACTAAAGCTGCATCGGGCATTTAGCGGCGGGAAGGATCAGGGAAGTTCCTCAGGTGGCAGTAAGAAGTTTAACCGGGCTTGTTCTGTTCACCCTGTCATCAATCCCTGAACAGAAAAGGAGCCGCAGCTGCCGATACCGGCAAGCCTGCTCAGTAATTGCCCGGTGCCAGCTCTTCCGAAACTGACGACCTGGGGTGACGGCATCCTGCTTAACTTGCGGCTGCTGGATTCGCTGAATGAGTGCAACGGCAAATTAAGAGCCATCAGCAGGATTGACGAAAACAGAGCCTCGCAACAGGATGCATTCAGGGAATGTTAGCCCTGGCTAGGTGTAACTTTCCATGCGGGTAATTTGGGTGATATAAGAGACCAAATTACCCGCATGGAAGCCATGATGAAAAAATCGTTTTTTTTAGCTCTTGTCGTACTGCTGGCTGGTTGTCAGTCTAATCCGCAATCTCAGGCCAGACTAAAGGCGAAGCAATCTTCTAAATTTCCAACTGCGGTCGGGTTGAAGAATCAATGTGAGTCGCAAATTCCTCAGGCGAAAGCAGACAGAGATACACTTCTGTGGGTATGCCAGTTCACTTCTGCCATACAATATCGCCTCTTTGATACTGATCTATACCGAGGCAAGATCTGCACCCTGCAAGTTACACAGCCAGTAGGCCAGCAGCCTACGGATGTCATGGTGCTTGAAGGAAACCAAAAGCTCTGTGCTGCAGCAGTCGACGCTATAAAAGGAGCCATAGAGTCAGAAACATTCCCTATGCGTCCGAAAAGCATGAATGAAGTTATACCAGTTCGTGTCGCACCTCAGTAGAAAGAGCCGGGCTTCTCTGGAGAAAATCGGCTAACGAATTATCCAGCAAGGAGTAGCGGCCATTGGCAGGTTGTAATTCAGCCAAAGAGCAGCGATTCACACCGTTTTTTAACCGCCCCCAGGCGGTTTTTTGCTGGAATTAATAAGCCAGGCATCTGCCACATCACGGTGTATTAATCAATGGGGATCAGGTCTCAGCTGCAGCGGTAAAGCCCGGCAGCATAATTGTGTATCAGTGCAACGGCTACTCAGGGCCGTGCAAGATGTACCGCTACAGCCTGGCGACGGAAGAGGGCGAGGTTATGGAAGGTGAGCCGCTGAATGATGTCATCGTAATGAGAAGGTAACGTGCGAGATGCGGCACACAGATGTTTCATTTTGACATTCATGCTGAGCTACCTGATCATCCGCACTCTGTATCTGAGCAATTTTTTATTTATTACGCAGGTTAGTACATAATAATTTTATCAGATGTTTTATAGTTCATAAGTCGTTGATAGGTAATCAAAATAGACATAAAACAATTAATTTACCTGTGTAATCTTGAGCGGGAGCGCCATTTTGGCCGGGCGGCAGAAGCGAGTTTTGTCAGCCAGCCTACGCTCTCAATGCGGCTCAAAAACCTCGAGCGTGAGCTGGGGTTATCGCTGATTAACCGCAGTAACAACTTTGACGGCTTTACCCCGGAAGGTGAGCGGGTGCTGACCTGGGCGCGGGAAATTGTTTCTGTCTATCAGGGACTGAAGCTGGAGGTTGAATCTCTTAAGCATGGCGTAAACGGTACGCTGCGGCTGGGCGTGATGCCGCAGTGCAGCGTGGCACTGCCGGCGCTGCTTAAAGCGGTCGAGGCGCGCTATCCTCAGCTGGACTATCGCGTCGCGGCGATGAGCGCCGATCAGTTACTGGAAGCGCTGAACAGCCATACCGTTGACGGCGGCATCGGCTTTTTTGAGCTGACGTCCCTGCGCGAGCTGCACTTTCAGACGGCATTGCTGAACGACGGCGGAGTGGAAGCGATTTTTAACCCGCAGCACTTTCCGGCGCTGCTGAAGCAGCAGCGGCTCTCACTGCATACCCTGGCAGCGCAGCCGCTCTGTCTGGCTGAACCCACGCGCTATTTCCGGCGTTATCTTGATGGCCAGCTGCGCGAAACCGGTGTGCTGCCGCGTGTGATCGTTGAGAGCGCCTCCATTATGCAACTGCTGCAGAGCGCACAGGTTGGCCTCGGCGTAATGGTATCACCGTGCGGACATCTGCTGCCCGAACTGTTGCAGAACCTGGCGCGGCGCCCGATCGATATGGCACCAATGGGACGACAGGCTGCGCTGGTGATCGCAGAGCCGGGACGTGCCTCACCGCTGGCGCAGCACTTTTTTGATGAGGCGCGCCGCCATCTTCATGACTGACGCGTCTCTGCCAGCGCCATAGTAAGCCGGTCTTCCCAGCTGGCCAGCGCCACTCTCTGCAACAGCGTAAACAGGGCGGTATGATCCCAGCCGCTGTTGATCAGCGGCTGCAGGTGGGCGGCACTAAACCGATCGGGCTGACGCGTCAGCTGCCCGCTCAGCGCAGCCACCGCGTCGCGATTATGCGCAGCGTCAGCCAGCAACGCTTCACGCCACTCACCGGCGTAGCGTGTAAAACGCTGACGACAGCCGAGAATACGCGCGCTGACCGCCAGCGCCAGCGCTTCCGCCTCCGGGTTAACCGGCAGCAGCTGCTGTTTCAGGCGCTGCAGGCCGCTCAGAACCGGCGCATCATACATCAGCAGCCAGCTCAGCGGCTCCAGATCGCTATCGTTCAGACAGTCAGCCTGCGCGCTCAGCTGCTGCAGGCTGGCGTAACGTCGCTCCAGCGGCTTCAGCCCGGGCGAGCAGAGATTATCTTCAGCAAACAGCGTGGCGCAGGCGTCGGGCGGCACTGATGCGCCGGGGATCCAGCGTACCGGCTGTGCCAGCAGCGCCTGCACGCCAGCCACCATCCGCGCCTGGAATCCTGTGAAACCGATAATCTGGGTCAGCGTGATGATATCGGGCTCTGTCAGTCCCACCGCCTCCAGCGCGCCGAGGCTGTGAGCGTTAATAAGCGCCGGCTGCATCGCCAGCTGACGGGCATACTGCGTCATCTGCGTCAGGCGATTGTTGCTCTCGCGGGAAGAGTCGGGACCGGGGAGCGGGTTGAGGCGCGCTGAGTAGTGATTGCACAGGCGCTGAACGCCCGCTACCTGGGCGACCGTCAGGGCCGCGCTTAGCCGGTCATAGAGTGTCAGCGTATGCGTTTGCGATGCCGTCAGGCTGTCGGGAAACAACAGCTGGCTTACATCGCGAGCCGCCAGCAATGCCGGCTGAAAGCGGCGAAACAGCGGCTGTAAAACCGTTACTTCCTGCTGCAGACCAAGCAGGAATCGATCGTTAACCAGGGCGGCCTCGGGGACCAGCGGGGCAGTGGTGGAGGTGTATGGGCGAGCCTGGCTTTCATACAGCCAGAGGTTATGGCCGGTAAAACGGCGTTGTTCCATAATCCATCCTTTCGCTAAATTCGGGCTGAGCGTACGACGGGAAATTCTGAAAAGCGTGTCGCCACTCGGGGGCAGGCTTATCGTCGCTGATGGTCAGGCACAGGCAAAAGAATGAAGGGGAATAATTAATATCGAATGGGTATATAGTGCGGTCAAAGAGGGAGTGGGGCGAGTCAGGCTCGCCCCTGCAAAACTTATTTCAGTTCCAGCTCGTTCATCGCAGCAATGCTAAAGCCGCCATCAACGTGAACAACTTCACCGGTGATACCACCTGCCAGGTCGGAGCACAGGAAGGCCGCAGAGTTACCTACGTCTTCGATGGTCACCGTACGGCGAATCGGGGTAACCGCTTCACAGTGGGAGAGCATTTTACGGAAATCTTTGATGCCGGAGGCAGCCAGGGTACGAATTGGACCCGCAGATACGGCGTTGACGCGCACGCCTTCCGGACCCATTGCGTTAGCCATGTAGCGTACGTTAGCTTCCAGCGACGCTTTCGCCAGACCCATAACGTTGTAGTTTGGAATAGCACGCTCTGCGCCCAGATAAGAGAGGGTCAGCAGGGCTGCATTCGGGTTCAGCATCGCGCGGCACTCTTTGGCCATTGCCACGAAGCTGTAAGCGCTGATGTCGTGCGCGATTTTAAAACCTTCGCGGGTCACGGCATTGACGTAGTCACCATCCAGCTGATCGCCCGGGGCAAAGCCGATAGAGTGCACGAAACCGTCAAATTTTGGCCAGGTTTTTGCCAGCTCAGTGAACAGGGCAGTGATGCTCTCATCTTCTGCAACATCGCAAGGCAGAACAATGTCTGAACCCAATTCTTTAGCGAACTCTTCCACACGACCTTTCAGTTTGTCGTTCTGGTAGGTGAAAGCCAGTTCTGCGCCCTGCTTATGCATCGCCTGCGCAATACCGTAGGCGATGGAGAGTTTACTGGCAACGCCAGTAATCAGAATGCGCTTACCGGAAAGAAAACCCATAGCTGTAATCCTTATGGTCATTGTTGTTGGCGGTCGTGATGATTAAAAAGTATACGACCGACGTTAATCGACGTGCGGATTCTAGCACGTCTGTGTCAAATACGGTAAACCGCACCGCGTTTTCCGCGAGACGGGCGGCATTCAGAGCGCGCGCCGCCAGGCTTCAGCGGTCAGCGCTTCACCAAAGTGGCTGGCGATGAGCCTTTTGGTCAGCTCATGCAGCGGCGAGGCTAAAACATCCGCGGTGCCGCCGCGCTCAACCACTTCACCCTGATGCATCACCAGCACCTGATCGCTGATATGTTTCATCATGCCAAGATGCTGCGTGACGTAGATATAGGCGATGCCATGTTTCTCCTGCAGCTCCAGCATCAGGTTAACCAGCTGAGAGCGCATGGTCATATCCAGCGAGGCGAGCGCCTCATCGGCCACGATCACCTTGGGCTGCAGGATCAGCGCCCGCGCCAGCGCCAGGCGTTGCTTCTGGCCCGGCGCCAGCATATGCGGATAGTATCCTGCATGGTCGCGCAGCAGCCCGACCTGACGCAGCGTGCTGATAATACGCTGCTCGCGCGCCTCATCATCCAGCTCCGTATTCAGACGCAGCGGCAGGTCGAGGATCTGACTGACGCGCTGGCGCGGATTCAGCGAGGTCGACGGGTCCTGAAAAATCATCCGGATGCGCTGGCTGCGATAGCCGTAGTCGCCATAGCTCAGCGGATGATCGTCAATCAGCATTTCACCGGCACTCGGAGCCACCATGCCGCTCAGCATCTTGGCCAGCGTGGATTTGCCGGAGCCGTTCTCGCCAATGATTGCCAGTGTCTGCTTTTCACGCAGCGTAAAACTGACATTTTTTACCGCCTCGACGTGCTGGCGACGAAACAGCCCGGTGCGATAGCGATAGGTTTTGCTCAGGTTGCGTACTTCCAGCAGGGTTTCCATTACTGACGCTCCCGGTTAAGCGGAAAGTGACAGGCAAACAGATGCGATTTACTGCCGGTCAGGCGCGGCGTTTCAACGCATTTGCGCTGCGCGTAGGGGCAGCGCGGGCCAAGCCGGCAGCCAATCGGCAGATGCTCCAGCGACGGAATCGCGCCGGAGAGCGTGTTCAGACGGCTTTTGTGCGGTAGCGCGCTGCCAAAATCGGGCATCGCGCGGATCAGCGCCTGCGTGTAGGGGTGGTGCGGCGTGCTCATCAGCTCTTCGCTCTGCGCGGTCTCCACCGTCTGTCCGCAATACATCACGTTAATGCGGTCAGCCCATTTGCTCATGGTGCGCAGATCGTGGCTGATCAGCAGAATCGTGGTGTTGTTATTCTGGTTCAGGCGGCTCAGCAGGCGAAATATCTGCGCCTGGGTGGTAGGCTCCATGGCGTTAGTCGGCTCATCGGCAATCAGCAGGCGCGGCTGATTTGCCAGCGCAATCGCTATCATCACTTTCTGACACTCGCCCTCGGTAAGTTCGTAGGGAAAGCTGCGCATAATATCTTTGTGATCGCGAATACCTACCCGGTGCAGTAATTCAATAGCGCGTGCTTTGCGCCAGAACCACAGGCGCTGATACCAGCGGCCCTTATGCGTCCAGCGTGGGATCGCCTGCATCAGCTGGCGGCCGACGCTCTCCGAGGGATCGAGACAGGATTGCGGCTCCTGAAAAATCATCGAGACATTGTGCCCCATGATTTTACGCCGTTCGCGCGGCGAAAGACGCTGCAGATCGATGTCGTCAAACACCATACGATCGGCGGTAACGCGCCAGTTATCTTTCGTAACGCCGCAGATCGCTTTAGCCACCAGGCTTTTTCCGGAGCCTGATTCCCCCACCAGCCCGCGGATCTCTCCCTCGCTCAGCGTCAGGTTAATGCGGTCCACCGCCTTGACCGGCCCTTCGGGCGTCATAAACTCAATCGTCAGATTGCGGATATCCAGTAGCGGCATTATTCAGCTCCCGCCTCAACCGCGCGACGGATACCGTCGCCCAGCAGGTTAACAATCAGGACGCTTATCATCAGCGCCGCACCCGGCAGCATCACCGTCCAGGGCGCAACATAGATCAGCTCCAGCGCATCTCCCAGCATCGCTCCCCATTCCGGCGAAGGAAGCTGTGCGCCCAGGTCCAGGAAGCCCAGCGCGGCGATATCCAGGATTGCCATCGACAGTGAGCGGGTAAACTCACCAATCAGCAGCGGCAGGATATTGGGCAGCACCGCGTTCCAGAGAATGCTGAGATTGCGGGCGCCGTCCAGACGCAGCGCCACAACATACTCTTTCTCCAGCTCATCGTGCACGGCGGTGTAGATCTCCCGTACCAGCCGCGGGATCAGCGCCAGCAGCACCGCCAGCATGGCGTGCGCCAGCTGCGGCCCGAGAAAAGCAACCACGATAATCGCCAGCAGCAGTGACGGAATTGACAGCAGCGTATCCAGAACGTGGTTCATCACGGCGGAACGCACGCCGCGCGTCATGCCCGCCAGAATACCCAGCAGCAGCGCGGCCAGCGCGGCCAGCAGCGTCACCACCAGCGCGGAACCCACCGTCGGCGCCACGCCGCTCAGCAGGCGGCTCAGCACATCACGGCCCAGGTCGTCAGTGCCGAGGAAAAATGAGACGTCGCCGTAGCGTGACCAGGAGGGCGGCAGCAGCTGATAGCCCAGAAACTGCTGATCGATGCCATACGGCGCGATCAGCCGGCCAAACAGGCAGAGCAGCAGCAGCGTGCCAAAGCCATACAGGCCGATCATCGCGCCCGTATCGCGGTAGAAGTGATGCCAGCTGAGGCGCAGCGTGCTTGGCAGCCGCTTCTCGGCGTAAACGTTATCGATGGGCATACCACTCCTTGTGCTTTAGCGGGTTCAGGGCGGCGCCAAGAATATCAGAGAGAACGCTGACGATAATCACCAGCCCGCCCGCAACCATTACGCCAGCGGAAATGGCCGCATAATCCTGCTGGCGGATGGCGTTAATCAGCCAGCGTCCCAGACCCGGCCAGTTGAAAACGACTTCGGTGATCATCGCCAGCGTCAGCATGGTCGAAAATTGCAGTCCCAGCCGCGGGATCACCGGTGGCAGAGCGTTATGCAGCACGTGACGGCGGATTACGGTGAAGCGCGACAGGCCGCGGGTAGCCGCCGCTTTAACATAATTTTTATCCATCACTTCACTGGTACTGATGCGCAGCAGCCGGATCACTTCGGTGGTGGGTGCTACGGCGAGCACGATCACAGGCAGCACCATATGTGACAGCGCGCTCAGCAGCATCTCATGACGCCAGCGCGACGGACTCAGCCAGGCGTCGATCAGCGCAAACCCGGTGACATTCTGCACCGGATAAAGCAGGTCGAATCGACCCGATACCGGCAGCCAGCCGAGCGTTAGTGAAAAAAACAGGGTAAACAGCAGCGCCAGCCAGAATACCGGCATGGAAAAGCCCAGCAGCGCCAGCGCGCTGATCGCTCTGTCCGGCCATTTTTTACGCATGACCCCGGCACAGATACCGAGCGGAATACCGGCCAGCAGCGCGAGCATAAACGCGAGCACGCACAGCTCCAGCGTGGCGGGGAAGACTTCACGCAGCTGCAGATCAACCGGCAGCCCGTTAATGCTGGAGACGCCAAAATCAAACTGCAGCAAACCCTGGGTCCAGAACCACCACGCATCGAGAAGCGACGCGCCTTCGAGCGGCGCGTTTGGGGTGAAATAGCTCAGGCTGAAGCTCACCAGCGACAGCAGAAACAGGGTGATCACCAGCAGCAGCAAACGGCGCAGTAAATAGATAATCATCGGTTACTCTCCGCTCTGCTCATCACGATGTACGCCGGCGAAAGAGGCGTTGCCAAACGGACTCAGTACCAGCCCCTGAATATCGTGCCGGTACGCCTGCACGCGCAGTGAAGAGGCGAGCGGCAATACCGGCAGCTCCTGAGCAAGCAGCTGCTGTGCATGGTCATAGCTTTCAATCCGCGCGGAGAGCTGCTGAGAGAGCAGGGCGCGCTGCAGAGACTCATCGAACGCCGGGGAACACCAGTGAGCATAGTTGGTCTGGGAACGGATCGCCGCACAGCTGAGCAGCGGACGGAAGAAGCTATCAGGATCGTTGCTGTCGGTGGCCCAGCCGCTCAGGGTTAAATCGTGGTTCATCGCCATCAGCTGCGCTTCCTGAAAGCGGCCCTCAACCGGGGTGATAATAACGTTAACGCCGACCTGCGCCAGATCCGCCTGCAGCAGCTCGGCGGTTTTAAGCGGGCTGGGGTTCCAGGACATGGAGGTGGTTGGCACCACCAGACGCAGCGTCAGGTCTTCGATGCCGAGGGCTTTCAGCGCCGCGCGCGATTTGTCCGGATTATATTCCGTTACGCGGGCGTCGCTGTCATAGGCCCACGAGGCGCGCGGCAGGATAGACGCCGCAGTTTCCGCCGTGCCGTAATAAATGGACTCCATCAGGCGCTCATTATTGATTGCCAGCGCCAGCGCGTGCCGCACTTCAGGCCGGTCCAGCGGCGCTTTGCGGGTGTTAAACGCCAGATAAGCGATATTCATGCCGGGGCGCAGCGTCATGCGCAAACGCGGATCGTCGCGCAGGATCGAGAGCTGGCTCGCCGCCGGATAAGCCAGTACGTCACACTCGCCGGTCAGCAGTTTTGACAGGCGTCCGGTGCCGCCAACGCCCAGGTCAATCACCACCTGCTGCAGGCGCGGTATGCCCTTCCAGTACCAGGGATTGCGCGCCAGACGCAGATACTGCCCGGTACGATACTCGCTCAGCTGATAGGGGCCGGTGCCCACCGGTTCGCGATCCAGCTTCTCCTGCTGCCCTTTGGCATCCAGCTGCGCGGCATACTCCTGTGACAGTACCGGCGCGTAGTGGGTAGCGATATGCCATAAAAAAGAGGCGTCAGGCGCGTTCAGGCGGATCTCCACGGTATAGCGATCCAGCTTTTTGACGCTCTGGACGGAGTCGGCAAACTGCAGGCTGTCAAAATAGGGATAGCTGCCGCCGTTAACATTATGCCACGGATGATGCCGGTCAAACATCCGCGCAAAACTGAATACCACATCATCGGCGTTCAGCGTGCGGCGGGGCGTAAAGCTGGCGGTATGCTGGAAAGAGACATTCCGCCGCAGATGAAACCGGTAGGTTGCGCCGTTATCGCGCACTTCCCAGCTCTGCGCCAGATCGGGTATTAAACGATAAGTGTAAGGGTCAACGTCCAGCAGTCTGTCGTAGAGCTGCGCGGCCAGGGTATCAACCACCAGGCCGCTGCTGACCATCTGCGGGTTAAAAGTGTTAACGCTGCCGTTTACACAATAGACAAAGCCGGTCTGACGGATCGATTCCGCAGGCGCAGCAGACGCGCTCAAAGCGCTGAAACTCAGCAGCAGCGAGAAGAGAATTTTTAGCATAGAACTCAACGATTCTGAGGCAATAGCCAGAGTGTATCGCAAACCGGTAAGAGTTCCCAAACTCCCCCGCACGCCAGCAGCAATAACAGCCATATCGTCCAGAAAGCAGGCGCAGTAACTGTGTGGGAATGAGAAAAATTCTCAATAAAGCTTTACAGATGATAATAGGAATGATTATTATTCACCTGCGCTTCACCGGTGGCTCTGCCGGAGAAGAGCACGACATTGCTCACATTGCTTCCAGTATTATGTTGCCCGCCCTGTGCGGGCTTTTTTTTTCTTCCTGACTGGCGCGGCAGCGGCGTTGGCTGCGTTCAGCAGAACCGGTCACATACTGATGTATGCTCCCGGTCGCGGCTTCACTTGCCGCCTTGCTGCCACACCAGTCAGTTTGAAAAAAGGCTGTCTGGTCTGCGGCAGCTGCACTGGCCGCGTTCAGCAGAAGCGGTTACATACTGATGTATGCTCCCGGTCGCTGCTTCACTTGCCGCCTTGCTGCCACCTTACTGCTCACCCTCATCCCGTACCTGAATATCATGCTTTTTCATCATTGCCCGCAGCTGATGATAGGTCACACCCAGCAGCCCGGCCGCGCGCCGCTGGTTAAACTTTGCCTGTTGCAGGCTCACTTCCAGCAGCGCGCGCTCCTGCTGATACTGCCACTGGCGCAAATCGAGCGGCAGCGCGGGCAGGACTGCAGATTCGGCAGGGCGCTGCGGCTCTGCTGAATCTGTGGCACGTGAAGCAAACGGATTGATGATGATCGTGTCCAGCGGCTCTTCGGTGCTGCGGTGACGATACACGGAACGCTCCACGACATTCTTCAGTTCGCGCACATTGCCGGGCCAGTGGTAATCCAGCAGCTCCCGCTGCGCACGTTCGCTGAAGCCGGGAAACAGCGGCAGACGCAGCTCGCGACACATCTGAATAGCAAAATGCTCCGCCATAAGCAGAATATCGCTGCGTCGCTGGCGCAGCGGCGGCAGCTGCACCACATCAAAGGCGAGACGATCCAGCAGGTCCGCCCGGAATTTTCCGGCAGCAGCAAGCGCGGGCAGATCTTCATTGGTGGCGCAGACCAGGCGTACATTAACCTGCAGCGCGTGATTACCGCCAACGCGCTCCAGCTGGCCATATTCGATTACGCGCAGTAGCTTCTCCTGAACCAGCATCGGTGCGGTCGCCAGCTCATCAAGAAACAGCGTGCCGCCGTCGGCGCGCTCAAAGCGGCCAAGATGACGCTTCTGCGCGCCGGTAAAAGCGCCCGCCTCATGCCCGAAGAGTTCCGAGTCGAGCAGGCTCTCATTAAGCGCTGCACAGTTAAGCGAGATAAAAGGGCCCTGCCAGCGTTCAGACAGATAGTGCAGCCGGCTGGCGATCAGCTCTTTACCGGTGCCGCGCTCACCAATGACCAGCACCGGTTTTTCCAGCGGTGCCAGCTGAGACACCTGCTCCAGCATCTCAAGAAAATTATTCGACTCGCCCAGCAGGTTATCGTTGCCATTAGCCATGATGAATTTCACCAACAGTTGTGTAATTTACTCATCCTGGCCTTTCGCAGCAGGAATGTAAACCCAGCGCACTCAATAAAATCAGTTACTTAAAAGTTGGCACGCATCTTGTAAGCACTACAGGCGTCCCGACCATATACATGACAATATTGAGGAACATCATTATGGGTATTTTTTCTCGTTTCGCTGACATCGTAAACGCTAACATTAACTCGCTGCTTGAGCGCGCAGAAGATCCGCAGAAACTGGTACGCCTGATGATTCAGGAAATGGAAGACACGCTGGTTGAGGTACGTTCAACTTCAGCGCGCGCGCTGGCTGAGAAAAAGCAGCTGCTGCGCCGTATTGAACAGGCTGAGGTCCAGCAGTCGGAGTGGCAGGAAAAAGCGGAGCTGGCTATCAGCAAAGAGAAAGAGGATCTGGCACGCTCTGCGCTGATTGAGAAACAGAAACTCACCGATCTGATTAGCCTGCTGCAGCAGGAATCAACGCAGGTGGATGAAACGCTGGAGCGAATGAAAGGCGAGATCGGCGAGCTGGAAAATAAGCTCGGTGAAACCCGCGCCCGCCAGCAGGCGCTGACGCTGCGCCATCAGGCGGCTTCCTCATCACGCGATGTTCGTCGTCAGCTCGACAGCGGCAAAATTGATGATGCGATGGCGCGCTTTGAGTCCTTTGAACGTCGTATCGACCATATGGAAGCTGAAGCGGAAAGCCAGCGCTTTGGTAAATCAAAAACGCTGGATCAGCAGTTTGCTGAGCTGAAAGCTGATGATGAAATCAGCCAGCAGCTTGCCGCACTGAAAGCCAGAATGAACCGCGGTGAGTGATCGCGTCCGGGCCCGTTTTCGGGCCCGGCTGAAACGGTGTAGATGATTAAGGAGAGTCAATGAGCGCACTTTTTCTTGCCATACCCCTGACGATTTTTGTGCTGTTTGTCGCACCCATCTGGTTATGGCTGCATTACAGCAACCGGCGCAGCGCAGGTGAACTGTCAAATAATGATATGCAGCGGCTGCAGCAGCTGACGCAGGAGGCGCAACGTATGCGCGAACGCGTTCAGGCGCTGGAAGCGATTCTTGATGCGGAGCATCCAAACTGGAGGCAGCCATGACAGGCGATCGCAAACTCTGGCGCATTCCGCAGCAGGGCAAAGTACGCGGCGTATGTGCCGGCGTAGCGGAATATCTCGACATACCGGTGCGTCTGCTGCGCGTCATCGTCGTGCTGTCACTGTTCTTTGGCCTGTTTATGATCACCGTGACCGCCTATTTTATTCTCGGCTATGTGCTGGATGAGAAACCGGCCACGCTGCCGGATCAGAAGCAGCCAACGGCCCGTGAACTGCTGGATGAGCTGGCGCTGACCCTGAGCCAGGATGAGCGCAGCGTTCGCGATGTAGAGCGTTACGTGACCTCTGAAACCTTCAGCGTGCGCAGCCGTTTTCGTCAGCTCTGATCCCCGGACCCTCGCGGGTCCGCATCTCAACTCATAAGGGGCTTTATGCATACTCAGCGAATGACTGCTCTGCGCCGTCGCGCAACGCCTGCGTTGAAGTCGGCCGGAAAATTCATCATTATCAGTGCGGTAACATATGGTCCCGGCGGGCTCGCCGGCTGGGCTGTTAAATCGGTGGCGCGCCGTCCGCTGCGCCTGTTGCTGGCGGCCGCCCTGGAACCGCTGCTGAGCAGGGCGTTTCGCCGTCTGTCAGCGCGATTCATCAGGGAGAACGATGAAAAAACTGCAAAATGAACTTGTCGCGCTGATGAACCGCGGCGTGGATCGTCATCTGCGCCTGGCGGTCACCGGACTGAGCCGCAGCGGCAAGACCGCGTTTATTACCTCGCTGGTCAATCAGCTGCTGAACGTCCATCACGGCGCGCGCCTGCCGCTGTTTTCAGTGGTACGCGAAGAGCGTTTACTTGGCGTCAAGCGCGTGCCGCAGCGCGAGCTCGGTACGCCGCGCTTTACCTATGATGAAGGGCTGGCTCAGCTCTACGGCGCGCCACCCGCATGGCCCACCCCAACGCGCGGCGTCAGCGAAATGTGCCTCGCGCTGCGCTACCGGCCTGATAACTCGCTGCTGCGTCACTTCAAAGATACCGCCACGCTCTATCTTGAGATCGTTGACTATCCCGGTGAATGGCTGCTCGATCTGCCCATGCTGGCGCAGGATTATGTCAGCTGGTCGCGGCAGATGCGCGGACTGCTGCAGGGCGACAGAGAGAAATGGTCAGCCCGCTGGCGTGAGCTCTGCCATAACCTCGATCCGCTGGCACCCGCGAATGAAAACCAGCTGGCAGAGATTGCCGCCGCCTGGACAGATTATCTGCACCACTGCAAAAGCCAGGGGCTGCACTTTATTCAGCCGGGCCGCTTTGTGCTGCCGGGCGAGATGGCGGGCGCGCCGGCGCTGCAGTTTTTCCCGTGGCCCGATGCGGATGAGCAGGCTGTGAGCAAACTGGCACAGGCGCCGGCCGGCAGTAATTTTGCCGTACTGCAGCAGCGGTATAACTACTACTGTTCGCACGTGGTGAAAGGCTTCTATAAAAATTATTTTCTGCGTTTTGACCGGCAGATTGTGCTGGTGGACTGCCTGCAGCCGCTGAACAGCGGGCCGCAGGCGTTTAACGATATGCGTCTGGCGCTGACTCAGCTCATGCAGAGTTTTCATTACGGCCAGCGGACCCTGTTCCGGCGCCTCTTCTCCCCGGTGATAGACAAGCTGCTGTTTGCCGCGACGAAAGCCGATCACATCACCGCCGATCAGCACGCCAATATGGTGTCGCTGCTGCAGCAGCTGGTACAGGATGCCTGGCAGAACGCCGCATTTGAAGGTATCAGCATGGATTGCCTCGGACTGGCCGCTATACAGGCTACCGAAAGCGGCCTGGTGGATCACCGGGGCGAAAAGCTGCCGGCACTGCGCGGTGAGCGGCTGACAGATGGTGAGCCGCTCACCGTTTATCCGGGTGAGGTGCCGCCCCGTTTGCCGGGGAACAGCTTCTGGCAGCAGCAGGGGTTTCAGTTTGAGCAATTCCGGCCGCAATCGCTGGATATAGACCGGCCTCTGCCGCATATCCGCATGGATGCCGCGCTGGAATTTTTACTGGGAGATAAATTGCGATGAGTGATGAGACGCCGTTAAAAGCGCGAATCGATTTTGCCCGTCCGCTCAGCAGCGATGCGCAGCCGCCGCTGCGTGCTGCGCAGACGTTTGACGTAAAAACCGCCGATTTTGTCGCAGCGACCGGGGCAGATCCGCTGCCTGAAGGCGCCGGTGAAAAGATGGTGGAGGCGGCGCTGCGACCTAAACGCAGCCTGTGGCGTAAAATAGCCGCTGCCGGCGTGGCGGTGTTCACCGTGAGCTTGCTGGCTCAGGGCGTACAGTTTATGCACGATGCGTGGCAGGCGCGCGACTGGTTTGCCCTGGGCAGCGGGGCGGCAGGCGGGCTGATTGTGCTGGCTGGCGCCGGCGCACTGATTGCGGAGTGGCGGCGTCTGTGGCGGCTGCGCCAGCGCGCAGAATCGCGCGATGTGGCGCGTGACCTGCTGCAGAGTCACGGCATCGGCAAAGCACGCGCCTTTTGTGAAAATCTCGCGCAGCAGGCGCGGCTCGATCAGGCGCATCCGGCGCTGCAGCGCTGGTATGCCGCGCTGCATGAGACGCATAATGATCGCGAGATTGTCACGCTCTACGCACAGCTGGTGCAGCCGGTACTCGATCGCCAGGCGCGCAGTGAAATCAGCCGCCACGCCGCGGAATCGACCCTGATGATTGCCGTCAGCCCGCTGGCGCTGGTGGATATGGCGTTTATCGCCTGGCGTAATCTGCGGCTGGTGAATCGTATCGCCGCGATTTACGGCATCGAACTGGGTTATTTCAGCCGTATCCGTCTGTTTCGTCTGGTGCTGCTCAATATGGCCTTTGCCGGCGCGTCCGAACTGGTGCGCGAAGTGGGGATGGACTGGATGTCGCAGGATATCGCGGCGCGTCTTTCAGCCCGTGCCGCACAGGGTATCGGTGCCGGGTTGCTGACCGCGCGGCTGGGCATAAAAGCGATGGAGCTGTGCCGTCCGCTGCCGTGGCTGGAAGAGGATAAACCCCGCCTTGGCGACTTCCGCCGCGACCTGGTGAGCCAGCTTAAAACCTCGCTGGCAAAAGGCAGCTCCGCCTCAGAGCAGAGTGCTAAATAATCAACGTTCCTGCCACTTTCATTCTGCTTCCATGCTAAAAGGCAACGTAAACGTTGCCTTTTTCGTTTTTTACTGGCATAAGCAGCTCTGTCTGACCCGGCGAAAAGGGGAATCTGTGCTGCACTGTCAACTTTTCATGACACAGCCCTTCTGGGGTGCTGCAAGTTAGCGTATTATCTCTGAAATCAAAACCTGACTAAGGCTTACTGCCATGCGTTTGGAAGTTTTTTGTCATGACCGAATCGGTCTGGCGCGTGAACTGCTCGACCTGCTGGTCGCCCGCAATATCGATTTACGCGGCATCGAAATTGCCCCGCAGGGCCGCATCTATCTCAGCTTTTCTGCGCTGGAGTTTGACGCTTTCAGCAATTTGATGGCAGAGATCCGGCGCACGCCCGGCGTCACCGACGTGCGTACCGTGGCATATCTGCCCTCTGAGCGCGAACATCGCGCGCTCAGCGCGCTGCTGGTGGCGATGCCGGAGCCGGTCTTCTCTATCGATCTTAAAGGCAAAATTGAGCTGGCCAATCCGGCGGCACAGCATCTGTTTGCGCTGGATGAGCAGAAAATCCGCAATCACAGCGTGGCGTCACTGATTGGCGGCGTTAATTTTCAGCGCTGGCTGGAGAGCGAACGGGTAGAGGCGCAGACCCAGCATGTGGTGATTCAGGGGCGTGACTTTCTGCTGGAAGCGCGACCCATCTACCTTGCAGACAGCGATGAGCAGGGCGATAACCCGGTGGGCGCAATGATCACGCTGAAGTCCACGGCGCGTATGGGACGTCAGCTGCAGAATCTCAGCGTCACGGATGAGTCCGAGTTTGACCATATCGTGGCGGTGACGCCTAAAATGCGTCAGGTCATTGAGCAGGCGCGTAAACTGGCGATGCACGATGCGCCGCTGCTGATTGTGGGCGATACCGGCACCGGCAAAGATATGCTGGCGCGCGCCTGCCACCTGCGCAGCGCACGCGGTAAAAAACCGTTTCTCGCGCTCAACTGCGGTTCGATTCCGGACGACGTGGCGGAGAGCGAGCTGTTTGGCCACGCGGCCGGCGCTATCCCAACGCGCTGGAGGGGAAAAAGGGCTTTTTTGAGCAGGCCAGCGGCGGCTCGGTGCTGCTGGACGAAATCGGTGAGATGTCGCCGCGTATGCAGACCAAGCTGCTGCGTTTTCTCAACGACGGGACCTTTCGCCGCGTAGGCGAAGATCATGAAGTGCATGTTGATGTCCGGGTGATCTGCGCCACGCAAAAGAACCTGATTGAGATGGTACAGCGCGGGGAGTTCCGCGAGGATCTCTTTTACCGGCTCAACGTGCTGACGCTGAATCTGCCGCCGCTGCGCGAGCGTCCGCTTGATATTCTGCCGCTGACAGAGATGTTTGTGGCGCGTTTTGCCGATGAGCAGGGGCTGCCGCGCCCGCGCCTGTCACCGCAGCTGCTGCCGTTCCTGACGCGCTACAGCTGGCCGGGCAATGTCCGGCAGCTGAAAAACACGCTCTATCGGGCCATGACGCAGCTGGAAGGTTATGAGCTGCGTCCGCAGGATATCGTGCTGCCGGAGCAGGCGCTGGATGTGTCGCTGGGTGAAGAGGCGCTGGAGGGATCGCTGGATGAGATCACCGGCCGCTTTGAGCGTTCGGTACTGACCCGGCTCTATCTCTCCTATCCCAGCACGCGTAAGCTGGCCAAACGTCTGGGCGTATCGCACACGGCGATTGCCAATAAACTGCGTGAATATGGATTAGGGCAGAAGCGCGGAGAGAGCGAGTAGCGGCGCTGGCCTGTTCTGAACAGTAAAAACCGTCCCGTAAGGACGGTTTTTTTATGAGCAACTTACTTCAGCGCGGCCAGCGCTGCATCGTAATCGGGCTCTTCGGTGATCTCATTGACCAGCTGGCTGTAAAGCACCTTGTCATTCTCATCAAGCACCACTACCGCACGGGCGGTCAGGCCTTTTAGCGGGCCGTCAGAGATAGCGACGCCATAATTCTCTTTGAACTCAGAGCCGCGCATAGCGGAAAGCGTGACCACATTGGCGACGTTCTCCGCGCCGCAGAAGCGTGACTGGGCAAACGGCAGGTCAGCTGAAATGCAGAGCACCACGGTGTTGCTGGTATCACCGGAGCGCTCGTTAAACTTGCGAACCGAGGCGGCGCAGACGCCGGTATCGATACTCGGGAAGATGTTCAGCACTTTGCGCTTTCCGGCATAGTCTGCCAGCGAAACATCAGCCAGATCTTTAGTGACCAGCGTAAAAGGCTGCGCCTGCTCGCCTGCCTGCGGGAAGTGGCCGGCAACCGGAACAGGATTACCCTGAAAGTGAACGTTCTGTGACATACAATCTCCTTTTTAAATGAAAAGTCAGCGCAGCGCGCAACTTTACGAAAACCGTTAAAGTTTATGCCATAATTTTTAGGGGTTTACGATTACCTTTCTTACAATAATCGCTCAGCTTCACATCAGGCGCACAATTTTAAGGTGTAAAAATGAGAACAGTGAAGAGTTATCCTGAAGCCTGGCCACTGCATTCGCCGTTCGTTATCTCGCGCGGCAGCCGGACGGAAGCGCAGGTTGTGGTGGTGGAAATTGAAGAGAATGGTATTAAAGGCACCGGAGAAGCGACCCCGTATGCCCGTTATGGTGAGAGCGAGGCCTCAGTGCTGGCGCAGATTGCCGCTCAGCTGCCCGCGCTGCAGCAGGGCTTAACCCGAAGCGCGCTGCAGCAGGCGATGCCGGCGGGTGCGGCGCGCAATGCCATTGATTGTGCGCTCTGGGATCTGGAACGCCAGCAGCATGGGCAGACGCTGGCCGCGCTGTGCGATCGCCCTCTGGCCGGGCAGGTAGCCACGGCGCGCACCATCAGTATCGATACGCCGGAAGCGATGGCCAGCAGCGCGCTGGCGCTGTGGCAGCATGGTGCAAAGCTGCTCAAAGTGAAAATGGATAATCATCTGATCAGTGAGCGGCTGGTAGCGATCCGCAGCGCGGTGCCGGAAGCGACCCTGATTATCGACGCAAATGAATCCTGGGAAGCGGAAGGGCTGGCGGCACGCTGTCAGCTGCTGGCGGATCTCAATATTGCGATGCTGGAGCAGCCGCTGCCCGCCGGGCAGGATGCTGTGCTGGCAAATTTTGTCCATCCGCTGCCGATCTGCGCAGATGAGAGTTGCCATACGCGCGACAGCCTGGCGGAACTGGCGGGGCGCTACGAGATGATCAATATCAAACTGGATAAAACCGGCGGCCTGACAGAGGCGCTGGCGCTGGCCGCTACCGCGCGTGAGCAGGGATTTACGCTGATGCTGGGCTGTATGCTCTGTACCTCGCGCGCTATCCGGGCCGCGCTGCCGCTGGTTTCACAGGCCGCCTTCACCGATCTGGATGGCCCGACCTGGCTGGCAGCAGATGTCGATCCCGCGCTCTCATTCAGCTATGGCACACTTAATGCGGCGCCTACCAGCGCAGCAGATTAATCATCGCCTCAAGATAGCGTTCGGTCGCCTCATCAACGGAAATCGGCGGCATTTCCGCCGTAATGCAGAGTAGCCCCAGATCGGCGCACCAGCTGCCAAAAGAACCCGGCGTGGCGTATCCCACGCTGCTTACCACCGGCAATGCGGTCTGCTCACCCAGCCAGCGCGCCAGCGCGCTGTGATGGGGATCGTCGATACAGGCCAGCGGTTCATGCCATGAGACCACCCAGCGCGGCTGCAGCTGATGGATCAGCTGGCACAGCGCGCTGGTTTCGGGTTCGGAGGCGGGCTTCTCACCAGTAGAGAGCACCACATCGCGTGCGTCAGCGGCGCTGTTCCAGCGGTAGTGCGTATCGCCCCGCTGCCAGTTAGCGGCGGGAAAGTTACGGTTGAGATCGACGCCGCGCGCGTTGGCGCGCAGCCCGAGCTGACAGCCGTCCGGATTCACGGCCAGAATGACATGATGGCGGCGCAGGGAGGCTGGCAGCGTCCGCAGCGCGGCGGAAAGCGTGGCGATTGCGGCGTTCTCATCGCCGTGAGTGCCGGCGATAATCAGTCCGCTCTCTTCATCAGCTGACTGCGCCGGAAACCAGAGCAGCGGGGCGCCGAGCGCCGAGCGCCCATACTGCTGCCAGACCGCATCAAGCTGACCGCGCTGCGGTCGCGGGTGATGAAATGACATATCAGGCTCTCCTGTGAGCGGCTCTGCAAACGAGCGGGGCGCGCGCCTGTCCGGCACTACATTAACGGTAAACAGCAAACCGGGAAATAGCTACATACCAATCAGCAATTTGCGTTACAGTTGCCGGAGTTGCTGGCGACATTACGCACTTCAGGTCGCCCTTTTTTCTGTTAAGGAGTGATGATGAAGCCTCTGTTTTTCCCCACGGCGCTGGCGCTGATCGTCAGCAGCACGTTTTTCCCGGCTACTGCTGCTGAGATACCGGCTGGCGCGCAGCTCGCCAGCCAGCAGACAATTGTTCGCCACATCAAAGATGAACCCGCCTCGCTTGATCCCATGAAAGCCGTGGGATTGCCGGAAATTCAGGTCATGCGCGACCTGTTTGAAGGCCTCACCAGCCAGGATGCAAAAGGCCAGATTGTGCCCGGCGTCGCTGAGAGCTGGAGCAGTAATGACAATAAAATCTGGCTGTTTACGCTGCGCAAAGATGCGCGCTGGTCAGATGGCAGCCCGGTCACTGCGCAGGATTTTGTCTACAGCTGGCAGCGTCTGGTCGATCCGAAAAACAGTTCGCCTTTTGCCTGGTTTGCGGCGCTGAGCGGTATTGAAAATGCGGAAGCGATTACCAAAGGCAGCATGAGTCCGGAGAAACTGGGCGTAACGGCCACCGATGCCACCCATCTGAAAGTGACGCTGTCACGACCGGTGCCGTGGCTGCCAGCCATGATGGCCAACGCCGCGCTGTTTCCCGTGCCGCAAAAAGTTATCCAGGCTGAAGGTGACGCGTGGACCGCACCGGGCAAGCTGGTGGGAAATGGCGCCTATCAGTTACAAACGCGGGTCGTAAATGAAAAGATTGTTCTGGTGCGCAATAAACATTACTGGGACGACAAGCATTCAGTGCTGACGCAGGTGACCTTTCTGCCCATCAATGAAGAGTCCAGCGCCACTAAGCGCTACCGCGCCGGGGATATCGATATCACCGAATCATTCCCGAAAAATATGTTTGCGCTATTGAAAAAGAGTCTGCCGGGTGAGGTCTATACCCCTGACCAGCTCGGGACCTACTACTACGCCTTTAATACGCAGAAAGGACCGACGGCTGATGTGCGCGTGCGTAAAGCGCTTTCGTGGAGTATCGATCGCCGCATTATTGCGGAGAAGGTGCTGGGGACCGGCGAGAAGCCGGCGTGGCATTTCACTCCCGATGTGACGGCCGGTTTTACGTCACAGCAGAGCTATCTGCAGCAGCATAGCCAGCAGGAGCTGAATGCGCAGGCGAAAGCGCTGCTCGCGGCAGCGGGCTACGGTCCAGCTAAGCCGCTGCATCTGACGCTGCTCTATAACACCTCAGAAAGCCATCAGAAAATTGCTATCGCCGTCGCCTCGATGTGGAAAAAGACGCTGGGCGCAGAGGTTACGCTGCAAAACCAGGAGTGGAAAACCTATATCGACAGCCGCAACAGCGGAAATTTTGATGTGATCCGCGCCTCGTGGGTCGGTGATTATAACGAACCCTCTACCTTTCTCAGTCTGCTGACGGCCAGCCACAGCGGGAATATTGCGCGTTTCAACAGCGCGGAGTATGACGCGCTACTGGCGAAAGCGAGTATCGAAACCAGCGTGCAGGCGCGCAATGCAGATTACAACAAAGCGGAGCAGATCATTGCCGACCAGGCACCCATCGCACCGCTATATCAATATACAAACGGCCGCCTGATAAAACCGTGGGTAAAAGGCTATCCCATCACCAACCCGGAAGATGTGGCTTACAGCCGCGAGTTGTGGATTGAAAAGCACTGAGTACCTTGCGTCACGTTTGCATACACCGGCGCGATTGCAACTGAAAGGCGCGGCGCTAGACTGTAGCCTGTTGATTGAGAGCGTGGAGTGGGGACGTGAACGTTATTGAAGGGAAAGCATTACAGGTATCAGATGCCATTATTGCCTGTCAGTTTGATGGCAAAGGTGGCGTTATCGCGATTAAAGATGACGATATCATCCACTGCGAGCGCCACTGCTGGCTGCATCTGAATTACGCGCAGCGCCAGAGCGCGGAGTGGCTGCAGAATACGCCGCTGATCCCCGATGCCGTGCGCGATGCGCTGGCAGGCGACAGTATGCGGCCGCGCGTCACGCGGCTTGGCGACGGCTTTATGATTGTGCTGCGCAGCGTGAACCACAACGCCGACTCGCGTCCCGATCAGCTGGTGGCGATGCGCGTATTCATCAATGACAAACTGATCGTCTCTACGCGCCGCCGCAAAGTCAACGCGATAGATGAAGTGCTCAATGAGCTGCAGCATGGTAATGGCCCGGCAGACGGCGGCAGCTGGCTGGTGGATGTCTGCGACGCGCTGACCGATCACGCCAGCGAATTCATTGAAGATATGCATGACAAGATTATTGAGCTGGAAGATGCGCTGATGGATCAGCAGGTGCCGGCCAGAGGCGAGCTGGCGCTGCTGCGCAAGCAGCTGATCGTCATGCGCCGCTATATGGCACCGCAGCGTGATGTCTATGCGCGACTGGCCAGCGAGAAACTCCCGTGGATGAGTGACGACGACCGGCGACGCATGCAGGACGTGGCGGACCGTCTGGGCCGCGGCCTGGACGATCTCAACGCCGGCGTGGCGCGCACCGGCATCCTCGCTGACGAGGTCGCCTCGCTGCTGGCGGAGTCGATGAACCGCCGGACATATACCATGTCACTGATGGCGATGATTTTTCTGCCTGCGACCTTTCTTACCGGACTGTTTGGCGTCAACCTCGGTGGCATTCCGGGCGGTAACTGGCAGCACGGTTTTCTGCTGTTTTGTCTGATCCTGCTGCTGATGGTCGGGGGCGTGGCGGTATGGCTGAAAAAACGCAAATGGCTGTAGCAAAAGCGGGAAAACCTGATCGATATCAACTCACCCTGCGGAAAATCGCGGCACACTCTCTTTCGCAGGTGAATGCAACGTCAGGCGATGGGCGTTGTACTCCATATTGTCTTACTTCCTGTTTGCGAATTACTGCATAGCACAGTTAATTCCTCTGACACCGGCCCCAGGGCCGGTTTTTTTTATGCTGGCTTGTTCAGCAAAGCTTTCCTACGCTTAAAGTACGTTCCGCAACAGGAGAAAGCGATGCAAGCTATCCACGCCAGTGAACCGATCCCAACCGACCCGGTGCCGATTCCGGAGCCTGTTCCGCAGCCGCAGCCCATTCCGGAGCCGGAGCCGCCGCACGATCCCGATGTGCCACCCATCAGCGATCCGCCGCCGCATCAATAAAAAAAGGCGCGTTCCCGCCGGGATACGCGCCTTTGTAGTTCTCAGCAGAACTACTTTATCTCTAATACATCCAGCCGCAGCTCCGCGGTGGCTGCTGCATCCTCATCCGGCTGCCAGCCCGCGGGCTGCATCGGCAGCGTCTCGCGATCGAAGCCAATATCACCACCATCAACCACTTCATCGCCATGGCGGATGCCTTTGAAATCGAACAGGCTGATATCCGCCATATGCGAAGGCACAATGTTCTGCATGGCGCTGAACATGGTTTCAATGCGGCCCGGAAAACGTTTATCCCAGTCGCGCAGCATATCGGCCACCACCTGACGCTGCAGGTTGGGCTGCGAACCGCACAGGTTGCAGGGGATAATCGGGTACTGGCGCGCTTCAGCAAAGCGGATAATATCTTTTTCACGGCAGTAGGCGAGAGGGCGGATAACAATATGCTTGCCGTCATCACTCATCAGCTTGGGCGGCATGCCTTTCATTTTGCCGCCGTAGAACATATTAAGAAACAGCGTCTGCAGGATATCGTCGCGATGATGGCCGAGCGCAATTTTAGTACAGCCCAGTTCGCTGGCGGTGCGATAGAGAATACCGCGACGCAGACGCGAGCAGAGTGAGCAGGTGGTTTTGCCTTCCGGGATCTTCTCTTTAACAATAGAGTAAGTATCTTCGGTGACAATTTTATACTCCACGCCCAGCGTCTCAAGATAAGCGGGCAGAATATGCGCCGGGAAGCCGGGCTGCTTCTGATCGAGATTGACCGCCACCAGCGAAAAATTCACCGGCGCGCTCTGCTGCAGGCTGCGCAGGATCTCCAGCATGGTATAGCTGTCTTTACCGCCTGAGAGACAGACCATGATGCGGTCGCCTTCTTCAATCATGTTGAAGTCAGCAATCGCTTCGCCGACGTTGCGGCGCAGGCGCTTCTGCAGTTTATTGAAGTTGTATTGCTCTTTTTTTGTTACGTCTTGATTTTCTGACATTATTTTCACGCTTGAGAGTGCCGGCGAACAGAACAGGCGGCTGAAACCCGCATTGGCGGTCATAAACCTGTAGTTATGGATGCGTATGGTACGGATTGCGCGCGCGAATACCAGCCTCGCGTGAACGCTTTTAATCTGTTGCCGCATCCGTGGCTAATAATTTTGCTCTGTCTGCGCCTCTATACCATCTCCAGTGACTGCACCCCTTTAATATCCATGACCTTCTCATAAAGGCTGTGGCGCGGTGCCCGGCGGGAGAGTGTGACCTCTACGCTGAGTTCACACAGGCCGCTCTCTTCGTCACGGTTGACCACCGCGATATGCCCGTAGCGGATCCCTTCACGCTGCAGCACCAGTAACACCAGCGGGACGCTTTTGGCTTTCAGATGCACGATCAGCGTATGATGGCGGCCAATCAGCCAGTGGCTGAGGCGGCGAAAAACCTCCAGCACGACCAGCGCCAGCAGCGTGCCATAAATGCCAATTTCATACATGCCGCTACCGATAACCAGACCGATGGCGGCGGTAACCCAGAGGCCCGCTGCGGTAGTCAGGCCTTTTACGATCTGCTTCTGAATAATGATGGTACCGGCCCCGAGAAAGCCCATACCGCTGACGACCTGCGCCGCGATGCGGCTGGGATCAAGACCCACATGGTCGCTGCTGAGCATATCGGCAAAGCCATATTTCGAGACCAGCATAAACAGGGCGCTGCCGATCCCCACCAGAATATGGGTACGCAGACCCGCCTCTTTTGCCCGCATCTGACGCTCAAGTCCGATAAGCCCGCCGAGAACGCCGGCCAGCGCGATGCGTAACAGCATATCGGTTAACATAATTTCCCCTGAGCAATTGAAATAACGGATTATTTTAGAAGATAACCGGCAAAAATCTTCTCTTCAGGATAATTCTGCTTGCAATGAAAGGTCTGAAATTTTGTAAAAAGCTATGTCCGCACTCGATTCACAGCAGAGGCTGTCATATGCTGTGAGCACTTTTTGTCCCCTGTCCCCGGAGTCCGACTAATGAAAGCTGCCTCTTTACTGCTGGCTGGTGCAGCACTGCTGCTCTCCGCCTGCAGCAGTACCCCTGATAACGAACCGCCGCAGCAGGCGACCGCGGCTCACGTCCAGCCGCACGTCGTGATGTCCGCGATGGCAGAAAGCAGCTGCAGCGGTGCCGGGGGCACGCTGGCATTTTCCCGCCAGCTGGATGGTTCACGTATCGGCATGTGTCAGCTGTCAAACGGCCGCCGCTGCGATGAACAGGCGCTCATGGGTGGCACGTGCGCCCGCTGATGCGGGCGCACCATTTCAGGGCTTAACCCGGTTCGGGCACGCTTCGCCCTGATCGAGCTGCTGCAGATTACCCAGCGTGGTTTCTGAGATGGCGGTCAGGGCTTCTGCGGTCAGAAACGCCTGATGTCCGGTAAACAGCACGTTGTGGCAGGCAGAGAGGCGGCGGAAAATGTCGTCCTGAATAACGTCGTTCGATTTGTCCTCAAAAAACAGATCGCGTTCATTTTCATAGACGTCCATTCCCAGCGACCCGATCTTCTGCTGTTTTAGCGCTTCAATAGCCGCCTGCGAATCGATCAGGCCGCCGCGGCTGGTATTGATGATCATCACGCCATCTTTCATTTCGCTGAACGCCTGCGCGTTAAGCATATGATGATTTTCCGGCGTCATCGGGCAGTGCAGCGTAATCACATCCGAGCGGGCAAACAGCGTTTTCAGATCGACATATTCTGCACCCAGCTCAAGCGCAGCGTCGCTCGGGTAGGGATCACAGGCCAGCAGCTTCATGCCAAATCCTTTCAGGATCCGCAGCGTAGCCACGCCGATTTTCCCCGTACCGACCACGCCTGCGGTTTTATTGTGCATGTTGAAGCCGGTCAGGCCATCAAGCGAAAAGTTTGCGTCACGGGTGCGCTGATAAGCGCGATGAATGCGGCGATTCAGCGCCAACATCATACCCACCGTGTGTTCCGCCACCGCTTCCGGGGAGTAGGCGGGCACGCGTACTACCTCCATGCCCAGCTCAGCAGCCGCCTGCAGATCGACGTTGTTGAATCCGGCACAGCGCAGGGCAATATACTTAATGCCCAATGCCGCCAGCTCTTCCAGTACCGCTCTGCCGCAGTCGTCATTTACGAAAATACAGACCGCGTCACAGCTGGCAGCATTTTTTGCCGTATCCTCGCTGAGCAGAAAATCAAAGAACACCAGCTCAAATCCAAAACGGGCGTTGACCTGTTCAAAATATTTCTGGTCATAGTGCTTGGTGCTGTAAACCGCAACTTTCATTGTTTCGCTCCTGAAAAATGCCATGTCGGTATCATTAAAGGATAACGGTTTCTGCGCGACTTTGCTTTTCTTCACGCAGCAGGCCAGGCTAACACCTTCATTTGCGAATGATTACGTGCCATCATTTCGGCAGGAAAATATAAACAACAGGATAGTTACCCGCCATGACGCGTGGCCTTCGCCGACTACTTGCCGCCTTGCTGGCGCTGATTCTGCTGCTGCTGGGCCTGCTGCTGACGCTGACGCAGTGGCTGCCACGGCTGGCCGGCATCTGGCTGCCGGATGAGACGCGCATCGAAATTGAGGGCAGGCCGGGCTGGCAGCAGGGCGCAGTGACGTTGCCGCAGCTGCGTTACCTGACGGGCAGCTGTACGCTGGCTAAGGTTGAGCAGGTGGCGCTGGGCCGCTCACAGCAGCGCTGGCAGCTTAGCGCACAGCGCGTCACGCTTAACAGCGCCTGCTGGCAGTCGCTGCCGCCGCAGCCAGCTTCTGCCGTACCGCGTACGCTGGCCGACTGGCAGCAGCGCCTGCCGGGGGCCGATGTGCATATCGGCAGGCTGGCCGTCCTGCCGTGGCAGCACTATGCCGGTGAACTCGATCTCACGCTTGCACCGGAACAGCAGCAGCTGCGCTATCGCGGCGATAATCTCAGCCTGAGCGCACGCTTACAGGGCCAGACGCTGACGGTCGACTCTCTTAAGTTACAACATCCTTTTCTGACACAACCGCTGGCGTTACATGGCAGCGTAGCGCTGCCCACATTTGCGGATGGCTTGCCAGTAACCGGCTCGCTGCAGAGTGAGCTAAGCGTGGCTCAGTGGCCGCAGCCGCTGACGCTGGATCTGCAGTGGCAGCAGCAGCAGGGTAAGCTGATCGTTCAGGAGCAGGGCGATGAGACACCGCTGCTTGAGCTGCCGTGGCAGAGCGACCGCGATACGTTTCAGATCGCCGACGGGCGCTGGCGCTGGCCTCTGGCCAGTCAGATGCTGTCAGGCGGCGTGGGGCTGACTCTGACCGGATGGCAGCAGGGGATGGACAACCTGCGCGTGCAGGGGCGGCTGAATCTGCTGACGCAGGGGCGCGGCGGTAAAGGTAATGTGGTACTGAGCGTAGGGCCGGGACCGCTGCGCGTAACGGATAACGCGCTGCCGCTGCGCATTACCGGCGAGAGTAAATTTGCCGGGCTGCAGCTCTATGGCAGCCTGCCCGGCGAGCTGCGCGGCGCACTCAGCGCGCCGACGCTGACGTTCCAGCCAGGCGCACTGCTGCGCCTGCGCGGTCAGCTGCTGGATCTCCCTGAAGTGGATGAAGCACGCTGGCCCCTGGCGGGCGTTTCGCTTTCAGCGCAGGGCATTGATGGCCGGCTGCAGGCGATTCTGACGGCGCATAAGCGCGACTATGGTCACTTTACGCTGCATCTGGATGGCCGCGCCGCTGCGTTCTGGCCAGACAGCGGCAGCTGGCGCTGGCGCTACTGGGGCGACGGCAAACTGCAGCCGTTTAACGCAGAGTGGGATGTCGCAGGCACCGGCAGCTGGCTGGATCAGCGCATTACGCTGGATACGCTCAATACCGGCCTGAATCAACTGGCGTGGGGGCCGGTGCAGATTGACCGGCCGCGTATCCGGCTCACTGCGCCGCTGCGCTGGCAGCGGGATAGCACGCAGCCCGGTTTTGCAGGCAGTTTTCGTCTTGATGCGGGACAAACGCACTTCAGCTACGGCGGCTGGCTGCCGCCTGCAGGGCTGACGTTTGATGTGAAAGGTCGCGATCCGGCACGGTTTTTATGGCGCGGTGAACTGCGCGCTGAAGATATCGGCCCGCTGCGCGTGCACGGGCGCTGGGATGGTGAGCGGCTACGCGGGGAGGCCTGGTGGCCGGCACAGTCGCTGCGCGTGTTCCAGCCGCTGCTCAGCAGCGACTTAAAAATGCGTATCCGCAGCGGTGAGCTGCGGGCGCAGGTCGCGTTTTCAGCCGGAGCCAGCCAGGCATTTCAGGCAGGCGGCTTCTTTGCGGTTCAGCAGGGCAGCCTGCAGCTGCCGGACAGTGACATCAACGGCATCGATTTTGCGCTGCCGTTTCGCTACCGCGCTCAGCAGTGGCAGCTGGGACGGCGCGGACCGGTTTCGCTGCGTATCCGCGAGGTTAACAATCAGTTTGCGTTGCAGAATATCACGGCCGATCTGCAGGGTTACTATCCCTGGCAGGAGAGACAGCCGCTTACCCTGAGTAACGTGACGCTCGATTTACTGGGCGGGCACGTCAGTATGCCGGCGCTGCGCATGCCGCAGCGCGAAGCGGCCAGGATTTCGCTGCGCCAGATCGATCTCAGCCGGCTGGTGACGGCACTCAAGCCCAAACAGTTTGCTATGTCGGGTAAGGTTAATGGCGAGCTGCCGCTGTGGCTCAGTAATCCGCAGTGGCTGATCAGAAATGGCTGGATTGCTAACAGCGGGCCGCTCACGTTTCGGCTGGATAAGGATACGGCAGACGCGATTGTAAAAGACAATGTCGCCGCCGGGGCAGCGCTCAGCTGGCTGCGTTATCTGGAGATTTCACGCTCCTGGGCCACACTCGATCTGGATAATACCGGTAATCTGATGATGCAGTCGCAGGTCACCGGCGTCAGCCAATTCAGCAACCGGCGCCAGACAATCAATCTCAACTATCGTCATCAGGAGAATTTGTTCCAGCTATGGCGCAGCCTGCGCTTTGGCGATAATTTACAATCCTGGGTGGAGCAGAACGCCACCCTGCCATCAAAGAGGGATCCCTGATGATGAGGTTAAGAGGTGCGCTGCTGGCAGGCAGCATTATGCTGGCAGGATGCGTACCGCGGATTGAAGTGGCCGCTCCTGATGCGCCGATTACGATAAATATGAATGTGAAAATTGAACATGAGATCCACATTAAAGTGGATAAAGATGTCGAGGCGCTGCTGCAGAATCAGAGCGGGCTGTTCTGATGGCCCGCAACCGAACAATACGCGCCGTTGCGCTGCTGCTGGTTTTGCTGACCGGGTCTGCCCATGCGCTGACGCTGGATGAGGCGCGGCAGCAGGGGCGGGTCGGAGAAACGCTGAGCGGCTATGTTGCTGCACGGCAGCAGGATGAGGTCACGCTGGCGCTGGTGAGTCGTATCAATGAGGGCCGCCGGATGGCGTATCAGCGCATTGCCGGGGAAAACAAACTCACAACCAGCGACGTCGCGCGGATTGCCGGAGAGAAGCTGGTGAGCCGGGCCAGCGCAGGGGAATATGTGCGCGGCATCAACGGCCAGTGGCTGCAGAAGTAACCGGTGGCGGGAGGCTCAGCGCTTTCCCGCCACCGGGTGTGGCTTGCGAAGGATCTGCTGCTGTCAGACATTATGCTGCACTGCTGGTGCTTAAGCCTGTCAGCGCCGGCTGCCCTTCAAGCAGCGCGGCACGCATTTCGTTACGGTCGAAGCTGTGGCGTGCACCATAAATATTTCTTTTGTCATTGTGTATATCATTAAACAGTTTTGAATAGGCGTCATTAACCATCCTCCGGGTTATTGACTGTACTGAGTTAGCACGCTGGCGCCCACTTAAGCTCTGCGAATTACGACGTAAGGTTGCGGAGGTTGCGTTTTTACTTCCAATGTCTTCCTCTACCCGACTGACGCGCTGCTGCATAGTTGGTACGCCATATTTTATATTGTGCCCGATAGTGTTATTTTTTGATAGCGTGAAAAATCTGGCGTTAGCGCCTGAATTAACCGCATAGCGATTAGCCTGATCGCATAGCTTACGCAGATCGATTTCTTTATTTTCTTTTCCTGCCTGATCAATGATGTCACTTATAGCATTAAATATTAGCTCCTGTTTTACTGCGTTATAAAGAAAGAGAGCATTGGAAGGACTATTGTCATATGCGTTTATTATTTCAGTCATTGATTTACAGCCTTCAGATTTGGTTCTGGCGGTATTTTCAAAGTGTGCTATTTTTTCGCTCTGTTGCTGCCGGAATGCATCTGTCAGTGACGAAATATAACTTTTTATCGATGACCAGAACTGCGCAAATTGATGCTTAATTTGGGTTAGCAATGAGGGCGCGCCTTTATGCCCGGCTGTAGTTTTTGCCTGAGTGGTGACAGGGTCAGGTTTTGCTTCTGCCAGAGAAGATGCTGACACACTCAGTCGGGCGATAGAGATATCCGGTACTCTCGCAACTGGCGCTGCTACAGCCGTCGCTATAACCGGTGCAGCGATAGGGCGTGTTACGGAAGAAGATGGCGTGCGATTGCCCGTGCCATGAAGTTTTTCAAAAGCTGATGTCAGCTGCGAAATCTTCTTTTTAGCTTCAATTACAGCGATTTCGCGAGTGTTTTTAACATTGGCATTCAACTGTGCGTCATAGTTACCCGTTCTTTTAATGGGCATCTCAAACATTTTAATCTTGTCGCTCACACCCGAAAAAGAGTTAACGGTTGCAGTTTGTCCGGGCAGCGTATCGCTTACATGGATATAGCATAACAGTAAGGCCATATTATTCTCCTGGTAAAAAAATTATTATTTTAGGAAAAGTTCAAATGTAATTACAGCCTGCACAGCTGGATTTGATTGCGGATTAATCGTGCCACGTTACTGGTGAGGAAACTTTCGTATTTCGATTTTTATTAAACGTCGGGCGGTGCTGCGCTTTAATTAAAATGCGGGCGCGGGTTGTCAGTAACAGGGTTGAGATCGTAAAGCAGAATGAGAGAGTGATACTGCAGTGTAAATTAAAAAAGCGGGCAGCCGCCGGGAAGCAAAGATATATTGACGTTAAAATAAAAAACCGGGCGCTCAGGCCCGGTAAAATGAAGCAGAATATCTTTTTTTATTAATCAGGCAGAGACGCGCTGTTTAATCGCATCTTTCGCATCAGCGGTCGCTTTGGTCGCCACTTCCGGACCATAGGCGATACCTTCCGCGAAGACAAACTCAACGTCAGTGATGCCGATAAAGCCGAGGAACAGCTTCACATACGGCGTCAGCAGATCGGTTGGGGTATCTTTGTGGATACCGCCACGGCTGCTCAGGATCACCGCACGTTTGCCTTTAACCAGACCTTCCGGACCCGCTTCGGTGTAGCGGAAAGTCACGCCCGCGCGGGCAATCAGGTCAAAGTAGTTTTTCAGCTGCGTCGGGATGTTGAAATTGTACATCGGTGCCGCAATAACAATGGTGTCATGCGCCTGCAGCTCAGCGATCAGCGCATCAGAGAGCGCCAGCGCCTCCTGCTGACGTGGAGAAAGTGGCGCATCTGAAGGACGCAGAGCACCCACCAGTTCACCATCCAGTACCGGTACCGGATCGGCAGCCAGGTCGCGTACGGTTACGCTGTCGCCGTTGGCGCGCGCTTCTTCAGCGTAAAAATCAGCCAGCTGGCCTGACTGTGAATAGCCGGCAAGGATACTGGACTTCAGAATTAATACGTGGCTCATAATAGGTTCCTGTGGGTTATGCGGCGGGCTTCCCGCTCAATGCGCCATACTCTACGGCGTTCACCGGCAGCGTAAAAGCGTAATAATTCGAGGCCAATGTTCGAATTAATTGAATAAGCCAGCCGGAGCGGCTCAGCCAGCAGGCTGAGAATATGCTATTATGGCGTCCGGTAATTGATTGAATCTGCCGGGAAAGCGTCCCGGCGCCGCGCGTGTTTCCGCCGTGCTGCACTAACAGGTAATCCATCCCTATGTCATCATCCATTGAATCACCTTTAGCTCCACTCTGGGCCCGGCTTGATGCGCTGACGCTGCGCGATCGCCAGCGCCTGCAGCGACGTCTGCAGGGTGCGGCAAAGGTGAAAAACAGCGCCGCACAGCAGACCATTGCCGCAGAGCTGGCGGAGGAATTCAGCGTTGCCGAACAGCGCATCGCCCGGCGCGTGGCGGGCACCCCGCGCATCACCTTTCCGGAAAATCTGCCGGTCAGCCAGAAGCAGCAGGCGATATCAGACGCGATTCGCGATCATCAGGTAGTGATTGTTGCCGGTGAAACCGGATCGGGTAAAACTACTCAGCTGCCAAAAATCTGCCTCGCGCTGGGACGCGGCGTGAAAGGCCTGATCGGGCACACGCAGCCGCGTCGTCTGGCAGCCCGCACCGTGGCGAGCCGCATAGCGGAAGAGCTGGAGACCGCGCCGGGAAGTACCATCGGCTATAAAGTCCGTTTTACCGATCAGGTCAGCGACAGCACGCAGGTCAAACTGATGACCGACGGTATCCTGCTGGCGGAGATCCAGCAGGACCGGCTGCTGCTGCAGTACGACACCATCATTATTGATGAGGCGCATGAGCGCAGCCTCAACATCGATTTTCTGCTGGGATACCTGCGTGAGCTGCTGCCGCGCCGCCCCGATCTCAAAGTGATCATCACCTCCGCCACTATCGATCCGCAGCGCTTCTCGCGTCACTTTAATAATGCGCCGATTATCGAAGTGTCAGGCCGGACTTACCCGGTGGAGGTGCGCTACCGGCCTATCGCGGAAGAAGCGGACGAGAGCGATCGCGATCAGCTGCAGGCCATTTTTGACGCCGTGGATGAGCTGGGGCAGGAGAGCCGTGGCGATATATTGATCTTCATGAGCGGAGAGCGTGAGATCCGCGACACGGCCGATGCGCTGATGAAGCGCGATTTACCGCATACCGAGATCCTGCCGCTTTACGCGCGTCTCTCCAATGCCGAGCAGAATCGCGTGTTTCAGTCCCACAGCGGGCGGCGCATTGTCCTGGCCACGAACGTGGCAGAGACCTCGCTCACCGTGCCGGGCATTAAATATGTCATCGATCCCGGTACCGCGCGAATCAGCCGCTACAGCTATCGCACCAAGGTACAGCGCCTGCCGATTGAGCCGGTTTCACAGGCTTCGGCAAACCAGCGTAAAGGGCGCTGCGGCCGCGTTTCGGAAGGGATCTGTATCCGGCTCTACTCCGAGGCTGATTTCCTCAGCCGGGCCGCTTTTACCGATCCGGAGATCCTGCGGACCAATCTCGCGTCGGTGATCCTGCAGATGACCGCCCTGGGGCTGGGCGATATTGCGGCGTTCCCGTTTGTGGAAGCGCCTGACAAACGAAATATTCAGGATGGCGTGCGGCTGCTGGAAGAGCTGGGCGCCATTACTCTTAATGAAAATGAGCACTACCGGCTGACGCCTTCTGGTCGTACCCTGGCGCAGCTGCCGGTGGATCCGCGGCTGGCGCGGATGGTGCTGGAGGCGCAGCGCTTTGGCTGCGTGCGCGAGGTGATGATTATCGCGGCGGCGCTCTCGATTCAGGACCCGCGCGAGCGGCCGGTCGAGAAACAGCAGGCGTCCGATGAGAAACATCGCCGCTTTGCTGATAAAGAGTCTGACTTTCTCACCTTTGTTAATCTCTGGAACTATATCCAGGAGCAGCAGAAAGCGCTGTCGGGCAACCAGTTCCGCCGCCAGTGTAAAAGTGACTATCTCAACTATCTGCGCGTGCGCGAATGGCAGGATATCTACACCCAGCTGCGTCAGGTCGTGCGTGAACAGGGGATGCCCGTCAACAGCGAGCCGGCACCTTATCGTGAGGTACACTGTGCGCTGCTGACCGGCCTGCTGTCGCATATCGGACAGAAAGATGCGGAGAAGCAGGAGTTTACCGGCGCGCGCAACGCCCGCTTTGCCATATTCCCTGGCTCCGGTTTGTTTAAAAAGCCGCCCAAATGGACCGTGGTGGCCGAACTGGTAGAAACCAGCCGCCTGTGGGGCCGGGTGGCGGCACGCATCGATCCGGAGTGGATTGAGCCGCTGGCTCAGCACCTTATCAAGCGCAGCTACAGCGAACCGCACTGGGAGAAAGCACAGGGCGCGGTGATGGCTACGGAAAAGGTAACGCTCTACGGGCTGCCCATCGTGCAGGCGCGTAAAGTGAATTACAGCCGCATCGATCCGCAGCTGAGCCGCGAGCTGTTTATTCGCCATGCGCTGGTTGAGGGCGACTGGCAGACGCGCCACGCCTTTTTCCGCACCAACCTGAAGCTGCGCAGTGAAGTTGAGGATCTGGAGCATAAGTCACGCCGCCGCGACATTCTGGTGGATGACGAAACGCTGTTTGCTTTTTACGATCGCCGTCTGGGCAAAGAGGTGGTCTCTGCCCGTCACTTTGACAGCTGGTGGAAGCAGGCCAGTAAAGAGAATCCGGACCTGCTCAACTTCGACAAGCAGATGCTGATCAAAGAGGGGGCAGATAAGGTCAGCCAGCTCGACTACCCTAATGTCTGGCAGCAGGGCGATCTGAAGCTGCGGCTCACCTATCAGTTTGAGCCAGGCGCCGATGCGGATGGCGTGACCGTTCATATCCCGCTGCCGCTGCTGAACCAGGTGGATGAAGCGGGTTTTGAGTGGCAGATCCCCGGCGTGCGGCGTGAGCTTATCATCGCGCTGATTAAATCGCTGCCCAAACCGCTGCGCCGCAATTTTGTGCCGGCCCCCAATTACGCGGAAGCGTTTCTCGGTCGCGTTCAGCCGCTGGCACAGCCGCTGCTGGATGCGCTGGAGCGTGAGTTCCGGCGCATGTCAGGCGTGACGATTGAGCGCGATGCCTGGCACTGGGATCAGGTGCCCGATCACCTTAAAATGACGTTCCGCATTGTGGATGAGCACAACCGCAAGCTGCAGGAAGGTAAAGATCTGCATCAGCTGAAACAGGCGCTGAAAGGCAAAGTGCAGGAGACGCTGTCGAAGGTTGCCGATGATGGTCTGGAGCAGAGCGGCCTGCACATCTGGAGTTTTGGCGACCTGCCACAGAGTTATGAGCAGAAACGCGGCAGCTATCAGGTCAAAGCCTGGCCGGCGCTGGTAGATGAAAAAGATAGCGTGGCGATCCGCCTGTTTGACAGTGAAGAGGAGCAGCAGAAGATGATGTGGCGCGGTCAGCGTCGCCTGCTGCTGCTGAACATTCCGTCACCGGTTAAATATCTGCATGAAAAGCTGCCGAATAAAGCCAAGCTCGGGCTCTACTTTAATCCGTATGGCAAAGTGCTGGAGCTGATAGACGACTGTATTGCCTGCGGCGTGGATAAGCTAATGGCGGAGGCGGGCGGCCCCGCGTGGCAGCAGCAGAATTTTGAGCAGCTGCGCGATAAAGTGCGGGCGGAGCTGAACGACACCGTGGTGACGATTGCGCAGCAGGTTGAGCAGATCCTCACCTGCGTGTTCAATATCAACAAATTTCTGAAAGGCCGCGTGGATATGACGCTGGCGCTGGCGCTGGCGGATATCAAACAGCAGATGAGCGGTCTGGTCTATCGCGGATTTGTCACCGGCAACGGCTACGATCGGCTGGGAGATACGCTGCGCTATCTGCAGGGAATCGAGCGCCGTCTGGAGAAGCTGCCCGCCGATCCGCACAGCGACCGCGCCCGCATGCTGAAGGTACAGGCGGTGGAACAGGCGTGGAACGTCTGGCGCAGCAAGCTGCCGCCGCAGCGCCGGGATGATGCCGATGTAGTGGCGATCCGCTGGATGATTGAAGAGCTGCGCATCAGCTACTTTGCTCAGCAGCTGGGTACTCCCTATCCGGTTTCAGATAAGCGGGTGCTGCAGGCGATGGAGCAGCTGAGCTGAATGCATAACGCATGCAGGTGTGCGTGATCGCGCGCCTGCCTGCTTACTCAGCCAGCTCTTCGAGTTTATCTTTAAACGAGGTCACGGCAATGGCCCGGTTGTCCGCGCGATAGCGATCGACCGGCGCCGGAGCCGAACTCTGTACGGCGATGAGCTGCCAGCCATCATCTTTTTTCAGCAGCAGCGGGGAGCCGCTGTCGCCAGGCAGCGTATCGCACTGGTGCGAAAGCACGGCGCGCTGCGCCCAGCCGGTGACTATACAGTCGCTATGCGAATAGAGTGAATCGAGGTGATCGGCCGGATAACCCGCCTGCGTGACTTTGCGTCCGCTCTCTTTGAGCGCGGCGGTGAGATCGCTGCGAGAGCCATCAAACAGCGGGATCGGCACAATACCTGAAGGGGGGTTGTGCAGGATCACCAGACCATAATCGTAAGGCGCGGCGGCAGAGGGCACAATCCAGCCCTCGCCATCGGCCTGCAGGCGCCGCGCCAGCGACGGCTCAACCCGGGCATCTATATCGTGAATTTCGTAACGCCAGCCTTTTTCACCCGCTATAAAGCGCAGCGCAACCGGCTTATCGAACCGGCCTGGCGGTGTCAGCAGGCAGTGGCCGGCGGTCAGGGCCAGATGAGCAGAGATCAGCGTGGCGGTGCAGAGGTTGCCGCTTTCCGTCTCCAGCTGACCAATGGCATCCCAGGGCGCAGCGGCCACGTCGCTTATTGCCTGGCGATGGTCTTTACCAAAAAACAGCGTCTTGATCTCTTCGGGACTCAGCCCGTCTTCATCATCGGCGTGTGCTGTGAGGGTAAAGCCGAAAATACCAATAAATAACAGAATTGCCAGGCGCATAGTTCTCTCGACAGGGAGAATAAAAGGGAGTTTTTGTTATCACGCTTAGGCGATAACTATAGTCGGTGAGCGGTAAAAAAGGGAGAAATATCGGAGTAATCAGCGCGCTACAGCCATCAAATAAAAAAACTGGCCGCGACAATGCCGCAGAGAATCATCACAAAGAGAATAATTTCGAAGCGATAGCGACGCACCATTTTTCGCTACTCCAGTAAATAAACACCCGGCATAACCGGGTGTTTTAAACAACATCGTGGTGTTGGCGCGAACTTATTTCGCTGATTTTTTCATTTTGTGATGCTTTTTAGCTGCCTGCGCTTTCTGCGCAACTTTAGCGTGGTGCTTTTTAGCCGCCTGCGCTTTCTGTGCAGCAGGTTTAGCGGATTTCACGTGGTGCTTTTTGGCAGCCTGCGCTTTCTGTGCAGCGGGCTGAGTTGATTTTTTGTGATGCTTTTTAGCGGCCTGCGCTTTCTGTTCAGCAGGCTTGGTTGCTTTTTTATGATGCTTTTTCGCAGCCTGGGCTTTCTGCGCAGCAGCTTTATGTTTGTGATGCACCATTTTATGTTTAGCTGGCGCAGCGGTAGTGGAGCTGGTGGTGGCAGTTGCCGCCGGAGCAGCGGTTGTCTCAGCAGCAAAAGCAGCAGAAGAGAGACCCATAGCAGCGGCGATTACCAGTGCACATAATTTTTTCATCGCTTAATCCTCGGACTATTTTTTCATATGTAGCCCACTGCGGGGCCGGTGAAAACACTATATGAAAAAGCGATTTCGCTTTCCGTGAGGGATTGGTATCGGCGTGTAACGGATTGTACAAGGCGGAAAAACGGCGGCCGGTGCGGCCGCCTGCGGGGTCAATCGGCGAGGTAGCGCTGCTCAAGGTGCTGACGGAAATAGTCCGGATTCAGCGCTTCACCGGTGGCGTTGCGCAGCAGCTGTTCAGTCGGGAAGCGACTGCCGTGCTGCCAGATATTCTGCTGCAGCCAGTCAAATACCGGCTGCAGCTCGCCGTTGAGGATCAGCGTCTCCAGCTGCGGGATCGCGCGCTTAACTGCCTGATAAAGCTGTGCCGCATACATCGCGCCCAGCGTATAGGTCGGGAAATAGCCGAACGCGCCGTCGGTCCAGTGGATATCCTGCATACAGCCATCGCGATAGTTGCCACGGGTATCAATGCCGAGCGACTGCTGCATTTTTTCATCCCACAGCGCCGGAATATCCTCTACCTCAATCTCACCTTCAATTAGCGCGCGCTCAATCTCATAGCGCAGAATAACGTGTGCCGGATAGCTCAGCTCATCGGCATCGACGCGGATAAAGCCAGGCTTGACGCGCTGCGCCAGACGAATAAAGTTAGGCGTCTCCAGCGCAGGCTGCTCACCCATCAGCGCGACAACCTGCGGCTGAATATGCTGCAAAAAGGCGCGGCTGCGGCCCAGCTGCATCTCCATAAACAGGCTCTGCGACTCATGAATCGCGGTAGAGCGCGCCAGGGCCACCGGCTGACCGCGCCACTGCTGTGGCAGATTCTGTTCGTAGCGCGCGTGCCCGGTCTCATGGATCACACCCATCATGGCGCTGAGAAACTCGCTTTCGTTGTAGCGCGTGGTGATGCGCACGTCGTCCGGCACACCGCCGCAAAAAGGGTGGGCGCTGACATCCAGACGACCATGATTGAAATCGAAGCCGAGCAGCTTCATTACGCTCAGCCCCAGCTGCTTCTGTGACTCAACGGCAAAGGGTCCCAGCGGCTGAAGCGGCGCCTGCGCCTGCTTTGCCACCGCCCGCTGCAGTAAATCAGGCAGCCAGCTTTTCAGCGCGCCAAAAGTGGCGTCAAGCCGGGCGCTGGTCATGCCTGGCTCATACAGATCCAGCAGCGCGTCATAGCGCGACGTGCTGGCCGCAGCGGCGCGCAGCTGCGCCTCTTCCCGGCTCAGTCGGACAACCTCTTTGAGGTTAGCGCTGAAGCCCTGCCAGTCATTCGCCGGGCGCTGCGATCGCCACGCATGCTCGCAGCGCGAGCCCGCCAGCGATTTTGCTTCGACCAGCGCGGCGGGAAGCAGCGTTGCCTGACGCCAGGCGCGCTGCATCTCCGCCACGTTTGCCTGCTCAACATCGTTCAGCGACTCCTGCTCAGCAGCAGAGAAAAGCCCTTCCAGCGCCGGCGCGGTCAGCAGCTCATGCATAAATACGCTGAGTTCGGCCAGCGCTTCGCCACGCGCCTGACTGCCGCCGGGCGGCATGGTAGTCTGCATATCAACCCCGGCAATCGCACCGAGGTGACCGAAACGGGAAAGGCGCTGAAACGTGCGGGTAAGTTCCTGATAAGCTGATGTCACAGCCAGATCTCCTTAAGCGGGTAAGCGGGGGGGTGTCTCACGCAAGGGTAAATCAACCGGCCAGCAAAAGCGAACGCTGGCGCCGCCGAGCGGCGAGCTCTCGATCACCACCTGACCCTGCAGCGCCTGGGCAATCGAATGGACGATAGCCAGCCCGAGGCCGCAGCCGCCGGTCGCGCGATCGCGGCTGGGATCGAGACGAACGAAAGGCTCAAAAACCCGCTGGCGCTCTTCGGCCGGAATGCCGGGACCATCATCCTCTACCTGCAAAATGCCGGTTGTGCCGTCAAACCAGAGGCTGACGCGCAGCCGCTCAGTAGCGTAGCGCAACGCATTATTGACGAGGTTATCCAGCACCCGCTCCATCAGCCGCATGTCGGCGCTGCCGGTATTCTGCAGCTGCGGAATATCCAGCGCGATCTGCGTGTGCGGCTGCATACTCTGTACATCAGCAATATAGAGCCGCAGCCACTGCGCCAGGTCGAACGACTGCAGATGCAGGTCGACCCGCGGACGGTCCAGCCGGGCATAGGTCAGCAGTTCTTCAATCAGGCTCTCCAGCTGGCCCACATCGCGATTCAGCGCGGCGGACTCCGCCTCTGTCAGGTTATCGCTCATCTCCAGCCGGTAGCGCAGGCGCACCAGCGGCGTGCGCAGCTCGTGGGCGATGCCATCAATCAGCTGTTTTTTGCTGGCCACCAGCGTATTGATGTTATCCGCCATCTGGTTAAACGCCACGCCGAGACTGTGAAGGCTGGAGGTGCTTTCAAAATGGGTGCGCACGTCCAGCTCACCGCGGCCAAAGCGCTCCGCGGCTTTCTCCAGCCGCTGCATCTCCTGCCAGTGCGGACGCAGCCAGATAAATACCGGCAGTGCCAGCGACATACCAATAAACGCCACCAGCGCAATATCGAGCAGCCGCATCTGATGCAGATAAAACAGATAGGGGATAGGCCCGACAGAGAGCACGTAGTGGCTGCGGGGAATATGCTGCAGAAAGGTGTACTGATCGTCGAGCGCGACAATTTCGCCGGCGCGCAGACGTTTCATATCCCTCTCATCCAGCTGGTATTTGCTCATAGGTTCGATATTGAGATCGAAAGAGAGGTCAAGATCGAGACTGCGGATAGTTTTGTTCCAGTCGCGCGGCGGGATCTCGCGCAGCTCGCTGCGCATCAGAAACAGCGAGCTGGCCATCAGGTCATTCATCGACTGCCGGCCAGCCCGCTCGGCGGTAAACTTATACACCAGGCCCACCAGCAGGGTCATCACCAGAAAGCAGACAAACAGCAGCAGGTAAAACTGAATAAAGAGCTTTCTCATCAGCTGCGGGTATCCCAGGCCTGAGGCGCAAACAGGTAGCCTTTGTTGCGGATGGTTTTGATGCGAAACGGCTCAGTCGCGCTGTCATAGAGCTTTTTGCGCAGCCGCGAGATAGCCACATCAATACTGCGATCCATGCCGTCATAGCTCACGCCGCGCAGCGTCATCAGCAGCGCGTCGCGATCGAGGATCTCGCCGGCGTGGCTCGCCAGCTGCCACAGCAGATCGAAGTCGGCCGTTGAAAGCGTAATGTTCTCATCAAACAGCAGCACCTGACGGTTCAGCGCATCGATGGTCAGCGAACCAAACCGCAGCACTTTCTGCGACTGCTGCTGTGCCGGCGTGCTCTCCGGCTTGTTGACCACCGCCTGGCGCAGATGCAGACGCAGCCGCGCCAGCAGCACGGCAGGGGGCGTGGTCTTGAGAATGTAGTCATTGGCGCCCATTTCAAGCGCGAGAATATGGTTCATATCGCTGTCGAGCGAGGTCAGCAGGACAATGGGACCACTCCAGTGCGCCCGCAGGTCGCGGCAGAGCGTCATGCCATCTTTACCCGGCAGCATAATATCCAGCAGGACCAGATCCGGCTGGACGTTAAGAATCGTCGCCTCGGCGCGATCGCCGCGCGTTTCGACCACCACGTCAATATCATGGCGACCCAGATAGGCGGCGATCAGCTCGCCGACTTCCGGCTCATCTTCAACATAGACAATTTTGTTCATAGGTAAGCGCGCTGAAAAAGAATGGCAGCAGCATAGCTTTTCCTGGTCCTGAGCACTACGCTACCGCACGAAATATCCCTGTCTCACTGGTATGTATACCGTGAAATGTGCCATTATTAGCGGCGCGTTAAGGCGCAAGGTTCGGAACCGCATTGAAAAACAGGAGGAGTGCGAGGGTGTCTGATAAAGAGCTGGCTTCAGCCGGATACAGTGATCGCATCTGCTTCAATTACAGTGACTTTCTCTCCGCTTCCTGCAAAAAACGCTGGAGCTTTGTTGACGCCATTTACGGTGTCATGCCCATTTTTGGCATGGTGACCCGTAAGTCTGCGCACAGCTTACAGGCCAGCGACGATCACTTGAAAGAATTAGCGTTGCAAATCATTTCAACGCAGGTCAGCGATGAGATCAATATCGCCCGGCTGATCACGCTGGCGGAGCAGCAGCATATCAGCCGGTTTGATATCCAGCTGCCTTATCCGCTCTCTGCGGAACAGCTTGATGGGATCCACCACGAATACAGCAAACCCCTCAATCTTACACAGCAGAACGATCTGCTGTGCGTCTCCATTCCGGCACTCGCGCATTGATTACTGCGTAAGCTGCCACAGCGCGGGCAGCGATGCCGCCATCAACAGCACAATCGCCATGCGCTCCAGCTGCAGCAGCGGTTTGTCACCGCGTCCGCCGCGGCGCGCGTAGAGAAACAGCAGCAGTCCCGGCGCGTAAAGCACCACGGAGAGCAGCAGATGCAGCGGGCCTGAGGCGTAGAGCAGCCAGAGGCCATACAGCGTGGCACCCAGCCCGATGCTCATCGCCAGCGGTTTCTGCTGGCCGCGCACCACCTTCATCAGATAGAGTCCCACCAGCAGGTAAGGCACCAGAATCATCTCTGAGGCGATCGTGAGCAGGGTATTGTAGTCAGCGCCGGTCAGCGCGATGGCGATCAGGCAAACCTGTACGCTGCCGTTGGTCAGCCACAGCGACGCCGCAGGCGAGTTATGACGGTTCTGTCGGGCGAGGCTGCGCGGAAATGCACCCTGCCGGGCAGCGATAAAGGGAACTTCAGCCGCCATGATGGTCCAGCTGAGATAGGCGCCGCAGACCGAGACAATCAGCCCCGCCGCTATCACCGCATCGCCCCAGTGACCCAGCAGATGCGTCATCAGCCCCGCCATTGACGGGTTGCGCAGCTGCGCCAGCTCAGCGCGCGGGATAACACCCAGCGAGAGCAGCGTGACCAGCAGATAAACCAGCAGCGCCGCCAGCACCGCCAGCAGCGTGGCGCGCCCCACATCCTGTTTATTGCGCGCGCGCGCCGATACCACCACGCTCCCTCAACGCCGATAAATACCCACAGCGTGATAAGCATGGTCTGCTTGATCTGCTGCCACAGGGGCTGACCCAGCTCAGCGCCGCTGAAATCGAAGCTGAACCGGTCATAATTAAATGCCAGCAGCGCCAGCACCACAAACAGCAGCAGCGGGACCAGCTTGCCAAGCGTGGCCAGCATATTAATGCTCGCTGCGGTCTGCACGCCGCGCAGCACCAGCCAGTGTACCAGCCAGAGCAGCACCGAAGCGCCCAGCATCGCCTGCCAGGTGTTACCGTCGCCAAACACCACGTGCTGCGGCGTATCGGTAAAAAAGCTCAGCGCAGAGAACACAATCACCAGATAAGAGACGTTGGCGATCACGGCGCAGAGCCAGTAGCCCCACGCCGAGCAGAATCCCGTTAGCTCACCAAACCCGGCGCGGGCATAGGTAAAGATACCGCCGTCGAGCTCCGGTTTGAGCCGCGTCAGCAGCAGCATTGCGAGGGAGAGAAAAATAATACCCACGCCGGTGATGAGCCAGCCGATGAGCAGCGCCGCCGGCCCCGCGACGGCCGCCATATTCTGCGGCAGGCTAAACACGCCCGCGCCAAGCATGGAGCTGAGCACCAGAGCCGTCAACGCGCTAAGACCTAATTTTTTATCCAAAATGCCTTTCCTGAACAGCAGAGTATGCTGGGTCGTGAACTTTCCGTAGAAGTGTAGTGCACCATCAGGCGCAGATTAAAACGGAATCCCCTGAAAACAGGCGGCAGATTTTACGAGGAGGAGAGAGGGATGGCAATGCAAGAGTATGCAGATTTGTGCAGGAACTATGCAAACAGCAGGGCAGTCTGGCTGCCCCGCTGCATCATTATTTAAACAGGTCGGCGGTAACGGTAAGGTTGCCACCGCTCTGGTTCTGCCACTGGCGCGTGATGTGGTAATACTTCGCGCCTTTGGCGATAGCCCGCTTGCCGACGGCCTCTGAAATCTCAGTCGGCGTGCCGAAATGATCGGAGAAGGTGATGGTATCAAACGGCTGCATCTGCGCGGCGGTAATCGCATTGACTTCCTGCACGCTGCGGCCATCTGACTGCTTCACCGTATAGCGTTTGCCGGTTGAACTCTGCGTCTCAAAGAAGCGACCTACATTGGTGCTTGGCGTATCAGAAGAGGCTACGCCCGGCAGCGCCACGCGCGACGCCGCTGCGCCGCCAGCGGCCAGCGCGGCTTTTCCGGCTTCAGAATCAGCAGGAATCGAGTTTGATGTATCCTGGACGATACGCGCTTTGGCATCAGCTTTATAGACATAGGCGGTGACGTACTGATTGCCGCCGTTATTGGCATCAACCTGGCGCACGATAAAGAATGAGGCGGCGCCTTTTTTCTGTGCGGCTCTGGAGATCGCATCATTTACCGCGGGCTGGCTGGAGAAGAAGCCACTGACTGAAACCGTGTCGAACGGTTCAAGGCGGTAGGCTTCCGCTTTCGGCAGCTCTTTAACGCCGTTGATCACGCGATACTGCGTATCGGTCGATGCTTTAGCGGCGTCCGCTTTGTATAAATCTGCGGTGACGCGCCAGTTGCCGCCGTTACCGTTGGTATCATTGATGCCCTGAACGTAAAACGAGTCAGCGCCTTTCTCATCTGCTGCTCTCGAGACTGCGCTGGTGGCATCACCGATTGCGTTGAAGCGGCCGTTGATATTAATACGTTCGAATGGTTTCAGGCCGGCCGCTTGTTCCGGCGTCAGCTCTTTGGCAGCAAACGCGTTAGCTGCCAGCAGCGATAACAGAGTAGACGCCAGAATGGTGTTCTTCAGCTTCATAAAAATGATCCTTCGCCTTACGCAAAATGAGTACGAAAACGTGCTGGACTCTTGATGTATAACAGATTAGCCGCTGATTATTGCATGTAATAATCAGCCTGTCTCAGCCAATTTAGCGTGAATGCCGTATGGATGCATGTCTCTTTTTGCGGCAATATTTTTTCTGAAATCGCGAATGCGTCTGTCGGGCAGTTAAGCGCGTAGCCCGTTCAGGCTACGCGCTGCGGTATAGGATGTTGTTAAGCGGGGTAATGGATCAGGACGGGCGTCATCATGCAGGGGCGCCGCAGCGCCCGTGACGGTTAATCCTCTTCATCTTCCTCATCATCACGATCGACCGGCGATTTAAAATCATCCGGCTTGATGGCCAGTAAATCACAGCGCAGATGGTCGATAACCTGCTCAGCGGTGTTGCCAAGAAAGGCCGCCGAGAGGCCGGTACGGCCTATCGTACCGAGCACGACAATACCGGCATCCAGCTGTGAAGCGATATCGGGGATCACCTCTTCCGGCAGGCCTTTAGCGACGTGAGTAAACTCTTCACCGATGGAGAATTTCTGTCGCAGCGCTTTCATCGCCACCAGATGCTGACCGCGGATAGCGTCGTTATAGACGCTGGGATCAAAATCGGGCAGCTCAATGGCGATATTAATCGGCGTAACCGGATAAGCGCCCACCAGATGGACCTCGGTGTGATTTACCATTTCCGCCAGACGCGCGGTTTCGCGGATCAGTTTCTGATTCAGCTCATCGTGATGCGGCTCTTCGCTGGCGAGGTTTACCGCCACCACCGCTTTACCGCCTTCCGGCCACGGCTGATCTTTTACCATCCACACCGGGCAGGGACATTTACGTAGCAGATGCCAGTCGGTGGGGGTAAAAATCACCGACTCCAGCCGGTCATGCTGGTGTGCCATTTTCAGCACCAGGTCATGATTGTGCGCCAGCACCTCCTGAATAATCGCTTCAAAAGGGCGGTTGTGCCAGACCACTTTGATTTCGATATCTACGCCGGCATCCAGATAGGCCTGCGCCTGCTCACGGATCCACTCGGTGCGCTGGCTAATCACCCCTTTGCGCATATTCGTGCGCTCATCAGGCGAAAGCAGGGTGGTCATTTCATAGGAGAAATCATAGATAGGCAGAAACGCTTTAATTTTTCCGCCGATGCGTTGATTCAGATAAACCGCGCGACGCAGCGCCGGCTGATCGTCCTGCTGAGGATCGATCGCGACCAGAACATGTTGGTAACGGGACATAGCGCACTCTCCTTAGACCCAGGCCATATGGAATAAAGATAGCCTAAGTTCCGGGCGTGCAGAAGCGGAAAAGGTGTAGCCGGATCAATAAAATAACAATTACTGACCCGGCAACGCCTCAGGCGGGTTGTTCCGCCTGACCCGCCAGCTCAGAGAGCAGGGCGTGATCTTCAATAGTGATATATTTGCCTTTAACAGCCAGCATGCCGCTTTTCTGAAAACGCCCCAGCAGGCGGCTGATGGTTTCAACCGTCAGTCCCAGATAATTGCCGATATCGCCGCGCGTCATGGTCAGCCGGAACTCGCGCTGCGAAAAACCGCGCTGGCCAAAGCGCCGCGAGAGATTCCAGATAAAGGCGGCCAGCCGCTCTTCAGCATTTTTTCTGGAGAGCAGCATAATCATATCCTGATCGCCTTTAATCTCTCCGCTCATCAGACGCATCATCTGCTGACGCAGTGCGGGCATTTTGCCTGACAGATCGTCCAGCGTCTCAAAAGGGATTTCGCAGACCATGGCCGTCTCCAGCGCCTGTGCGAAGCCCGGGTGCTTAGCGTTAACGATGGCATCAAACCCGACCAGGTCGCCTGCCAGATGAAAGCCGGTGATCTGCTCGTCGCCCTGTTCGGTAATGGTATAACTCTTGATTGTGCCGGAGCGAATGGCATACAGCGACTTCAGTTCGTCACCCGCCTTGAATAATGTCTGGCCTTTCTGAATCGGCTTTTTACGTTCGATGATGTTGTCCAGCTGATCAAGCTCATGCTCATTCAGTGTGAAAGGAATACACAACTGGCTGATACTGCAATCCTGACAGTGGATCGCACATCCGCCAGACTGAATACGTCGAATGCTGCGTTTTTCCTGGATCATATCTGTACGCTCGATGATTATTGACTGCCGTCAATTTTACCATTTTTCTTCCTGCTGTGAATGCATGCAGGCTGGATCTGGCACAAAAACCTTACAATTAATGGGTATTCGCCCGATTGATCTCACCCGCGCGGCGTAACAGCATCCGGCCTCTGCGGTGCAGACCTTTTACCCCGTACGGCAACCTTTGCTATTCTTCAGTTTTATCAGTATGCCGTGCGCATATGCTTAAACGGGTATGGGGAAACATGATGAACCTTGATGATGAAGACCTGTTCCGCGATGCCATGGGGGATGTCACGCCCCTGAAAGATTGTGCTAATACGCAGTGGCTGCGTGCGCCCTCCACTAAAGCGCCACGGACTGTGCCGCCGGAGAGCGAAGAGAACTTTCTTACGCGCGGTTTTCTGGAGATTGTCCCGCTCACATCACCGCTGGAGTACCGGGCAGAAGGCATTCAGCAGGGCGTCGTGGATAAAGTGCGGCTGGGCAAATATCCGCTGGAGGCGAGCCTGAATCTGCTGCGTCAGCCGGTGGAGACCTGCCGCCAGTCGCTGTTCAGTTTTATGCAGGAAGCGCGCCGACAGGGGCTGCGTAATTTGCTGATTATTCACGGCAAAGGACGTGATGACGAGTCGCATGCCAACATTGTGCGCAGCTATCTGGCGCGCTGGCTGCAGCAGTTTGATCAGGTGCAAAGCTTCTGTACCGCACAGCCGCAGCACGGCGGTGCGGGCGCGCTTTATGTGAGTTTGCGTAAAACTGAGCAGGCGCGGCTCGACAACCGCGAGCGGCATGCAAAGCGCAGCCGCTAATGGTGAAACTTGCGGATCGTGGCGATCAGCACTTCAGCGCTGAGGCTGAGCGGATAGCCGCTGCGGGTGATGATCCCTACCGGTTCGCCCGGACCGGGTGAGGCGAGCGGCAGTGCATGCAGGGCATGGTGTTCAAGATCCTCCTTGACCGCGCCAGAAGGAACAAACCAGACGTAGTCGTAGCGCAGCGCCAGCTGGCGGGCAAGGGAGGTAGAGGAGGTTTCAACGCAGTCCGGAGGCAAACTGCAGCTCTGCTCATCCAGCATATGCTGCGCGATGCGCCGCGGCGCGGTGCCTTCCGGCGAGATCACCACCGGCCACTGCATGGCGCGGGACAGTGTGACGTTGTCACTTAAAAGCGGATGTTCCGGCCTGACGACCAGCTTCAGCGACTCCAGAAACAGCAACTCATAACTTAACCCCGCCATCATTTCACTGCTGGCCATGCGGCCAATGCCGACATCAAATTCACCGGCGCGCAGCCCGGCCAGCAGCACGTTGTTGTGCAGCGTGGCTACCTGCACCGTGGTGTTTGGCTGCTGCTCATGAAAGCGGTTCAGAATCTGCGGTAACATGCCCATTGCCGCCGTGGTCAGCGCCCCCAGCCGGATAATAACCGGCCGTCCCGGTGCCGGCGCGTTAAAGCTTTGCGCAGCATGATTCAGCGCGTCCAGCACTTTTACTGCGTAAACCAGAAACTGTTCGCCCGCCGTGGTCAGCTGCGCGCCTGAACGCCCGCGATCCAGCAGGCGCGCGCCTGCCAGCTCTTCAAGCTCATTCAGGGTCTTGGAGAGCGCAGGCTGGCTCAGGCTGAGCGTCTCTGCTGCACGCCCCAGCGTTCCCTGTTGCGCAACGGCGACGAAAGCGTGCAGATGGCGCAGGCGAATGCGCTGGCTGAAAACCGTGTTTTTATCCATAGGGTCAACGTAATCCGTAAGGGCTGGCGAGAGCAACCAGCAAAAATGCGTTCTGTTAACTTAATTGCAAAATGAATTTAACAAAAGTCTTTTCATACACGGTCTCCCTTAACCCCTTGTTTTTGCAACCTGGTCCCGGCTGGCTGAAAAGCAGTTTTTGCAAAAGTATGTTTTATCAGAGGCTTAAATCGTTCTGTTTTTGAGTGAAATGGGCGTCATGTGAAAAAATTGTGCAGTGCAGGGTTAACGATGGGCTATCATATCCGCCGTTTTTTTTACCAAAACTGATGACCTTTTTGCTGAACAGCAGGAGTTAAACCGTGACCAGCGCCGAAGCCGTAGATGTTCGCCAGTTAATCAACCGTCATGCGCTGAGCCGCTGGCAGAAACGGCTTATCGCGCTCTGCTTTGTGATTGTGGCACTGGACGGTATGGATATCGCGCTGATGGGGTTCATTGCGCCCGCGCTAAAAGCAGGCTGGGGCGTAACAAACCATCAGCTGGGCATGGTGATCAGCGCCGCGCTGATTGGTCTGGCGCTGGGGGCGATGGTGGCCGGGCCGCTGGCCGACCGCTATGGGCGCCGCATCATGATCCTGCTCAGCGTGCTCTTTTTTGGGCTCTGGACGCTGGCCACCGCGCTGGCGCAGAACATCGAGCAGATGATGCTGTTTCGCTTTCTGACCGGACTGGGGCTGGGCGCCGCCATGCCCAACGTGGGCACGCTGGTGGCGGAATATGCTCCTGAACGTCGCCGATCTTTTATTATCACCGTAGTCTTTTGCGGCTTCACCTTTGGCGCAGCGGCTGGCGGATTCGCAGCATCCTGGCTGCTACCGCGCTACAGCTGGCACGCGGTGTTACTCATGGGCGGCATTTTGCCGTTGCTGGTGCTGCCCTGGCTGATGTATGGCCTGCCGGAGTCGGTGCGTTTTCTGATTCACCAGCGCGCGCCGGCGGCGCGTATACACGCGATCCTTGAGCGTATGCTGCCAGGAGAGGTGGCGCCAGGCAGCCGCTATCACGCCAGTGAAACTCTGAACGTGCGGCGCGGCGCGATAGCTACCGTGGTATCAGAATCCTATCTGTTTGGCAGCCTGATGCTCTGGGGCGGCTATTTTATGGGACTGTTTCTGGTCTACCTTATTGGCAGCTGGCTGCCGTCGCTTATCAACACGCTGGGGATGTCGCTCACCGGGGCCGCGATTGTCACGGCCATGTATCAGGCGGGCGGCACGCTGGGCTCGCTGTTTGCCGGCTGGCTGATGGACCGCATGAACGCCAGTCTTGCGCTGGCGACCATCTACTTCTGCGGCGGCATTGCGATAGTTGCGCTTGGCTTCTCTCCGGCGCAGGTCGGATTGATGAGCGCAATCGCGTTCTGCAGCGGCTTCTGTTTTAACGGCGCCAATACCGGCATGAATGCGCTCTCCGCTCACTTCTATCCCACACACGCCCGCGCCACCGGCTCAAGCTGGATGCACGGCGTAGGCCGTATCGGTGCGATTCTCAGCGCGTTTGCCGGCGCAGAGTTGCTGACGCTGGGCTGGGCGTTTAGCCAGATTTTCCTGCTGCTGGCGATACCGGCCGTGCTGACAACCCTGATGCTGGTGCTCAAGTACCGCTTTGCCGATCCAAAACCGGGCGTGGAGTGACAGGGCGATCACACTTCAGGGAAAATTTTACCTGCGCTGCGTGCCTTGATTTAGAGTAACAGCACTGTTCCGGCTCAGGACCCCTGTTATGGAAAATTTTCTCAGCTCTGATGCGATCCGCACGCTATTTTCACAGGCCATGTCGGCCATGTATCAGCAGGAAGTGCCGCAGTATGGCGCGCTGACGCAGCTGGTCAGCGCGGTTAATGAACGCACGCTGGAAGCGAACCCCGCGCTGAAAGATCGGCTGGCAGCGGCGGATGAGCTGGCGCGGCTGAGCGTTGAACGCCATGGCGCTATCCGGGTCGGGACGGCCGCCGAGCTTTCTCTGCTGCGGGAGATGTTTGCCGTGATGGGCATGGAGCCGGTGGGCTATTACGACCTGTCCCAGGCGGGCGTACCGGTTCACTCCACGGCTTTCCGGCCCGTGAGCGAGACCGCGCTGCGCCGCAATCCGTTTCGCGTTTTCACGTCGCTGCTGCGTCCTGAGCTGATTGACGATCCGGCGCTGCACGCCCGAGCGATGGCGATACTCGGCGCGCGTGACATCTTTACGCCCGGCTGCCGCAGGCTTATCCGGCGTCATCAGGAGCAGGGCGGCCTCAATGCCAGAGACGCAGCCGCGTTTGTCAGCGAGGCGCTGGAAACGTTTCGCTGGCACGCGCAGACCACGGTGGACAGCAAAACCTATCATGCGCTGAGCCAGCAGCACCGGCTGATCGCTGACGTTGTCTGCTTCCGCGGCTGCCATATCAACCATCTGACGCCGCGTACGCTGGATATCGATCGCGTGCAGGCGCTGATGCCGTCGCGCGGTATCGAGCCAAAAGTGCTGATTGAAGGCCCGCCGCGGCGCCAGGTTCCGATCCTGCTGCGGCAGACCAGCTTTAAAGCGCTGGAAGAGGCGGTGCATTTCAGTGACGGTACGCCGGGCACGCACACGGCGCGCTTCGGCGAGATAGAGCAGCGTGGTGCAGCGCTGACCCCGGCCGGCCGGGCTCTGTATGACCGGCTGCTGGCTGCCGCCGGCTCCGGCAGCGATAATGCGCAGCATCAGCAGCGCCTCAGTGAGGTATTTCGTGATTTCCCTGATGATGAAGAGACGCTGCGCGAGCAGCAGCTCGCCTGGTTCCGCTATCGTCTGACGGAGCGCGGTGAACAGCAGCCTCCGCGCGCCGGAGAGAGCGTGTCAGCCCTGCTGCAGGCTGGCCGGCTGCAGGCAGAACCTATCGTGTATGAAGATTTTTTGCCGGTCAGCGCGGCGGGCATATTTCAGTCTAATCTGGGTAATGCGGTAATAACGCGCGAGGCGGGTCACGCCAGTCAGGCAGCGTTTGAAGCGGCGCTGGGCGCGTCAGTACAGGATGAGATGGCGCTCTATGCGCAGATGCAGCAGCGCAGTCTGATTCGCTGCGGAATTCACGAGGGATAACAGAGAGCCGGTCAGCGAAATCAGCGATGATTTCAGCAGCCGGCGATTTTTTATCATTATAATGGCAGACGCATATGTAAATACGCTTCTGCTCAGCGGCACCGTTCAGAACGGTTACGCTTTTTCCCCGATGTAAGCATGGTATTCGATCAGATCCGCCCGTTCAGGATGAAACTCATCTGACCTGCCGGATTCAGCCCCGCCACAATAGACTAAACAGCCTGCCGACAGTAAGCCAAAATATTTGATGATCTCATTCAGCGATCCGGGTCATGTTTCGGCATAATCTGCAAATGCTTTAAGAACATAGACATTTATCAGGTCGCTGCAAATAATGAGGCACGCTTTATCAGGGAACCCGATATGAAAAATGAACCGCGTCTGAGGATCAAGACAGCAGAAGGCGAGCTCAGCGGCCTGATGGATGATGACATCTATGTTTTCAAAGGGATACCTTATGCTGCGCCGCCGACGGGCGCGCTACGCTGGCGGCCGCCTCAGCCGGTTACCCCCTGGCAAACCGCACGCGACGCGACCGCGTGGGGAGCGGCGAGCTGGCAAAATCGCGAATACTGTATCGGCATCGGTGGTGGCGATCCGGGCACATTCAGTGAAGATTGCTTATATCTCAATATCTGGACCCCCGATCCTGAGCCTGGCGCACCGCTGCCGGTGATGGTCTGGCTGCACGGTGGTGGTTTCACCCTCGGTGCCGGCAGCCTGGATCCCTATCAGGGTAAAGCGCTGGCCGCCCAGGGCGTGGTGGTGGTCACACTTAACTACCGGCTGGGCCATCTTGGTTTTTTCTCACATCCGGCGCTGGATGCGCAGTATAAGGCGGGCGCAACCGTCAATAACTTTGCGCTGCTCGACCAGATAGCGGCACTGCAGTGGATCCAGCGCAATATTCCCGCCTTTGGCGGCAACCGTCGCAATATCACGCTATTTGGTGAATCGTCTGGCGCCCGCAGCGTACTCTCTCTCTGCTGTTCACCGCTGGCAGAAGGGCTGTTTCACAAAGGCATCGTCCAGAGCAGCTACAGTCTGCCCGATCTGACGCAGCCGCAGGCGCGGCAGAAGGGAATAGAGGTCGCCGCCCATTTCGGACTGCCGGAGAACGCAACGGCAGAACAGCTGCGCGCGCTGCCCGGCGATGCATTCTGGTCGCTGGCGCAGCCGCTGGCACCGGGACCGGTAGCGATCAGCGGGGATGCCGTGCTGCCAAAGCCGATGCTCGACACCTTTATCGCCGGCCGGCAGCATCGCGTGCCGCTGATGATTGGCAGCAACAGCGATGAAGCCAGCGTACTCAACTATTTTGGTGTCGACGCGCGCGGCGTGCTGCTGCAGATGCGCGAAAAGAACCGCTTCACCTATCGCCTGCTGAAATGGTTATATGACATTCATGATGATGCGCTGCTGGGACGCGCGGTGGCACGCGACATGGCGTTTACCGTCATGCCGCTGCTGATCGCGCAGTCGCAGTCCGGTACCGGCATGCCCGTCTGGCGCTACTGGTTTAACTATGTTTCTGAAAATGCGCGCGATCTCTACCCGCACGGCGCCTGGCACGGTAATGAAATCCCCTATGTGTTTAACGCGCTGGAGACGCTGCCGCCGCCCGATAACCGGCCTTATACTGCCGCGGACAAAACTGTGGCGGCAGAGGTAAGCGCATACTGGGTGGCGTTTGCCAGGGATGCCACTGAATTCAGCTATCGCCTGCGCGGTCGCAATGAAACGGAGTGGCCCGTCTGGCGCACCGGAGAGGATGTCACGCTCGCGTTTGGTGAACAGGGCCGTGCGGTTACCACTTTAAAAAAGCGCTTTATGCGTCGCCGTTTGCGCCTGTTCCGGCTGATGATGCGCAGCCACGTGCAGCTGTAATGCCGGTAGCAGACCGGCGCACGATCGCGCTGTTCCCCCCCGCTGCGCTGGCGCTTATTTAGCTTACAAAACGGTTACATTTTCCCTGCCTGCTGCCGATAACCGCAATATGCCCGATTTTATCGGGCGATAACGCGTATCAATCCAGGGGAACAGGTATGGGTATCTTTAAAAATTTTACGATTCGCGCGGTTTTACTGGCGCTGCTCGGGCTGTTTTGCCTGCTGTGGTGCGGCGTCGGTCTGTTCAGCGTTTATGCGCTGAATGCGCTGGGGAAAGGCAATGAGGTCGATCGCCAGCTGGTGAATCAGATGACGGTGCTGAGCAAAGGCAACGATCAATATTTTCGGGTAGTAACGCGTCTGTCGCGCGTCATGGAGAGCCGTACCGCCGGCGCGGCAATCAGCACAGAAGCCTTTGCCCCCGTTGAGCAGGCGCTCAGCAGCATGAAAGCGCAGCTGGATCAGTTTAAAGCGATGGCACCCGGTCCGATGGATCCGGCAACAGCGCAGAGCGTAATCAACAGCTGGCAGAAACTGCTGGATGAGGGCATTGCGCCGCAGGTCGCGCTGGCGCGCCAGGGCACGCCTGAAGCGTACAAAGCGCAGGCGACCGGCGTGACGCCGGCGCTGAGCCGCGCGTTTGGCGCCACTGCCGAAACCTTTAATCAGTCCGCGGGCAGCAAACTGGATGCAACACGGGTCACGGTAGACCGGCTGACAGGCATGACCAAAGTCATCATCGTGATGGCGGTGGCCGCAGGTCTGCTGATCCTGCTGTTTACGGACAGGTATCTGGTGAGCATGCTGGTCAGGCCGCTGGCGCGGATCCGCGAGCACTTTACGCTGATCGCGCAGGGCGATCTCAGCCAGCCAATGGAGGATGCAGGCCGCAACTGCGTGGGCAAACTGATACCGCTGCTGCGCGCCATGCAGGAGAGCCTGCGCGATGCCGTCAGCGCTATCCGCAGCGGGACAGATAATATCTACCGCGGCGCGTCGGAAATCTCCGCCGGCAACAATGACCTCTCTTCACGCACCGAAGAGCAGGCGGCCGCGCTGGAACAGACCGCGGCCAGCATGGAGCAACTCACCGCGACGGTGAAACTCAACGCCGATAACGCCCGTCAGGCCAGCGCGCTGGCTGATACCGCGACCGGCACCGCGCAGCAGGGTGGTCAGCTGGTAGGCGAAGTGGTTGCCACGATGCAGGGCATTTCCGGCAGCTCGAAGAAAATTGCTGAAATTACCAGCGTCATCAACAGCATCGCTTTCCAGACCAATATCCTGGCGCTCAATGCGGCAGTTGAAGCGGCGCGTGCCGGTGAGCAGGGGCGCGGCTTTGCCGTAGTGGCCAGCGAGGTGCGCAATCTGGCACAGCGCAGCGCCGGAGCCGCAAAAGAGATTGCCAGCCTGATTGCCGACTCGGTGGAGCGGGTGGACAAAGGCTCCGTGCTGGTAAGCAGCGCCGGCACCACGATGGATCAGATCCTGACGTCCGTGCAGGATGTCAGCGAAATTATGAAACAGATCGCTGCGGCCTCCGAAGAGCAGAGTAAAGGGATCTCGCAGGTTGGCACCGCAGTCACGGAGATGGACAGCGTGACGCAGCAGAACGCCTCGCTGGTTGAGCAGGTCTCTGCGGCGGCGAGCGCGCTGGAGCGGCAGACGGAAGCGCTGCAGCTCTCCGTCGCGCGTTTCCGCCTCTCTGCCGCCGCGCCGGTTCATCATGCGCCGCCGGTTTCCGCTGCTCCGCTGCGTCGTCCGGCGCTGGCTGGCGCTACGCCGGCGGCGAAACCCGCAGCCAGTGAGGAGTGGGTCGCTTTTTAGGCACGGCTGAGCCACGACACCAGCTCAGCGAGCAGCGGCGGGACGCGCTTATCCTGACGCTGCAGTAAACTGTACGCCGCCCCGGTTGCCACGCTGCCGGGGAACGGCGTCACCAGGCGCTGCGCCAGCAGATCGTTTTCAATCAGCGTGATATCCGCCACCGTAATACCAAACCCCTGTATTGCCGCACTGATAGCGAGATCCATCGTGGCAAAATGCTGATTACGCTGCATCACCAGCTCAATCCGCTGCTGCTGCAGCCAGTGCTGCCAGTCACGCCGGTCTGGCGTCGGATGCAGAAACGTCAGCGCGCTCATCTCTTCAATTCGCTGCGGGATCGCCATCCCGGCGGCCAGCACCGGTGTCAGACGCTCATCAAACAGCCGCAGCGCATCGGGTGGCGGCAGACCATAAACAATCGCCGCATCGAACTCCTCCAGCTGAGAGAGATGCTCCTGGGTCGTGGTCAGCGCGACATGCGTTGCCGGGTAGCGCTGTTCAAACGCAATCAGGCGCGGGAGCAGCCAGCGCATAATGCAGCTGGGCGCTTTCAGCCGCAGCGTCTGCGACGGCTGGCGCGCCCGTTCCGTTACCGCCAGCAGCTGCTGATAGCTCTGCTGCAGCTCCGGCAGCAGCGCCGCGCCGCGTTCAGTCAGCCGCAGGCCACGCGCATGGCGCTGAAACAGCGCAAAGCCCAGCCAGTTTTCCAGCGTGGCAATTTTGCGGCTTACCGCACTCTGCGTCAGGTACAGCTCGCGCGCCGCATGCGTCAGATTGAGACAGCGCGCCGTCACCAGAAACGCGTTAATCGCTGTCAGGGGAGGAGCAGAACAGGCCATAACATCCTCAGCTATGCAATTTTCTCATGGCTATTATGACGACAATTCGCTTGTCGTCTCAAGGCGCTATGCGTTGAATAACGATCTGATCTTTCAATCTTACTCTGTCAGTCAGCGAGGCCGCAGCAATGAGCATCACCACGCCAGTTTCTCTCTGTTCAAAACAGCCCGATGTGGGCACCACGATCTTTAGCGTGATCGGTCAGCTCTCGGCCCGCCATCAGGCGATTAACCTGTCGCAGGGCGCCCCCAATTTTCCCTGCGATCCGCTGCTGGTGGAGCTGGTGGCGCAGGCGATGCGCGACGGCCAGAATCAGTACGCGCCGATGACCGGCCTGCCGGCGCTGAAAAACGCGCTGGCGGAAAAAGTGCGCACGCTTTATGGCCAGCATTATGATGCTGACAGCGAAGTGCTGATCACCGGCAGCGCCAGCCAGGGGCTCTATATGGCGATTTCAGCCCTGGTGCACGCAGGCGATGAAGTGATTTTTTTTGAGCCAGCCTTCGACAGCTATGCGCCGGTGGTGCGCCTGCAGGGCGCCACGCCGGTAGGGATCAAGCTGCAGCAGCCCGATTTTGCCATTAACTGGGATGAGGTACGCGCCCGTCTCTCACCGCGTACCCGCATGATCATTATTAATACGCCGCATAATCCGACCGGACAGGTGCTGACGCCGGCAGACCTGAGCGCGCTGGCGCAGCTGACGCGCAACACCGATATTATTGTGCTGTCAGATGAGGTGTATGAGCATATTCTGTTTGATGGCCGTCAGCATTGCGGTATGGCGACCCATCCGGAACTGGCGCAGCGCAGCGTTATCGTCTCGTCATTTGGCAAAACCTTTCACGTCACCGGCTGGCGGGTTGGCTACGCGCTGGCACCGGCTGCGATCATGGCAGAAATCGTCAAGATCCATCAGTTCATGATGTACGCGGCAGACACGCCGATGCAGGCGGGGTTTGCCTGCTATCTCGCGCAGCCGGAGCACTATCTGCAGCTCGCTGCGCTCTATCAGGCAAAGCGCGACCGGCTGGCCACGCTGCTGCAGGCGTCACCGTTCAGGCTGCTGCCCGCCAGCGGATCCTTTTTTATGCTGGCGAGCTTTCGCGATTTCAGTGACGAGAGCGACAGCGAAATGGTAAAACGTCTTATCGTTGATTACGGCGTGGCGACCATTCCGCTCTCAGCGTTTTATTCAGATGGCACCGATAACCGATTAATCCGTCTTTCGTTTGCTAAAGATGACGCCACACTTGAGGCGGGCGCAGCTGCGCTCTGCCGGGTTACAGGGTAAAAGAGGACATATAATGAAAAAACTAAACGCGCTGTTTATTGCACTGGGCATGATCGCATCGGCACAGACGCTGGCGCAGACCAGTCTGCGCTATGGCGTGGAGTCACAATACCCGCCGTTTGAGAGCCGCAACGCGCACGGCGAGCTGGAAGGCTTTGATATTGAGCTGGGTAACGCCATCTGTAAAACCGGCAACTTCAATTGCAGCTGGGTGGAGAGCAGCTTTGATGCGCTGATCCCGGCGCTGCAGGCGAAAAAGTTTGATGCGATTAACTCCGCGATGAACATCACCGAGGCGCGGGCAAAAAGCATCGATTTCACCAAACCGATTTACCGTATTCCCAGCATGCTGATTGTGAAAGCGGGCGAGAAGCTGCAGCCTTCAGCAGATGCGCTGAAAGGCAAATCGGTCGGCGTGCTGCAGGGCTCTATTCAGGAGACCTATGCGAAGAAACACTGGGAGCCTCAGGGCGTGACGGTAACGTCCTATCAGGATCAGAACCAGGTCTATAACGATATGGTCGCCGGTCGTCTGGACGGCACGCTGGTGATGTCGGCGGCCGGGCAGTCCGGCTTCCTGGATAAGCCGCAGGGGAAAGGTTTTGCCTTTGCCGGCGGACCGGTTGAGGATGACGCTATCCTGGGCACCGGCATCGGTTATGGACTGCGCAAAGGCGACAGCCAGCTGAAAACGGCGCTGGATGAAGCTATCAGCAAGGTTCAGGCGGACGGCACCGTGACCCGGCTGGCAGCCAAATATTTTCCGGGCATTGACGTGACCGCCAGCAAACAGCCCTGATAAAGAGGGGCAGGCGCAACGCCTGCCCTCTGTCAGGCTGGCCTGGCAGCCAGCGCGCAGAGCGCCTCCGCCACCTGATACGACTTCACAAACGAGGGGATCGGCAGAAACTCAAAGCGCGAATGAAAATTGTGCGCGCCGGTAAAAAAGTTAGGCGTCAGCAGACCTTTCGCTGACAGCGCAGAGCCATCGGTGCCACCGCGCATCGGGATCACTTTCGGCGTCACGCCAGCCTGCGCCAGCGCGGCAAACAGCAGATCGATGGCGCGGCGATCTTCACCAATCGCATTGCTGATATTGCTGTAAACGTCGCCTATCGTCAGCGCCACCTTGCCGGTGGGATAGCGGGCGGCAATCTGTTCGGCAACCGTTGCCAGCTGCTGTTTCTTCGCGGCAAAACCCTGCAGATCGAAATCACGAATGGAGGCTTTCAGCACCGCCTGGCTGGCGTTCGCCTGCATCTCATTAAACCAGATATAGCCTTCGCGGCCCTCGGTCTGTTCCGGCGTCGCCTGGCGATCAAAACAGCTGATAAAATCATGCGCCATCAGCAGCGGATTGACCAGCACCCCTTTCCCTGACATCGGATGCGCCGGCACGCCGCTAAACACCAGCTCAGCGCTGGCGCCGTTGAAGCATTCATAGACCACCTCTCCCAGCTCACAGCAGTCGATGGTCCAGGCGAAATCGACGTTAAAACGCCGCTCAAGATCCAGCGCTTTGGCACCGCGCAGCCCAATCTCTTCGTCCGGCACAAACGCGACCACGACATCGCCGTGCGCGCCCTGCAGATTCGCCATGAGCGTCATCACCACGCTTACCGCAGCTTTGTTATCGGCACCCAGCACGCTGGTGCCGTCGCTGAAAATAATCTCCTGACCGCGGTAAGGCAGGATCTCCGGATGTTCCGCCACGCGCAGCCAGATTTGCTGCTCAGCATTAAGACAGAGGTCGTCGCCGGTAAAGGTCAGCGTCTGCGGATGGATATCGGGCGAGAGGCCAACGTCCACGGTATCAATATGGGTAATAAAACCGATACGGGGTGCGCCAGGCGTGTTGCCGGGCTTAACGGCGGTTACGGTGGCGTGCTGGTCAATCTCGACCTGCTGCAGCCCCAGGTCTCGCAGCTCCTGTGCCAGCAGCGCAGCCATCTCATGCTGAGAGGGCGTACTGGGCAGGGTGGTGGACTTTGCATCACTCTGGCTGGAGACCGCCAGATAACGATAAAACCGCCGGGTCAGTTCCCGGGCAAGCTGGTCTGTCATCACAATTCCTTATCAGTAAGGGTCCGCAGGTGATACGCCTGGCGGTGAAAACATGTTATCAATGAAATAAATAGCGATGCAGACCAACATAAGTCAATAAAAAGCGAGAAACAGTATGAAAATGATGATGAGCAAACTGGCGCTAAGCCTGCTGGGCGTGGCTGTGGCGGGCGGTGTGTCAGCGAAGACGCTGGTTTACTGTTCTGAAGGCTCCCCGGAAAACTTTAACCCGCAGCTTTATACCTCCGGCACCAGCGTGGATGCCAGCGCCGTACCGCTGTTTGACCGGCTGGTGGACTTCCGTCCCGGCACGACCGATTTACAGCCTGCGCTGGCAGAACGCTGGGAGATCAGCCCCGATGGCAGGGTTTACACCTTCCATCTGCGCAAAGGCGTAAAATTCCACAGCAATAAACTTTTCACGCCGGGACGCGACTTCAATGCGGACGACGTGATTTTTTCTTTTATGCGGCAGATGGATGCAAAAAATCCCTATCACACCGTATCCGGCGGCAACTACGCGAACTTTGAGAGCCTGGAGCTGGCAAAACTCATCACCGCCATTGACCGCGTAGATGATCACACCGTGCGTATCACGCTGGCGCACCCGGAAGCGCCTTTTCTCGCCGATCTGGCGTGGTATTTCGCCTCCATTCATTCCGCCGAGTATGCGGACAAAATGCTGAAGGCGGGCACGCCGGAAAAGGTTGATATGCAGCCGATTGGCACCGGCCCGTTTGAGCTGGTGCAGTATCAGAAAGATTCACGCATTCTGTATAAGGCGTTCCCGGCTTACTGGCAGGGCAAAGCAAAACTGGATCGGCTGATATTTTCAATCACGCCGGACGCCTCGGTGCGACTGGCGAAGCTGGAGAAAAATGAGTGCCAGGTTATGCCGTTCCCGAATCCGGCCGATCTCGATAAGATGCGCAACAATCCCGATCTGACGCTGGAGCAGAAGTCGGGCCTGAACACCGGTTTTCTCTCGTTTAACACCACCAAAGCGCCGCTGGATAATGTGAAGGTGCGCCAGGCGCTGGCAATGGCCATCAATAAACAGGCGATTATCGACGCAATCTTCAAAGGCACCGGCACGGTAGCGAAAAACATTCTGCCGCCGGGCGTCTGGAGCGCGGATCGGCAGCTGAAAGATTACGCCTACGATCCGCAACAGGCCAAAGCGCTGCTGCAGGAGGCGGGCATCAAACCCGGTACCGAAATCGCGCTCTGGGCGATGCCAGTGCAGCGCCCCTATAATCCCAACGCGCGCCGGATGGCTGAGATGATTCAGGCGGACTGGGCGCAGGTGGGCATCAAAGCCAGCATCGTCAGCTATGAGTGGGGCGAATATCTTAAGCGGGTCAAGGGCGGCGAGCATCAGGCGGCGCTGATGGGCTGGACCACCGCCACCGGCGATCCGGATAACTTTTTTGGTCCGCTCTACAGCTGCACGTCAGCGAATGGCGGCTCCAACTCGTCAAAGTGGTGCTATCAGCCGTTTGAGAAAATCATCACCGCCGCGCGCGCCGAGCAGGATCACGAGCGGCGCGTTGCGCTCTATCAGGAAGCGCAGCAGATGATGCATGACCAGATGCCGGCGGTCATGATCGCACACTCCACTATTTTTGAACCGGTGCGCAAGTCGGTCAGCGGCTATCAGGTTGATCCGTTTGGCAAGCACAACTTCTATCCGGTCGATATTAAGCAGTAAGCGCTGGATCTTCTGCGCTCAGCTGCTGCTGCAGGAACGCGAGGAACAGCGTCAGGGCCGCCCTGACTGCGCCTGCAGCTGGAGTGTACGCTGACTGAGCTGTTCGATATTAATGCTCCGCAGGGCGAGCTGATGCCGTCCGGTCTGGCCGCGTACGGTAAAGGCGCTGCAGATTGTCACCGCCTGCGGCGTCTGCAGCAGAAAGTTAAACAGCGCCGAGAAGTTGTCGCAGGTTAACACCGGCTCAATCAGCTGGCCGCTCATGTGGCTCGCCAGTTCAAACAGCTGGCGTACGGTCGTATTTTGCTGCGGCAGCGCCAGCGGATAGTGGCTGAGCTGCGCCAGCGTAATAGCGGACGCTGCGGCCAGCGGGTGCTGCTGCTGCATCAGGAGCAACACCGGCGCAGGCCAGGAGCCGATAACCTCCACTCCCTGTTCAGCACGCAGGCTGAACTGCAGCGCAATATCGCACGCGCCCTGACGCAGCTGCTCTGCCACACCCTGTGCGTCTGCCACCTGTACCTCAAACAGCGTGGCCGGGTGGTCAGCGCGAAACGCGGCGATCAGCGCCGGCAGCAGGCTGAACGCCAGACCATCGGTACAGGCCACGCGGATCAGCGTGCGCCGCATCGCACGTAATCCGTTGATTTCCGCCAGGGCATACTCCATATCAAGCTGCGTTTTTCGCACGTGATGCGCAAAGATTTCCCCCGCCTCCGTCAGCACCATCCCGCGCGCGTGGCGCTGAAACAGCGGCGTGCCAACCTGCGTCTCCAGCCGCTGTATCTGACGACTGATAGCGGAAACGGCCACGTAGAGCTGCGCGCTGGCCGCGCTGAGCGATCCTTCCCGGGCAACCACCAGAAAATAGCGAAGTTCAGTGCTTAACATCGACGTGCCTCATGATAGTGCATGCCTCAGAAACGGGCAGGGAAGCTTTGCTGTAAAAGCAAAGCATACTCGATAAATTGATAATTGTGGCAAAGCAGTGATTTCGTAACTATGTCAGCACAATAACGCAAACAGAGATGCAAACATGACACGAGATCGGGCGATATCAGCCGCGCTGCGCTACTTCGACAGCGGTGAGTTTCAGCAGCTGCTGGCGAGACGCGTGGCGCTGCGCACGGAGAGTCAGCGACCAGATCGTGCGCCGCAGCTGGCGCATTACCTGCGCGAGGAGATCGGCCCGCAGCTGAGCGCGCTCGGTTTTGAGCTGCACTTTATCGCCAACCCGCTGGCGGATAAGCCGCCGTTCCTGGTTGCCATCCGTATGGAAGCGGCGACGCTGCCCACGCTGCTGAGCTATGGTCACGGCGATGTGGTCTTTGGTGACGATGAAAACTGGCGCGCCGATCTGGATCCCTGGCAGCTGACGGCAGAGGGCGATCGCTGGTATGCGCGCGGCAGCGCGGATAATAAAGGCCAGCACTGCATAAATCTGGCGGCGCTGGAGCAGGTCTGGCACGCGCGGGGCGGCCGGCTCGGCTTTAACTGCAAACTGCTGTTTGAAATGGGTGAGGAGATTAGCTCGCCGGGCCTGGCGGAACTCTGCCGGGAACATGCTGCGTTGCTGAAGGCGGATCTCTTTATCGCGTCAGACGGACCGCGCGTCAGCGCACCCCGTCCGACCCTGTTTCTCGGCTCACGCGGCGCGGTGAATTTTCGTCTCACCATCAACGCGCGCGACAACGCCTGTCACTCCGGCAACTGGGGCGGCCTGCTGAGTAACCCCGGTACCCGGCTGGCCCATGCGATCGCAGCACTGATAAGCGCCCGCGGTGAGCTGCAGGTCGCCGCGCTGAAACCTGACTCTCTGACGCCCGCGGTGCGTGCGATCCTGAGCAGCATCCGCGTGGGCGGCATGCCGGGCGATCCTGCGCTTGTCTGCAACTGGGGGGAGCCGGGGCTGACGCCTGCCGAACGCCTTTATGGCTGGAACACGCTGGAAGTGCTGACCTTTATCACCGGCAATCCGGCACGCCCGATGAATGCTATCCCCGCCAGCGCCACGGCGGTATGCCAGCTGCGCTTCGTGGTGGGAACCGACTGGCAGCGGCTGGGCGAGCACGTTACGGGTCACCTTGCCGCCGCAGGCTTTACTGACGTTGAGGTTGAGGTGCTGCACGGATCGCCGGCAACGCGTTTTGATCCGACCGATCCGCTGGTGGAGTGGGTCATGCATACCATGACGGCGCTGTGTGAGCAGCCTCCGGCGCTGCTGCCGAATCTGGGCGGATCGCTGCCGAACGATGTGTTTGCGGACATTCTGGGATTACCGACGCTCTGGGTGCCGCACTCCTATCCGGCCTGCGGGCAGCATGGCGTCAATGAGCATCTGCTGACGCCGGTGGCGCGCGAAGGGCTGCAGATCATGACCGCGCTGCTGTGGGATCTGGGCGAGCGGGGTGACGCGCTTATTGCACAGCATCGTGCCAGAGCAGGAGGTGCACAATGAGCAGCCTGAACCCGGCCGCCACGCTCGCGGGGAGTAAACCTGCGCTGCATAAAACGCTGTTTGCCACCTGCATCGGCAACGCCCTGGAGTGGTTTGATATTGCGGTATATGGATTTTTTGCCAGCTATATTGCCCACGCGTTTTTCCCGGTCAGCGATCCGGCGGTCTCGCTGCTGCTGACCTTTGGCAGTTTTGGCGTCTCATTTCTGATCCGCCCGCTGGGGGCAATCGTGCTGGGTAACTACGCCGATCGCCACGGACGCAAGCGGGCGCTGCTGCTCTCAATCAATCTGATGATGCTGGGCGGGGCGATCATCACTTTTATGCCGGGCTATGCGCACATCGGGCTGCTGGCGCCGCTGCTGATTCTGGTAGCGCGGCTAATTCAGGGATTTTCAGCTGGCGGCGAGTTTGGCAGCTCGACGGCCTTTCTGGTGGAGCACTATCCCGAGCGCAAAGCCTTTATTGCCAGCTGGCAGTTCGCGACCCAGGGAGCCAGTACGCTGATGGCCTCTGCGTTTGGGCTGGGGCTGACGCAGCTGCTGAGCGAAAGTGAAATGCAGGCGTGGGGCTGGCGCATTCCGTTTGCCTTTGGGCTGCTGATTGGTCCGCTGGGTCTCTATATCCGCCGCCATGTGCATGAGCCCGCAAGCTTTGCCGGCCGCCCGCCAGAGCCCGCGCCGCTGAAGCGCCTGTTCGGGCGCCAGAAGCAGCTGATGCTGCTGGCGATTGGCCTGATGGTGATCTCGACGGCGGTTAACTACATGCTGAACTATGTGCCGACCTGGGCGACCAAAAATCTGCACCTTTCAGGCAGCGCGGCCTTTACCGCTACGCTGCTGGGCGGGGTGATCCTGACGCTGGTGACGCCGCTGATGGGCCTGTGGGCGGAGCGCGTTGGCCGCGCACCGCTGATGTGGGGATCGCTGATACTGCTAATGGTTACCATCTGGCCGGCGTTCCGGCTGTTAGCGAACCATACCACGCCGGTGACGCTGATTTTGCTGGTCTGCTGGATGGCGCTGCTGAAGTCGGTCTACTTCTCCGTGGTGCCTTCAGTGATGGCCGATCTCTTTCCGATGGGCACGCGCGCCAGCGGCATGGCGATCAGCTATAACGTCGCCGTTACCCTCTTTGGCGGCTTTGCGCCCCTGATTTGCACGCTGCTGATTAGCTGGACGGGAAGTAGCCTGGCACCGGGCTATTATCTGATGGCGATGTCGCTGCTGAGCGGCGCGGCGTTGCTCTTTAGCCAGAAGCATATCCGTTAAGGCGCAGACGTCGGCTGCCGCCGCCGCAGCGGTGCCGCTTTACGACCCCGGCACCGCTGCACCGCTGGCGATAAACCAGGCCAGAAACGTTACGCCGGCAACAATAATGGCAATGGGAAACAGCAAACCAATCTTCATAGCAATCCTTATTAAGCGAGCCGGAGCAGCGCGCGTTGCGTTTTCATCATGCTGAACAGTTCAAACTGCGTGGCATCCGCGATCTGCCGCAGGCGATCGCCTTTATGGTAGTCAATGTGCTGAATCTGCCCGAGCTGACGCCAGACCACAATAGCGGAGGCGAGCAGCGCACAGTTCTCTTCGCTCTGCAGGCACTCAACCGTGGCGTAGCGGGTTTCATCCAGGGTATTGATAAAAACGCTCAGCGCAGCGGCTGGCACAATCGCCCGGATATCCTCAAGCATGACGTGGCTGACGGCGCGCGACAGAATCAGCGTTACTCGTTTACTGTTCATAACGGTCCCTGCGGAGAGAGTCAGTGGGATTATAAAGGGCAAAACGGACAGGATGCGAGGCGTAATACAAAAAGCGGGATCCGGCAACGTGCATCCCTGCAGCTGCCGGTCAGTCAGTCAGCCATTAGAGCGTAACTGCGGATAGCGGCGGAAAATCGCCACGCACCAGAACAGCGAGAAAAGCCCTATCAGCGCCCCGACGTTACCCACGTCTGAGAGCTGCAGATGCTGGCTGACCTGGCTGCCGAGCAGTGCGCCGGCTCCGATACCGATATTATAAATACCGGAGAAGAGCGACATCGCCACATCGGTGGCATCCGGGGCCAGTGACAGCACGCGAACCTGCATCGCCAGTCCGATCATCATCATCGCCATGCCCCAGATAATACAGAGGGTGATAATGGCGGTCGGGCGCACCGCTGCAAAAATCAGCAGTCCCATACAGAGCGTGATCAGCGCAATAGCAGCGATTAACATCGCAGACGGGAAGCGGTTACCCAGCGTACTGAACAGAATACTGCCGAGAATGCCCGCAGAGCCGAACAGCAGCAGCAGCAGGGTGGTAAAATTGGCATCCGCGTTCGCTACCACCTGCATAAAGGGTTCAATATAGCTATAAGCGGTGTAGTGCGCCGTGACCACCAGCGTCACCAGCAGATACATCGTCACCAGCGCCGGACGGCGGAACAGCATCGGCACGCTGCTGAGTGAGCCGGTATGCTCGCTGGGCAGCCGCGGTAACACACGCACCAGCAGGATCATCAGCACCAGCGCCGAGAGGCCAATCATGCCAAACGTGGTGCGCCAGCCGAGATACTGCCCGATTACGCGCCCGATAGGCACCCCCAGAACCATTGCCAGTGCGGTTCCGGTGGCAAGCATACTCAGCGCCTGCGTTTTTTTACCTGCCGGTGCCACGCGAATAGCCAGCGAGGCAGTAATCGACCAGAACACGGCGTGTGACAGCGCAATCCCGACACGGGACACCACCAGAGAGCGGAAATCCCAGGCAAACGCTGAGAGCACGTGGCTGCCGGTAAAGAGAATAAACAGCACCGCCAGCAGCAGACGCCGCTCAACGTTGCGCGTCAGCAGCATCAGCGGCAGCGACAGCAGCGCCACCACCCAGGCATAAATGGTGAGCATGATCCCCACATCTGCCGTTTTCATCGTAAAGCTTGCTGCAATATCAGAAAGCAGGCCGACCGGCACAAATTCAGTGGTATTAAAGACAAACGCCGCAATGGCCAGCAGGACAACGCGTAGCCAGGCTGTTTTACGGGAAACGGTAGATGTTTGCATGAAGTTCAAATTAGTCAGACAGCAGGTTAACGGGAGCAGAGACGCCTCAAAGGTGATCTGCGTCACAAATTATCTCTATTGTGGCTGATGAACCGGCAGATGGAAACCTGCTAAGGCTTTTTTATTCCTCTGTTTATTACCGGCATCAGCCGCTGGCGGGGAAAAGCGCGGAATTCAGGGCTGACAGAGTGGCGACGTAACCCTTATTTATAACAGTGTGACTTCAGACCAGAATTATCAGAGTCACACCATATGTTTCAGGGCCACGCTATTGCAGGGGGTCAGGTTTTTTTTACACCCACCGGGCAGCAGTGCTCACAGCCCATGGCGCCCGGATAGAATTTACGCGCCTGCTGGATCGCCGCGTTCGGCGCATAAAAAGTGCCAAGAAAGCGCCGCGCAGGGTCGGCAGGCAGGAACGGGCAGCCTTTTGCGTGCACCACATGATTATTGTTATACCCGGCATGTTTATCAACATAGTAAAAAAGCGCCATTAACCACCTCATTGCTGTAAAAAAAAACGTCTGACTATTATTGGAATAGAAAAGATTATAACGATGAATTGCAGTTTTGTTTCAGGTGGACCTGGAGAAAGGTGGCAGAAGCGGAGCCGGGGCGCTCCGCCTGGCCATAAGCGCGGGTCAGAGGCGGCGGCGCAGCAGCAGAAAACCGGTGAGCAGTGCCAGCAGCAGCAGCAGCGTAATAAATAACGTGACGCCCGGCCAGCCGTAACTATGCCAGAACAGGCCGCCCGCCGTACCGGCCAGGCTGGATCCGGCATAGTAGCTGAACAGATAGAGTGAAGAGGCCTGGCCTCGGGCGCGCCGGGCGCGGGTTCCCACCCAACCGCTGGCAACGGCGTGAGCGGCAAAAAAACCGGCGGTAAAGAGCAGCATGCCGGGAACGATCAGCCACAGGGTGGGTGCCAGCGTCAGCAGCAGTCCGGCCAGCATAATAGCGATAGCGCTCAGCATCACCGGCGCGCGCCCAAAGCGGCCGGTCAGGGCTCCTGCTTTTGGCGAACTCCATGAGCCGGTGAGATAGACCAGCGACAGTAATCCTACTACCGCCTGGCTGAGAGTCCACGGCGCACTCATCAGCCGGTAACCAATATAGTTAAACAGGGTGACAAACGCGCCCATCAGCAGAAAGGCTTCGGCAAACAGCAGCGGCAGCCCGCCGTCGCGCCAGTGCAGGCGGAAGTTGATCAGCAGATGGCGCGGGCGGAGCGAGGCGGGGCGGAAGTGACGCGATGCGGGCAGGATTTTCCAGAACATCAGCGCCGCCGCCAGCGAGCAGCAGCCGGTGACGCCAATGGCGATTCGCCAGGAAAAGAGATCGGTGATCACCCCGGTGAGCAGACGGCCGCTCATGCCGCCAATGGAGTTACCGCTGATATAGAGTCCCATCGAAAAAGCCACCACCCGGGGATGCATCTCTTCGCTCAGATAGGTCATGCCAACGGCGGCCACGCCGCTGAGCGACAGGCCGATCAGCGCACGCATCAGCAGAATGGCGTGCCAGCTCTGCATCATCGCCGACAGCAGCGTACACAGCGCCCCCAGCATCAGCGCCGTTACCATCACCGGCTTACGGCCAATAGCGTCTGAAAGCGGACCGGTAAACAGCAGCCCCAGCGCCATCAATCCGGTAGAGAGCGAGAGCGAGATGCTGCTTTGCGCCGGCGTAATGCCAAACTGCTGCGACAGCACCGGCAGAATAGGCTGGACGCAGTAGAGCAGAGCAAAAGTGGCAAGGCCGGCAGAAAACAGCGCCAGCGTCACCGGCAGGAACTGCGGTGAGTCGCGCCCGATGCGGGACGGGGTGGCGTCAGCAGTGACGTCGATAGGGTTACGCCATATCAGCGAGGTAAGACGGCTCACAGGATATCCTTATTGAGAGAGAGTGATTTACTGTAGAAAGGCGTTAATGAGATGTACAATATATTAATCCTCTCAACTGATATGTTAAAAATATGGCTATCGAGCTGCGTCACCTGCGCTATTTCATTGCTGTCGCTGAGGAGCTGCATTTTGGCCGCGCGGCGCGGCGCCTTAATATTTCTCAGCCGCCGCTCAGCCAGCAGATCCAGCAGCTGGAGCAGAGCATTCAGGCCCGACTGCTGGTGCGCACCAATCGCAGTGTACAGCTGACGCCGGCCGGTGCCGCTTTTCTGCAGGATGCGCGCGCTATTCTGCTGCAGGTAAACCAGAGCGCTGACCGGGCGGCACGCATTCATCAGGGGCAGCAGGGCGAACTGCGCATCGGTTTCACCTCATCAGCCCCGTTTACCGGACTGGTTTCCGATGCGCTGTTTCGTTTTCGTCAGCGCTGGCCGGAAGTGCATATTCATATGCAGGAGCACAACACCCGCCAGCAGCTGACGCCGCTGCTTGATGGCCAGCTCGATCTGGGTGTGATGCGCAATACGCCGCTGCCGGCAGATCTGCATTACCAGCTGCTGCTGCGGGAGCCGTTATATGCGGTGATGCACCGCGATCATCCGCTGGCGCAGCACCGCAGCCTTTCCGTTCGCGCCTGACCGGGGAGCCGTTTATCTTCTTTGACGCGCAGAGCGGTACTGCGCTCTACGGTGACATTCTGGCCCTGCTGCATCGCTATCACGTCAGCCCGGTTATCACGCAGGAGGCGGGTGAGGCGATGACGATTCTGGGACTGGTAGCGACCGGGCTGGGGATCTCGGTATTGCCCGCTGCGTTTGCCCGGGCGCGGCTCGCCGATCTGATCTGGATCCCGCTGGAGGAGAGCGATGCGCGCTCGGAAGTGTGGCTGGTCTGGTCAGCGCTGCGGGAACCCACCGCCCAGATGCGCAACATGCAGGCGCTGATGCTGGAAAACGCTGAAATCTGACGCAATCAGGGCAGACGGAGCCGAACAATCTGTGCGACCAGTCACATTTCCAGCCAAATAGTTAACGCTCTCCGGCAAAGTGCCTCACCATAGCGAATGTTTATTTAGAAGCGCGAAAATATCCGGGAGCAGGGTGTGAATCGGGAGAGTCAGCCTGGTCATATTGACCACATCAAACAGACTAACGCAGGCGTAGTCTACCGTCTGATTGACCAGCATGGGCCGATATCACGTATTGAACTCTCCAGGCGGGCGCAGCTGGCACCCGCCAGCATTACTAAAATTGTACGCGAAATGCTGGATGCGCATCTGGTGCAGGAAACGGAGTTTCAGGAGCCGGGCAGCCGCGGTCGTCCGGCGATTGGTCTCGTGCTCGATACCCTGGCGTGGCACTATCTGGCGATACGTATTCAGCCCGGCGCAATCACGCTGACGCTGCGCGATTTAAGCAGCCGCGCACTGGAAGAGGATCGCCTGCCGCTGCCCGTGACGTCTGACGTGCCGCTGCTGCAGACGCTGCAGACGCTGGTGGATGCGTTCTTTATCCGGCATCAGCAGCGGCTGGAGCGTCTGACAGCTATCGCTATCACCACCCCGGGGCTTATCAACGCCGCCTCCGGCGTGGTTCATCGCATGCCGGGCTATGATGTAGAGGATATGCCGCTGGGCGAAACGCTGGCGCAGCGTTCCGGCCTGCCGGTGTTTGTGCAGCATGACATCTCAGCGTGGACGCTGGCAGAGGCGCAGTCTGGCGCATCGCGCGGCGCGCAGGATGTTATTCAGATTGTTATTGATGAGACCGTAGGCGCAGGGGTCATCAGTGGCGGTCAGCTGCTGCATAAAAGCGGCCGTGCGCTGGTGGAGATAGGGCATACCCAGATCGATCCCTGGGGCCAGCAGTGCTATTGCGGTAATCACGGCTGCCTGGAGACCGTGGCCAGCACTTCCAGTCTGCTGCAGCTGGCGCAGCAGCGGCTGGCGCTACAGCCTGACAGCCCGCTGCATCAGCAGCCGCTGACGCTGGAAAACCTCTGCCGCGCTGCGCAGCAGGGTGACCGGCTGGCGCACGATGCGATTGCCGGCGTGGGGCATCACGTCGGGCGTATGCTGGCGATGATGGTGAATATTTTCAACCCGCAAAAAATTCTTATCGGTTCGCCACTCAATCAGGCGGCAGACGTACTTTTCCCCGCCATAAACAGCACTATCCGGCAGCAGGCGCTGCCCGCTTACAGCCGCGATCTGGAGCTGGTGCCTGCGTTAATGAGCGATCCCGGTACGCTGGGGGCGGCAGCGCTGATCAAAGATGCCCTCTATAACGGTCATCTGCTGATTAAACTGCTGCAGGGATAACTACAGCCCACCTTAAGTTTGCGCTAACGCAAGCATCCGGCGGCGTCAATTACCTACACTGCCTTCTTCGCAGGCTATCCATGCTGCTTACTGGAAGGAGTGGAACAGGTGAAAACGCTATTTGTCACAGGTACCGATACCGGAGCAGGAAAAACAGTGGTTGCATGTGCGCTGCTGCAATTGCTGGCACAGGCAAACATCTGCGCCGCAGGTTTTAAACCTGTGGCAAAAGAGGCGCGCGTCACGCCGGAAGGATTACGCAACCGCGATGCAGAACTGCTGCAGCAGGCGTCAGGGCTGACGCTCAGCTATCCGGCGGTTAATCCGGTTATTCTGACCGATGATGCGTCCGGACCGGGGGCACGGCAGCATATCGATTACGCGCTGCTGGATCGTCATCTGGCCGATCTGCAGGCGCAGGCGGGATATGTGATCGTGGAGGGCACAGGCGGCTGGCGCAGCCTGATAAACGATCGGCAGCCGCTCGCCAGCTGGGTACAGCAGCAGCTGCCGGTCGTGCTGGTCGTGGGGATAAAAACGGGGTGTATTAATCATGCGCTGCTGACAGCGGAGGCGATTGCGCACGATGGCCTGACGCTGGCAGGCTGGGTCGCAAACCGCATCAATCCGGGCCTGGCTCACTATGCGGAGATTGTCAGCGTGCTGCGCGACCGGCTTGCCGCGCCGCTGCTGGGAGAGCTGCCTTATCTGCCGCGCGCTGAGCAGCGCGATCTCACGCGCTATATCGATCCGGAGGCGTTAACCGGGCCGGCGTTTTCCTTTACCAGGGCACAACCCGCAGCTGGCTGACCCGCAGCTGTCAGCCTGTCAGAACACGATTAACGAGCCACGCGTGCGCCGCTTCCGGCGCACGCAGCGTTCAGGGGTTCAGACGGCGGCGGGTCCGGCCAGAACTGAGATAATCCGCAATGTAATCCTGCGAAATTTCGCCGCTGTAGCGCCCATCTTCATCGACAATCGGCATCCAGACGGTATTGTGCTCATACAGCTTTGACAGCACCACGCGCAGGTTCTCTTCAGCTTTACCGGTGACGCGAAAGTGGTGCAGCAGCTCTCCGCACTGGCCGGCAGCGCCGCGCGCTTCGCGCCGCTTCACAAATCCGAGCGGCCTGCCATCCTCATCGACAACCGTAACGGAACGCATATCGTTGTCATCCATGGTGGCAAAGGCCTCTGTAAGCGGCGTGCTGCGGCGTACGGTAATGGTGGGCTGCTGGTCAGTGACGTCGCCCGCCTGTACCAGCAGCAGGCGCTTAAGGGTGCGATCCTGACCAACGAAGGATCCGACAAAGTCATTAGCAGGTTTTGCCAGCAGCTCATCCGGGCTGGCGCACTGCACAATTTTTCCCTGACCAAACACCGCAATGCGATCGCCGAGCTTCAGCGCTTCATCAATATCGTGGCTGACCAGCATGACCGTTTTTTTCAGCTGTCGCTGCATCTCCAGAAACTCGTTCTGGATTACTTCGCGGTTTATCGGATCGACGGCGCCAAACGGCTCATCCATCAGCAATACCGGTGGATCGGCGGCCAGGGCGCGGATAACGCCAATACGCTGCTGCTGACCACCGGACATTTCACGCGGATAGCGATGCAAAAATTTAGTCGGGTCCAGCGCCACCATGCTCATCAGCTCCGTAGCCCGTTCGCGGCAGCGCTTTTTATCCCAGCCCAGCATACGCGGCACCACCGTAATATTCTCCTCAATCGTCATGTTCGGAAACAGGCCAATCTGCTGGATCACATAGCCGATATTGCGGCGCAGCGTTACCGTATCCTGGCCGCTGGTATCCTCTCCGTTGATATAAATCCGGCCGCCGCTGGCCGGTATCAGCCGGTTAATCATCTTCAGCGTGGTGGTTTTGCCGCAGCCGGAAGGGCCGAGCAGCACGCACATTTCGCCTGCCGGTACCTCCAGGCTGACGTTATCAACCGCATTGAAGCTGCGCCGCTCTTCTGGGTAAAGGTTTTCGTCAGGTTTTCCAGTTTAATCATTAGCGAATCCCCCTCGGGGTCAGTGCCAGCTGCAGCCGGTGCAGCAGCCAGTCAAGAAAGATAGCCAGCAGACATATCATCAGCGCGCCGGCAATAAGCATGCGTACATCGCTACCGCCGATGCCATCCAGCAGCTGCAGTCCGAGACCGCCTGCACCGATAACGGCGGCGATCGCCATAACGCCGACGTTCATCACCACCGCCGTGCGGATGCCGCCGAAAATCACCGGCAGCGCCATCGGGATCTCTACCCAGCGCAGCCGCTGCCAGAACGTCATACCGATGCCGCGTCCCGCTTCGCGCAGTCCGGAGGGCAGGTTTTCCAGCGCCGTATGGGTGTTCCGCACAATAGGCAGTAGCGAATAGAGAAACACTGCCGTGATGGCGGGCAGGGCGCCGATGCCCTGGCCGATTTGCGAAAACAACGGGATCATCAGCCCGAACAGCGCAATAGTCGGAATGGTCAGTACAATAGTGGCGACGCCCAGCACCGGTGTCGCCAGCCACTTAAAGCGGACAATTAAAATGCCCAGCGGTACGCCAGCCAGGATGGCAAAACCAACCGCCACCAGCACCAGCCAGGTGTGCTGCCAGGTCAGGCCGAGCAGCATCTGCCAGTTATCAGTGATGTAATAGAGGGTATCCATGGTGTCTCCTTACAGCATGTTGCGGGTCTGGAGGAAATCGCGTGCAACCTGAGCGGGTGACTGATGATCGATATCCACCCGCTTGTTCATTTCTGAAATAGCGTCATCAGTAATCAATGCTGACAGCTGATTCAGCGCTTTCTCCAGGCCCGGATGTGCAGCGAGCACCTCTTTACGTACCACTGGCGTGACGTTGTAACTGGGGAAGAAGTGCTTATCATCTTTCAATACCAGCAGGTCAAAGCCTTTGACACGGCCATCAGTGGTATAAATCAGGCCGGCGTCCACAAACCCGTCACGGACCGCGTTGTAGACCAGGCCGGGATCCATCTGACGGATTTGCGGGCGATCAAGCGGCAGTTGATAAACTTTTTGCAGCGGCTTCAGGCCATCGGAGCGACCAGCAAACTCCAGGTCGAGTCCCAGCCGCCAGTTATGCTCCGGATCGCTGGCGCGCACCTGCTCCATTTTGCTGACCAGCTGCGACAGGGTGGTGATACCCTCCTGCTCTGCGCGACGTCGCTGCATGGCGAAAGCGTAAGTGTTGTTCATCGGTGCCGGTTCAAGCCAGACCAGGCCCAGTTTCGCATCCAGCTTTTTTACTGTTTCCCACGCCTGTTCAGGAGACATAGGCTTACTGATGTGGTTAAAAATAATGAGCGAGGTGCCGGTATATTCCCATGTCATATCGATCTGTTTGTTGATCATGGCATTACGGCTGATGGTGGTTGCAATATTGGTCTTAGGGACGATCGTAAACCCGTTTTTCTGCAGCCATAAAACGGACAGGGCAGACAAAATATGCTGTTCAGTAAAGCTTTTGGTTGAGAGCGTAATAGGCGCAGCCGCCAGCGCTGACTGATTAAGCAGTAGCGCAGCGCTCAGGGCCAGCACAGCGCCGCGCAGCCGGTTGAAAAACAGCCTGGTGGGGGTCATCAAAACGTGCTCCATGAGTTAAGTTGCAGCGTGTGGCGAAAGAATGCGGCCCAGCGCGGCCAGCAGCATGTCCAGGATCAGGGCAATCAGCGCGGTAGCGGCCGCACCCAGAATCAGCGTCGGGAAATCGTTCAGATAGATCCCGGGGAAAATCAGCTCGCCATAGCTGCTGGCGCCTATCAAAAAGGCCAGCGGCGCGGTGCCGACGTTAATTGCGGTGGCGATGCGCACGCCGGCTAATATCACCGGCAGCGCGTCCGGCAGCTCAACCTGGCGCAGCCGCTGCAGGCGGGTCATGCCAATGCCTTTAGCCGCCTCGGTCAGCGCAGGTGGAACCGCGCACAGGCCGGCATAGGTATTGCGCACAATGGGCAGCAGCGAAGCAAGAAACAGCGCAATCAGCGCCGGTCGCTCACCGATGCCCACCACGACCATAGCCAGCGCCAGCACGGCCAGAGGCGGGAGGGTATTGCCGACGTTGAAGATCTGCATAACATATTCAGCCTGACGTCGCGCAAAAGGACGGCTCAGCACAATCCCGGCAGGGATCCCCACCAGCAGGGCGCAGAGCATGGACCAGAAAACCAGCCAGAGATGCTGCTGGCCAAGATAGATCAGATCGGTCTGGCGGGCGCGCAGCGTATCCGGACCAATGCCCCAGATCAGAAGCGCAACGAGTAGCGTAAGAGTGAGAAGAGCCAATCCGGTGCGCCGGATCAGCGATGCGTGAGGCATAACCGTTTTCTCCCTGAATAAACAGAACTATCAGCTATGATTGCTCTGCTGAGCGGCAGGATAAGAGGCCGCGTTCGATAGCAAAATTTTATGGTTAAGGTGCGGGTTGCCTGCGTTAATTCGGCATAAATTCACAGATAATTAACCTGACGGCTAAAAGTCTATAGCAATCTCTGATCGGCAACGCCAGCATTTAACGCAAAAAACAGCTGACAGTGAGGGGTCAAAACCGCCTGCAGCCCGCACCGGGTGCGGGATGGTATGACAATAAAAAAAACTCATCGAAAAAGGTTACCCTGTCACATAAGCACGGGCTGTGTGGCGGGATAAGAGAGAGTAAAACGGGATAAGGAGCGTTATGTCAGAGCACGCTGAAGTTTTGCGCAGCCATCGTCCATGGATTTTGTTTGCCTGTATGCTGGCTATGTTTATGGCCGCAATTGAGGTGACGATTGTGGCGACGGCGATGCCTACGATCATTGCCGATCTGGGCGGCTTCGCGCAGTTTGGCTGGGTATTTTCTATTTATCTCCTGACGCAGGCGGTGAGCGTGCCGCTTTATGGCCGTTTAGCCGATATATGGGGACGTAAGCGGCTCTTTTTGTCGGGGTATCGCTGTTTTTGTTTGGCTCAGTGCTGTGCGGCTTTGCTCATACCATGACATGGCTCATTCTGTTTCGCGCCTTTCAGGGGCTGGGAGCGGGTGCCATTATGCCGCTGACCACTACCATTGTGGCGGATATCTACTCCCCGCGTGAACGCGCCACCGTTCAGGGCTGGCTCTCCAGCGTCTGGGGCGTGGCGGCAATTATCGGACCGCTTAGCGGTGCGTGGCTGGTGCAGCACTTTAGCTGGGCGGTGATCTTTTGGGTCAACGTGCCGATAGGGCTGATCTCTATGCTGCTGCTGGCGCGTTTCCTGCCCGCCCGCCCGGTCTCCGCAGCGGGTGCGCTGAATATTACCGGCAGCTGCTGGCTGATGATCAGCGTCACTGCGCTGCTGGTGGCGCTGCTGCAGGCGGAAGCGCTCGGCTACTGGCTGCTGCCGTTTCTGCTGCTGGCAGGCGTGGCAGGCTGGCGTCTCAAACGGCACGAACAGCAGACGGCGGCACCGCTTTTCCCGCTTGCGCTGTGGCGCAGCCGTCTGATTGTGGCAGGCAACGCCGGTAATCTGATTATCGGCGCCACCATGATGGGCATCAGCGCGTTTCTGCCCACCTGGATCCAGGGGATCACCGGCGGTACGCCGCTGCAGGCGGGCAGCGCGCTGGCGATGATGTCAATTGGCTGGCCGATTGCCAGTACGCTCAGCGGTCGCCTGATGCTCGTGACCTCTTATCGCTTCACCGCTCAGCTTGGCGCACTGTTACTGATCGCCGGCAGCGCGCTGCTGCTGCTGCTCCACGCGGAAAGTTCCGTGCTGCAGGCGGGCTTTACGGCCTTTGTTATCGGCACCGGCATGGGCATGACCAGCACCACGTTTCTGGTTTCCGTGCAGAACCATGCGCAGTATGAGATCCGCGGTATCTGTACCGCCTCTATTATGTTCAGCCGGATGCTTGGTTCAGCGCTGGGCACCGCACTAATGGGGGCGGTTTTAAACATCAATCTGGCGCAGCGGCTGCCGCAGGCGGAGGATCCGATGCAAAAAATCATGTCGCCGGAAAGCCGGGAGGCGCTGCCGGTTGCAGAACTGCAGCTCTGGACGACCCAGATTGCCGCATCGCTGCACTGGGTATTTATCGTGGCCTTGCTGATCGCGCTGCTGACGGTGTGGATCGCCTGGCTGATGCCGCGTCAGCGACCGGAGATGGAATAGAAGAGAAGAAGCGGGGCAGCGGCGGCTGCCCCGGTTGCAGGTTACTGCGCTGACATATCCTGAGAGCTGCCGGCGCTGTCGGGGGCGCTGCCCTCTGCGTCCCGCATATTCTTTTTATAAACAATTTTTTGCGTATCATTTTCACAGTGGCCGACCACCTGACCGCCCGCCTGATCGGCCTGATCGTTTGGCACGATATCCAGCGTAAAATCTGACTCCGCCACGCCATTACTGACAATTTTTTTACTGATATCGGCGCGAACGCTGTCGCAGGAGGCCTGAGCCATCAGCGGCAGCGTCATCACACCCAGCAGCAGTACCAGAGAACCCTTTTTCATCGCAAACTCCTTGTTGACTGTCTCTCTGAACACTATAGCAGCAGCGCCGCGTTACGGCGCGACCGGACGACCGGTGCGGCGATCGAGGCAGCGCAGGGTATTCTCTTCCCAGTAAGCGTTGACGTTATAGCTCTTGTCGCAGGCGTCGCGGGTATCAAACGCGCGGTCCGCTTTGTCGAACTCTTTCTCTGTCCGGGTATTAATCTTGCTGCGCAGATTACGCATATCGTTCCACTGCTCTTTACTCTGGCGGGCGGCTTCATTGCTGGCCGCGCTATTGCCATCTTCCACGATCAGGCGATCGGTACGGGCAGCGGCAAAGGGAGCGCTCAGCAGCACGCTGGCCGTCAGCAGCGCCGTAAACAGAACGGAAGCATAGTTTTTCATGATATTGTCCTTTAGTCAGACCCGGTCAGCCGTGCGAGGCTGTTGCCGTAACAGCGGCTAGTATATCATCCTGCTTTTGCTGCTCACCAGCGGTGTGCAGTGCGTTGAGGGAACAGAGAGCAGGGTTATGCTGATCAAGACCGCACTATTATTTTTCATTACGGCTGTCGCAGAGATTGCGGGCTGTTTCTTGCCCTGGCTCTGGCTGCGTAAAGGGATGAGCGCCTGGCTGCTGTTGCCGGCTGCGGCGAGTCTGGCGCTATTTGTCTGGCTGCTCACGCTGCATCCGGCGGCGAGCGGGCGGGTTTACGCGGCGTATGGCGGCGTCTATGTATTTACGGCGCTGATCTGGCTGCGCGTGGTAGATGGGGTACGGCTGAGCGCATGGGACTGGGCGGGCGCGCTGATAGCGCTGTGCGGAATGCTGATTATTGTCACCGGCTGGGGAAAAGCGTAACAGCGTCACCCGGTGCTATCAGGTGACGTTGTCACACACGGTTATGCGTCTTTATGCACTTTCAGCCCGGCGGTGGTCTGGCTGACCGGCATAATCTCCAGCGTGTTGATATTGACGTGCGCTGGCAGCGTGGTTACCCAGTAAACGGCCTCGGTGACATCCTCTGCCGTCAGCGCCGTTGTACCTTCATACACCGCGCCGGCGCGATCGTCATCGCCTTTAAAGCGCACGTTGGAAAATTCCGTTCCGCCTACCAGACCCGGCTCGATATCGGTCACGCGCAGCGCGGTGCCGTGGAGATCGGTACGCAGATTCAGGCTGAACTGGCGCACAAACGCTTTGGTTGCGCCATAGACGTTGCCGCCCGCATAGGGCCAGCTGCCGGCAATGGAACCGATATTGACGATATGCCCGACGTTGCGCTCTACCATGGCAGGCAGCAGCGCCCGGGTCATGAAAACCAGGCCTTTGGTATTGGTGTCGATCATATTCTCCCAGTCATCGACGCTGGCTTTATGGGCTGGCTCAGTGCCCAGCGCCAGGCCGGCGTTGTTGACCAGTACATCAATGTTGCGCCACTCTGCCGGCAGCGCAGCGATGACCTCCTCGATAACGGCACGATTACGCACATCGAGCTGAACGGTATAGAGGTTTTCACCCAGCTCATCCTTCAGCGCCTGCAGCCGTTCGGCGCGCCGCCCGCTGGCGATCACTTTATGGCCTGTGGCAATGAAGCGACGGGTAATACTTTCACCAAACCCCGCAGTAGCACCGGTAACAAAAATAATCATCTCACTGTTCCTTAACTGTTTTCAGGTAGTCCGCGTTTAACCATATCACCATCATTCTTCGCCTGCTGAAAAAAAGCGGCTGGCAAACTCTCTGTCGCCAGCATGCGTTAACAGGGTGCAGGCGTGCACCGCGCTGACGCATCACGGCGCAGAGCCAGCGGTCGCCAGCGCATCTTAACGCCGGCGCAGAAGCGCGTAATCGTTTGCGCATTCGGTTGCTTTTATTTTAATCTAACCCTATGATTTGGCAGATAAATAGCCAGGCGCTGGCACGGCTTTTGCACTCTCATTTTATCTTACTGAGAGGATGAGTTATGAATGCTGACAACGAGACGCTGCTGCGCGCCAGTTTTTTTGATTTTACCCGCACGGTAGATCAGCCTGAGGCGCTGAGTGACGCCGCACGCTATCTCGCTGATGGTCTGCTCACGCTGCGTGCAGGAAAAATTGTCAGCCTGGAGAGCTGGAGCAGCGCGGCGCCACGGGTGGATAGCCGGCGGGTCACGGACCTGCGCGGCAAGCTGATTGTGCCGGGGTTTATCGATACCCATATTCACTATCCGCAGACGGAAATGATGGGCGCGTTTGGCGAACAGCTGCTGACCTGGCTGAATAACTATACCTTTCCGGTTGAGCAGCAGTATCACTGTGCAACCCATGCGGCAAAGATGTCCGATTTTTTCCTGCAGCAGCTGCTGGCTAACGGTACCACTACCGCGCTGGTGTTTGGCACGGTGCATCCGCAGTCGGTTGACGCACTTTTCAGCGCGGCGGAGCGGCTCAGCATGCGGCTCATTGCCGGTAAAGTGATGATGGACCGCAACGCGCCGGACTACCTGACTGAAACCCCCGAAACGAGCTATCAGCAGACGCGGGCGCTGATAGAACGCTGGCACCGGCGCGGCCGTCTTGGCTATGCGCTGACGCCACGCTTTGCGCCGACCTCTTCGCCACAGCTGCTGGAACGGGTGCGTCAGCTGCGGAGAGAGTTTCCCGATACCTGGCTGCACACGCACCTGAGTGAAAATCCGCAGGAGGTGGCGTGGGTCAGAGAGCTTTTTCCCGAGCGCAACGGCTATCTCGATGTCTATCACCACTATCAGCTCACCGGCGCACGCAGCGTATTTGCCCACTGCCTGCATCTGCAGGACCATGAGTGGCAGTGCCTGCACGACACCGGTTCAGCCATCGCATTTTGCCCTACTTCAAATCTGTTTCTTGGCAGCGGGCTGTTTGATCTCAAACGCTGCTGGCAGGAGAACGTGCGCATGGGGATCGGCACCGACGTTGGCGCTGGTACCACCTTCAACCTGCTGCAGACGCTGGGCGAGGCGTATAAAGTCGGGCAGCTGCAGCACTATAAGCTGACCGCCTGCGAAGCGCTTTATCGCGCCACGCTGGGCGGGGCGCAGGCGCTGGATCTCGACGATAAAATTGGCAGCTTTACGCCCGGCAAAGAGGCGGATTTTGTGGTGCTGGATCCGGCCGTATCGCCGCTGCAGCAGCTGCGTCATGGCAACAGTAAAGATATCTTCGAGCAGCTGTTTGTTCTGATGACGCTGGGTGACGATCGCAACATTGCGCAGACCTGGGTAAATGGCCAGCCGGTGTGGCAAAAAGAGAGGGCGGGCAGCACGCCGGGTTGTTGCCCGCACACCGGCGTGCCAGGATAAAGGCTCTCTGCCGCAGGCTATTGCGGCGTTGCTGATCATCAGGAGCGATAATGAACCGATCCGCCAATCCCTTTTTTAGCGCCAGCACGCTGCCGTATCAGGCGCCGCCGTTCGATCAGATAAGCGAAGACGATTTTCTGCCGGCGCTGGAAGCGGGCATCGAAGAGAAACGCCGCGAAGTCGCCGCGATTATCGCAAACCCTGCGCCACCGGACTTTGCTAATACGTTTGAAGCGCTGGAGCGCAGCGGCCTCTTACTGAGCCGGGTGTGGCAGGTCTTTTCAGCCATGACGGCAGCGAATACGTCGCCACGCCTGCAGGAGGTGGAAGAGATCATTACGCCCGCCCTGGCGGCGCTGCACGATGAGATCTACCTCAATAGCGCGCTCTTCGCCCGGCTGGAGGCGGTCTGGCAGCAGCGCAGCATCGCCTGCCCGGACGCAGAGGCGGTGCGGCTGACGGAGGTTACCCGGCAGGCGTTTCAGCTGGCCGGAGCCAGCCTGAGTGATGATGAAAAACAGCGGCTGCGCGACATCAATCAGGAGCTGGCAGGCCTCAGCACCCGCTTTGGTAACCGTCTGCTGGCGGCGACGCAGTCAGCCGCTTATACCGTCAGCAGCCCGGAGGCGCTGGCGGGACTCGACGATGCAGCGCTGGAGCAGGCGCGTGCCGCTGCGGCCGCACGTGGTCTGGATAATCAGTGGCTGATCCCGCTGCAAAACACCACGCAGCAGCCAGCGCTGAGCCGGTTAACCATCCGCGCCACGCGGGAAGCGCTGTTTGAGCAGGCGCTGAAGCGCTGTGAGCGTAACGATGTTAACGATACGCGGCCGCTGGTTTCGCGTATGGCGCAGCTGCGGGCGGAGCAGGCGGCGCTGCTGGGCTATAGCAGCTATGCGGCGTGGAACCTGCAGGATCAGATGGCGAAAACGCCGGAGGCCGCGCTGGACTTTATGCGCAATATTGTGCCGGCAGCCTGCCAGCGCGCCGGGCGCGAGGCCGCAGAAATAGAACAGCTGATGGCTGAGCAGCAGCAGAGATTTGACCTGCGCGCCTGGGACTGGAATTTTTACGCAGAGCAGGTGCGCCAGGCGAAATATGACTTTGATGAAGACGCTATTCGCCCCTGGTTCGCGCTGGATAGCGTGCTGGAGCGCGGCGCGTTCTGGGCCGCCACGCAGCTTTACGGTATTCGGTTCAGCCAGCGCCACGATCTGCCGGTCTATCATCCGGATGTGTGCGTCTATGAGATTTTCGACGCCGATGAGACGCCGCTGGCGCTGTTTTATACCGACTTTTTCGCTCGTGATAATAAAAGCGGCGGGGCATGGATGGGCAACTTTGTTGACCAGTCTGCGCTGCTGGATCAGAAACCGGTGATCTACAACGTCTGCAACTATACCAAACCGCAGCCTGGCCAGCCGGCGCTGCTGAGCTGGGATGATGTTATCACGCTGTTCCACGAATTTGGTCATGCGCTGCACGGCCTGTTTGCCAGCCAGCGCTACGCCAGCCTCTCCGGTACGGCCACGCCGCGCGATTTTGTGGAGTTTCCGTCGCAGATTAACGAACACTGGGCCAGTCATAAGGCGGTGTTCGCCAGCTATGCGCGCCACTGGGAAACCGGGGAGCCGATGCCCGCTGCGCTGCGCGAAAAAATGGTACAGGCCGCTACCTTTAATAAAGGTTATGACATGACCGAACTGCTGGCCGCGGCGCTGCTGGATCTGCAGTGGCACTCCCTCTCCGCGCACGATAAGCCACAGGATGTGGAACATTTTGAACGGCAGGCGCTGCAGGCAGAAAACATTGCGCTGGCAGCGGTGCCGCCGCGCTATCGCTCCAGCTATTTTCGTCACATCTGGGGAGGAGGATATGCGGCAGGCTACTACGCCTATATCTGGACGCAGATGCTGGCTGACGATGGTTATCAGGCGTTCACTGAACAGGGTGGCCTGACGCGGGAGAACGGGCAGCGCTTCCGGGATCTGGTCTTGTCACGCGGAAACAGCAGCGATCTGCAGCACGTCTGGCTGAGCTGGCGCGGTAAAGCGCCAGCGCCAGAGCCGATGCTGCGCCATCGCGGATTAAGCGCAGAGTAGGGCAGAAGCGGTGGCGCGCTATCCCATCGGGCCACCGCAGATTGTGTCGCACATGCCAGCCAGCACCCGCTCGCCGTTTTCGGTTTTTAGCTCTTCATACCAGGCTGCCGTCAGCGCGGGCTCTTTACCGTGCGTCACGTCGCAGCGCTTGCGTGCCTTCAGCACCAGGTCGCGGGTACGGTCCAGCCGGCGCGCCTGATAGCGCAGCAGCGCATCTTCCACCCCCAGCGAATGTGTCGCCAGCGTTTGTGCCAGCACCACGGCATCTTCCATTGCCGCGCAGCCGCCCTGACCAATATCGGGGGTGGTGCTATGGGCTGCATCGCCCAGCAGCGCCACGCGTCCGCGCACAAAGCGGGTAAGGGGTTCGGTATCGTGTATTTCGACCCGGTTAGTGGTGAGCGGATCGAGCTGCGCTATCAGCCGCTGCACCGGTTCGGCCCAGCCGGCGAAATAGCCGCTGAGATCGGCGCGCAGCGTGGTGCGATCCTGAGCGAGGCCGGCAGGTAGCGGCACATCAAAGAAGAAGTAGAAGCGGTTGCCGGCAACCGGCATCAGCGACACGCGTTTGCCGTCGCCGACAAAAGTGGTCCACTGATCGGCGGGTGCTATCGCTTCGTCCACGTTAATCAGCCCGTTCCAGTTTACATAGCCCGCATAGCGACGCGCCACGCGCTCGCCCAGAACAGCCTCGCGCAGTACAGAGTGCGTGCCGTCCGCAGCGATCAGCAGGTCGCCTGTGGCTTCGCTGCCGTCGGCAAAGAAAGCGGTAACGCCCTGCGAGGTTTGTTCAGCATGCGTGACGCGCCTGCCAAAACGAACGCGCGTCCGGTCATATGTATCAAGCAGCATCGCCTGCAGCCCGGCGCGTGATACCGGCGCAGGATATTCACCGGTGCGCTGCACCAGCGGATCCAGGCTGAAGCGGGTCAGGGGGGCACCGCTTCGCGCATCGTGATAAGCCATCCAGGCCATATTGCCGCTCAGCGCGCGCAGCGGCTGTTTCAGACCGAGGGCATTCAGGCATTTCACGCCGTTAGGCCAGACGGAAATGGCTGCGCCAACCGGCTTCATCTCCGCAACAGCCTCATAGACTTCCGTCTCAAAGCCCGCCCGTTCCAGGGCGATAGCAGCACTCATTCCGCCGATACCGGCGCCAATAACAATCACTTTCATCATGCTCTCCTGTGCTCAGACAGGGGGATACTGCAACTTCTGTACCAGATGCGCGCCAACAGACAGCGTGTTGATAACTATGGTTTTTTATAAAAGAGACATAATGATGAAACGATTGTTGCAGTGCGTTCGCACTTTTATAGTGCAACTCTATGTGCATGAATCTTTTGTTTCATGCGGCATTCTGACCAGATTTTGCGCATACTTAAAGCTTCAGAGCGGAGGATTAATCATGAAGTGGATAATTGCGTTAATGATGGCGTGCAGCGTAAACGCGATGGCGCAGAGCAGCTGGCAGCCGTCGCCCAAATCGCCGTCTGCTATGTTTACCCCGATCGCGTCAAAATGCGATCTGTCGGCCTGTCAGCAAAACTGCTACGTACAGCAGTCACAGTGCAAAAATGATAGCGGCGGCGGATGTGGCTCGCTGGCGCAAATCTGTGTACAGAACTGCACCAGCCAGTGTCGCTGAGTATCAGCGGGTCTCGCGCCAGATGTCGCGCATCGCCAGCTCCAGTTTTTTAAACTGGTGATAGCGCGCGTCGTGGAAGCTGACCCACTCCGGCCGTGGCTGCCGCTCTTCCGGCTGCAGACGCACCGCATGCTGCACCGCATCCGTCAGATCCCGCCACACGCCCACGCCAACGCCTGCACAGAGCGCGGCGCCCAGCGCGCCGGTTTCCGTACACTCTGCCACCCGCACCGGGATATTCAGAACGTCGGCAAACATCTGCGGCCAGATGACGCTGCGCGCGGCGCCGCCTGAGAGCGTTGCGCGGGTAAAAGGGAGGCCGGCAGCGTGCAGCCGGTCAATATGCGCCCGGTGAGCAAAGGTCACGCCCTCAAACAGGGCAAACAGCATATCTGCACGGGTATGCCAGCCGCCCAGCCCGTAAAAGCCGGCGCGGGCCGGTTCCGGTTTGCGGCCGGAGTAGAGGTAGGGGTGATAAAACGGCAGATGCGGATCCTGACGGATCTGCGCCACGCACTCACTGCTCTGCACCGCGCCTTTTCCTCCGCGCCGGTCGTCAAATTCCCGCAGAAACCAGTTGAGGTTGGCCGCCGAGGTTGCGCTGGCCTCAATCGCCATAAAGCGATCCCGCTCTATCATTGAACTCATGGAAACCGGGCGAAGATAGTCAGGTTTATCCACCACAACCTGATTGATACTCCACGTACCTGCTACGATTGAGGCGTCACCGCAGCTGACGACCCCCGATCCCGCTGCGCTGGCCACCACATCAAACAGACCCGCCACCACCGGTATACCCGCCGGCAAACCGGTGCGTGCCGCCGCCAGCGCGGTAACATAACCGCTGACAGCGCTCGATTCACGCAGCGGCGGCAGCCAGGCTGCTGCCTCCTCAATGTCATAGAGTGCCAGAAGTTCACTGCTGTAATCGCGAACGCGATAGTCAATCAGCCCGGCACCCGCCGCATCTGAATAGTCGCTGCTGAGCGCGTCGCTGAGAAAATGGACGATAACATCTTTAGCGCTCAGTACCGCACCGATCTGCTGCCATATCTGAGGCTGGTGCTGTTTAACCCAGCTCAGCAGCACCGGCGTGGAGGCTGCCCACGGCGTCTGGCGGGAGAGGGTATAAATGGCGTGCTGTTTTTCAGCCTGCTCCAGCGCAGCGACAATATCGTCCGCCCGCCGATCGATCGACTGAATGCCAAGCTGCGGCTGCAGCGCCCGGTCCAGCGTATAGAGGCCATTGCCGTGTCCGGCGGCGCCCACTGCAATGATATCCTGTGCGTCCGTGCCCGCCTGCAGCAGGCAGTGACGGATCGCCTGTTCAGTACCGTGCCGGATGGCGGCTATCGAACGCTCGGCGTAGCCCTCCTGCGGCTGCAGCGTTTCGCCGCTATGCTCAGCCACGGCCAGTATCGTCCCGCTGAGATCAAACAGCACCGCCTTGATCATCGTATTACCGGCATCAATACCCAGGATTTTCATATCCGGCTCCGTAAAACCGCAGAGGAGAGCGCGCACAGAACGTGCGCCAGGTCAGGCGTCAGCCTGCTGATAAAGGGCCAGCGCATCCTCGCCGCTAACACCCTGATGAATAATGGCCATCAGGGCGGCGACGACCCGTGCTGGAGAGGCGTGCTGATAAACATTGCGCCCATACACCATGCCGCTGGCGCCCTGCGCCATCAGCAGCGCGCTTTTGTGCAGTACCGCACCGATCTCGCCTTTACCCCCACCGCGCACCAGCGTCGGACAGCGCGCCGCCTCTACCACGCGATGAAAATCAGCCGGGTTGTCGGTTGGATCCGCTTTGATAATATCGGCGCCCAGTTCGCGCGCCAGCCGCACCAGCGGAACAATCTGCTCTGCATCGCCCAGTGAACCGTAGGCGGCCCCCTGACCGGCGGGTGCCATCACCAGCGGCTCAATCATCAGCGGCATGCCGTAGCGGTCGCACGCATGGCGCAGCCGGCCAATATTTTCGATGCACATGCGAAAAATCGCGGGTTCATCGGGGATAAGATAAAGATTCACCACCACGGCGGCCGCATCCAGCTGCAGCGCCGCCAGAATCGGCTCATCGGGATTATGCAGCACTGCCCACATCTCGCGATGGCGCACGGCGTTATAGGCGTTGCCGACGTCGGTGCGCAGCACCAGAGCGGGTTTCACTCCTTCCGCGCACTGCAGCAGATCTGCCTGTCCGTAATTGAGCTGAATCGCATCGGGCTGCGCGGCAATCAGGTTCTGCATCACCGCGTCAATATTCTCAAGCCCCTGCAGAAAATCGGGTTCATTGGCAATACCGTGATCGACCGCTACGTCCAGACAGCGGCCGTGACGGAATAACCGCTTCATGCGTGCCTTACTGCTCGCTGACATGCTGTGCCTCCTGCTGCATCACCGTAGGGTAGAGGCCATGCAGGCCGTGAAAACGCGCCAGCGACGCGCAGCAGCGCTGCAGCTGCTGTACCCGCTGCCGCTCGCTCCAGCCCAGCGTCTGCGCCATCAGCAGCGAGATCTCCTGAATGAGCGGCGGGGTCAGCTCGCCGCCGATCGCCAGCGACGTGCGGCGCACCAGCAGATCTTCCAGCTGGCACACCTGCTCATGCTCTGTCAGATAGCGCAGTTCCGTGGCGCTGTAATCGGCGTGGTGATGCAGCGGACGGTCGTCATCGCGCAGCAGCGACAGCAGCGGTAAGGCGCGGCTGCCGTAACGTTTTACCAGCTGCGTGACGCGCGGCAGCGGCAGCGCATGCTGCTGCGCCAGCTGGGCGATCCAGGCGGGCTGGGCCGCCGGAGCAGGGAAGTCGCGCCCGCCGCCAATCGCTAAATCAGTGGTGGAAACATGGCGCTTTTCGCCCAGCAGCCGCAGAACGCGATCGGCCGCCTCTTCACCGAAGCGGCGAAAAGTGGTCCACTTACCACCTACCAGGCAGAGCGTGCTCCAGGCGCGGGTGGGATCGGGCGGCAGCATCACCAGCGAGTGGTTACGTGATATCTGACCGCTCAGCTTTGCATCACTGGCAGGCAGCGGACGTACGCCGCAAAAGGTGTAGACCACGGCGGACTCCGGCACCACCACCTCAGGAAAGACAAAGCGCAGCGACTCAAGAATATACGCTTTCTCGGCTGCCTCGCAGACCACGTTATCGGGATCGTCAACGCGGATATCCGTTGAGCCGGCCAGGACTTTACCTCCCCACGGATAGAGGATGCAGACGCGCCCCTCCTGATTCTCGAAGTAGACCATTTCACCATCGAGCATGCGCAGCAGCTCCGGATGATCGAGGATCAGATGTGACCCTTTGGTCCCGCCAATCAGCTTCTGCCGGGCGCTTTTGGGCGCGATCTGCTGGTTAAGCTGATCAATCCATGCGCCGCCGGCATTGACCAGCACGTGTGGCTGCAGGCGAAACTGCTCTCCGCTCAGCGTATCTTTCAGCGTGACGCTCTCACCGTCGCTGCTGATTAACTGCATATAATTCAGCGCCAGCGCGTCGCTGCAGGCGCGCTCCGCATCCTCCACCAGCTCAAGCCCCAGCCGTTCAGGGGCGCTGATCCACGCATCATAGTAGCTGGCGCTATATTTCACCCACGGCGCAAAGCCCGGCCAGCGATCGCGGGTTGCCGCCTCGCTTCGTACCTGATGTTTAGGCATGGAGCCATACTGGCGCGTATAGAGGTCATACAGGCTGAGGCCGGTTTTGATCAGCAGCGCACCGCGCCGGGCAGGTTTGTCACTAAGGCGCAGAAACCGTCGCGTGGCGTTGACCATGCCGCCGCCGAAGTTTTCCACAGGGACCGTCGTCCGCAGCGGGAAAACATAGTGCGACGCGTTTTTCAGCAGCCGGTCGCGCTCGATCACAGACTCTTTAACCAGACCAAACTCACCGGTTTCAAGATAGCGCAGGCCGCCATGGATCATGCGCGACAGGGCACCACTTGCCGCCTGACACCAGTCATCGCGCTCCACCAGAATAGCCGGGATGCCCTGAAGGGCCAGTTCGCGAAAGGTACTGATGCCGTTTATGCCGCCTCCGGCAATCAGGACCGGTGTAATCTGACGCTGGCGCAGCCTGTCGAGACGCTCATTACGGGTTAACACAGTAGCCATAGCACGCTCCCTGACGGTGAAGGCTTATCCGTCAAAGGTATAGGAGTGCGCAGCCAAAACGGCAAACCCGCTTACTCAGGATGTGACTCTGTTCACTTACACCACGAATGGGCATGTGGGGTGGGCCGGGGGCGGATATACTATGCGCACCGCTTTTGGTTCTGAGGAATAAGGATTATTCATGCGACGCCGCGTTATGGCTACATTTTTGCTGTTTATCGCCAGTTCCGCTGCTGCCCGGGCACCGGATGAGATTATTGAGCCGCTGATGGCGCGCTTTGCGATCCCCGGCATGGCGGTTGCCGTGCTGAACAAGGGCCAGACGACCTTTTATAGTTACGGTGTCACTTCAACCGATCGCGGAGAGCCGGTCACCTCCCGCACGCTGTTTGAGATCGGCTCGCTGAGCAAAACCTTCACCGCCACGCTCGCCAGCTACGCCGTACAGCAGCATAAAATGCAGCTTCGCGACAGCGCCAGCCAGTGGCTGCCTGCTCTGCAGGGCAGCGCGCTCGATCGCGTTACGCTGCTGAACCTGGCGACGCATACCAGCGGCATGCCGCTGTTTGTGCCGGAGGAGGTCACGGATAGCGCGCAGCTGATGCAATGGTATAAGGCGTGGCAGCCTGAGGCAGAGCCGGGAACAGAGCGCGTCTATTCAAACCTCGGTATTGGTATGCTCGGCATGATCGCGGCGAAGAGCCTGAATATGTCATTTATGCGCGCAATGGAGTCGATGCTGCTGCCGGCGATGGGAATGCATCGTACTTTTCTTCAGGTGCCGCCGCGCGCCATGCCGTATTACGCGCAGGGCTACGATAAACAGAACCGGCCGGTGCGCGTGACGCCCGGGCCGCTGGATGCAGAAGCGTATGGGCTGAAATCAACGTCAGAAGATCTGATTCGCTGGATCGGCATTCAGATGGGAGAGGTTAACGTGGTACCCGCCTGGCGGCAGGCGGTGGCTGCCACCCATCAGGGCTATTTTCGCACGGCGGCATTTACGCAGGCGATGATGTGGGAGTACTACCCGCTGCCTGTTACTCAGCAGCAGCTGGTGGCGGGGAACAGCAGCAAAATCATACTTAACGGTATGCGGGCCACGCCGGTTTCTCCTTCTGCGCCGGTGCCGCTGCGCGCCTGGTATAATAAAACCGGCTCAACCAATGGCTTTTCAGCCTATGCGGTGTTTATCCCTTCCCAAAGGGTGGGGCTGATTATGCTGGCCAATAAATGGATACCCAATGACGATCGCGTTATTGCTGCAGATGAGATTATCCGTGCGCTGGCAAAGTGAGGAGAGACGATGAATATACGGGCATTGCGGGCTGAGGATTATGTGGCCTGGCTGCGGTTATGGCAGGGCTACCAGCAGTTTTATCAGACAGAGATTGATGAGGCGACGACCGGCGCATGCTCTCCCGTGCGGAACCGATGTATTGTCTGATGCTGGAGCAGGGTGGCAGCATGGTGGGGCTGGTGCATTTTCTGACGCATCGCTCCACCTGGACGCGCGGTGACTACTGTTATCTGCAGGACCTGTTTGTCGCAGAAGCGGCGCGCGGTAACGGTGCGGGTGAGGCGCTGATACTGGCCGTCTATGAGCAGGCCAGAGCGCGCGGCTGTTCACGGGTCTACTGGAACACGCAGGAGGGAAACTTCGCCGCACGGGCGCTGTACGACCGGCTGGCAACGAAAACGGAATTTATTCAGTATCGTTATCTGGTAGCACTTCAGTAGTTACAACAAACAATTTTTCCATGATAAAAAGGGTTAACCTCCTCTGCAAGAAATCGCCTGACAGAAAATATAAGCAGCGGGCAGGGCGGCCCGCAGGAGCTGAGCGCTCTATTACCGCACACTTTCAAATGAAACCTTCTGCCAGCTGTGACCGCGTCCGGATTTCCGCCACGGCTGACTTGCTATACGCCAGCTGCATGTTATGAATGAAATTCAGTTAACTTTCATTTGAAACCAGAGCGAGAGGTGATTTCTGTGACCACTGTATTCTCTTCAGAGCAGCAGCCCGACGATTTCAGAAAAAGCATTCGTCAGATGAAGCAGCAGCTGCGCCAGCAGATCGGAGATGTGGAGGCGCTGTATAAGCAGGTGCGGGAGAGCGTGGTGACGGAGCTTACCGCGGCCAGAAATGAAGAGGCGCAGTCTGGTTCCGCCTGGCCCCAGCTGAGCTGGCAGGCGATAGCCGCAGGTGAAATCAGTGAGGCGCAGAAAGCACATATCCGGCGGCGCGGCTGTGTTGTGGTAAAAGGTAATTTCAGCCGCGAATGCGCGCTGGGATGGGATGCATCGATGATGCGTTATCTGGACGATAACGATTTTATGACCGGCTACCGGGGACCGGGAGATGATTTCTTTGGCAATCTTGCGGCGTCGCGGCCGGAAATCTATCCGATTTACTGGAGTCAGGCGCAGATGGCCGCGCGGCAGAGTGAGGCGATGGCTGCCACCCAGCGATTCCTCAATCACCTGTGGCGGTTTGATTCTCAGGGTAAACGCTGGTTTGACCCTGATGTCAGCATTATCTATCCCGACCGCATCCGCCGGCGGCTGCCCGGCACAACCTCTAAAGGGCTCGGTGCGCATACCGATTCCGGTGCGCTGGAGCGCTGGCTGCTGCCAGCTTATCAGCAGGTATTCAGACATATCTTTAATAACCGCTTTGCACAGTACGACCCGTGGGATGCGGCATACCGCACAGAGGTAAATGAATACCAGTCCGGTACTACCACAAAATGTTCGGTATTCCGTACGTTTCAGGGCTGGACGGCGCTCTCTGATATGCAGCCGGGTCAGGGTTTGCTGCACGTTGTGCCGGTGCCGCAGGCAATGGCGTTACTGCTGCTGCGTCCTCTGCTCAGCGATGTACCGGAAGAGGAGCTATGCGGGGTTGAGCCGGGTAAAGTCCTGCCGGTATCGGAGCGCTGGCATCCTGAACTGATTGCCGGACTCTGCTCCATTCCGGCGCTGGAAGCGGGCGATTCCGTATGGTGGCATTGCGATGTGATACATTCTGTCGCGCCGGTAGAAGATCAGCAGGGCTGGGGTAATGTGATGTATATTCCGGCCGCGCCGATGTGCGACAAAAATCGCGCTTACGCGCATCAGGTGGCGCAGGCGCTGACAGAGGGTGTTTCACCCGGTGATTTCCCGCGTGAAAATTATGAGGTTAACTGGCAGGATCGCTTTACGCCCCAGCATCTGAACGCCCGCGGCCGTCAGGCGCTGGGCCTTACTGACTAACTGCAGGACACTATGAACGCACGTCATCAGTCAATTATCGAGCTGCTCAGCGCGCGCGGCAGCGTCAGCGTCAGCGAGCTGGCGCTGACCACCGGCGTCTCTGAAGTCACGATGCGCCAGGATCTTAACCAGCTGGAAAAAGAGGGGCTGTTGCGTCGGGTGCATGGCTCCGCCGTTGCTGCGGGCGGTGACGACGTCAGCGCCCGGATGCAAACCCGTCTTGCCGTAAAAAAACGGCTGGCCGATTATGCCGCCTCTCTGGTGAATGCAGGGGAAACGGTATTTATTGAGGGGGGCAGCACCAATGCGCTGCTGGCACAGACGCTGAGCGAGCGGCATGACGTTACGCTGGTCACAGTAAGCCACTATATTGCCGGCCTGCTGCGTGAAAAGGGCGGCGACGTCATTATTCTCGGCGGTCTGTTTCAGAAAAGCAGTGAGTCGGTGGTCGGTCCGCTGACCCGGCTCTGTATTCAGCAGCTCAGCTTTCATAAAGTCTTTATCGGCATTGATGGCTGGGATCGCGCCACCGGCTTTACCGGGCGCAACATGCTGCGCTGCGATGTGGTTCATGCGCTGCTGGAAAAGCCTGCGCACACTATTGCGCTGACCGACTCCTCTAAATTTGGTCAGATCCACCCTTATGCGCTGGCGCCGCATCAGCCGTTCAGGCAGCTGATTACCGACAGCGAGCTTGATCCGGCCGCTCAGGCGCTGCTGACGGCGCAGGGAACGGAGGTCACGCAGATTTAACCTGGCGGTGCAGAGCGCTATTTTACTGACCGGTCAGCGTTATATCAGCAGCGCCTGCGCCGTGACCTCATCGGTGATCAGCCCGGAGAGCTGACCGCTGCTCAGCACGGCACGAATAGCCGCCACTTTACTCAGGCCACCCGTCAGCGCCACAATCTCACTGCGGTTCTGGCTGAGCGGCACGGAAAGTGTCCGCGCCGTCAGTGAGTTGTAGATCAGCGTGCCGTCGGCGGCAAAAAAGTGGCCCAGCAATTCTCCCACCGCGCCGGCTGCAGAGAGAGCGTTGATCTCCGCCTCTTCGAGCATGCCGGCTTCAACCAGCTGAGCCGCCGGCTCTACCGTTCCGATACCGACCAGCTTGACCTCACTGCGCGCGGCCATATCAAAAATCTCGCTGACGCCGCGCTGCGCCAGCAGAACATCGCGATCTTCTTCAGTGTTCGCAAAGAACGGCACCGGCATCATGTAAGCCTGCGCGCCGGTTTTGGCGGCGATGCGGTGCATAACATCATGCGGGTTGAGCGCATAGTTGCGCGTCAGGCAGCCCAGCAGCGACACAAAGCGCGCCTGGGGAGCCTCAAGGCGCGCCAGCTGATGGATCGCCGCGGAGAGGGTACGGCCATGCCCCAGCCCGAGCGTAATCGCGGGCGCGCCGAGCAGCAGCTGGCGCAGATAGTCCGCGCCAGCCATCCCCAGCGCCCGCACCGGCAGCCCGGTCTCACCCAGATCGGGCGCAACCTGACAAAACCGCAGGCCAAAGTGCTGACGCAGCTTATCCTCCAGCGCCACGCAGTCGAGAATATCGCCATCAATGGTGATTTTTACTGCGCCTTCCGCCACCATGCGCGCAATCAGGCGGTGCGTTTTTACCGAAGGCAACCCCAGTCGTTTAGCGACTTCAGCCTGAGTCAGACCGCCTACATAGTGCAGCCAGGCCGCACGCAGCGCCAGAGAGTCATCGCGATCGGCAGAAGCAGGTGCGGATTTCATGTCTTTGTCCATTCAGAGTAGAAGACGACGCGGGCTCCGGCCCGCGTGTTTAGCTGCGCGCTCCGGCGGGCCGGTGCGTCGCCAGATGCAGGTCCGCCACGCCGGTTTCAATATGGCTGGCCCAGAAAGCGACGCTCTCTGCGATCTCCGCCACGGCGCGACTGTCGGTGGGCTCGCGCTCTTTGAAACTCAGCTCCAGGCAGATTTCATTATCCTGCGCGCCACCACGCGCCAGCGCCTCCAGCAGCGGCTGCGGCTGAATACGGCCGCCGTCATTGTACTGCATTGTAAACGGACGATGCCCGCCTTTATCCATCATGCTCTGCTTGATATGAATGATCGGTGAGCAGCGCGGCACCGCTTCAGCCCAGGCGTAAGGATCGTAATCCTGCGGATCGGCCGAGGTCACATCACCGTGATCAATATCCGCCATCATCCACATCGGCAGGGCAAAATCGCGCTGGCTCAGGCGCTGCTGCAGTGCCAGCGCGGCGGGAATGGTTTCGCCAAACTCGCGCGCCACACTCATCGGCTCCCAGAAAAGATATTTCAGCCCCGCCGCGCGCGCATGTTCAGCGACCTCCTGCCAGCAGTCAGTGGCGATATCGATAAGCGTTTCGCGGCGCTCTGCGTCCCGGAAGTCGCGCTGCGTAAAAATGGCAAATTGCGAGCCGATAGCCACACCGCCCAGTTCAGCGGTGATATCCGCAAAGGTTTTAAACCAGTCAATATAGTAGCGGCGCACCGCGGCATCGGGATGACCAAAGTGGTTCAGTCGCCCGTAGGGGCCGGTCATACCGGAGGTGACGCGCACGCCGGTGGCGTTCAGCGCCTGCTGCATACGACGCGTCATGGCGGTGATCGTCGCGGCAGGCCAGCCCGGATTGATAAATTCATGGGTCAGCTGCAGGTCGCGAATGCGGATCTGTTCCGCCACCGTGATAATTAAGTCGTGCGGATCGGCAAAGCGGTTGACCAGCGGATTCGTATTAAGCGAAAGGGTAAGGGCCATATCAGTTCTCCTGTCCTGCACGGGCTCGCAGCGGGATCACGCGCGCGGAAGCTGCTTCAAACCAGGTGATGAACGCGTCGCGCTGCGCCGGGGTAAGGTGCAGCTGATGCTTGGTGCGCCGCCACAAAATATCCTCCGCCTGCTGCGCCCACTCGTGGTCAGCCAGATAGCGTGCTTCGGCCTCATACAGCAGCCCGCCAAAATGACGCCCCAGATCGCTCAGCGCCGTTGCGTCTGCCAGCAGCTGCGCGATGCGCGTCCCATACAGGCGGGCGTAGTGTTTACGCAGCGGCTGCGGCAGCCACGGCCAACGCGCTTTGCACTGCTCAAGGAAGGTTTCAAAGTCGGCGTCAGCCATATCGCCTCCCGGCAGGGTGGCCGCGCGCGTCCAGTCAGCGCCCATCTGCGGAAAGAAGGGGGCTAGCTTCTGCAGGGCGTGCTCTGCCAGCTTGCGGAATGTAGTGATTTTCCCGCCGAAGACGTGCAGCAGCGGCGCATCCTGCTGGTTATCGAGGTCAAACACATAGTCGCGCGTCACCGCGGAGGGGTTGCCTTTGCCGTCGTCAAACAGCGGACGCACGCCGGAGAAGCGGGTAATAACGTCAGCCGGGCGCAGCTTAACTTTGAAGTAGCGGTTAACGACGTCTAACAGATACTGTTGTTCCGTATCGTCGGCGGTCACCGCTTCCGCTTTGCCTTCCCACGGAATATCCGTCGTGCCAATCAGCGCTTTATCGCCTTCATAAGGATTGATAAAAATCACGCGCTTATCGGTGTTCTGCACCAGATACGCCTGCTGACCCTCCCAGAATTTAGGCACGATAAGGTGTGAGCCTTTCACCAGACGCACCCGGCGCTGGCTGTGGCTCTGCGTCACGTCGCTGACAATGTCCAGCACCCAGGGCCCCGCCGCATTGACGATTGCCCGCGCAAACAGCGTGCGGCGCTCGCCGCTGCTGACATCTTCAAGGGTTATCTGCCACTTGCCGGCCAGGCGCTGTGCGGCAACGCAGCGTGTGCGCGGCAGAATGGTTGCGCCACGCTCAGCGGCATCCAGCGCGTTCAGCACCACCAGCCGCGCGTCATCGACCCAGCAGTCGGAGTACTCAAACCCTTTTTTATAGCTGTCGAGCAGCGGGGCGCCTTCGGGATCGCGCGTCAGATCCAGTGTGCGGGTGCCGGGCAGTTTCTTACGGCCGCCCAGATGGTCATAGAAGAAGAGGCCGAGCCGTACCAGCCAGGCAGGGCGATCGGAGGGGCTGTGCGGCAGCACAAAGCGCATCGGCCAGATAATATGCGGGGCGGCATTCAGCAGCACTTCCCGCTCAATCAGCGCTTCGCGCACCAGCCGGAACTCATAATACTCCAGGTAGCGCAGGCCGCCGTGCACCAGCTTCCCGGAGCGGGAGGAGGTGCCCTGCGCCAGATCGTCTTTTTCACACATCGCCACCGACAGGCCGCGACCGGCGGCATCGCGGGCGATACCGGCGCCGTTAATGCCGCCGCCAATAACAAACAGATCCAGCATAGTGTCATTCATGATTGACTCCGTTACAGGTATTCAGCGCCTGCCAGCAGGCCGGCAGATCGCTGCGGATCTGCTGATAATGAGGAAACAGCGCGTCGTAGCGCTGCATCAGATCGGGCTGCGGCGTTTCCGGCGCGTCAAGCAGCGGGCGGACCCAGGTTTCGGCACACGCGGCCATAGAAGAGAACGCGCCCACTGCAACCGCGGCCATCATTGCCGCGCCGGCCGCGCCCGCTTCTTCACGCTGACTGATACGCACCGGGGCACCGATAGCCGCCGCGAGGATCTGCCGCAGCGGTGCTGAACGCACCGCACCGCCGGTCAGACGGATCTCGCCGGGCCGATCCTGACCCATCGCCTGGTAGCAGTCGCGCGCCGCCATACCAATTCCCTCTACCACGCCGCGCACCAGGTCTCCAAAAGTGTGCTGATAGTGCAGGCCGGTAAAACCGGCACGCGCGCTGGCATTCACGAAGGGACCGCGTTCGCCCGCCAGTGAAATATAGGGATGAAACAGCAGCGTGCCGGGTGTGGTGTGCGTCAGCCAGCTATCAATCTGCGCCACCAGCCGGGCGTGATCGGTTTCGCAGCCAAAGCTCTGCAGCAGGTCTCCGGCGACATTCAGCAGCCAGTCCAGATTCAGCGTCGAGGCCATATTGGTCTGAACCTGCGTGACATAACCGGGCCACGGCAGCGGGATCACGTAGCCGGTCTGCGCCGGATTGAGCCAGACATCATCAACAGTAACGCTGCGCAGATGGACGCCGGTTGAACCCACAATCGAACAGGCGGTATTGGCCTCGCCGGTGTGGACGCCCGCGCCCAGCGCCGTCATCGCCATATCCACATAGCCCAGCACTACCGGGGTCCCGGCCCGCAGGCCCGTCAGCGCTGCCGCCTCGCGGGTCAGGGGATGCGTGGTCTCTGTGCCCTCGACAATCTCCGGCAGCAGATGACGCCGGTGCGTCAGCCCCAGCGCGTCAATCACGGTGTCGTCATAGCCGGCGTGACGAAAGTTGCCAAAGGTAAAACTCGCCTCAGACGGGTCGGTGGCGCGTACGCCGGTCAGGTTAAGATAGAGCCAGTCTTTGCAGTGCAGCGCGACGTCAGCCTTTGCCAGCAGTTCAGGAAAGTGCCTGTCCATGTGTGCCAGCTGCGCCCCCTGCTGGCAGGTATTGAGTCCGGTGCCGGTTGCGCTAAAGCGCGCCTGCGCCAGCGGGTGCTGATTCAGCGTGGCCACCGTGGGGGCCGCCCGGGCATCAAGCCAGATCCAGGCGTCACCCACTGGCCGATCTTCCGCATCCACCAGCCAGCTGCCGTCCCCCTGAGCCGTCACGGCTAACGCCACTACGCGGGCGGCCAGGTTGTCGATATGGTCGCCGAGCTGACGCAGGGCGCTGGCCGCATCCTGCCAGGTTTGTGACATCGACTGCTGCGCTGCGCCACCTGCTGCGCGATAATAGCGGTTACGTACCGACGCGCAGGCCAGCTGTTTGCCGGTCAAATCAAAGGCTACCGCCTTGACCACCGAGGTACCTGAATCCAGGCCCACAATGATATCGCCACTCTCCACCGACACCTCCACCTGGTATGTGCTGCGGGCTGCCTGTGATCCCGCCGTATGCCGTGTTAACGGCGTGTGATTATTATGCTGCTGCTAGTGATACTTCTTTTCTCACTTAGATAACATATCTTTCGTATTAAATTTCAATACAGGTAAAATATTTCATCTCACTTAGCGAGCAGGATCACGAAATTACCGCCCGACTGAGTCACCTCCAGACAACTTATCCTCGCCAGCATCCCTGAAATAAGGGAATTTAAACCTTTATCAGCGGTTGCGGTTCAAACAGCGATCCAGATCGCTCTCCTGAAAAAATCGCCGCCGGGCTGTTGACATTTTAGTCACATCAGCACAATTCTCATCACATTAGTTATCACATATATAACACAGCCTGCGTTAATTCCGGGCTGTTAACCCGATGAGGTGTCGTTATGTCTGATGTTTCAGTGCTCGCACACCAGCTTGACCGGCAGCGCAGGCGTCGCCTGCTGCTGACCGCCGTGCTGAGCTGTGCCGTCATAGCCGGCATTGCCCTGGATACCCACGTTGTCAGAACCGACGCCGCCGGGCAGACGCAGCAGGGCTTTTCACCAGACAGCTGGGCGGAACAGCACTTTCCTGAGGTGAAGCAGAGCGTGGAGCGTCGCGCCGTTGCGGCGCAAACGCTGGCCGCAGCGCTGCAGGCGAACCAGCAGGCCGCCGCCGCGCAGTATGGTGTCGGCTCGCCGCTGCCGGTGATCCCGGTCAGGCTGGAGGGCGTAGTGCAGCCGGGCGAGAAGGGGATTTTTCCGCTGCAGGTCGCCGGCGTGCCGGAGAGCCTGAAAGTACGCCTGCAGACCGGGCCGGCCCTGAGCGGTACCGATCTGCGCGACGCCAGCGGCACTATTCAGTTCGGCGATTTTACCAACCAGATTGAGTATCAGAACGCCGGGGCAGCGCTGAACCGCGCCATGAAAAAAAGCGTTCTGGAGAAGCTTGACCGCAACGCGCTGCCGGGCAAGACCGTGGAGGTCATCGGGGTGTTTCGCCTCCTTAATGCCGGTAACTGGCTGATCACACCGGTCAGCGTGGAGGTTAAATGAAACCCTTTCCTGTTAATCCGGCGCTGTTAAAAGGTGAAGTGGTGCTGCAGGCGCGTAACGTCAGCAAGGTGTATGGCTCAACGCATGCGCTAAAAGGCGTGAACTTTGAGATACGCCGCGGCGAAGTCACCACGCTGTTTGGTGAAAACGGCGCCGGCAAGTCGACCTTAATGAAGATTTTATCCGGCGTGATTACGCCAACATCCGGGGAAATTTTGCTCAATGGCGAAAGTAAGCTATTTCACTCCGCCACCGAGGCGCGCGGCTGCGGTATCTCCATTATTCATCAGGAGCTGAATCTCGCGCCCAATATGAATGTCCGTGACAACATCTTCATGGGACGCGAAATCATGGGGGCTACCGGCGTTGACTACGACGAAGAGGCACGGCTGACCCGGCACCTGATGGCGGCGCTCGAAGAGGATATCGATCCGCTGACGCCGGTCGAGAACCTGCGTCTCGGCCAGCAGCAGATTGTGGAGATTGCCCGGGCGCTGTCGGTAAATTCGCAGATCCTGATCATGGATGAACCGACCTCGGCTCTGAGCGCCGCCGAAGTCCGGGTGCTGTTTCAGGTGATCCGCGATCTCACCAGCCAGGGCGTCGCCATCGTTTATATCTCCCATCATCTGGAGGAGGCGCTGGAGATCACCGACCGCGCCGTTGTGCTGCGCGACGGCGTGATGACCGCCTGGGCGCAGCGCAGCGATATCGATCTTGAGTGGATCGTGCGCAACATGGTGGGGGAGCATTTCGATCTCGGCTCGCCGCCGCAGGGTTACGCCTTTGGCCCGCCCGCGCTGACGGTTGAGAACCTGACGGTGAAGAGTAAAACCGGCATCCGGCTGGTAGACAACCTGTCGCTGACCATAAAGGCGGGCGAGATAGTCTGTATTTATGGCCTGATGGGAGCAGGGCGCACGGAGCTGCTGGAGTGCATTGCCGGACGTATCGCGCAGAGCAGCGGCGATATCCGGCTGCAGGAGACGGAGATTAGCCGCTTATCTCTGGCGCAGCGTATCGCTATCGGGCTGGCGCTGGTGCCGGAAGATCGGCAGCGCGACGGACTGGTACAGACCATGAGCGTAGGGGAGAACCTGTCGCTGGCCAGCATCGGTGAGTTTGTCCGGGGACTGATGCTCTCCGCCCGCCGTGAGAAGCAGCTGGTAAGCGATACCATTCGCAACGTCACGGTGAAAACCGCAGGCGGTGACGCGGCAATCGGCTCGCTCTCGGGCGGTAATCAGCAGAAAGTTGTGATTGGCAAGATGCTGGCGACGCGGCCCAACGTGCTGCTGCTCGATGAGCCAAGCCGCGGCATCGATATCGGTGCCAAAGCAGAAGTGTTTCGCCTGCTGGCAGAGAGTGCGAAGCAGGGGCTGGCGGTGGTTTATACCACCTCCGAGGTTGGTGAATGTCTTAGCATCGCTCACCGCATCGTGGTGATGAGCAAAGGACGTATCTCCGCCATTTTCGACGCCAGCGTGAGTAAAGAGCGCATCATGGCGGCGTCGGGTGAAGCACTGGTGGCATAACATGAAAAACGGAGTGAAAAGTATGACCGATCAAACGCAAACGCTGGCCACCTCGCCCGCGGCGAATGCCTCCCGCACTACAAAACAGCTTAACCTGGCTCGCCTGCTGCTGGAGGGACGCGCCTTTATTGCGCTGCTGGTAATTATCGCGACGTTTTCGTTTCTGTCGCCTAACTATTTTAGCGGAGCTAACTTCCTGACGATGGCGTCACACGTGGCGATATTCGGCCTGCCCGCTATCGGTATGCTGCTGGTGATCCTGAATGGCGGCATCGATCTCTCCGTCGGCTCCACGCTGGGACTGGCTGGCGTAATGGCGGGCTTTATGATGCAGGGCATCAGCCTTGAGGCGCTCGGCGTAGTGCTCTATCTGCCGGTGTGGGCCGTGGCGATCCTGACGCTGGTCGTGGGCGCGCTGGTAGGGCTGGTGAACGGCGTACTGATTGCCATCTGCCGCGTACCCGCCTTCGTGGCCACGCTTGGCACTATGTATGTGGCGCGCGGCATTGCGCTCCTGATGACTAACGGTCTGACCTATAACAAGCTTTCCGGCAGTGAATCCCTGGGCAACACCGGCTTTGACTGGCTTGGGTTTAACCGGCTGTTCAACATTCCGGTTGGCGTGCTGGTACTCGGCGCGGTGGCGCTGGCGTGCGGTTTTCTGCTGAGCCGTACCGCGTTTGGCCGCTGGCTCTATGCGTCAGGCGGCAATGAGCGTGCCGCCGATCTCTCCGGCGTGCCGGTGAAACGCGTGAAGATTAGCGTATATGTGCTGTCAGGTATCTGTGCCGCGATGGCGGGGCTGGTGCTCTCTTCGCAGCTCACCTCTGCCGGCCCGACGGCGGGTACCACCTACGAGCTGACGGCGATTGCGGCCGTGGTCATTGGCGGGGCGGCGCTGACCGGCGGGCGCGGTAACGTGCGCGGCACGCTACTGGGAGCATTCGTGATTGGCTTTCTCTCTGATGGTCTGGTGATTATCGGCGTTTCTGCCTACTGGCAGACGGTGTTTACCGGGGCCGTGATTGTACTGGCCGTGTTACTGAATACGCTGCAGTACGGGCGACGCAGCCGCTGAATTGCGCGCGCCGCTGCGGTGCGCGTTTATCCGTAAAAAAAACCTGTACCCTGATAATAACGGAGTCACTATGTTTACCAAACGTCTTATGCTTGCCGCTACCGTCGCCATCAGCACCTTTGCTGCACCAGGCTGGGCCGATAAAGGTCTGATGACCATTATCGTCAACGATCCCTCTAACCCTTACTGGCTGACGGAGGGCCAGGTCGCGCAGAAAGCGGCTGAAAAACTTGGCTACAGCGCCAAAGTCAGCGCCCATAAAGGCGATACCAACGCGGAAAGCCAGCTGATCGATACCGCCATCACCAATAAGTCTAAAGCGATCATCCTCGATCCGGCCAACGCTGACGGCTCCATCGGCTCGGTGAAAAAAGCGATTGCCGCCAATATTCCGGTGTTTGTCATTAACGCAGAGCTGAATCAGAGCGGGCTGGCGAAAGCGCAGCTGGTTTCAAACAACGCGCAGGGCGCCGCTGCTGGTGCCATGGAGTGGGTGAAGCAGGTGGGCGACAGCGGTAACTATGTTGAGCTGGTAGGGCCGCCCTCGGATAATAATGCGGCAACCCGCGCCAACGGCTTTGATACCGTGCTGTCGCAATATCCCGATCTGAAAAAGGCGGGTCAGGAAGTGGCGAACTGGGATCGCACGCAGGGCTTTAACAAGATGCAGTCGCTGCTGCAGGCGAATCCGGATATCAAAGGCGTGATCAGCGGTAACGATGAGATGGCGCTGGGCGCTATTGCGGCTCTGAAACAGGCCGGCAAACTGGGGCAGATCAAGGTCGGGGGCTTTGACGGCACGCCGGACGCGGTCGATGCGGTGAAAGCCGGCACGCTGGCCTATACCGTTATGCAGCCGGTAGCGCTGTTTGCACAGAAAGCGATTGAGCAGGCAGATACTTTCCTGAAAACCGGAAAAACCGGCGCACCGGCTGAAAAACAGCTGTTTGACTGCGTGCTGATCACCAAAGAGAACGCCGGCAACTTCATTTCACCGTTTGTGCTTAAACAGTAACCGCAGCATCCCCGGCTGGCCGCAGCTGGCCGGGGTGCAGGCGATCGGTTATTTGCATTAATGGGTATAACGCGCTGTAATTAAAACTAATCCTGCATTTTACTCCTCTCCGGAATCTATATGGCGCATAACCCACACGACACGCTGCCTGGTGTTTTCACGGCGGATACGCTGCCCGGCGACAGTCGCCAGGCACGCCAGCAGGCGCGCCGCCAGCTGCTCGCGGAAGCGGTCATGGCCGAGGGCGCCGTACGAATCGAAGATCTGACCGCGCGGTTTGGTATCAGTCTGATGACCGCACACCGTGATATTGATGAAATGGTCGAGCGCGGCCTGCTGCATAAGTCGCGCGGGGTGGTATCGGCTACCTCAACCAGCCTGGTGGAATCGAGCGATATCTATCGCGCTACGCGCCAGCTGGAGGAGAAGCAGGCGATTGCCGAAGTTGCAGCCAGCTATCTGGAGCCAGGGCAGGCGCTGTTTCTGGATGATTCCACCACGGTATTTCAGCTGGTGCGGCAGCTTTACGCGAAAGCGCCGCTGACGGTGATCACCAACTCGCTGACCCTTATGAACGAGCTGCGTAACGGGCGGGATATTACCCTGATGGGGCTGGGCGGGCAGTATCACCCCTGGTGTAACGCGTTTATGGGGCGCATGACGCGCGAAGAGATCGCCTCGCTGCGCGCGGATATCTTTTTTGTCAGCATGTCCGCCATTGTGGATGATGCGGTGTTTCATCAGTCAGCAGAGACGGTAGAGACCAAGCGCGCCATGTTTGAGTCGGCACAGAAGCGTATTCTGCTGATGGATCACACCAAGTTTGGCCGGCGCGCGCTGCATCGCTTTGCCGATTTGCGCGAGTTTGATGTGGTGATTGTGAATCAGGGCACGCCGCTGCCGCTGCTGCGTCGCATGCAGGATAACGGGGTCAACGTGGTGGTTGCACCGATCAAGCGCGCCGCTGGCAGCCCGGAGTAAACCGGGCTATTTAACATAATAACAGACCTACCTCATCGGCCAGCGCCTCCAGCCAGACGCAATCAGCAGGACAGCACCCGGCGGGGAGGTATCCTCAGCTGCCTGGCACGGCTGTTCGGTCAGCTTTTTTGCACGGAGAACCAGCTATAACAGCTATCGGCCAGCTTTTTCCCCGCGCGGATAGCGTAGCGTTCGACATAGCGAAACAGCAGTGCAGCCAGCGCGATACTGCCGCTTACCGACAGCGCAAAGACCAGCAGCTTTGTGCCTGCGCTGGCGTCAGCCGGCAGCTGGTTGAGCAGCACGCGGCGCAGCGGATAGTGCACCAGATAGAGGGAGTAAGAGATGTTGCCGAGGAAATTCAGCACCGGCTGCGGCGCTGACTGTCGTTCGTCACTAAGCAGAATGACGCAGGCCATGATAATGGCGGCCAGCCAGTAGCCGCCGTGCAGGCCAAATGGCTGCGGGCCTGTCAATAATGCGATACCCGCGGCGGCGGCGAGCGCTAACCAGACAATGCGTTGTCCGCGGGTGCGCAGCGCTGGCATGTTGCCGCTGACGACCAGTTCGGCCAGCAGCATGCCGGTAATAAACTCAAATACGATGGTATTGCTGCTGAGTTTGATCCACGCCTGCCACCAGGCGTTTACCACCAGGTCCGGAGACGCCTGAGAGGAGAGGGTGACGCTGCCGTTATAGGCCAGCTGAAAGCCGACGGAGGCAACGATAAACATCAGGCTGCAAACCAGACTGCGCTGACGATAGCTGATACACATCGCCAGCGTGAACAGCGTATAGAACAGCACTTCATAAGTCAGCGTCCACGGCGGCCCCAGCGCGCTGTAACCAAACACCGGTCCGGTGCTGCTGTAATCCTGCAGACAAAAGTAGAGCACGCAGCCCATCTGCTGGAATCCGCGTTCGTTATACACCAGCGTCCAGGCCGCCAGCCAGACCAGAAAAAACACCGGCCAGATGCGAAAGAAACGCTTAATCAGAAAAGGCAGCGGACGTTCAGCGGAGTGTACCGTAATAAAGGTCATGATAAAGCCGCTGATGATAAAGAAGATATCGACGCCCAGCGCGCCCGGAATATGCGCCGCCATACCATCCGGTAACAGTAACGCGTTATGCGCAACAACAACCAGCAGCGCGGCCAGCCCGCGCAGATACTGAACAGAAAGGATCTTCATTTAACACATCCTGTGGCCGATCGGGTTGTCCGAGGTACTTTGTCAGAAAGTACCACGATAAAAGATGACGCATGAATACATGCTAATTGAATCCCGCCGGGCGGTCGCCGGATTTATGCGTGAGCCGGGGTCGGGCGCATGTTCTTTTACCAGGGGGCGGGCGCATGTTCACCAGGAGCGCATTAATGCGCCCCCTACAAAATTCGCCGGAGCGCCCGGATAACACGTCATCATTCAACGCACGCCCATAAAACCCCGTAGGGGCGCCATTAATGGCGCCCGGACATCACCGCGGGCGCATAAATACGCCAGGGACGCATAAATGCGTCCCCTACGGTTGGCATTGTTATCCCGTAGGGGCGCCATTAATGGCGCCCAGGCCCGCCGGTTGTCGGATCCGGATCGCATACGGTTTGTAGGGGCGCCATTAATGGCGCCCAGGCCCGCGCGGTTGTCGGATCCGGATCGCATACGGTTTTGTAGGGGCGCCATTAATGGCGCCCAGGCCCGCGCGGTTGTCGGATCCGGGCCGCATACGGTTTTGTAGGGGCGCCATTAATGCGCCCAGGTACATGCGGCCGATTCTGTATAAATGTCTATTCTGCGATAGATTACCGGCCACTACCAAAGTGCACATAATGTATATTATGTTAAATGATGGATTTCATCCGTGACGACGCAATGACCTCAGAACTCTGTCAGACCGTTTTCCCTGCTACCCGCCTCACCTCTTCCGTTGAGATCATTAGCCTTCTGCTTTTTCTGCTGCAGTCGCCGCTGCTTATCCTGGCGAATACGCTCCACATACTTTTTCATGTCCGCTGCTTTAACCGGTAACGCTTTCTGCCAGAATGCTGCCGGCACATTATAGCTTTCCGGTTCAGCTGCAAATATTGCCATCAGCTGTTCAACGATACGGTACAGTGCCATCTCATACCGCATCAAAATTCTTCAGGATAACTTTTACGCCGCTCTACGCCACTTGAGCTGACGTGTCGATCAGCGCCTGCAGGCGCTGGCGATAAGCGGTGTCGAACTGCGCCGGCACGCGACGAATATAATCAAATGCGTGTTCAGCCGCCTCACCGCTCAGGCTGGCGAGATGCGCGAGCGCCTCGTCGCAGCTGGGGATTAAGCCTTCCTGGTGCTGATAGCGCGGCGGCAGCGCGGTCCAGATCACCGCATCAAGGCAGCGATCCTGCGCCCAGTCGCTAAGCACACCCGGCGTATGCTGCGGCTGCAGCAGTATGCGACGCCATCTTCACGCTCATCAGGGATCGCCTCGCGCAGACGCAGTGCCGCCACCGCTTCCGGCAGCGAAACGCTCGCCAGTACTGCCCAGTAAACGTTAACCGGTGCCGCGTTCATACAGAGCGCCGTAGCCAGTTCACCGCCATCGCCAATGCGACAGAACTCCACCGGCAGCGCCGGACCATCCGCATGCCACTCGCCGGCAACCGGCAGTTCACCAGGTTTCCAGATCAGTGACCCCCATGCTAAACAGGCTATTTTCACCGCTGTCTCCCTATTAATGATATTATTTAACGCGTAAACACCCGTTATTAAAGGTAGCGCAGTTCGCGATTCCCGCTAAGCTTCCTGCAAATTGCCTGCAGTTCTCACACTTTTCTCACCGTTTCTCTCAATTTCAGGCGGCCTGTGCCACACTTGTGATACCGTTTATTGGTAAGGAAAACTGATGCGTTACTCACTTATCGCCCTGATCTGCACCGCGCTGTGGAACGCCGGAGCGGGTGCGCAGCCTCTGCCGCAGCGCCCGCCGGATACGCTGGTCCCTGAACAATATCTCTCTGCGGTTAACGCCGATAACAGCATAACCTGGCGGCTCTGGGCGCCGACGGCAAAAGCGGTGGATGTGGTCACCGGTGCCACGCCTGACCGCTATGTCGCGCATCCCATGACCAAAGATGAGCGCGGCATCTGGCGCTTTACCAGCGCACCGCTCGCCCCGAGCCTGTATGAATATTTCTTTAATATAGATGGCTTTCGCAGCATCGATACCGGCAATCCCCTGCCTAAACCACAGCGACAGGTCAATACCAGCCTGATTCTGGTGCCCGGCAGCCTGCTGGATACGCGTCAGGTCCCGCATGGCGAAATCCATACCCTGACCTGGCACTCAGAGGTGCTGAAGCGCGAGCGACAGCTGGCGGTCTGGGTACCGCCGGGCGCGGCAGACGCCGCGGATCCCCTGCCCGTGCTCTATTTCTATCACGGCTTTGGCGACACCGCGCTGTCGGTGGTAACCCAGGGACGCATCCCGCAAATCATGGATAACCTGCTGGCGGAAGGTAAAATTGTCCCGATGCTGGTGGTGATCCCGGATACGGAGACGGATATCAGCGATGCCATCCCCGAGACCTTTGCGCCCGCCTCCCGGCGTGAAACCTTCTATCTGCGTAACGCGCAGGCAGCCGATCGTGAGTTAACGCAGGAGATTATGCCGCGTATCGCTCAGCGCTACCGCGTGCGCAGCGAGGCTGGCGGCCAGGCACCGGTTGCCCGCTATCGGACAACGTGACGGTGACGCCCTGCTCATCACAGGAAAAATGCACCCGGTAGTGCTGCTGCGCATCATTAACGATATTCTCGACTACTCCAAAATAGAGGCGGGAAAAATTGAGCTGGATGAAGAGCAGTTTGAGATCCGCCCGTTTCTGCACGCCGTGGCCCGGCCGCTGATGCCGGCCGCCAGTGAAAAAGCGCTGGAGCTGCTGATTAACGTCACCCCGGATGTTCCCGCCACCTTTCTCGCTGACACCGTACGCCTGCGCCAGATCCTGACCAATCTCATCAGCAACGCGCTGAAGTTTACCCATCAGGGCGAGGTTGAACTGGCCGTGACGCGCGATGCCACGCACAACCGGCTGCGCTTTCAGGTGCGCGACACCGGCATCGGTATTCCACCGGAGAAGCAGCAGCTGATATTTGAATCGTTCAGCCAGGCAGACACCTCGACCACCCGCAAATATGGCGGCACCGGGCTCGGGCTGACCATCTCTGCCCGGCTGGTGGAGTGGCTGTGGTGGCCGGTGGGCTACGGCAAACCCCATCTTTATCAGGTCAGCGCCACGCTCCGTGACGATCGCGGCGTGATGGATCGGCGCAGCAGCCGCACCGGTCTGCGCAAGGTGGAGGCGCTGGAAAATAATCAGGGCTGGCGCATCAACGATCGGCGGATCTTTGTTCGCGGCACCAACTACCTCGGTTCCCCGTGGCTCAGCACCATGAACAAAGCGCGCTATCTGCGCGATTTTACGCTGGTGGAGAAGATGAACGCCAACGCTATCCGCGTGCATGGTCACGTGGCGGGCCGGGCGCTTTATGAGGCGGCTGATGAACGCGGCCTGCTGATCTGGCAGGATGTGCCGCTGCAGTGGGGCTATAACGACTCTGCCGCCTTTGCGGATAACGCGGTGGCGCAGACCCGCGCCATGACCGCGCAGTTTGGCAACTCGCCGGCTATCGTGGTCTGGGGCGGCCAGAACGAGCCGCCGTTTAACTCGCCGTGGATGGAAAAGCGTTTTCCCGACTGGCATAAAGATCTCAATCGTACCCTGACCCGGCGGGTAGCCGACGCGCTGGCGGAAGATCGCAGCCGCATCGTGCATCCTTATTCGGCTGTGGAGGAGCACTACTGGGCGGGCTGGTATTTTGGCACGCTGAATAATCTGCTTGAACCGGCAAAAACGGCCACCGTCACGGAGTTTGGTGCACAGGCGCTGCCAGACCTGGCGACGCTGAAAACGATCATTCCGCGCCGCGAATGGTGGCCTGCCTCAACCGAACCCGGCGATCCGCTCTGGACCCGCTGGAAGTATCATAATTTCCAGCCGATCCAGACGTTTAAAAACGCGGGCATTAGCCGGGGCAAGAACATTCAGGACTTCATCAAAAACACCCAGCGCTATCAGGCGCAGCTGGCAGGTCACGGCGGCCGCTGATACCGGCCGTAAGGTGCTTGATGTGCCGCTCACCCCCATCAGCGCCGCCCCGCTGCGGGTGCAGACCTGGCTTATCGACGCACAGGGAAAAACGCTGGCAGAAAACCAGCTGGAGCTGGAGCTGGCGCCCGCGGACGCCAGGTAACGGCCCGCCCGGCAAGGTCGCGGGCGTGGCGGTTTACTCATCGTTGGTAAAACGGCCGACGCGGGTGGCACCAGCCAGCGCATGGCCTTTAAGCTGAGCGATCAGCGCATCATGCGTCAGCCCGGCTGGCAGCCTGTCCGGCGGCAGATCGGTGGCGATAATCACAAAGTTGTAGTGATGCATGCCGCTGCCCGCAGGCGGACAGGGTCCGTAGTAGCGCGCCGTGCCGGGGCTGTTGGTGCCGCCGGTATAACCGGTTCCCCTGCTCAGCTCGCCGCGCGCAAACTGCTGCCGCTCCGCCGGAATGTTATAGGCGACCATATGCACCACGCCCAGCCCTTTCGCACCCACCGGATCGGTCATCAGCAGCGCAAAGCTGCGTGTGCCCGGCGGCGCATCGCGCCAGCTGAAGGCGGGTGAGAGGTTCTCGCCGCTGCACGCCGGATTGCCCGGTTTATTGCCGGCAAACGCCTTCTGCAGCATACCGCCATCCTGAAAATCGGGCGACTGCAGGGTAAATACCGGCGCGGCCAGCGCGCTGACCGGCAGCGCCAGCGCCAGTAACGCCTTTTTTACGCTGTTCATAACAAGCTCCCGTAATAAATCGCTGAGCATCAAGTATATAACCTGTTCAGCCGCGCGCGGGCGACTACACTGCTAATCGCGCCCTCTTACCCGCAAGGAGTCCGGGATGTCTGTCCCACCGCTGTCGCACTTTCTACCCGCCACGCGCCTGTGGTTTACACAGACGTTTGATCAGGCGACGCCGGTTCAGCAGGCGGCCTGGAAGGCGATCGCCGGCGGCAGCCATACGCTGGTTGTGGCGCCGACCGGCTCCGGCAAAACGCTGGCGGCGTTTCTGCACGCCATCGATGCGCTGTTTCGCGAGCGCAGTCCGGATGCCGCCGTTGCGCACCAAGAAACCACGCGCGTGCTTTATATCTCGCCGGTTAAAGCGCTGGCCGCCGACGTGGCGCGCAACCTGCAGCTGCCGCTGGCGGGCGTCAGCGCCTGTCGTCAGCAGCAGGGCGAGCCGG
>NZ_MIPP01000002.1 GCF_002095385.1 Pantoea eucrina | reverse complement strand
GCTCGTAGGGGTCGCATTTATGCGACCCTGGCATATAAATGCCGCCCCTGGGGATTAATTAGGTATTTCACTGGCGGGTTGATCTGGCGCAAGAACTTTGTGCGCAACTGCTGTCAACGTATCTCCTGCAGGCTTTCCGCCCTTACGATTACAGGAGCATACAATGACAGGTAAAATGGGGTTAACCGGTTTTTTACTGGTGTGGCTGGTTTATGTTGTCTGGATGGTGAGCTACTACTCGGGAACCTTTTCACTCTTTTCACACTGATAAAATGGCCCGCATGCCGGGCTTTTTCAGGCTTAATCAGAAAGTAGCAAAGGTGAGTAAGGCGACAGCAAAACGCCGTCAGGAAGACGGCGCCGGGGTGCATCACAACGATCAGGCCGCTTTAACCGCGCGCACCTTTTTTTCAGGGGCAGAATCACTCTCTTTCACGTCAGATTTAACGTCTTTGTCTGCCGCCGCATCAGGCAGTTTGCTGGTGCGCAGAATATGCTGTACCGCGTCTTTCTGCTCTGCCAGCAGCATGCCCCAGGTTTCCGCTTCCGCATCCGCCAGCTCTGGCTTGATCTGCTGCAGCCAGTCGGTAAAGGCATCTGCCATATCGAGCATCTTATCCCAGGCATCGGCATCTTTTTTACTGGCAAACGTCATCTTCTCTTCACCTTTTCTGACTACAACATATTTGGTTTCGACTGCCATGATGCACCTCATTAACTGTATTTATATACAGTATATTCTGTTATGCAGCGATGAGCAAGTCTGCCCGCGTTTCAGGCAAGCAATTCCTCCAGAAAGGTGGCCAGCGCTTTTCGTGGGTCATCCTCTTCCGAGACAATCATCTCAATTCCCCACTGCCCCAGTACCTCTTTAGCCACCGGATTATTGCGATTGGTAAAAAGATACGATTTAGGCCGGGCCGTTGCGAGTCCGGTTCGTCCCCACATTTTAGTCAGCCGGTAGAACAGCAGGCGGATGTTGAAATCGCTTATGCTGTAGCCAACAAACAGCACCGAGTTACCCATCACGTCGTGCGTCAGTTTGATATCCAGTGGGGAATCAAAATAGAGACGTTCAAAATAGCTGCTCTCATCCAGCACAATCGAGGTATCGTCATCGAAATCGCCGTGAAGTTTAATGATGTGGCGCTTATCTTCAGTGAGTGAGACGAGATCGGCGGCGTTAGCCACTTTGCTATAGGGGACGTTGTGCGCCTCGTGAGCCATCTCCAGCCAGCGATCGTAATTGGTGGTGTAGATGCGCGAAAAATTACCCTGGGTGATCATGGTATGGATTTCGGAGCTGCGCACATCGATATCGGGCCGGTGCCACTCGCGATCCATCCAGCTGCGCAGCGGCCCCAGTGAGCCTTTGCGCTGCTTGTAATACTCCGCCAGCGACAGGTGTGTCCCGTAGGTGTTGAATATTTTCGGATCGTAGCCCAGCTCTTTTGCCAGATGGGCAATCAGTTCGTGCCACTCCGGCAGGCCAAGATTGCGGGAGATGCCGGCACCGGCAAACAGGATCAGTTTACCGGCATCGTAGGCGCGTTTGAGTTCAGGCTTCATACATAACCCCGCGCGGTTTTGAGAAAGGCGGCAAAGCGATCCAGCGCCAGGCGCCGATTGGAGATCTCATTCTTTAGATCGCCCATTTCAGCAAAGGTCTGCGTATACCCTTCCGGGATAAACACGCAGTCCCACTGAAACTCCTGCGGCCCGGCCGGCTCTGGTGCAATGCGACCGCGCAGCTGTCCTTCAAACTGATACATCTTGCGACCATCGCAATACCCCAGCACGGTTTTTGCCGTCACGCAGGGCGTATCAAGGCCGCGTACCAGTTTGGTAAAGCGATCGGCATTGAGCCGGCTCCAGAAGATGCGCGTCAGTCCGGCTGGCAGACCGTTAAGCCCGTCCAGAAACAGGCCGGTATGCTCGACAAACAGCGGCCGCCCGATAATGGAAAACGCTTTGGTGAGCTTATCGCGTACCAGTTCAACCTCATTTTCCGTCTGGATCTCCTCAATCCGCCGCGCGATAGGCACCACTTCCACTCCTACCGGTTCAAGGATGGTACGCACTTCAGAAAGTTTGAGCTCGTTAGCCGATAAGAAACGAATTTTCATTGCAACCAGTAATGTTAAGTAGGGTTAAACTGCATTAGTGAGGTGATCCGGCTGTTTTCCGCCTGTTGTTATATTTAGCACATCCGCCTGTGCCGGGAGTGATTCTACTCTGTGACCGGCAGAAGGAACAACCGCGCGCGCAATTTAGCGCAGGCAGATAGCGGTTCGCTTCCGTGAAAAGTTGCGCGATAACCCCCCGCCACGCATAAATATCATCTCTAATGTCAAATCTCCGGAGCAGATCAACGTGCAGAAAAAGCGCTGTGACAGCCGTCTCGCTTAGCACTAAGATAGCGCTCCTGAATACAATAAAACTAATCAATTACAGAGCAGAGTGATGATCGCGTTTTTGACTGCGGGCTATTCGCGTGTACGTAATTTGCCCTTTAGCCTGAAGGGAGAGAGCGCAGAAAAGAAGCTGCGCTTTACGCTGCTGATTGCGGGGGTGGCCAGCACTACCTCAGGCATTTATATGGCGCTGCTTAACGCCCATAGCCGTTCGCCAGCAATACCGTCGCTCTACTATCTGGGCGTGGCGCTGGGTCTCTATATCTGCGCCGTTGCCTTTCACGGCAAACTGCAGCGGCATCTGGCGATCGTCACGCATGCGCTGCTGTTTATCATTACAGCTCTGCTGCTGCTGGACAATGACCATCCTGCCGTTAAACCTTCTGCGTGTAATTATCTGATCGCGCTGACCATCGGCTCGGCACTCGTCCTGCGGCAGCAGCCGCGCTATCTCAGCAAAATATTTCCGCTAATCTGCCTCGCCTGTTACCTCATTTTTACCCTGACCGGCCTGACCTGGCAGCAGGGATCGTTTCATTTTGCGCTGCCGGCGGAAGCCAGTTTATACATTGTTAACTGTATCGTGCCCGTACTTTCTCTGCTGTTGACCGCGCTGACCTTTCGCGGCGATTACTCTGAAACTGACCTGATAAAGCGCGAACTCTCTGCCGCTGTCAGCCAGGATCAGCTCGAACTCTATTTTCAGCCGCAAGTGGATGCCGGTAAACATCTGATCGGATTTGAAGCTCTGCTGCGCTGGAAACATCCGGTTAAAGGATTTATTTCACCGGACGTTTTTATCCCGGTAGCGGAAAAGAGTGGCCTGATGATTGAGATTGGCCGATGGGTTATGGAGCGCACGCTGCAGCATATGGCTGCCTGGGAGAGTCTCCGGCACGGCGACAGCCTGGTGTTTTCTGTCAATATCAGTCCTCTGCAGCTAATGCATCGCGACTTTACCGCTGAAACTCTGCTGCTGCTCTCGCGTTACAGGATCCAGCCACAGCGGCTTAAATTTGAGATCACCGAAAGCACCTTTATCTACGATCAGCAGCATATCAGCTCTGTTATCGCGCACTTCAGCCAGCTCGGCGTAAAATGGGCGATCGATGATTTTGGCGTCGGTTACTCTTCGCTGAAATCGCTCAGCGATTTTTCGATTGATGATATTAAAATTGACAAGTCGCTGATTATGCACATTTTTGAAAATGAATCTGCCGCTATTGTGGTGCATAAAACCATTGAGCTGACGCGCGAAATGGGGCTGAACGTGCTGGCTGAAGGCGTTGAAAGTGAAGAGATGTTTCACTACCTGCGCAGTCGCGGATGCCAGTTCTTCCAGGGCTATTACTTTGCCCGGCCTCTGCCAGCGGCAGAGGTGATAAGCTGGGTGAAAAAATATCAGGGTGAAAAACGGGGCCGCAGTGCGACCCGTCTTTACTGATAAACGATGCCCGGCGGATTGATCTGCGACTGCGCTACCGCCTCATCCTGCTCTCCCCAGCGCGTCAGTACCTGCTGATACTGTCCGCTGGCGATGGCATGATTAACCGCCTGCTGCAGCGCCGGGGCCAGCCCGTTACCCTTTTTGGTTGTGACGGCCACCCATGCCCGATACGGGCCGTGACCAACAACCGCTGTTTGCCCGCGCGACGCCGCTTTCCACGCCGCCACCGCCTGCGGGCCAAAGGTGGCATCGGCGCGTCCGGACAACAGCGCGAGCGTGGCAGAAGCGTCATCATTAAGATAGACAGGCTGCACCGGCGCTAATCCCTCCTGGCGGTTTTTCGCATCCCAGCCCAGCAGGATCTTCTCCTGATTAGTACCGGACCCGACAATGATACGCCTGCCCGCGACATCCTGACGTCCGGTAATCGCAGAGATGGGACTCCCTTTCCGTACGGCAAAGGCGTGGTTGTCAGCCCGATAGGTGGCAAAGTCAAATTTGCGTTTACGCTCCTCGGTCACGGCGATATTAAACATGGCAACATCATAGCGTCCGGCGCTGATGCCCAGCGGCCACTCCTCCCACGAGGCGGGCACCAGCTTTAGCGTAAGGCCCAGACTTTCAGCCAGAAGTCGCGCCATATCGGGATCGCTGCCAATCAGCGTTTTGTTATCTGACGCCCATAATCCGATGGGCGGTGAGTTAGTGGCGCTGGTTGCGACCGTCAGAAAGCCGGGGTGAACAAACGCATAGTTCGCCGGAATTCTGGCTATCGCCTGCGGATCGGCGGCGATATGAATCGCCGTTTCATTATTAGCCGCATCCAGCGCCGCGCCCTGCGCGGCTGAAAACAGCAGGCCGGATGCCACCAGCGTCAGGATGAACCGCTTCATCACAGCACCCGGGCCAGAAAACGTCGGGTGCGCTCGTGGCGTGGCTGATTCAGCACCTGCACGCTGCTGCCCTGCTCAACCACGCGGCCGTCAACCATAAACACCACGTTGTCTGCCACTTCACGCGCAAAGCCAATCTCATGCGTCACAATCACCAGCGTGGTGCCGGAGCGCGCCAGCTTTTTAATGACGTCCAGAACCTCACCCACCAGCTCCGGATCCAGTGCCGACGTCGGCTCATCAAACAGCATTACGCGCGGATTGAGCATCAGCGCACGCGCAATCGCGATACGCTGCTGCTGACCACCCGAAAGATGGCGCGGCCAGGCGTCAGCTTTATGCCGCAGTCCCACCGTGTCCAGCAGCTCACCGGCGCGTTCAATCGCCGCACGTCGCGTAAGCTGACGATGTGCGATCGGCGCTTCAATCAGGTTTTCCAGCACGGTCAGGTGCGGAAAAAGATTGAAGTTCTGAAAAACGTAGCCGACGTTGACCCGCTGACGCAGTATTGCCCGCTCTTTAAGCTCATAGAGTTTATCGCCGCGGCGCTGATAACCGATATAGTCATCATCAATCTGAATAAAGCCCTCATCGACCCGCTCCAGGTGATTGATGGTGCGCAGCAGCGTTGACTTACCCGAACCGGAAGGCCCGAGAATAACCGTTACGGATCCCGGCGCCAGCGACAGCGAGACCGCGTCCAGCGCTTTGTGTTTACCAAACGACTTGCTGACGCCGGTGATGGTAACCGCCCCGGCAGCATAGGACGGGCGATAATCAATGGCTTCGGACATGAGAGCGCTCCTCAATAACAGCAGGGGTTGAATAACGATTACGCCACTGCCGCCAGCGCGATGGCTGCGGCTCGCGGGTTACGCTGCGCGCCAGCGAGCGTTCAACGCTGTGCTGCAACAGCGACAGTACCGTTGTGATAATCAGATACCAGGCGGCGCCCACCATCAGCAGCGGGATCACCTGCTGAGTGCGGTTGTAGATCATCTGAATGGTGTAAAACAGCTCTGGCATCGCCAGCACGTAAACCATCGACGTCCCTTTGGCCAGGCTGATGATTTCATTGAAGGTGGTTGGAATGATCGCGCGCAGTGCCTGCGGCAGGATGATGCGGAAGGTCCGGCGCGCAGAAGAGAGTCCCAGCGCTGACGCCGCCTCAAACTGCCCCTGGTCCACGCCGAGGAACCCGCCGCGGATAATCTCTGCGCTATAGGCGCTCTGCACCAGCGTCAGGCCAATCACCGCGGCCGGAAACTGGCCCAGCACATTAATGGTCTGGAAGTGACCCCACGACCAGGGCGTAAACGGGATCCCCAGCGATAACGTGTCATAGAGGTAGGAGAAGTTATAGAGAATGATCAGTACTACAATCAGCGGCAGCGAGCGGAACAGCCAGATATAGCCAAACGCCAGCGTACTCAGCAGCCACGAGGAGGAGAGCCGGGCCAGCGCCAGCAGACCGCCGAAAATCAGACTCAGTACGGTGCCCGCCAGCGTCAGCAGCAGCGTCTGACCCAGGCCATTCAGGATCACCGGGGCAAAAAACCAGCGCGCAAATACCCCCACTCCCAGCGCGGATTGAACGCGATGGAATCCACCACCGCTGCCAGAATAAACAGCGCCGCCACGGCGCCCAGGCTGCGCGCCGGATAGCGTGCCGGCACCACGGTCAGTTTTTGCGTCTCACTCATTTTCGGCTCCTCAGCTCGCCTGTGCCGCAGCGTGGACATCAATTATCTTCAGAAAGCGCAGGCGGCCGTCGTGCGGCGGCCGGCCGTAGATCTCCATATCTTCCAGCAGGGCAAACTGCGGCTGATAGCCGTGGCCGATATAGAGGCGCACCGCCTCCGGCTGACGAAAGCCGGTGGTCAGCCAGACACGCTGATAGCCGGCGCGCAGCGCACGACGCTCCAGCTCCTGCAGGATCAGTAGTGCCAGGCCCTGACGGCGCAGATCGGAGCGCGTCCAGATGCGTTTCAGTTCCGCCGTCTGTGCGTCAAAGCGCTTGTAGGCGCCCATGGCGATAATTTCGCCATCCCGCTCCAGTACAATAAACAGGCCTCCCTGCGCAGGCAGAAACCACTCATCCTGCTCCACCTCATTCTGGCTGCTGAAATAGTCGCCATAGCGGGCAGCATATTCACCAAACAGGCCGGTAATAATCGGCTGCAGCTCTGCCGCTGCGGGTGAAACGTCACGAAAAAAATGCATATTGCCCCCTTAGTCGCCCAGGCCCGGTGGATTGATTTCCGAGCGGTCGAGCCGCTCAATGCCTTCGCCCCAGCGATTCAGCACCTTGTCGTAGTCGCCGTTTTGTATCACGCCGTTAAGCGCCGTATTGACTGGCTGCACCAGCCCGCCATCTTTTTTCACCGTCACTGCAATGTGCGCCGCTTTAGGCCAGCCGCCGTCCACGCTGCCCACCAGCCTGGTCTGCCCGTTGAGCGCCGCTTTCCAGGCGCCGATGACGTTGGGGCCAAAGTAAGCATCCGCACGTCCGGCCTGCAGTGAAAGCGTCTGCGCTGCGTCATCTTTGGTATAAACCGGGATAAACGGCTTCAGGCCCTTTGCGCGGTTTTCCTGATCCCACGCCAGTAAGATCGCTTCCTGATTGGTCCCGGAGCCAACAATAATGCGCAGGCCGGCAATATCTTCTGCTTTGCTGAGCGAAACGATTGGGCTGCTCTTTTTCACATAAAAGCCCAGTGAGTCTTTGCGGTAGGTGGCAAAATCAAAACGCTCTTTGCGCCCTTTTGTGACGGTTACGTTGGTGATCGCCGCGTCATATTTGCCGGACGCCACGCCGAGCGGCCAGTCTTCCCAGGAGGTTGGCACGACGTTGAGCTTCAGGCCGAGGCTGTCCGCCACCAGACGCGCCATATCCACTTCGCTGCCAAGCAGCGTTTTGTTGTCGTCGCTGAACAGCGTAAGCGGAGGGGAATTAAGGGCGGCCACCGCCACGGTAAACGCGCCAGGTACAGCAAACCGGTGTCCGGCCGGGATCTGCGCGATAGCCGCTGCATTTTTTGCAGTGTTAATGGGCGTCTTATTCGCCTCCACGCTGACCTGCTGCCCGTTAACGGCGACGTTTTCCGCCCCGGCAGCGCTGCTTAGCCCCAGTAACAGCAGCGCTATCAATGATTTTTTCTGCATAGCATTCATCCTGATCGTTATTATGATGTGAACTGATTTTCGGGGGTCTGCAGACCCAGACTGGCGCGCAGCGTGGTGCCCGGATAGTCGCGCCGGCTTAGTCCGCGCGCCTGCAACAGCGGGATAACCCGATCGACAAAGCGTTCAAACGTGTCGGGCGTTCCGCCCTGGATAATGAAACCGTCAGCAGCTTTCTGTTCAAACCAGTGCTGCAGGCCATCGGCGACCTGTTCTGGCGTGCCGTGAAACAGCGGCCGCGGCGTGGCCGCTTCCAGCGCGGCCTGGCGCAGCGTCTGACCGCGCACGCGGGCGTTGCGTTTTATTTCATCGGTGGTGCTGCGGAAGCTGTTCTGACCGATATCACCCAGTTCTGGGAAAGGTTCATCCAGCGGGTAGCGTGAGAAATCATGGTGGTCAAAGAACCGCCCCAGATAATTAAGCGCATCCGGCACTGAGACCAGCTGTGCGGTAGCCTGATACTGCTGCTCAACATCTGCGGCATCGTCACCGACGATCACGCTGACGCCCTGAAAGATATGGAGGTCATCCGCGGCGCGTCCGTTTTCGGCCAGCTGCTGTTTAACATCGCGCCAGAACGCCTGCGCCTCTTCCAGGGTCGCATGGTGGGTAAAAATCGCATCCGCATGGCGCGCGGCCAGCCGCCGTCCGTCTCCGGAGGCGCACGCCTGGAAAATGATCGGTCGCCCCTGCGGCGTACGCTCAATATTCAGCGGCCCCTGCACCTGAAAGAAATCGCCGCGGTGATCGGGCGTATGCAGCTTGGCCGGATCGAAAAACTGACCGCTGCGCTTGTCGCGTACAAAGGCGCCCTCTTCCCAGGAATCCCACAGGCCTTTCACCACCTGCAAATACTCATCCGCAATCCGGTAACGCAGCGCGTGTTCCGGATGCTGCTGACGCGAGAAATTTTTGGCCGATCCTTCCAGCGGCGAGGTCACAACGTTCCAGCCGGCACGGCCGCCGCTGAGATGGTCGAGGCTGGCGAACTGCCGGGCGATGGTAAAAGGATCGCTATAAGAGGTTGAGACGGTGCCAACCAGGCCAAGATGCTCTGTGACCGCCGCCAGCGCTGAGAGCAGCGTCAGCGGTTCAAAGCGATTGAGGAAGTGCGGAATCGATTTTTCATTGATATAGAGACCGTCAGCGACAAACAGAAAATCGAGTTTGCCCGCTTCCGCCTTGCGCGCAATTTTTCTGGCGTAGTCAAAACTGATGCTGGCGTCAGCCTGCGCAGCCGGATGCCGCCAGGCGGACATATTGCCTGACGCGCCGTGTAATATCGTACCGAGACGTAATTCTCTTTTACTCATTATAAACTCCTGACAAAGCAGAGCCGTCGGCAGCGCAGAGGTTGCCGGGCGAAAAAGGTAAACGTTGTTATGCAGGCAGAATCAGATCGGTGCCGGGCAACATCGCTCTCAGCGATGCCAGAATGAGCAGCAGATAAGAAAAGCGGAGCGGATCATTACGCTATCCTCAGGCCGCAACCAGTCGCGCGGTGGCCAGCAGCTCCAGGGATTTAAACCGGGCGGCTTCGTCAGCGAGTGGCGTATCGATAATAAATTCGTCAATGCCGTAGCGATGATGCATCGACTCCAGCTGAGCATGCACCTGTGCAGCCGTGCCCTTTAGCAGTGACGGCGTGCGCGGCTCTATGACGTAATCCGCGTATCCTCCCTGGCGTACGTAACGTTCAGCCTGTTCCAGACTGGCAACGTTAACCGCCGGGCCATTTCTCACGCTGACGTGATAAAGACGCAGCGCATCGGTAAGCAGTTCAGCCTCTGCCGGCGAATCCGCCACAACCACCTGAACCGCTACCAGCGCACGGTCGCCGCGGCTGTGGGCATGATAGTGCTGCAGAACACGCGCCATCAGCTGCGGATCGCCGTTATGGTGCGCAGCGAACACCAGCTGCCAGCCCAGCTCTGCGGCCAGCCCGGCGCTTGCTTCGCTTGCACCCAGCAGAAACCGGCTGGCGGGGTGCGGTGGCTGTGGCGTGGCGCGCAGCGTCTCTTCGTCAGCGGAGGGAGATGCGTTCAGCCAGCTATCGAGAAGCGCCAGCTGTTCAGCAAAACTGCCTTTTTCAGCCGGGTTAACCCCGAGCTGAAGCGCCCGCGTTGAAAGCGGCAAACCGCCGGGCGCTTTACCGACGCCGAGATCGATGCGATCCGGTGCCAGCGATGACAGCAGATTAAAGTTCTCTGCAACTTTATAGGGACTGTAGTGCTGCAGCATGACGCCGCCAGAGCCGACGCGTATGGTGCGCGTCTGCGCGGCGATCCAGGCGATAAGCAATTCAGGTGACGGACTGGCCAGCTGCTCGCTGTTATGATGTTCTGCGACCCAGAAGCGCTTATAGCCCCAGCTCTCAGCCCGCTGCGCCAGTTTTAGCGAGCGCGCCAGCGCCTGTGTCGCATTTTCTCCTGCCGCAACCGGCGACTTATCGAGCACGCTTAATTGGTAAGACATACGCCCTGTCCTTGTCCTGATGAATATGGCGTTTAGTTTGCAGGCTATGATTCCGTTACGTAAAACATCATATTGTTAGTTCTATTGCTGTTTTGCGCATATCACCCGGCTGGCCGGAACAGAAATAAAAAAACTCCTGCAGCAGCTGCAGGAGTCAGATTAAAAAAAGAATAGCTGTCGGATAAAGATTAAGAGCGTTTGAGTGCGCCTGCTTCACTGCGATCAAATGAACCATGCGTATCTTTTGCGCCATAAATGGCAGAGAGCGCGCGGTTAAATTTATCCGGATCGTGGTGCTGACGGATCCTGTTTACGGCTGCCGCTGAATAATCAGCCACGCGCATCCGGTCTTCAAGTATCGCCTTAATATGTGCCTTGAGCTGCGACACAATTAATATGCGCAGCGCCATTTTCTCCGCCAGCGTATCCACATTCAGTTCAAACATATCGTTGAGCGGACAGTTGATAAGCCAGCCGCTCTGAGCCGGATTAATTTCCGGAAGCGCCCGGACGTTAGTGGTAATCACCGGACAGCCGCACGCCTGCATTTCCAGCACGGAGAAGCCATAGGTATCCTGCCAGGTCGGCAGCAATCCGACATGCGTTTCACGCAGCAGCTGCATCACCTCATCATTAGACAATGCAGTATGATGGGTGAATACGGAGCGCTCAGCTATCAGGGTTTCAATTTGATGATGGAAAGCGGCATCGTCCTGCCACTCACGATGCGCAATATTATGCTGCTTTTTAATGTCGCCGATCAGGTTAACGCCGATCTGGCCAGCTGATATCACACCCTCGTCCATCAGTTCGGAGAAAGCCATTACCACTTCGGCTCCGCCTTTGCGGTAGAACTCATTACCGACAAAGGTGAAGATCATTTTATCGGCCGCTGGCGTGCGTCCGCCCTCATAGAGCACCGGCTGCGGCGGATGCAGCACGTGCAGTTTGTCGCTAATCGCTTCCCGCTCAATGGGAAAAGCGTCCAGCAGTTTCAGCTCAATTTTTCGCGTTGCCTCTGAGATGGCGATAATGCCGGCACATTCCGGTGCTGCAACATAGTACATCAGCTTTTTTAACAGCGGATTAGCTGTTTTGGCGACGCCCGGTACCGGCAATACCCGCGGCAGCTCGGTTTCAAAGGTTGACACCCAGCGCTCGCGGCTGGTTGCCACTTCATTAAAGAGATGAACTACCTTTTTTTCGCTACCGGCTGACCATAGCGGAGCGGAAAATATAAACAGCTTATTGCGTTTCAGAATTTTCCCACGAAACGCATTAATATACGTCCAGATATTTCTGGAGTGAAAATCGATATACGTTTTCTTAACATCAGTAACAATATTTCTTTTTTCGGGATATCCCTTGCCGCTAATGATGATTTTCATTTTATACTCCGGCCATAAACTTTAAGCACTACAAACCCGGCATTCAAAAAGTTAAAAATTGCAGATCGCCCGACGAGTATAATGCTTTATTAGCCTTCATATTGGTTATTCGGATTATTCCCCGAAAATCATTTCAGCATGTTATTTTATATTAATTATTTTTACGGCAGATATTAAAATAAGCGCACTAACTTATAGCCTGCTAATTAAAAATTCCCTGTCTGAATGCATAGCGGACATTATCAATCAATTGAAATTAACGACTATTAAATCGTCTTTTGATTAACGTTGATAACATTAGCCAGCCTGGCATTATCTGATACCAGACAGAGATACAATCCTTAATAACGGGCTGGAGAGTGTAAATATGGTGGATATTATTCTTAATTATCATGCCATTAAACGAAGGCGCACCCTGCAGACCTGATTCATAACCGGACGCCTATACATGCGACCGCCTGTGATGTACGCAAAAGAGGCGCATCAATGCATAACCGCGTTAAACAGTAAGGTGCGTTACTTTGTCCGGAGATTAAAAAATCTATTCAGCCTGAATGCACTTTAGCCTAAGAGGAGAGCAGAGTGCGATGGGTATAAACCATTAGCCGCCTGAGGAGAAGAGGCGCGTTCAGAACGCGCCTGCCGGGATCAGAAGCGGTAACTCGCCGTTACCGAGTAACTGCGCGGTTCGCCATACACGATGCCGCTGCTGCCCACATTCTCGTCATACTCTTTATCAAACAGGTTTTTCAGGTTGGCCTGCAGGGAGAGATTTTTTGTCACGTCGTAGCGGGCAAACAGGTCCACCAGCGCATAACTTCCCTGACGCACACGCCAGGTTCCGTTACCTTCAGGTCCGCCGATATCTTTCCAGGTCTTTGACTGCCAGTTAACGCCGCCGCCCAGCGTCAGTTTATCGAACTGAGGCAGGCGATAGTGCGTAAAGAGATTGAAAGAGGTACGGGGCAGCTGGGAGTTATAGGCCTCACCCTTGCTGTCTTTTGCTATGTAGGTCGTACCGCCAAACGTCATCTGCCAGTTATCCGTCAGCGCACCGTTGATCTCAAATTCAACGCCGCGGCTGACAACGCCATCGGTGGTTTCATAAATAGCGCTTCCGCTCTCGCTGAAACGTCCGGTATCAACCGGCGCATTATCCAGCTCGGTTCGGAACAGAGAGATCGTGGTGGTCAGACGGCTATCAAACCAGTCCGATTTAACCCCGGTCTCATAGTTTTTACCGACAACTGGCGTCAGGAAACTGCCGCTGGCATCCAGATTATCCTGCGGCTGAAAGACCGAGGTATAGCTGGCAAACGCTGACCAGGCGTCATTGATGTCCCAGATAAGACCGCCATACGGCGTGGTATTGTTCTCTTCCAGTTCAGAGGTAATGCCCTGACGGTTCCAGTTGGTATATCGCGCCCCGACAATCAGATGCAGCGGATCGGCGAGCGTCAGGCGCGTAGCCATATAGACCGATTTTTGCCGCACCAGCTGGCTGTCCGTGGCAGGTTCGCGCGGCGACCAGTCAGGCTCCGGATAGTTGCCGTTGAAGTCGTTAAAGTTACCCAGTTCAGCAGAGGAGATGTTGGTCCAGGCGCTGTAATATTTATTATCCTGACGACTGTAGTTAACCCCCAGCATCAGCTGATGCTGGCGTCCCAGCAGCTCATAAGGGCCGCTGGCAAAGGCATCTACCGCATCCACTTTGCGCTTGCCGGTGTTATAACCGGTTCCGCCGATGACCGGATAATTCGCGTAGGCAGAGCTGCCTGCGCCGGTCACCTTATTGAAATAGCCGTCGAGATAGATCTGCTTACTGTCCAGCAGCATTTCGTTATGCGTGCCGTTGAGCGTAATGTTCCAGCCGTTATCAAAATTCTGCTGCAGATTGACGAAAACCTTGCGGTTCTCTTTATTGTTGTAAGCCCACTCCGGTTGAGTGTTATAGCCGCGACGCAGATGCGTCTGGCTGCCATCGGTATACCAGCGCGGCGCCCCACCCCACATCGGCGAATCGGTATCGACCTGCGTAAATTCGTAGCCCGCGGAAAGCGTGGTGCTCTCAGTCAGATCGGCGTCTATCACGCCATAAATGAATTTTTTCTCAAAACCGTAGCGTTCAATAAAGCTGTTTTTATCCTCATAACCAGCTACTACGCGCCCGCGCACGTTACCCTCAGGGGTGAGCGGCGCAGAGAGATCGGCAACATAGCGCTGTTTATTCCAGCTGCCGTAGCTCGCTTCCAGCGATCCGGTAGGGGTTTTACTGTCAGCGTGCTTACGTACCATATTAATCGACGCAGAAGGATTCCCGGGCCCGGTGAGTAACCCGGTCGCGCCGCGCACCACCTCGACCCGCTCATAAAGCGCCATGTCGGTCTGGGCATCACCCAGATTCCAGCGTGATGCAAACGCGGTCGGGATCCCGTCTACCATATAGTTGTCAATGAGAAAGCCGCGCGAGTAGTAACTGGTACGATCCATATCCGCCGAAACACCCCTGATACCGGTAGTGTTGGACAGAACATCATTCAGCGACTGCAGCTGCTGATCGGCCATACGCTGTTTACTGATAAGCGATACCGACTGAGGAATGTCGCGCGCCGTCAGCGCCATTTTTGTGCCTGCGCGCGTTACCGGTATGCTGTAATCCCGATCGTTCTGATTTTCCACGTCAGACGCGCTGTTTTCCACCATCAGGGTCTGTTCCGCCGCCTGTGCAACACCGGCTGCAATCAGCATCGCCAGCAATGACATTTTCAGCGCAGGTTGTGCCGTTGCAGCCGCAGCGCGGACGCGCATCGGTTTAGAAGACATAGCCATCCTTAATTCTCATTTTAGTTTATCTGTCAGCGCACCCTGCCGGTCACCTGGAGCAGGCATAGCTAAGAAAGCAAATGAGAAATATACTCATTTAGATTACTATTGCAAGAAATTGTTACTGCTTCTGACACCCTGTAATCCGATAAAAAAACCATAATTTTCATTTTGATGCGATGCGGGTTAGGTGCGGAACGTGACAAGGGCGGCATAAATGCCGCCCCTACAGATGCCCCCGTAGGGGTCGCATTAATGCGATGCGGGTTAGGTGCGGAACGTGACCAGGGCGGCATAAATGCCGCCCCTACAGATGCCCCCGTAGGGGTCGCATTAATGCGACCCTGTCGTATTAATGCGATGCGGGTTAGGTGCGGAACGTGACCAGGGCGGCATTAATGCCGCCCCTACAGATGCCCCCGTAGGGTCGCATTAATGCGACCCCTGTCGTATTGATGCGACCCTGGCGTACTGCCGGTAGCGTGACCACTTTATAAATTCTGGTGTCCGTTAAATATTCAGTTTGCGGCTAATAAATTTCTGATGCAGGTGATAACTCAATGAGTTTGATAATTGTGCGATATAGCTGATTTAACGCCATGATGCATATTTTAATTTGAGAAAAAATATCGTAGAATGCGCGCTTTCAAATTTTCACATCAGTAATAAGGGTTATATTCATGAGCGATGCACTAAAGGCATTGAATAATCTTCGTACACTGCGTGCTCAGACGCGTGATATTGAAGTAGCGGTATTAAATGAGATGCTGGAAAAGCTCGCTGTGGTCGTTGCAGAACGCCGTGAAGAAGCTGAAGCAGATAATGCTGCTCAGCGCGAAAAAGCAGAAAAACTGGCGTTATACAAAGAGATGCTGATGAATGATGGCATCGATATTAGTGAACTTGCGCAATTAAACCAGGCAGAAACTAAACCTAAAGCCAAACGCGCGCCGCGTCCGGCTAAGTATAAATATACCGATGAAGAAGGTAATGAAAAGCAGTGGACCGGTCAGGGCCGCACGCCTTCTCCGATTAAGAGTGCTATTGATGCCGGCGCATCGCTGGAAGATTTTTTAATCTGATTAGCTGACACGCATATTTCCCAGCCTCATTTCCCCGGGGCTGGTTTCGCCACTCTTCCTGCCCTTCTTTATAACCCTGAACCGATCAGCCGCTGCTGTTATTCACTTATTGCAATATCATTGCGGGTATTGAGATATAACGCTCACTCGTTCTGCTGTTACCTTCCCCGGATAACGTGCTGCACGCCGCGCAGCGTAATCGTGAGAAAGGAACAAACTATGTCGCCGTCAGAATTAACGCAGTTAACAGAACAGCTGGTCGCTTTCCGGCAGGAGCTGCACCGTTTCCCGGAGCTGTCAAACCAGGAATTTGCCACCACACAACGCATTCGTGAGCAGCTGGAGGCGCACAATATCCGTATTCTCTCCCTGGCGCTGACAACCGGACTGGTCGCTGAAGTGGGTCCCGCAACCGGTCCGCTGGTGGTGCTGCGGGGCGATATTGATGCCTTGCCGATTGAAGAGCACTCCGGAGTAGAGTTTACTTCAGCGCATCCCGGAGTCATGCACGCCTGCGGTCACGATTTTCACAGTACGGCCATACTGGGCGCAGCCATTCTGCTGAAATCCCGCGAAACACAGCTGGCTGGACAGGTGCGCTTTATTTTTCAGGCAGCAGAGGAGACCGGTGAAGGCGCACCCGCGGTGCTTGCCAGCGGTGCTTTGCAGGATGCGTTTGCCATATTTGGTCTCCATAACGATCCCTCTCTGCCGGCAGGTGTGGCGGGCAGCCGGGCGGGCGCCCTGACCGCCGCCGTTGACCGCTTTGCGCTACAGATCACCGGCACCGGCAGCCATGCCGCACACCCGAATCAGGGTAACGACCCTATTGTGATTGCCGCGCACATTGTCTCTGCAGTCCAGACGCTGATCAGCCGTAACCTCCCTTCAGCAGAGAATGCTGTGTTCTCGATTACCCAGCTTCACAGCGGCAGCACGTGGAATGTCATTCCGGAAAGCGCCTGGCTGGAAGGCACCGTGCGCACCTTTTCCGCCGCAGCGCGCGAACGTATTGAACAGCGATTTCGTGAACTGGTAAAAGGTATCAGCGCAGCGTTTGCGGCTGAAATAGCAATCACCTGGCAGGCCGGGCCACCCGCAGTGATAAATGATGCGCACTGGACAGCGTTTGCCCTGCAGCAGGCAGCGCTTAACGGGCTGGACGCACGTGAAATTGCTGCCACCCCGATTGGCGAAGATTTTGCTTACTATCAGCAGCACATACCCGGCGCATTTATCATGATTGGCACCGGTGAAGCCTGGCCTCTGCATCACCCTGCGTTTCGCATTAACGATGATGTGCTGTTGCCTGCTGCACACTACCTTGCAGCGCTGGCCGAAGCAGCTTTTGCTCAGCGGCTGGTTTAATACGTAACGCAATTTTTTCTCTGCAGCCTAATCAGAGCCGCAAAAATTAAACCTAAAAGTGCTGCAAATAAAAACCGTCAGGCGCAATTATTATGCCATTCAACATGTTGAACATAACGGCAGCTTTTTTTTGGATTAAAAAACGTGAAGCGCAAATCAAAAATCGCTGCGAATAAATTATCCTTCGCTGAAATAGTAATTTTTCCATTTTTCTACTGTAGCCATTGAAAAATGGTGTTATTCGCCGAAAAAAGAGAGGATCAGCAGTCAATAAAGCAAAGCATTGGCTGCCGCTTTGCTTTTTTTTCAGCAACTTCACAGGGTTGCTGAAACCCGGCACCTGACTATAATTTCCTCAAACAACCTTTATAAATTTTTACCGCTGCCCTGACGTTGTCGTGTAACCCGCTGGCAGCCTTTTTATTAATCCAGTCACAGCCCTGATAAATTTCAACTAAAGCTGGTCCTGTAATTTACTTTACAGGGCTGCTGTTTTGTCCTGTTTTCCAGGAGAATTAAATGTTGCCATTTTCCAGCTTCTGGCAGGCCGGTTTTGAGGGTGCCGATCATATTAATCCCGCCGGGATTGCACTTGATATGAATGTAATCAATGCACACGACGTGCATATTGCAACGGATTATGCCGCGCTCGCTGCATTTAATATTCGGTCAGTGCGTGAAAGCGTGGGCTGGCGGCTGGCTGAAGCCGATCCACAGCGTACCTTTGCCCGGCTGACCCGCTGCATGCAGTCGGCCAGCGAGCAGGGTATTCAGGTGAACTGGACGCTGAGCCACTATGGCTGGCCGGACGATCTCACCCTGTTCTCACCTGAATTTGTGCCGCGTTTTGCGCGGTTCTGCCATCAGGTTGCGACCTGTCTGGCCGGATTTTACCGTGACGTGCCCCCGGTTTACTCACCGGTTAACGAGCTCTCTTTTTTCGCCTGGGGTATTTCAGTAGGACTCTTTGGTAACAACGCCGATAGCGATCCCGATGCCATTAAGCGGCAGCTGGTACGCGCTGCCCTGGCGGGCTGTGATGCCATTCTGGCCGTCGATCCGCGCGTACGTTTTCTGCACTGCGATCCCGTTATTCATGTGGTGCCGGAGGATGAAAGCGAGCACGCACAACAGCACGCCGCCGCTCTGACGGCCGCGCAGTATCAGGCGTGGGATATGCTGGCAGGGCTGCGTGAACCGGAGCTGGGCGGGTCGCCGCGCTATCTGGATCTGATCGGAGCCAACTATTATCACGGTAACCAGTGGCTGGCGCAGACCGGCCAGCGGCTGGAGTGGCATCTGGATGATGCCCGGCGCATTCCGTTATCCGACATGCTTGCCCGTCTCTCGGCGCGCTATCAGCGCCCCCTGCTGCTGGCAGAAACCAGCCACGTCGGCAGCGGCCGCGCGGCCTGGATAACCCATATTACCGACCAGGTCGCGCAGGCGCAGCTGGCAGGCTGCGATATTCGCGGCATTTGCCTTTACCCGATTATCGATCGGCCTCTCTGGGAAGATATTACGCACTGGCCGCATAGCGGTCTGTGGGATAGCGATTCGCAAAACGTTCGCCTGCTTAACCACGCTTATGCTGCCGCGCTGCGGCAATCACAACGCGCACTCGCGCGTTTTCAGGGGTTTCTCACACCGGCCGCTGGGCCAAAGGAGTTCGCCATGAATCAATCTGTACTGGTGGTATTTAGTCATCTGCGCTGGGGATTTGTGTTTCAGCGGCCGCAGCATGTGCTCTCACGCCTTGCACAGCACCACCGGATTATTTTTATTGAAGAGCCGGTTTATCAGGCGGGTGAAGCAGGATTGCGCACCTCGCAGCCGGCGGCCAATGTCACCGTGGTCGAGCCGCATACGCCGATACACGCCCCCGGTTTTCATGACGACCAGATTGCGCTACTGCAGCCGCTGCTCAGCAACCTGCTGGAGCCTGGCACTGAACCGCTGGTCTGGTTCTACACCCCAATGGCGCTGCCGCTGCTTAGCGCGTTTAACAGCCGCGGGATCATTTATGACTGTATGGATGAACTCTCCGCGTTTGACCAGGCGCCGCGTCAGCTGCAGCAGCGCGAATCGGCTCTTCTGAGCCGCGCTGACCTGGTCTTTACCGGCGGACGCAGCCTGTATGAAGCGAAAAAAGATCGTCACTCGCGCGTTCACTGTTTTCCCAGTAGCGTGGATGCCGGGCACTTTTCACAGGCGCTCGACCGCAGCAACGGCCATCCGCTGCAGCAGTTTCTGCCTAAACCGCGCCTCGGCTACTACGGTGTGATTGATGAGCGCATGGATCTGCCGCTGGTCACCGCGCTGGCTGACGCGCACCCTGACTGGCAGATCATCATGGTGGGACCGGTGGTCAAGATCGAGCCTGCGACGCTGCCGCAGCGTAAAAACCTGCACTGGTTCGGACAGCAGCCTTATGCCGCCCTGCCGCAGTTTCTGGCGGGCTGGGATGTCTGCCTGATGCCGTTTGCGCTCAATACCTCCACGCGCTTTATCAGCCCGACAAAGGTTCTGGAGTACATGGCCGCGCAGCTGCCGATTGTCAGCACAGCGATCGCTGACGTAGCGCGCCAGTATGCTGACGTCGTGACAATAGCCGATTCGCAGGAAGCCTTTATTCAGGGCTGCGAACACGCTCTGCGCCAGACAGCTGAACGGCGTCATATGCAGGCTGAAGCGATGGCTGCCGTAGTCGCCGCGACGTCCTGGGATAATACGGTGGCGCAGATGCAGCAGCACCTCAGCGCCATTAAACGTCAGCCCGCCCGGCCTGCGACGCAGGCCGCTGCACCCGCTGAACGCACGCAGCCGGTCACGCTGCATCCGGTTGAATGTCTTATCCTCGGCGCAGGGCCTACCGGCCTGAGTGCCGGTTATCATTACGGTAAAGGGGCCGTCGTACTGGAGAAAAATGAGTCGCCAGGCGGCTGGTGCCGGTCAATCGAAGATAAGGGTTTTACCTTCGACTATGCCGGTCACATCATGTTCTCCAACGATCCCTACGTGCTGGAGCTCTACGATCTGCTGCTGGGTGAGAATCAGCACTGGCAGATGCGCGAAGCTTGGGTCTATAGCCACGATGTCTATACGCGCTACCCGTTCCAGTCAGCGCTGCACGGCCTGCCGGCGGAGGTGATTAGTGAATGTGTGCTGGGCGCGATTGAAGCGCGCTACGGCGCGGCAGAAAACGATACCGCCATACTGCCTGGCGCAGACGCATCGCGCGACTGCTGCGCCGACGGCGTGGTAGCGGATGAGAGCTGCATCACTGAACAGCGCGACAGTGAAGATTTTGAACATTTTATCTATCGCGTCTGGGGCAAAGGCATCGCCCGTCATTTTGCCGTTCCCTATAACCGTAAACTGTGGAAAACGCCGCTGGCCAGCATGGAGACCTCGTGGCTGGGCGGTCGCGTACCCCTGCCGGATCTGGCGCAGATCGTCAGCGGTGCGCTTGCGCCGCTGGAGAAACCGGTCGGGCCCAACGCGCGCTTCGGCTATCCGCTGCGCGGCGGCTTTCAGGCGCTGATGAACGGTTTCCTGCCTCACCTTAGCTGTACGCTGGAGACCGGAACGGCGGTAGCCGAGATTCAGCCGCAGTCGCGCAGCGTCACGCTCAGCGACGGCAGGCATCTGCAGTATGACCAGCTCATCAGCACGCTGCCCTTACCGGAACTGGTGCGCCTGATGGGCGCCCGCGCGCCGCAGGCGGTACAGCAGGCGGCTTCTCAGCTGCGTCATACCTCTGTGTGCTGCGTTAATCTTGGTATCGGACGTCCGGCGATCAGTGAAAAGCACTGGATTTACTATCCGGGAGACACGCTGTTCCATCGCATCTTTCTGCAGGGTAATGCCAGCCCGCACTGTAATCCTCCGGGCGGATTCGGTCTGACCTGTGAAATCACCTGGCGTGACGATCAACCGCTGCCCTGTGAGGGTGAAGCGCTGATCCAGCGCTGTATCGATGACTGTATCCGGGTAGGCATTATCAATGAGGATGATGAGATCCTCACCAGCAGTATCGTAAACATGCCGTACGCCTATGTCGTTTACGATCATGCGCGCAGTGCCAACGTGGCGCTGATCCGTAGCTGGCTGGCCACGCAAAGTATCCATCTGGCCGGGCGCTATAGCGAATGGGAGTATTACAATTCGGATCACGCTTTCCTGGCGGGCAAGCGGGTAGCAGAGAGCGTGAAAGATCTGCTCAGCAATCGCAAAACTATCGCCTGAGGCGGGGCGTGCCGGGCCGCATGGCCCGGCACGCCTTACTGACCGGCGAGCCGCTTGCGTATCGGCTCAAACTCTTTTGTGGCGCTGCGCGGCAGGGGATCGGGCAGATTTTTCTCTGCCGCCTGCCAGTAGCGCCACGGCACTTTCTGACGACCCAGTTCATAATCCATGCCGTCCCAGCTATCTTCACGAAAGCTATAAAATGCCCAGTGCGCGTCATGGCTGTCCAGCACCGTCAGCACATCTTCCAGGTACCGGGTACAACCGGCCAGCGTGCGCACGCAGCCAAACTCGCTAACCACCAGCTGCCGCTTATCGATCCCGTTACGCGCAGCCCATTCAAAAGGGCGTGCCAGATAGTCCGCGACACGCGCCGCATCCCACTGCTGCATATCCTCGCCGAAAGGTACGTAACCCGGATAGGGCCAGGGTTTTTCACGCCGGGCGTTGGGTGCGCTGGTCGCAGCATAGGGTTCATACATGTGCACGCTGTAAAGTATGCGCGTGTCGTGCAGCGCCTCAGGCCAGTAGTCAAACGCATCGGCGGCGGCATACCAGCCGCTGTCGACCATTATCGGTGTAACGGCATCTGCTTCACGAATAGCGGCTATCAGCGCGGCATAAAACGCCGGCAGATCGCGGCTTCCGCCACGCTGCTGCTGATACCAGCGCGCCATCGCCTCGCTGCTGGCGTGCTCTGCCAGTCCGCCATTTTTTTCCGGCGCGGGCTCATTGATCAGGTTATAGGCGGCGATAGCGGGATGATGGTGCAGAGCAGCAGCCAGATCGTGCCAGTAGCGCACGCTGGCTTCCCACCAGGCTTTATCCTGCCAGAGCCGATCGTCAAATTTTCCCCCGTTATTCTGCGCCCAGCGCATGCCGGGCAGAGAGAGAGGCGTAATAACCACGCGCAGGCCCGCTGCCCAGGCGCGGTCGAGGGTGTGGATAAGCGTCTGCAGATCGCCGGCGTCCAGCCCGCGATACTCATCTGCGTTACCCAGCAAAAAATCGCGTTGCTGCGTGGGCCACTTATCCCAGGAGAGCCGTACCCAGCTGGCACCGTAGTCATGCAGAGCCGTAAAATATTTGCTGTCAGGCGGCAGCCGGTTAAAACTGTTGGCCCCGTGCCGCGATGCTGACCAGAACGCCATGGCGTCTGCCGCCAGGCTAACCGGGCTGGTCAGAACGAGTGTTATAAACAGGGTAATAGTTGTCAGAAATGCACGCACAAGAACTCCTTCTTTTGCCTGCATTTATAGCGATAAAACCGCACCGGCAGGTGTTATTTTTCGTGAAATTTGCGCGCGCCGGATATTCACGATCGGTTCACACTTAGCGTTTAGTACCGGGCTTAAGCGATCGGTTTAGCTCCTGAATCCGCTTCATGGTTTTCACCGTGCGTCCGGCATTGACTGAGGCAACCGACAGGATAAGCATTTCAAGACAGACCAGCACGGTCCCGTGCAGCGGCATGCGTCCTCCTTCCCCGCCGCGTGGTACATTGATCACGATATCAGCCTCGCGCGCAAAGGCAGACTCCATCGCATGCGTCAGCAGAATGACAGGAATGCCCAGCTTTCTCGCCTCCTTTAACGCCGTGACCCCTTCACGATGCGCCGATTTCTGCGCCATCATCACCAGTACATCACCACGCTGCAGGCTCAGCAACTGCTCTGCCAGCGCAATGCCGGTGCGGTTCAGGGTTGTGGCGGGCAGCCCGATACGGCTGAACATACGGGCGCTGTAGTCCGCAAGAATACCTGACGCGTTGATGCCAAAGAGGGCGACCTGACGCGCTTCGCTCAGCAACGCCACCGCCTGTGCCACCGCCTGACGGTTTTCGGGCTGTGCCAGCGCGTGACACGCCTGCTGGTGTCCCAGCAGCACAAAATCGATGCTGGCATCAATATCGCAGGCCAGTTCGCTAACGGTCGCGCTCATCTTTGCCGCAGAGTTAATGGCCGGCCCCGCCCACTCCGCCAGCGTGAGTTTAAGATCGCGCAGGCCCGTAAAGCCCAGCGCCTGTACGGCACGGATCACCGTCGCATCAGACGTTCCCGTTGCGGCGGCAATATCGATAGCCGTCGCTTCCGCCACGCTCTCACGATGCGCATCAATATAGCGGGCGACCGTCTGCAGCCGGGGGGAGAGACTGGCGATACGAGCCCGGCAGCGGTCGCCAAAAATGTCTGTCCGGACACCCTTTTTTTTCAGCGCCATGGGCTGAGGCTCCTGACATTACCCGCTGTGAAAGGCGGATATGTTGTAGTGGCTGGTCTCGTGATAATGAGATGCGCCCTATTCACTTTACTCACAGAACGAGAAACCTCTTCGCATTTTAATGATTAATATATTGATTTATAACATTAATATTTAAATATACCGTCATTAGACGGATTCCGGATAAATGTAGTATTACCTGCATTATATCCGTTTACTACTACATTCTTTCATGTTTGAATGATTCTCAATTACATTCAAGCCTGCATTTTGGCCGCTGAATGATTATTCTGCCTGCCCGCGCGCGGCAGGTTTTGCCGATGGCTTTATGACGGAACACTCCGTCTTTACCAGGTTTGCTGACATGCTTATTTCCTCTACTTTTGTGCCAAAGGCGTTACGCCCTGCGTTATATGTTGCGCTGCAGGGGCTTATCCCTGTCTCCGTTACGGCCAATGCCGCAGAGCAGGAAACCACGCTCACGGTTCAGGCTGATAGTGAAACCGCGTCCGGCTATAGCGCCGGCAGCAGCACCGTCAGCAGCAAACTGCCCGTTGCGCGGCTTGATGAGATCCAGTCAGTCAGCATTGTAACGCCGCAACAGCTGGAGGATTACCAGGTCAGTCGCCTGACGGAGGCGATGCGCTTTGTCAGCGGCGTAAGCGAAGGTAATACGCTGGCAGGCACGGAAGATGGCTTTGTGCGCCGCGGGTTTGGCGGCAACAGCGACGGTTCGATCTATCGCGATGGCATACGCAGCAGTCAGGGCCTCAATGTCAACGCAGCAACGGAGCGGGTTGAAGTACTGAAAGGATCCGCTTCACTGCTCTACGGCATCCAGAATCCGGGCGGCGTCATCAATATCATCAGCAAAAAACCGCTTTATGAATGGCGTACCGCGCTGAGCGGCCGGACCGCCAGCAGCGGCGGCGGCAGCGGTACGTTCGATATCACCGGACCACTGGATAACGGTTTTGCTTTCCGGCTGGTCGCAGAGCAGCAGAACCAGGATTACTGGCGCAATTTTGGTCGTGATAAACACCGGCTCATCGCACCCTCGCTGCAGTGGTATGGCGAGAAAGCCAGCTTTCTGCTGAGTTACGAAGATTACCAGTATGATATTCCTTACGATCGCGGTACGGCGTTTATCCATAACCGCCCGGTTGATATCGGCTACAAAGATCGGCTGGATGATAAAGCTGGCCACGCCTGGGGCCATAATAAAACGCTGCATACCCACTACGACTGGCAGTTTAGTGACGACTGGAGCACGCGTGTGACGCTGGGCTGGAACCAGCGGCAGTATGATAATAATGAAGTGCGCGTTACCGCCATCGATCCGGACAGCGGGGTTGTGACGCGTCGCGCTGACGCCAATCGCGGTTTTAATCATCAGACAAAATATATCGCCTGGGATCTGACCGGTACGCAGCAGCTTGCCGGCATGACGCACACGCTGGTGGCGGGCACCGATTATGAGATGAATCAGACCTTGCGGGCGCGGCAGTATCAGGGCAAAGCAAATCGCGGGTTTACGCTTGCCGAACCGCATTACGATCTGCTTGCGCCGGTCACGGATGCCACTACCGAGCGCCGCGCAAATGCGCGGCTGCTGAACCGCATTCACAGCCGCTCGCTTTACGCCAAAGATAGCGTAGCGATTAACGATCGCTGGACCCTGGTGGCGGGCGGCCGCTATCAGCATTATGAACAGCGCGCCTCAAAGGGAGCCGACCCAATCGTGCCGACGCTGGAGAGCAGCGGCAACAAATTTTTGCCGCAGGCAGGCGCGATCTACAAACTGACACCGGATATATCGCTCTACACCAGCGTCAGCAAATCGTTCACCCCCTCAACCGAGGTGGATGATGCGGGACGGGTGGGCAAACCTGAACAGGGCACCAGCTGGGAAGCGGGCAGCAAGTGGCAAATCACGCCGACGCTGTTTGCCAGCCTGGCGCTTTACCGCATTAATGAGCGCGATATGTCACTCAGCATCAATGGCACCACGCGCACTATCAACCGGGCGCGATCCACAGGCGCTGAAGCGGAGCTTAACGGGGAAGTGGCTGCCGGCTGGGAGATCAGCGCCAGTTACAGCTATGATATAGCGGAGATCGCTGACGATGGCGTAAACAGGGCCAATAACGGCAACCGGCTGCAGAACGCTCCCCGTCACGCCGGTGCACTTTGGCTCACCCACACGCTGGCGCTGCCCGGCATTCCGGGTGATTTCCGCATCGGGGGGGGTGCCCGCTATGTCGGTTCACGCGCGGGCGATCCGGAGAACAGCTTTACCCTGCCTGACTATACGGTAGCCGACACCTTTATTGCCTGGAACAGTACCCTTTCCGGACATAAAACCCGGCTTCAGCTGAACCTGAATAATCTGTTTGATAAACACTACTACACCTCCAGCGGTGGCAACCTGCGCGTACGCGAAGGCGAGACCCGCAATCTGGTGGCGGAGGCGAGCATTGCGTTCTGATTCACTCTTTTTCGCCAGCCTGCTGCTGTTAGCCGGGCTGCTGCTAAGCCCGCTGGCGCAGGCAAAAACACTTACCGATATTGACGGTCATTGGGTGACAATACCCGATCGCCCGCAGCGTATTGTGCTTGGCGAGAGCCGTATGCTTTACACACTGGCGCTGCTGGCGCCTGATAATCCGCTGCAGCACATTGTGGGCTGGCCACGCGATCTGCAGAAATATGATGCGCAGATGTGGCGCAGCTTTGCGCGGCGTTTTCCGCAAATAGAGACGGTTCCGTCACTTGGCAGCGGTGGCCCGGCGGCGATCAACCCGGAACAGATTATTGCGCTGCGCCCCGACGTCGTCATTTTACCCAGCCTGGCACGCTATGATGATGCTGACGCGCGTCTGCTTGCGGTACTGCAGGCGGCACACATTCCGGTCGTGAAGATCGACCTGCGCGTTCAGCTGCTGAAGAATACCCGGCGCAGCGTGGAGATCCTGGGTGATGTAATTAATCAGCAGGCGCGGGCAGCCGCATTTAACCGGTTTTACGCCGCCCATATGCGGGTCATTGAGGAGCGGCTTGCTGATTTTCACGGTGCGCGCCCTGAAGTGCTGCTGCACCTGCATCTGGGACGCCGCAATGAGTGCTGCGTGACGGCAATCAACGGCAGTCTGGGCGAGCTTCTGCGCCTGGCCGGAGGCGACAACATCGCCGCCCGTACCCGGCAGGGTGTGTTTGCCCGCCTGAGTGAAGAGAGCGTGATTGCCGCGCAGCCTGACTACTACTTTGCTACCGGTTTTAGCGACAATCAGAGCAGTGGCCGGCTGAAGCTCGGACCGGAGATCGCGCCTGATGTTGCACTGCAGAGTTTTCAGCAGCTGACCGGACAGCAGAAAGGGCTGCGCGGGCTGAAGGCGCTGCATAATGGTCAGGCGGGCGCGCTGTGGATGAATTTTTATCTCAGCCCGTGGCACGTCGTTGCAGCAGAATTTATGGCTAAAACGCTCTATCCGCAGCGTTTCGCTGACGTCGATCCTCAGCAGACGCTGGAAACACTGTTTCGCGATTTTTTACGCATGCAGCTGCAGGGAACCTGGTTTATGCGTATACCCGCTGACCAGCCGTAAACTCAGCGCTGATGGCGGCGTTTGAATACCCAAAAGGACCAGCTGTGGTAGGCCAGCGTCAGCGGCAGGAAAATCAGCATGCCGGTCAGCACCACGCCCTGCGTCACCGGCGACGAGGCCTCTTCCTGAATACGCAGCTGAAACGGCAGCAGCCACGGATAGAGGCCGAACGCCAGGGCGATGACCACTGCGCCGACAAGCAGCAGCGTTGTCATCAGCAGCGCCACCATCGCTTCGCGCCAGAGTAATATGGCCTGAAGCACAATCAGCAGCGGGATCGCAATCAGAATAAGCTGGCCAGGCGCGCGCTGCCAGCTCAGCTGCCTTAGCGTCGGCTCCAGCAGTATCACGCCTGTCAGACATATCACCGCGCAGGTCCATGCCAGCACGGCAAGTGACCGGGCGCGTTCTCCCGCCGCCTCACCCAGACGCCAGCAGATCCAGCAGCAGCCCAGCAGCAGATCGACTGCCACCACGCCGGCGCCACACAGCAGCGGTGCCAGCGAGAGATCGATCATAATTCCGGCAGGCGGACGCGAAACCAGGATCAGGCCGCTTATCCAGCCGGGCAAAAAGGCTGCGGCCAGCGAACTGGCTATCATCAGACGGTCAAGCCAGACACGCCATGCCCTACTCACCTGCGCGCGATACGCCAGCGCCAGCGCGCGCAGAAACAGCGCCAGCAGCAGCAGAAATACCGGCACCATCAGCGTCTGCAGCAGCAGACTATAGAGCGCAGGAAAAAGCGCCAGCATTCCCCCGGCCATCAGCACCAGCCAGGTCTCGTTAGCATCCCATAGCGGCAGCAGGCTGTGTGCCATCCACTGCCGCTGCTGTGGCGTGTCGAAAGCGTAAAACAGCATGCCCACGCCAAGATCGGTGCCATCCAGCGCCAGATACATCAGCAGTGAAAAAATCAGCACGGCGGCAGAGAGATCGGCAAGCATCATCAGCTCCTCAGGCCGGTGTTTCAACGTGCTCGGCTGCCACGTCGGCATCGTCAGGCAGCGGTGCGTTGATTTGACGCACTAAATAGAGCAGGCCAGCCGCAAAACCCAGCGTATAGACCAGCACGATAGCGATAAAAATGACCAATGTACTGCTGAGCGACAGCGGCGAAAGGCTGTCAGCAGTACGTAACACGCCATAAACCGTCCAGGGCTGACGTCCCATTTCCGTGACCACCCAGCCAGCCAGCAGCGCCAAAAACCCGGCAGGCGACATCAGCGTCAGCAGACGCAACAGGCGCGGTGAATGGTATAAACGACCGCGCCAGCGCTGCAGGTTGGCCGCCAGGCTAACCACCAGCATCAGTACGCCGCATCCCACCATCAGGCGAAACGCAAAAAACACCGGTAACACGGGCGGCAACGCCTCTGCCGGAAACTCGCTCAGACTTTTAATATGCCCGCTGAGGTTGTGACGCAGGTAGAGGGAGCCGATCGCCGGGATCGCCAGTTCAGCGTGGTTGCGCTGCGCCTGCTGATCCGGAATGGCAAACAGCCGCAGCGGCTCTCCCTGACCCGGCGGCGGAGCGTGCCAGCTCCCCTCGATGGCAGCCAGCTTAGCCGGTTGCCAGGTGCGCGTATTTTCACCATGCAGATCGCCCACTACAATCTGCGCCGGTACCGCCAGTAGCGTTACCGTCAGCGCGCTGCGCAGCATCAGACGACTGGCCGCTTCATCCGGCTGACGGCACAAGCGCCACGCGGCTACGCCGCCCAGCAGGAAGCTGACGCTTATTGCCGAGGCGAGCAGCATATGAGCCAGACGCCAGCCAAAGGAGGGAGCAGCAAGCAGCGTCCACGCGCTGTCGGGCAGCAGACGGCCATCATCGGTCAGATGAAAATCAACCGGCGTCTGCATCCAGGAGTTAGCCGCAAGGATCCAGAACGCGCTCAGCACGGCGCCCAGCGCCACAAAACAGGTCACGGTGAAATGGACGCCAGGCTTAACCCGATCAAAACCAAACAGCATCACGCCGGTCAGCGCGGACTCCAGAAAAAAGGCGATAAGCACTTCGTACAGCATCAGCGGGCCTATCACCCCGCCCGCGCGTGACGCCAGCCCGGACCAGTGCGTGCCGAACTGAAATTCCATAACGACGCCAGAGACGGTGCCGATAGCCACCGTCAGGGCAAAAATTTTGATCCAGAACTGCAGCGCCTGCCGCGCTTCAGGGCGCTTCCCCCATAGCCAGCGCGCTTCAAACCAGACCAGGAAAGGCGCCAGGCCCAGCGTCAGCGCTGCCAGCGTAATGTGCATGCCCATGGTCAGCGCAAACTGACCACGGGCAATCAGCAGCACCCACTCCTGACTATTCACGGGTCGGCTTACCGCTGTAGCGGGTAATCGGGGTCTCCTCCTCTTTCTGCATCTCGCGCGAAAAAACTTCCAGCGCCGACAGCAGCGGACGCACACCCTGCCACAGGTCTTCATCATTAAGCAGTTTCATTACCCCTCTGATGCCGGGCGCAGCTTTCTCCTGCTGAACAGACTCGCTCGCTGGCTTCATCGCGACCAGCGCATCGCGCAGCGCCAGCAGTACATGATTAAACCGCTCGGGCGGAATAGTGCTCAGCATCATAAACAGCAGCGAAATGTTCTGGATGGCGTTCTGAGTACCGGGGCGATTCAGCCCGCCGGCAAGAATTTTACCAATGTCGTTGTTCGCTTTAACCACGTCATTGGCGAGACGCAGAAAGCCGTGCTGATGCAGATTCTCCAGCAGCGTATTGAGTGACTCCTGCGCGGTAGGTTCAGTGCGCGCAGGTTCAGGCTGGTAGTCCAGCGGTTCGGCCATTAGCTTTTCTCCGGGTGCGAAACATGTTCAGGGGGCAAACGGTACTCCGGCTGCTGCCATTTCACCTCAACCGGCAGGTGATCCAGCGGCGTGCGCTGACCGTGACGGAAGTTATGCAACGGCAGCGGATGCGGCTGAGGCTGACGCGCCAGTTTACGCAGGCTGACGGCAATCTCTTTGTAAGCCGGCGTGTTCACATCCGGGTCGTGGTGGTTACCGGTCAGACCATTGACGCCGGGTTTGCCATAGTGAATCGGGATAAACAGCACGTTCCCTGCGGCACGATCGGTCACCACCACCGGCACCTCCAGCGCGCCGCGCCGCGAGCGGATTTCAACCCAGTCACCCTCCTGCAGCTGACGCGCTTCCGCCAGCTGCGGCGAGATCTCCACAAACCAGTTGGGTGACAGCGACATGATGCGTCCGCCCTGCCCGGTCTGGTTTGTGGACTGGAAATGCTCCAGCATGCGGCCATTATTCAGCAGCAGATCGTACTCTGCGTCCGGCTGCTCTTCTGGCGGCTGCCACTCAAGCGCATAGAGACGCGCTTTACCATCCGGAAACGCAAATGCGTCGGTATAGAGCAGCGGCGTACTGCTGCCATCTGCTTTCACCGGCCAGAGCTGTGACTGCCAGCCTACCAGCTGTTCATAGCTCACACCGGCAAACAGATCCGCAATGCCCGCCGCCTCCGCCATGATGGCGCCGGGGTTTGGATAGCGCCAGTGATGCCCGAGACGCGCGGCGAGATCGGTCAGAATCTGCCAGTCAGGCCGGCTCTCACCCAGTGGAGCAAACGCCGGGGAGAAGTGCTGTATACGGCGCTCGGTATTGACGAATGTGCCCTCTTTTTCCAGGCTCGGACAGCCGGGCAGCACCACGTCGGCGTAGCGCGCGGTTTTGCTCATGAAAATGTCCTGCACCACCATAAAATCGAGCTGGCTGAACGCTTCATCCACTTTGGTGGAGTTAGCGTCTGAAAAGGCGGTATCTTCGCCGATGATGTACATTGCGCGCAGCTGCTTATCGTGGGCGTGCTCAATCATCAGGAAGTTATCCAGCCCCTCTTCATCAGAGAGCGCTTCCGGCGCAACCTGCCAGGCACGCGCCCACTTCTCGCGAACCGCATCATCCGTTACGCTTTCATAGCCGGGGTAAACATTGCTCAGGCAGCCAAAGTCGCTGGCCCCCTGCACGTTGTTATGGCCGCGCATCGGATAGCCACCGGTGCCGGGGCGACCATAGTTGCCGGTCACCAGCAGCAGGTTAGAGAGTGCCGTGCTGGCATCGGCACCGTGGCTGTGCTGCGTGATACCCATCGCCCAGAGAATACAGGCGCTGTTTGCCTGGCCGATCATCTCCGCTGCCTCGGTGAGCGCCTCCACGCTCAGACCGGTTACTTCACTCGCCATCTCAAGCGTAAACGGCGCGAGCGAGGCGCGGTAGGCGTCAACATCATTAACGCGTTCAGCCAGAAACGCGTCATCTGCATAGTGATGATCGAACATATATTTTGCCATCGCAGAGGCCCAGACCATATCGGTACCGGGCCGGATACGCAGATAGCAGTCGGCGCGCTCCGCCATTTCATGCTTACGCGGATCCACGACCAGCAGTTTCTGCCCGTGATGTTTATGGCTCTGTTTGATGTGCGAGGCGAATACCGGATGGTTTTCTGCAAGATTACTGCCCACGGTGATAATCAGATCGGTCTGCTGCAGATCGCGCAGCGTGCCGGCATCGCCGCCATAACCCACGGTGCGGAACAGCCCCTGGGTAGCCGGGTTCTGACAATAGCGTGAAGAGTTATCGACATTGTTGGTACCAAAAATCAGGCGCGCGATCTTTTGCGTCAGATAGGCCTCTTCATTACTGGCTTTACTGGAGCCAATAAATCCAATTGCTGCGCCGCCGTGCTGATGCGCTACGGCACGCAGCCCTTCCGCCACCCGGTTCAGCGCCTCTTCCCAGCTGGCAGGCCGGAATGCTCCGTTTTCCCGGATAAGCGGCGTGGTCAGGCGATTCGGGCTGTTAACAAAATCCCAACCAAACTTGCCTTTTACGCAGGTGGAGATGCCGTTTACCGGCGCCTCAGCGACCGGCTGCACCTTCAGGATATGGCGATCGCGCGTCCAGACCTCAAAGCTGCAGCCAACGCCGCAGTAGGTGCAGACTGTTTTGGTTTTTTTAATTTCTGTTTTGCGCAAAGCATCATCAATCAGTGAGATGCCGGTTATCGGCTCCATGCCGATACTCTTCTCCATTTTTTTAATGGCATCAATAAACGGCCGCTTTAAATCCTCATCCATGCGGGTAAACGGACCGGCATCGGGCTGCATGGTTTTTTCTAAAAGCGCGTTACACGGGCAAACCGTGACGCAGTGACCGCAGCTGACGCAGCTCGATCCGGCAATCTCCGTCCCGCCATCCCACAATACGCGCGGATGTTCTGCGCTGTAGTCAATTGAGAGTGTCTCATTGACTTCTATGTTCTGACACGCCTCAACGCAGCGTCCGCAGAGAATGCACTGGTCGGGATCGTAGGTATAAAACGGATTGCTGTGATCTTTCGTGTAGGGTTTACGTTCATAGGGATAGAACTGAATCGGCATGTGCATATCGGCTACCGCATTATGCAGCGTACAGTCGCCGGTATTGTGCTCACACACCGTGCAGTAAAGTTCATGGCGATTCAGAATACGGTCCATACCTTCCTGCTGTGCAGCAGCCAGGTCGGCGCCTTCACTGACCACCTGCAAGCCTTCATACGTCCGCAGGGTACAGCCACGCACCTGCTCTCCGTCAGCCCTGACCCAGCAGACATCGCAGCTTTGCAGCGGCGGCAACGCCGGGTGGTAGCAGACGTGCGGCAGTTTTTTTCCCTGCTGCTGCAGAAAATCGATCAGCGGTTGATCCGCTGCGCCACTCAGCCGTTCCCCGTTATAAATAATGGTACAGAGTGCTTCGCTCATTTTCGCCTCGTTGACGACAGTGCTCATTATGTTTATCCCGGTAAAACGCCGGGAATTTATTAAAGTTATTCAATGAGCTTAGAGCTAATTTTCTGCTCTGCAATATTGCCGACTCGCTTATTTTATAAATGTGGACTAAGAGGGGATAAATAATCATTACGTTAGTGAAATTGTAAGGAAAAATAACTTCCCCCACTGCATGGATATTGCACAAATAAAATTCATTCGTAATTTTTTTACGTGACAAATATCGCATCTCTGCCAGGCTTATTTTCTACACGTTCACTGTACAAGGAGCCCGTTATGAATTCGTTCACTAACAAAACGCTAATCGCTAATGAATATCCGCAGCCGCCGTTTAACACGCCGTCGCAGGATTTCCCCGGCTTAGCCAGTAAAATGGATCCGCGTCCCGATCACGGTGAAACAAGCTATCGCGGTTCAGGCCGCCTGACCGGACGTAAAGCGCTAATCACCGGCGGCGATTCAGGTATTGGCCGCGCCGTGGCTATCGCTTACGCTCGTGAAGGCGCAGACGTTGCCATCAACTATCTGCCTGCTGAAGAGTCAGATGCGCAGGAAGTGGTTAAGCTGATTGAAGCTGAAGGACGTAAAGCCGTCGCTATTCCGGGTGATATCCGTTCCGAATCGTTTTGCCAGCAGCTGGTTAAAGAAGCCGCTGAAAAACTCGATGGCCTGGATATTCTGGTTAATAATGCCGGACGTCAGCAGTTTAATGAATCTATTCGCACGCTCTCGACGGAAGATTTTGACGCAACGTTTAAGACCAACGTCTATGCGATGTTCTGGATCACTAAAGCCGCGCTGGAATATCTGCCAGAGGGCGCCTCTATTATAAATACCTCTTCCGTTCAGGCTTATGAGCCAAGCGCTATTCTGCTGGATTATGCGCAGACCAAAGCCTCAATTGCCGCCTTTACTAAAGCGCTGGCTAAACAGCTGGCGGAACAGAAGATCCGCGTTAACGCTGTGGCACCGGGCCCATACTGGACGCCACTTCAGGCGTGCGGTGGTCAGCCGGAAGAGAAACTGCAGCAGTTTGGTTCCGGTGCACCGATGGGCCGTCCGGGCCAGCCGGTGGAAATCGCGCCGCTCTATGTCACCTTTGCTGAAAACCTGAACGGCTTTACTTCCGGCCAGGTATGGTGCTCAGACGGCGGTACCGGCACGCTGTAATAGCACATTCTGCCCGATATCAGCGTGGCTGCCCCTGTGGCAGCCACGCTGTCGTTTCAGCTGACAGGGAAGCATGATGAATAACCAGATTTTGCAGTCGCCGATGCGCGAGAAAGGGTTTGCGCGCCTTGGAGATTACGCTGCCATCGGGGAAGGCCGTTCCGTTGCGCTTATCGCACCGGATGGGGCTATTGACTGGTGGTGTGCACCTAATCTCGACTCCGCCCCGCTGTTTGACCGCCTGCTCGATCCGGAGATTGGCGGGTTTTTCCAGATTGTACCCGCAGCCCCCTTCCGCACCGAACGCGCTTATCGCGCTGACAGTAACGTGCTGGAAACCACCTTTATCACCGCAGAGGGTTCAGTCCTGCTGACTGAATCATTAAACAGCACGCTGGCCGGTCGTCTGCCGTGGAGTGAGCTGGCGCGGCGCGTTGAAGGGATCGAGGGCCACGTTGAGCTGACGCTGACGTTACGCTTTGGTACGCTGGCTGAGACCTGCTCGCCGTGGCGGGACTGCACTGAACAGGGCGATGTTTATCATATTGCCGATCTGATGGCGATGCTGCGCACCAGTGACGCGTGGCATGTTACGCAGCGGGACGATGAACGTATCGCTGCCACGCTCAAAACCTCGCCCGGCAGTCACGCGCTGGTTGCTCTGCTGGTCACCGAGCGCGAACCGCTGGCGGTGCCGGATTTAAGCGCTATCGATACCCGTATTGAAACCAGCCACACCGCCTGGTGCGACTGGACGCGCAGCCTGAGTTATCAGGGGCGCTATGAAAAGCACGTGCGGCGTTCAGCGCTGTCGCTGAAATTCCTCTGGTACTCTCCTACCGGCGCGCTGGCGGCGGCGGCCACAACTTCCCTGCCGGAAGGTATCGGCGGCGAAAAAAATTATGACTATCGCTATGCGTGGGTACGCGACGCCTGCCTGATTATCAAATCGTTTGTGTTTCTGGGCGCGCTGGAAGATTGTAAGGCTGCTTTCTCATGGCTGTCGAAAACGATTATTCGTCACGGCACCGCGCTGCGCGCCTGTTATACGCTCGAAGGGGATGAAGTCCCGGCTGAATCTTATCCGCCGCTGCGGGGGTACCACCATTCACAGCCGGTACGCATCGGCAATAATGCGCGCGATCAGCTCCAGCTCAGTATGTATGGCGACATGCTCGCCACCGCCGATTTGTTTATACAGGCTGGTCACATTCTCGATCTCTCTACCTCGCGCATGCTGGGTGAGCTGGCGAATCATTGCGCTGATTCATGGCGTCAGCAGGATTGCGGGATCTGGGAGCTGCCCGATCAGCATCACTATACGCATTCCAAGATGGCCTGCTGGCTGGCGCTGGATCGCGCCGTGGCGCTGGCAGAGGCGAAACATATTGAGCGACCTAGCTTGAGCGCTGGCAGCGCGAACGCGATCGCATCAGCGAGTGGGTGGAGGCGCACTGCTGGAGCGAGGCCAGACAGGCTTATCTCTTCTACCCGGACAGCGAAGATAAACTGGATGCGGCGCTGGCGCTGATGCACCGTTACGGCAACCAGGTGAATCCTGAGCGCATGCGCGCGACCTATCGCGCTATCCGTCAGGATCTGGGACACAACAGCGCAATGGTTTATCGCTACTCCGGTGTGGAACAGGAGGAGAGTACCTTTATTGCCTGCTCTTTCTGGCTGGTGGAAGCGCTGGCCGCGCTGGGTGATATTCCACAGGCAGAGCAGGCGATGGAAGAGATCCTCGACAAACTTTGTCAGCGTGGCAACGTTGAAACCTTTAATGAGATGTTCGATGTTCGCACCGATGAGTGGCGCGGTAACATGCCGCAGGGGCTGAGCCATCTGGCGCTGATTTGCGCAGCGCAGTCGCTGACGGATCACGGCTGAGAAAAGGCTAACGCCGCAGGCATGAGGGCGGGAACGGAGTCCCCCCTGATGCCGCTTAGTGGCTCAGGCTATACTGTACCGTGAGCTCACCCTTCTTTTCTTTTACTTTGCCAATCACAATGTCACCGATCTCCCCGGTACTGAGCACATGCGTGCCGCCGCAGGCATAGGGGGTCAGTTCACCCCAGCTCACCATACGTTTTCCCGCCTCTTCACCCAGCACGCGGGGGTAGTTGCCCGCCACCAGCGCTGCAGCCCGCTGCATCAGCGCCTCTGCCGTAACCGGCTGAGTCTGATCCAGCGCGGTAAAAACAATGCGACCTTCCCCTGGCCGGTGGTTGGCTTTATATCCACGCCAGCCAAATGACTCTCCGGCATAAGCGATCAAATGACCCGCGGAGTGGTAACGCGAGTGCAGCTCGCGCAGCTCGCCATCCACCACCAGCTCCACCTCGCCTGGTTCAACCGGCCGATCGGTATAGTGTGCGACATTGTCGCCCTCCTGCAGCGCCTGCAGCATCGCCGCGCCGGCAAGGGTTCCGCGATCGGAGGGCTGTCCGCCACCCTGCGGATGAAACAGCGTTTCACTGAGTATGAGACGAAAGCGGCCATCATCCTGCGGTTCACAGCGTAATACCCGGGTGGTAAGCGTCAGCTGGTCGCTGGTGAAATAACGTTTGAGCGTCATAATACGTCTGGTTCCTTACGGCAGAGAAAAACGATCTCTCTTTTTAACCTGGTTCGGGGGCGGCAGGCGAAAAAAATCCGCAGGGCGAACGCTGCGGATAGATTTTGTGGCGATCAGTGCGCCTGATGTACGCGCTGGCAGTTATCAGCGCCTGCGGCCACCGGATGCGCGTCGAGATCGGCGCGCGCCGCACGAATTTTCTGCGTGTCGACGGCAAAGCGCTGGTCACGATCGCGCAGCAGCGCCGGGTTCATCTCTCCGTCGGCGGTAAAGCCCATCATCAGCGCTGGCTCGCCCAGCGGCAGGGTTTTGTCGCGGTCAGTATGCCAGGTGTGCCAGGTTTTTCCGTAGGTATTGACGATTTTGCCCATCAGCGCATGTTCAGCGGCGTCCGGGATGCCCGGCGCAATCAGAGAGCCTGATTTCACTTCATAGCGGTGGCTGTGCCAGTACTTCTTCTCGCCCGCCGGAAGCTGCTTAAACAGCCGCTCGCTGATGATATATTCAACGCCCATCAGCTTGGCATCTTTTTTATTGCCGTCGAAGATCACTGCCTGCATCACATCATCGTTGAGAATGGTAACATAGTGATGCGCTTCCATCTGTCCCTGTTTATCACCACAGTAGTAGTGAAATCCATCCAGATAGGTGTTAATGGCATCAATCGGCGGGCGCGACTGCAGTGCGGCCGCGCCGCTCTCCAGCAGCGCGGTTTTACCCGCCACGGGCGCACCGGGAGCGTTGACCGGTGACGCACTGTTATTCGCGCCGCATCCTGACAGCAACAATACGGTGAATCCACTCAATATAAGATTACGCATAGAGCATCCTTTTATTCTTTGAGTCATAAACATAGTTAATATGAATCAGGATGCCAGCGCAGCGGCGGAAACAATTACGTTACTGATTGTCCGATAAAAAAAGGCGACCGCCATAGAGAATTATTTAGAAACCTGTTTTATTACGCTTCAGGCGGCCAACTGCGCGAACGTGAATAATACTTAGCACTTCCCTCTTCTGTTATCAGCAGAATATCAGCCTGAACCGGAGTCTTTATATGTCAGATTACTCCTCTGTCGCACTGCTCGGCCCTGGCGCTATCGGCACCACCGTTGCAGCTGCCCTGTATGAAGCCGGGCGCCCGCCGCTGCTCTGTGGCCGTACGCCCCATGCATGCCTGAGGCTGCGTCATGACGACGGCGAAATCCGGGTGCCGGGTCCGGTGCTGACCGATCCTGTCGCTATCCGTCATGCGGTTACGCTACTGTTTGTTGCGGTCAAAACCACTCAGGTGGCGCAGTGTGCAGGCTGGCTGCGGGCATTATGCAATGAGAATACCGTGGTGTGCGCGCTGCAAAACGGCATTGAACAGCAGACGCAGCTGCAGCCGCTGGTGAATGGCGCGCAAATTATTCCTTCGGTGGTCTGGTTTCCGGCTCAGCGCGAAGCGGACGCCTCTGTCTGGCTGCGCGCCCGGCCGCGGCTGACGCTGCCCGATACGCCAGGCGCAGCACGCATCGTTGCTGCTCTGGCGGGCACGCGCTGCAGCACCGATCTCAGCGCTGATTTTCACTCTGTGGCATGGCGCAAGCTGTTACAGAATGCGGTAGCGGGCCTGATGGTGCTGGCAAATCGCCGGGCAGGCATGTTTAACCGGAGAGATATTGCTGAACTGGCGCTGGCTTATCTCAGTGAAGCACTTAACGTGGCGCGCGCCTGCGGGGCAACTCTAAGTGACAATGTCACACACGAAATATTGGCAGGGTTGCAGAGCGCACCAGCCGATCTGAGCACCTCTATTCTCGCTGACCGGCAGGCGGGTCGACCGCTGGAGTGGCAGTGCCGCAACGGGGTTATACAGCGGTATGGACGCAGCAAAGGCGTGCCTACGCCATTGAGTGACATTGTTGTGCCACTGCTGGCGGCAGCAAGCGAAGGGCCAGGATAATTATCCTGACATTAGCTGACAGCAGTTGACGCAGCTGTCAACCAATGACGTTTTTTTGCCCACCGGTATATCACAGAGTAATATCTCGGGTTTACGATATTTCTGCCCAGACAGGCTCGGTGACCAGCATAATATCGCGTCTTATCTCTCTGTAATCTCAATTAACGCGATAACCTGTTATCCCGCCGTCGCGCTTTTTGACAGTTCTTTACTTCAGCGCTACGCTTATTGCCAGTGATATACATCACAAAGTTGCGTAAAGAAAAATTATCTCCTAAGGTGTTCGCCTTTCGGCCTCTTATAGCTTTCTTTTCCACCCTGCAATAACCGGCTGCGAAAGCTATAAGATCGCTTTTATTTCATTGTCAAAGGAAGCCTATGAGCACTGAAACAGTAAATAAACCCGATCTGACCGTTGATGATATTACCGTCATCGACAATAAACTTTTAAAACGCGCCGTCGGCGCAGCTGCTCTTGGTAATACCATGGAGTGGTTCGATTTTGGCGTATACAGCTATCTGGCCGTGATTATTGGTCAGGTCTTCTTCCCCGATGCCAGTAATACCGCGCAGCTTATCGCTTCATTTGGTACCTTTGCCGCCGCGTTCCTCGTGCGTCCGATTGGCGGTATGGTGTTCGGACCGCTGGGCGATCGCTTTGGCCGTCAGAAAGTCCTCGCTTTTACCATGGTAATGATGTCCATCGGCACCTTCTGTATTGGTCTTATCCCGAGCTATGCCAGTATCGGCATTGCGGCGCCGATTCTGCTGCTGGTAGCCCGTCTGGTTCAGGGCTTCTCAACCGGCGGCGAATATGGCGGTGCAGCAACCTTTATTGCCGAGTATTCAACTGATAAGCGCCGCGGTTTTATGGGCAGCTTCCTGGAGTTCGGCACGCTGGCGGGCTATCTGCTGGGTGCCAGCCTGGTAACCGGGATGATTGCGTACCTGCCGCATGATGAGATGATGTCGTGGGGCTGGCGTATTCCGTTCTTTCTCGCGGCACCACTAGGTCTGTTTGGTCTCTATATTCGCCTGAAGCTGGAAGAGACGCCGGCATTTAAAGACCATATGGATCAGCGTGAAGAGATGGAGCATAACAAGCCGCCGCTGACGCTGTGGCAGATGCTGCGTACCCAGAGCAAACCGCTGCTGAAGTGTATCGGGCTGGTGCTGCTGTTCAACGTCTCCAACTATATGCTGACCGCATATATGCCAAGCTACCTTACCGGGATCCTCGGCCTGAGCGAACTCTCCGGCCTGCTGCTGGTGATGGTGGTGATGTTTATCATGATGCCACTGACGCTGATGTGGGGCTACTTTACCGATCGTCTCGGCCGCAAGCCGGTTATCGGCTTTGGCGCGCTGGGCCTGATTGTGCTGGCTATCCCTGCGTTTATGCTGCTGGGTACCGGCAATATGTACTGGGTTTTTGCCGGACTGGCGATTCTGGGTCTGCTGCATACCTGCTTTAGCGGCACCATGCCTGCCACCCTGCCGGCACTGTTTGTCACCGATATCCGTTATAGCGCGCTGGCGATTGGCTTCAACCTTTCGGTCTCACTGTTTGGTGGCACCACGCCGCTAATCACAGCCTGGCTGGTGGATACCACGCACAACAAAATGATGCCTGCTTACTACATGATGGGCGCCGCAGTTATTGGCCTGCTGACGGTGCTGACGCTGAGCGAAACGGCGCGTAAACCACTGAAGGGGTCATCGCCTGCGGTCGCCACCCGTGCGGAAGCGCATCGCCTGATTGATAAACTGCGCCGGCAGCGCAAACACAAAAAGCAGCAAAAAACTGCCTGATACGCTGTCACGCTGGCCACCTTCGGGTGGCCTTTTTTTTGCCTGCAATTGCGTGCGCCTCACAGACACCGCATTGAAATCTATGCCTTAATGCCGCTTTACAGCTCTCTTCTCTACGCTTCTGTCTATAAGGATAGGCTATGCCTGCTCAGATGATGCCAGCGCATCGACGTATTATCGTCGCCGGTTCGGTTGGCAATTTTATCGAATGGTATGAATTTGCCGTTTATGGCTTTATGGCCCCGATTATTGCCAGGCACTTTTTCCAGCTGCCGGATGAGCGTGCCGGCACCAGTATCATCCTGACCTGGGCCGCCTTCGCCGTGGCGTTCTTTTTCCGTCCGCTCGGCGCGATTATTTTTGGCCGGCTGGGCGATCGTCACGGACGTAAACCGGTGCTTATCGGCGTACTGATCATGATGACGCTGGTGACGGCTGCTATCGGGCTGGTGCCGGACTATGCGGCTATCGGTCTTGCCGCGCCGTTAATGCTGACGCTGTTGCGTATTCTGCAGGGCCTGTTTGCCGGTGGCGAGTATGGCGGCGCGGTGTCGCTGATGACGGAAGCCGCCCCGCCAGGCAAACGGGGCCTGTATGGTGCGTGGCAGTCGCTAACGGTGGCGTGCGGCCTGCTGGCCGGTGCGGCGACCGTCGCGCTGATCCCGCTGCTTATCGGTGAAGAGGCGATGTTCGCCTGGGGATGGCGACTGCCGTTTTTGCTGGCGCTGCCGCTGGGAGGCGCTGCACTCTGGCTGCGGGCCGGGCTGGATGAGTCGCCGCAGTTTAACGCTGCGCGGCAGGCTCCGGCGCCGGAACGCGCTTCTTTCACCGCCACATTGCGCGCCATTGCGCTTGCCATCAGCCGCCTGATGGTCTGGTCAGCGGCGGGCTACACCTATCTGGTGATTATGCCAACCTATCTGCAAACCACGCTGCATACCGGCTTTAATCAGGCGCTGCTGATTGCCGTGATCTCAAACCTCGGTTTTGCCACCACTATTCTGCCCGCCGGCTGGCTGAGCGATCGCATCGGCAGGCGTACCATTATGCTGGTTGCCACCTTTATGCTGCTGATCTTCGCCCTTCCGCTGCTTGGGGTGTTGCAAAATCCCGCTTCCGGGCTGTTAACGAAAGCGCTGGTGGTCTTTGTGGCTGGTGCGCTGGTCGGCATGCTGGCAGGCCCGGGACCCGCCATGCTGGCAGAGATGTTTCCCACGCGGGTGCGGTACACCGGCCTGGGTTTCGCCTATGCCCTCTCAAACGCGTTATTTTCCGGCTGCGCCGGGCTGATTATTTCAGGGCTGATCAAACAAACCGGAAATCCGGATATTCCGGCATGGTACGTGATGATTACCGCACTGATTAGTTTTGTCGCGCTGCTGAGTTTAAATAAAGACGACCATAAGCGGCCATTATAATAACGACTGATGAGTGCCAGCGCAGAAATAGCAGCGGGAGAGGAATAAACATAGCGGGAAAAGGCGATGTGCTGAAACAAAATATCCCGGCACGAACGTGCCGGGAAGCTAAGACTTACCAGTGATACTTGTTGCTATCTTCCCAGTCTTTCAGCTCTTTTTCTGCCTGGTCTTTACCGTAGCCGTAGCGTTCCTGAATGCGGCCCAGCAGCTGATCGCGTTTGCCGTCGGCAACGTCCATATCGTCGTCAGTCAGCTGACCCCATTTCTCTTTCACTTTTCCTTTGAACTGCTTCCAGTTTCCACTGATGCGATCTTCGTTCATAAGTGCTCTCCTGTTTGACGGTGAAAGCCGTCTGGCTTTATTGGCGCATCGCTTACATGCGTAACCATAACCGTAGCCTATGACGGCAAAAATAAATGTTTTGCCGCACAAATCGGAAAATTTACTTCTGCAACGACTTTACGGCGCGCCCGGACTTATATTTCCAAATATAGGCTATGATTTTCAGGGTACTCAGCACTTTACCTGAGACCTTTCTTCATTACCGGGGTGATTAGCCTTTTATTTCATAGAGTAAATGATTTCGGGAATGCGAATCGCTTGATGTCGTCCATTGCCCCGCGCGGGGCTTAACGAGGCAATAGAATGGAATCCACAACGTTGGAAAAATCCTGGGGTGCTGAAATCCTGGCTGACGGCACCGTGCGTTTTCGTCTCTGGGCACCGGGTCAGCAGCAGGTAGCCCTGCGCCTGAACGGTACTGATTATCCTATGCAGGCGGAAAAAGATGGCTGGTTTACCCTGTCACAGTCAGGGGTGACGCCAGGTGCAGAATATCACTACGTGCTGGCCGATGGCAGCGTGGTGCCTGACCCGGCTTCGCGGGCGCAAAAAGCAGAGGTTAACGGTCCGTCACTGGTCATCGATCCCCAAAGCTACCGCTGGCAGCAGACCGAGTGGCGCGGACGTCCATGGCAGGAGACGGTGGTGTATGAGCTGCATATCGGAACCTTTACGCCTGAAGGGACCTTTCGTGCAGCTATTGAAAAACTGCCGCAGCTGGCTGAGCTGGGTATCACCATGATTGAGGTGCTGCCGGTGTCGCAGTTTGGCGGTAATCGCGGCTGGGGCTATGACGGCGTCCTGCTCTATGCGCCACACACCGCTTACGGCAGCCCGGATGATTTCAAAGCGTTTGTTGACGCGGCGCATGCGCTTAACCTCTCCGTGGTGCTGGACATTGTGCTGAATCACTTCGGTCCTGAAGGCAACTATCTGCCGCTGCTGGCCCCGCAGTTTTTCCATGAAGAGCGCCAGACCCCCTGGGGGGCCGGTATCGCCTACGATGTGGATGCGGCCCGCCGCTACATCTCTGAGGCGCCGCTCTACTGGCTGAAAGAGTATCGCCTCGACGGCCTGCGTTTTGACGCTATCGATCAGATTGAAGACAGCTCAGATAAACATGTGCTGATTGAAATTGCAGAGCGCATTCGTCATGAAATCCCGGACCGTCCGGCACACCTCACCACGGAAGATTCACGAAACGTGATCTTCCTGCATCCGCGCGATGAACAGGGCAATACTCCGCTCTTCAGCGGAGAGTGGAACGACGATTTCCATAACGCTATTCATGTGCTGGCAACCGGTGAAACTCACGCCTACTACCAGGATTTTGCCGATGCGCCGGAGAAAAAAGTCGCGCGTATTCTGACCGAGGGATTTGCCTATCAGGGTGAGGTCTCGGCCCAGAGCGGTGAGACGCGCGGCGTACCGAGTGCAGGCCAGCCCCCGGTGGCGTTTGTTGATTTTATTCAGAATCACGATCAGGTGGGCAACCGGGCACAGGGCGATCGCCTGATCACGCTGGCCGGAGAGGCGCGTACCAAAGTGCTCTACTCGGCTCTGCTGCTGTCACCGCATATCCCGCTGCTGTTTATGGGCGAAGAATATGGTGAAACTAATCCGTTTCTGTTTTTTACCGACTTTCACGGCGATCTGGCGAAAGCGGTGCGTGAAGGACGTGCACGCGAGTTTACCGGCCATGCCGGACATGACGATGAGGTGCCGGATCCCAACGCGGAAGAGACATTCCGGCGTTCAAAGCTCGACTGGGCGAAGACGACCAGCTGCGAGGGCAAAGCCTGGCTGGCGCTGACGCGCACGCTGCTGTCGCTGCGTCAGCAGCATCTGGTTCCGCTGCTGGCGACGGCCGGGGGTCACAGCGGTCAGGTACTGGCGACCGGTGATGGCTACGTCGCCGTGAAGTGGCGCTTCCCGCAGGGCACGCTCTCTATGGCTTTTAATCTGGGCAATACTGCTCAGGCACTTCCTGATATGCCAGGCGAAACGCTGTTTGCCTGGCCGCAGGAGCAACATGAACTCGCGCAGAACGCCATTATTGTCCGTCTGGCACCAGGAGCAGCAGCATGACTATCCCGACCTCCACTTATCGCATTCAGTTTCGCAACGGCATGACCTTTGATCGTGCCACGGAACTGGTGCCTTACCTGCAGAAGCTGGGCATCAGCCATCTGTATGCTTCACCCATTTTTACCGCGACGAAAGAGTCAACGCACGGCTACGACGTCACCGATGCCAACGAAATCGATCCGGCTATCGGCGGCAGAGCGGGCTTTGATCGACTGAGCGCAGCGCTGCAGGCCGCCGGCATGGAGCTGATCCTGGATATTGTGCCTAACCATATGGCGGCTTCACTGGAGAATGCCTGGTGGCGTGATGTGATTGAGCATGGACAGGAGAGCCAGTATGCGCGCTATTTTGATATCGACTGGTCGCGCAGACTGACGCTGCCGTTTCTCGGTGACGATTTCGATCGCGTACTGGAAAAAGGTGAGATCACGATTAAAGCCGATCCGCAGAGCGGTAAACCGGCGCTGGCGTATTTCGACAGCTACTATCCGCTGACGCCTGCGAGCTGGCAGGGACGTGAAGCAGAACTACTGGCGCTGACGGACCCCGCCGCCATTACTCAGCTGCACGAGGAGCAGCCGTGGCAGCTTATGAACTGGCGTGAAGCGCGTAGCGCCCTCTCCTATCGCCGCTTTTTTGAGATCACCGGGCTGGCAGGCGTACGCGTCGAAGATCCGGTGGTCTTTGAGGATTCGCACCGACTTATCCTGTCGCTGGTGCGCAGCGGCGCGGTTAGCGGCCTGCGTGTCGATCACGTTGATGGCCTCGCCGATCCGCTGGGTTATCTGCAGCAGCTCCGCACGGCGGCCGGTGAAGGGTGTTACATCACCGTAGAGAAAATTCTGGCCGACGGTGAACAGCTGCCGAAAGAGTGGTCCGTCTCCGGTACAACCGGCTATGAGTTTATTGCGGCGCTCTCGCATGTGCTGATTGACGATACAAAAATCGACACGCTGCGTCTCGCCTATGAGTCAGCCACGCGCGAGCGCAATGACGTTGAAGCCGGTCTGCGCGCGGCGCGCGAGCTGATGGTTGACCGTAATTTTGCCGGCGAATTCAGCCGGCTGCTCTCGCTGGCAACCGATGCTGCCGGACTGGAGCATCGCAATTTTGGTGAGGCGGAGCTGCACGTGGCGCTGCGCGAGTTGCTGATTGCTTTCCCGGTCTATCGCACTTATGGTCGGGCAGCGGGTATGCCGCTGGTGGGCGAAGAGCGTCTGCTCAGCGTGCTTGAGGGCGTAAAGCATAGCGCGTTCCCTGCTACCCTCAGTTTCCTGCAGGCGCTGCTGCTGGGTGCAGTCAGCGAAGAGGGTGAAGCGCTGGCGGCGGAGTTCCGCGCCCGTTTCCAGCAGCTGACCGGACCGCTGATGGCGAAATCGGTTGAAGATACGCTGTTTTTCCGCAATCACGTGGCGCTTGCGATTAATGAAGTGGGTGCAGAGCCGCTGCCGCACGCGTTCTCACTGGCACATTTTCATCAGGAGATGCAGACCCGTCTTCAGCACCAGCCTGACGCTATCTCCAGCACTTCCACGCACGATACCAAACGCGGAGAGGATGCGCGCGCGCGGCTCTATACCCTGAGCGAAGCGCCGGATGAGTGGGCAGAGAACGTGACGCGCTGGCAGCAGCTTAATCAGGAGCGCGTTCAGGAGCTGGCGGATGGCCCCGCGCCGGAACCCGCCGTTGAGTGGATGCTCTATCAGGCGCTGGCCGGTGTCTGGCCTGCGACGCTGCAGCCGGACGATCGCACCGGACTGGACGCGCTGTGCGAACGCTTTATTCCGTTTGTGGAAAAGGCGCTGCGCGAAGCGAAGCTGCGCACCGACTGGGCAGACAGTAATGAAGCCTATGAAAATGCGGTACTGGATTACGTACGTCACCTGTTCGCTGCAGAAAACGCTGCATTTCTCACGGATTTTGCCCAGGCGCTGCAGCCGTTTATCCGCGCCGGCCTGGTGAACAGCTTTACCCAGACGGTGATCAAACTTACCGCACCCGGCGTGCCTGATATCTATCAGGGCTGTGAAGCGCTCGATTTCAGCCTGGTCGATCCGGACAACCGCCGCGAACCCGATTTTGCAACTCTGGTCAGCCAGCTTGATGCTGACGCCTTCCCTGACTTTACCAGTCAGCAGGGCTGGCTGAGCGGCAGCCTGAAACAGCAGATGGTTATGCGCCTGCTTCACCTGCGCCGCGACCACGCCGCGCTCTTTCGTTTTGGCGACTATGAAGCGCTGGACGCCAGCGGTGAACATGCAGAAAAAGTGGTGGCCTATGCCCGTCAGTCTGAAACGGGTGCACTGATTGTAATTGCTCCGCGCCTGATCTTTGCTGATGCCCAGTGGGCAGACGTCTCGGTTGCGCTGAGCGAAACGCTGTCGCACCGCAAGTGGCTGAACGTCCTGAATGGAGAAACCTACGCTATCACCGACAGTATCGCGCTGGAAAACCTGAATTACAGCGCACCGCTGGTCCTGCTCAGCAGCTAACCCTGACTGATGGAACTGAAGTTATGCCTGCATATCTGTTCACTGAATGGAGAGGATTAAATGTCAAACGGTAAGCCTGTTGAGATTACGGCTGGTACAGGGTATCAGCTCGGCGCTAACTTTGATGGGGAAGGCGTTAACTTCGCCCTTTTCTCCGCACACGCTGAGCGGGTTGAACTCTGCCTGTATGATCCGAGCGGTCAGCATGAGATTGCCCGCTTTGATCTGCCGGAATATACGCATGAAGTATGGCACGGCTATGTGCCCGGCCTGCAGCCGGGTGCGCTGTATGGCTATCGCGTGCACGGCCCTTATGATCCGGAAAACGGTCATCGCTTTAACCCGAACAAACTTCTGATCGATCCGTATGCGCGGGAACTGCAGGGCGATATCGACTGGAACGAAGCGCATTTTGCTTACGAACTGTTGCATGAAGATAAAGATCTGACCTTTGACAGCCGCGACAGCGGTCCGTTTACGCCTAAATGCCGGGTGGTAAACCCGAATGAGTTTGACTGGCAGGATCAGAACCGGCCTTCCATTCCCTGGTCTCAGACGCTGATCTATGAAACCCACGTTAAGGGCTTCACACAGCTCAACCCGCTAATCCCGGAAAACATGCGCGGCACCTACGATGGCATGGGTAATAAAGCCACGGTGGATTACATCAAAAGCCTGGGTATCACGTCAGTAGAACTGCTGCCGGTACACTGGTTCCCGGACGATCAGCATCTGCTGGACAGAGGCCTGAAAAACTTCTGGGGCTACAATTCGCTGGCGTTTTTTGCACCCGCTACACGTTATTTTGGTCCGCGCGGCATTCAGGGCTTTCGCGATATGGTGCGCAGCTTCCATGATGCCGGCATCGAAGTGATCCTCGATGTGGTCTACAACCATACCGCTGAAGGTAACGAGCTTGGCCCGACGCTCTCCTTTAAGGGTATCGATAACTTCTCTTACTATCGCACCCTGCCGGACCAGCATCGTTACTATATCAATGACACCGGTACCGGAAACACGGTAAATACCTCGCATCCGCGGGTACTGCAGCTGGTGACTGATTCGCTGCGCTACTGGGCAGAATCGATGCATATTGATGGCTTCCGCTTCGATCTCGGCACCATCCTCGGCCGTGAGCCGGAGGGCTTCGATCAGCGCGGCGGTTTCTTTGACGCGGTAACGCAGGATCCGGTGCTGTCTAAACTCAAGCTGATTGGTGAGCCGTGGGACATCGGCCCTGGCGGCTATCAGGTTGGTGGCTTCCCGCCGGGCTGGGCGGAGTGGAACGATAAATATCGCGATACGGTGCGTGAATACTGGAAAGGTGACAACGTCTCGACGGACTTCGCCGCGCGCCTGCTCGGTTCCGGCGATCTCTACGATCAGCGCGGTCGTCGTCCGTGGGCCAGCGTCAACTTTATTACCGCCCATGACGGGTTCACGCTGAATGACCTGGTTTCCTACAACGAGAAACACAACGACGATAACGGCGAGGATAACAACGACGGTCATAACGATAACCGCTCATATAACTACGGTGCTGAAGGCGCAACCGAAGATGAGGGAATTGTCGCCGTGCGCGAACGTCAGAAACGCAACTTCCTCGCCACGCTGCTCTTCTCCCACGGTACGCCGATGCTGCTTGCAGGCGATGAGTTTGGTCGCAGCCAGATGGGCAATAACAATGGCTACTGTCAGGATAGTGATATCTCCTGGCTCCACTGGGAAAACCTGCCGCCGTCGGCTGACGCGCTGCGTGAATTTACCAAACGCGTCATTGCCCTGCGTGCTAAACAGCCGCTGCTGCGCCGCGAAAGCTGGCGCGACGGCATGGACATCAAATGGTTTAACGCCGGCGGTGGTTTCCAGCAGTCGGAGCAGTGGGAAGAAGGCTCCACGCTGGGCGTCTATATTGGCCGTCCCGATCTGCAGCCGGAAGAAGGCATCTGGCACGACGTGCTGATGCTGTTTAACCCGTTTGAAGGCAATGTGCCGTTCCGCATTCCGCAGTTTGGTGAAGGCGGCTGGGTGCTGGAGCTGACCACGTCAGAGACCGCCAATGAGGGCCTGGTCATCACTCAGGAGCAGGATTTCGAACTGGAAGGGCGCAGCCTGGCGCTGTTCCGCCGTCCGTAACCCATTCCCCCGCGGAGCCGATCGCCGGCTCCGCATTTTTACCCGCCTGATGCACTAACTGTTAACGCCGTCACGAAAAAATCCTTAACTATTTTATCCTGCTGCCGATGAACCTCCATCGACCCTGCTTTTTGTGTGCCTTTGCGCCGGGGTGTAACGCTATTAAGGATAATAATATGACCATCTCGCAACGCCTGCTGCTCACGTTTTCTATGCTGTTCGGCGCGATTATTCTACAGGCTCTTCTGGCTATCTCCCTGCTCTCAGGCTTTCAGGAGCGCTTTGAATTCGTCCAGGACAATGCCATCCCTTCAATAAAAGATCTCAGTGAGCTGGTGGATCAGAGCAATCAGCTGGCGTTGCTGCTCTATAAGCATCAGTCTCAGCCTGATGAGCGCGCGCTCCCGGTAGTGGAAAGCAGCATTCATCAACAGCTCGGGCTGCTGAAAACGCATACCGATTATTATCTCGCGCATGAGATATCGAGCGAGGAGGATAAGCGCCTTACTGAAGTCGCCTACGCCAGCCTGCAACGCGTTAACGACCACCTTCCGGCATTTCTCAGCGCCTCCCGTCAGCATCAAAACGCGGTCAGCCTGGCGTTGATTGAAGGCGAACAGGGGATCGGCGCCGCTATCCGGGAGCTTATCCGCGGCTATCAGCAGCAGCTGGAACTGAACATCACTATCAGCAATACGCTGCGCGCTGCCAACCGCGCAACATTCCATAATGTCCTGTGGGCCACCATCGCCGGCGTGGTCGCGACGGTCGTTGTTTTTGGTATCTTCGCGACCCTGACAGTGCTGCGCATTCGTCGCAGCCTGAGCCACGCCGGTCAGGTCATGCTGCGCGCCAGTGATAATCTCGATCTGACTCTGAATGCTGACGCTACGCGCCGCGATGAGGTGGGTAATATGGCTCAGGCATTCAACACGCTGATAGGTAACGTGGCCACCTCACTGTCGGCGGTGCAGCACGCGTCCCGTTCGGTCAGCGGAGCAGCGGCAGAAATCAGCGCCGGTAATCAGGATCTCTCGGCACGTTCAGAAGAGCAGGCGGCTTCGCTGGAGCAGACCTCTGCCAGCATGACCGAGCTGGGCGAAACCGTACGCCAGACGGCTGATAACACCCGTCAGGCCAGCAGTCTGGCAGAACATGCCAGTACGCTGTCGGAACAGAGTAGCCAGTCACTCACTACCCTGCTCACCACCATGGGTGATATCCGCAGCAGCTCACGCAGCGTCACCGAGATTGTCTCGCTGATAGAAGGGATCGCTTTTCAGACCAATATTCTGGCGCTGAACGCTGCTGTTGAAGCCGCTCGCGCCGGCGAACACGGCAAAGGCTTTGCCGTTGTTGCCGGTGAAGTGCGGAACCTGTCGCAGCGTTCAACGTCTGCGGCACGGGAAATTAAAGTGCTGATTGAAAACGCACATCGCCTGACTGAAGCCGGGGCCGCACAGGCCAGCCACGTCAGCCAGAATATGCAGATAATGAATGATGCCATTCATCAGGTCAGCGCTCTGATGGGCGAGATTGCCGCCGCCGCCGTTGAGCAGAGTCAGGGCATAATGCAGGTTCAGCAGGCCGTCAATCAGATGGATGACGTAACGCAGCAGAACGCCGCGCTGGTGGAGCAGGCTTCTGCCGCCTCGCAGTCCCTGCAGGATCAGGCAGAGATGCTCAGCCAGCTGGCGGCGAAATTTATTCTCACCGCCGAGCCTGAAACCGCCCCGGCAGCGACCGGCGACTCAGCCGCAGCACCGGCATTCGCCTTTTCATAATACGGGAGCAAACCGGCGCAACCGTTTCTGCAGCGATCGGATGCGCGCCCTGTTCATCTCCTCTGGCGCCTGCCCGCGACGACGGGCAATGGCGGCAGAGCGATGCGGTTACGTCACTTCTGCGTTGATATCTGAAACGTTCAGAAACGCGCCGCAATAAAAGTCACGATCGTTTCGGGCAAAGAATAATCTTAAAGTTAGCTTAAGACTAAGACTGTAATCTGTTGAGTGCGCACTGCACATGCGATGCACGCGCGTACGAAGATGGTAATTTCTGGAATAATTTGCCCGCCCTGCGCGGGTTTTTTTAAGTCAAATTTGCACTAATCCCCGATAAAGCCACCACGCTTCGCTTTTTATCAGTGCCACTCTAATATGAAGGCGGCGATAACGTTTGTGATCATCACGCCTGCACGCTTTTTTTGCCTGCAAAAACAGTACCTTTACGCACCGGAGAGATAGCCTATGCTGGCTGCACAATAAAATTCCACGTTAGAGGGATCTGTTATGTTTGCTGCGTCCGTACCCTGCACCAAAGAAGTCATGCCGTTGTATCATGAGATCATTGATACCGTTAATCTGAACGGCGTACGCTGCCACATCATCTATAACAGCGTGGCACCCAGCGTCAGCGTAATAGTGGCGGAGGTAAGCGAAATGCAGCATCGGGTGCTGGCTGTGCTAGAGCTGGAGCGCGTGAATGGGATTAATACTCTGCTGCGCATCAAATCATTTAGTACGGCGTCTGAACAGAAGCTGGCTGGCACTATCGTAATTGAACCCTGCGGCCTGGCTGCAGCCCTCTATAAAGCGCTGACAATAAAAAAGCATATTACGCTGACAGGATTGTAAGGCATGAAGCGCCCGCAGCGTGCGGGCTCTTCTGTCACTTTGTATCAGCTGCCGCAGCTTCCCGCGCATTAACCTTTTCCAGATATGAATCAGCCTCAGCCTTATCCATAATCACCTGGGCGCAGGCCATGCAATGGCTGCCTTTAACATCGGGTACGATGTCATCGGGATTACCTGTATTGAGCGGTACATCTCGCGTGTCGTAAACAAAAGCTTCTGAGCCACATGCCGGACATTTCATGCTATTTCTCCCTTTTTAAACCGGTGAAACAATCATAGCTGACAGACCTCAACCCGGCTGGCAACGGCTGACCAAATTATGCGGCGTCAGCATCACTATCCTGAGACATCGTCACCAGATTCGATAATTTCAGATATTTCACACTCTCGTTTAATCGCCCGCAACGCCCTGCCCCGGCTTAAGCGTAAACAGGTGATTCGCTCATTTTATGCAACAGTTTGTCCCCTGTAGTGCTGTTTATCCCTTTGCAGCGTACAGATAGAGTGTGTGTTATCAGCAACGGCCTCAGAGGCCCGATAACACTCAGGAGCAGCAAAATGAAAATTGCATTGATTGGCGCATCCGGACAGGCGGGTTCCCGCATTCTTCACGAACTGACTGCACGCGGCCATACCGTAACGGCTATTGCGCGCAATGCGGATAAGATTGCGCCAGCTGAAGGCGTTATTCCGGCCGCGGGTGATATCAACGATCCGCAGGCGCTGGCAGAGGTGCTGGCCGGGCACGATGCCGTGATCAGCTCAGTACACTTCAGCGCCAGCGATCCCGATAAACTGATAGACGCGGTAAAAGCGTCAGGTGTAAAACGCTATTACGTTGTTGGCGGCGCAGGCAGCCTGGAAGTTGCGCCAGGCGTAAAAGTGATCGATACCCCCACCTTCCCGGAAATGTACAAAACGGAAGCTGAGGCGGGCGTGCGCTTTCTGGAAAAACTGCGTGCGCAGCATGACCTTACCTGGACCTTTCTTTCGCCATCCGCCCTGTTCACGGCGGGCGAACGCACCGGTAAATTTCGCCTGGGGAAAGATACGCTGCTGACCAATGAGCAGGGTAGCAGCATTTCGTTTGAAGATTACGCCATTGCGATGGCTGATGAGATTGAAACCCCGGCGCACGCTAACCAGCGCTTTACCGTGGGTTATTAATGGTCGAAGCGCAGAGACGCACCTCAGGGCAGCCTGAGGTGCTTGACCAGATAGTCGATCAGTACGCGCTGCGCCTGCGGCATCTTTTTCTGCGTGAGATAGACTGCACTGACCGCCAGCCGATTGGGTTCATATTCCGGCAGCAGCCTGACTAACCTGCCCGCTGCAATCTCCTCCTGCACGGCAAACAGCGGGAGCACAGCCATTCCGCCCCCCATTTTTACCGCTTTCAGCAAAATCGCTGCTTCATTGGTGCTGATACTGCCTGTTACGGGCAGGTCGATAACTTCATTTTCATGATGAAACCGCCACGCATGACCAAAACAGCTATAGGTCAGACAGTTATGAGCCTGCAGCTCGCGCAGGCTGCCGGGGGTGCCCTGTTTATCCAGATAGGCTTTGCTGGCGCACAGCACTGAGGAGCAGTATCCGAGGTGACGCGCGTAAAGCGCCGGGGCGAGTGTGGCGGCGATGCGGATAGCCAGATCGATCCCCTCTTCTGCCAGATCAAGCGACCTGCCTGTAACCTGCAGAGTAACCTCTATTTCCGGGTAGATTTGCAGAAAATCGATCAGCATGCCCGTCAGGCAGCACTCGGCCAGCAGGGCGTCAGCGGTGACTTTCAGTTTACCTCTCGGTACGGCAGTGATCCCCGGCCCCATCGCGGTAAGTCCGTCGACGAGCGTCCTGATCTCCTGACACAGCAGCAGTGCCTGCTCGCCGGCGACGGTCAGGCTGAGTTTGCGTGTCGTGCGGTGCAGCAGACGCGAACCTGTCCACTCCTCCATCAGCGCAATGTAGCGTGATGCCATAGCCCGCGACAGGCCCAGATGCTCTGCCGCCGCCGTTATGCTGCCTCGCTTTGCCGTCTCTGCAAAGACGATAAGCGCTGTGATCCTGTCCATTCACTCACCTCGTGCAACAATGCACCTGAAGTATGCCTGTTTTACTGTTGCGGCGTCTGATTATCATTAACAGCAGTAAACCCTGCAGGATGTTGATGATATCATCGCAGAATCTGTTGAGATCTGAGGCCACCCGCATGACCGTTTTTTACCAATTCTCCGCAACCCGCCTGCAGGGTGAGCCGGTTTCAATGTCTGACTACGCCGGTAAGCTGGTTCTGGTGGTGAATACCGCCAGCCACTGCGGGTTTACGCGCCAGTATGCGGGCCTTGAAGCGCTCTGGCAGAAGTACGCGGCACAGGGGCTGGTGATACTCGGTTTCCCCTGCAACCAGTTTGGCAAGCAGGAGCCCGGCACTGCCAGTGAGATTGCGCAGACGTGCCATATTAACTACGGGGTAAGCTTCCCGATGTTTGAAAAAACCGAGGTTAACGGAGCCGCAGCACATCCGCTGTTTGATTATCTTAAGACGGAATTACCTGGCCTCGCGGGCAGGCGAATCAAGTGGAACTTTACGAAGTTTCTCGTCGGACGCGACGGCCAGCCGTTAAGACGTTTTGCCCCCATCACCTCACCGGAAAAAATAGAAGCGGCAATCATTGCGGCGTTATGACGGTATAACTTCGCCCGTTTGCTCTTAGCCTGACCTGCAACCCTACCGCCTCTCTTTGATCTGGTTTCAGAGGGCTATAGGTTTAAACCCTGCATCCAGAACTGACTGAGTTGTGCAACGGAAACAGTGGATGCAGGCAGCAGGGGTTCGGGTTGTTCAGAAAAAATTTTCTTCGCTAATTGCCTTCCCACCAGCTGCGCTGCGGCAGTTTTACTGTGTCTCTGGTGGTAAAAGTGTTGCAGAGCAATGACCGGATCCTCTATCTCTTCCAGTATACATGTCAGACGCCATGCATCTTCCAGCGCCTGACACGCTCCCTGCCCGGAGGTGGGCAGAGAAGCATGAGCCGCATCCCCGATGAGTAAGACATTATCTTTATGCCAAAAAGGAAGCGGATCGACATCATGCACCAATATACCCTTCACAGATGCTCTGTCGCATGACAGTAACACCTTCCGCACCGGCTCAGGCCAGTCCTGAAAGCGCTGATTTAGCTCATCGTACCAGTATGCCTGAGAAAATTTATTATCAGCAGGCGTGTTCCAGGCCCCTGCCCAATAGCACCACTCATTCTTTACCGGAACGATTCCAAAACGCTCACCCTGACCACGGAAATCATCGATCGCATTGTTCAGGAGGCACTTTGGCTGTCTTGCCACCCCGATTACATTCACAAAACCATGATAACGAGGTGTGACTTCTTCCGAATATAATGCCTGGCGGACAACCGAATTCATGCGACCGTCCGCGCCGACGACCAGATCAAACGCCTGGCTTAGCTTCATTACGTCCGCTGCACTGATTGCTCGATTGAACGTAATCTCTCTGCCCAGACTCGCAAACGCACTGGCCAGTAAGCCCATCAGCTCACGCCGTAACACTGTCACACTCGGAAAACCACAAAGTGAATTTACTGCTGAAATGTCGAATTGCGTCTGGAGGCAACCATTTCTATCAAACTGGCGCATCATGCACGGTACACCTCCTGTCTGTTTAATTTTTTCGTCCAGACCCATCTTATGCATGACGAACATGGCATTGGGCCATAATGTCACGCCTGCGCCCATGTCAGACACGTTTCTTCCACGCTCAAACAGGCTGACCTGATGGCCCTGTCGGGTCGCGAGTATGCCAAGTGCCATTCCTGCAATGCCGGCACCGACGATGGCAATTTTCTTAGGTCTGGTCATCAATATTCTCCTTGTACGAAACGGAATAAAAATTGTAATGACCTTCTGATTGTTGATAAATACAAAGCTATAGCTTTGTTAATCTCATTTTCCGGGATAATTGATGATTGAAAAATGTGAATTGCAGTGGTTGATCAGCTTTCAGGTTGTTTATGAAAAGCTGAGTTTTAAGCGCGCGTCAGAGCAGCTTCAGTTGCCATCGTCTAATGTCAGCCGACATGTGGCTTTACTGGAACAACTCCTTCATGTGCGTCTGCTGGAGCGTACAACGCGCAGAATAATGCCAACCGCAGCCGGCAGACAGCTATATCAATCCATTACTCCGCTGACTCACGGATTAGATCATGCTTTGCAAGAAGCTGCCCTGTCTGGTGATTCACTGACAGGGCACCTGAAGATCATTACACCAGATCTGCCATTCATGGCAGATATCCTCGCTGACTTCTGCATCAGGCATCCTCAAATCCAGCTCAGCTGTGACACGCAATTGGATCCAACAGAAGGCCTGCTGGACGGCTTTGATCTGATATTACGCTTTGGGCGTGGGCCACTGAAGGACTCCAGCTGGGTTGCGAGGGAGATCCTTCGCTGGCCGAGCTGTGTGGTCGCGGCCCCGACACTTCTGGAACGTTATCCCTTACCGCAATCTATTGATGAACTGACCAAACTCCCCTGCATTACCAGTATGTCGGTACTTCAGGGAATGCCGTGGAGATTTGAACACGGCCATACCGTTCAGGTGCAGTCCGGCTACAAGGTGAACAGCGGACAGATGGCTAAAGCCGCTGCAATGAAAGGAGTGGGTTTTGCCATTTTGCCTCATCATGCCTGTGAGTCAGAAGTGAATAACGGTTCCCTCGTTAAAATCACCTGCAACCGCCAGCCCGAAGATTTGGTGCTATATGCGCTCTATTCCGGCAAAAAATACCTGCAGATAAAAGTAAAGGCGTTTCTGGAACATCTGCAACAGGCTATTGCTCCACTGGATATACACAGTAAGAAAAAACCATGATTGACCTGGCAATTCACTATTCTGGCTGAAATGAAAAAAGTGCGGCAAAAGGGTTTGAAGAAATGGCTCGGCGGTGTTTTGAGCAACGCAGCCAGACACTCTTCGTTAAATTACTGCCCGGTAAGGTCTGTACGATCTCCACGCAGTGTTGGATGGGAGATGACGATAAACTCGACCGCAGCATCAGTGCCATTTCTGGCCTGATGTTTTGAGCCAGGGGGAATCTCAATGCCCTGCTGAGCAACGATACGATGCTCTTTCCCTTCCAGTTCCATGGTCAGAACCCCATCCAGAACGAAAAAAAACTGCCTGGATATGGAGTGTTAGTGTCGCTTTTCACACGTTTTTGGGGCATCTTTTCATGAATAACCAGCATATCTTGTCTGTTTACCAGATACCAACCATCGCACTTATCACCCCATACATAATGCTCAGCATTAGACTTAGAAATCATGGATTATTACCTGTTGCTCGCTTAAGAATTTCCGACCTGATGAGTTGTTATACTTTGAGAACTCTTCGATTCGCAACAGAGACGTTAAGTTAAGTTTGGATAACAGGCTTGTACAAGACCAGTAAGCAACAGCCCTGAAGGACAGACTCGCCGCTTCTGCTGAAGCGTTGACGCTGTGTTCACTTTGACAGAGTACTTTGGTAACGGTTTTGGCAGCCTGGTTATCAACGCTATCTAAAATGAGGCACGCAGACAGGCGTTGGAGACATTAGCCTTATTTTCAGCGTCGAATGCACAATCTTTTTATAAAAACGCGGCCTTACTCTTGTCAGAAAAAGTCTCTTCCCATCAGGTCTTACCCGGACAGATCTGCGCTGTATGGATATAGTTAGCAAGCTATAATATAGCTGCGTAATGTATGTTCGAATCGGGATGAGAGGCGGCGGCGCTGAAAGCTGCGGGTTCAGCAAACAGGCAGCGGACACCGCTTCGCTATACGTTAACGGGTTTCTCATGAGGCGGGACTCAGAGGCCGATTCATAACAGCATGATTATATTTAATAGGGCAAAGCTACCCGTTTGTCACGATCCTGACGTCCGCTTCTCGCTCAAAGCGAGTTTTTTAATGCCGCCCGTCCGCTTTGTGCCAGAAGCGGATATTGCCTTTGAGCCTGAACTGTCAAAGTTTTATCAGTATCAAAGCTGATGGAATGTATGTGCAGCAAAGCGGTTTTCAGATAATCCGGGGCTGACATCAGATTTAGCTTTGAGCAGTACACCGTCATATTCAGACTGCACAGTAAGTCCCACAGAAGCAGTGGTGCAATAGAGACGGGTAAACCTCTCACCGGCAAGTGTCGGGCAGGTGCACTGGATCCCAGGTGAGGTCAGAATAGTGTCGGTGGTCCCATCCGGGTGGTAACGGATAACACGGTTCCCTCCCCATTCAGCATTCCACTGCGGGTTGCTAAACGTGAATAAAGGCATTACTGCAGAAAACGTGCAGAGAGCCGGTCGCCGAAAAGCATGATGGCGAGCCCGGTCAGCATGACCAGCACTCCTCCCAGCTTCAGCAACGAGACTGGCCGCCTTACCGCGCCCATCAGGGCAAAATGGTCGATGATCTGCGATGAGAGTAGCTGTCCGACAATCGCCAGTCCAAGCAGGGCTGAAAAACCAATTTTGGGTGCGAGCACGACATAGCTGAATAATGCACAGGCACCGATCAGTCCGCCCGCCAGGCTCCACACAGGCTGCGAAGGAATAGCTGCAAGGGAGATGAAGAGCCCCCCACGCAGCAGCGAGTATATTCCGAGGCTGAACGCTCCGACCGTAAAGGAAAACCACGCGGCGGTGACAGGATCCCCGCCGAGCCCTTTTGCGAGCTGACTGTTCAGGGTCGTCTGAAGCGTAATCCCCAGACCTGCCGCAAACGCTATCACGTAATAAATCGCGCTCATGCTGTCTGTCTCTGTCAGTTTGCCTGAACCAGCGGCAGGAATTTTTCCGCAAAGATGTCTGGCTGATACCCTGCTGCGGCAAAAAGGTGCTCACGTGATTCATCGATGGCGGCGCGAAGGTGCTTGCTGTCCACACCCAGCACTTTGCCGTTTTGCTTGACGATGCGCCCGCCGATCATCACGGTATCAATGTTGCTGCGTTCAGCAGCATGTACCACCGTGCCAAACGCATTTCCGTTGGGATAAAGGTTGAGGTCAGCCGCGTTAATCAAGATCAAATCTGCCTGTTTGCCTGGCGTCAGGCTCCCGATTTTATCCTGCAGCCCGGCACAAACCGCGCCATCAACGGTTGCCGATTTAAGCAGCTGCGCAGCCGGAAGCGTTGTCAGCGAATGTCCGGAATCACAGCAGTGCTGCTTATGCATACCCATCACACGCTGCAAATAGAACGCCACTCGCATTTCCATAAACATGTCGGTGCTGTAAGACGTTTCATTGTCCACGCTAAGGCCAGGATTGATGCCATGACGCTGCGCGGCTTCAATGGCGAACATCCCGCTTTCGATCCCATAGTGCGAATCTGAGCGCGGGCAGACGTTGACCCGGACACCGGCGGCGCGCAGAATCTCCCATCCCTTATCTGGCAGGGCTGTGCAGTGGTTGAAAATATTGTCCGGGCCAAGCAGACCCTGCTGATGCAGTGAATCGAGTTCGGAGGCCATTTCAGCACCAAAGAACTCGGTGACAATCGGCAGCCCCAGCCTGCGGGCCTCAGCCCACAATTCCGGCTCCAGCTGGGCCATGACGCCCAGCGTCACAAGACTCTCAGGATTATCCCTGAAATATTTTTCCTGCAGACGCTGCCAGTTGCCAGGCCAGTGCGCCTTATCCCATTCACCGGCCACCGGCGCGCCGGAAGCATGGATAGCGCGAATACCGGCATCAAGCAGGGCTTCAACGGCGGCATCGGCGTGTGCTGCGGTCCGGCTGTTGTGTGAGTTATCAATCATCGTGGTGATACCCGCATCAATCGCGCCCAGCGCCGTCAGAAGATTACCGACATAGATATCTTCCGGGCGGTAATATCTGGCGAATGAAAAGTGCGTCGCATTGCTATAGTCGTCCAGACAGGTTGCGTTAGGGTTGATGCGACGCAGCTGACCTTCCCAGGCGTGACGATGAGAATCGACCATCCCCGGCATGGCAATCATATTTGTGGCATCAATGACGTGAGCACCTGGTGCGTCAAGGTTCTGACCCACGGCGGTAATCGTTGAGCCGTTGATGAGGATGTCACCGCGCTCCATGTTGCCGACGCTCTCGTCCATACTCAGTATCGTCGCGCCACGAATCAACGTAGCCTGTAACGTGACATTCTGATTGTTAACAATATTTCTGATGTAATCGGTCATTAACCCGCCTCTTTCCTAATCAATAAGGAAACGATACGCGACGCTATTAACCTTAAAAAGATGTCTAAACCGTTTTTATCATTCATAATTCGCGAATAATCAGACTCAGTTTTTACTCAGGGAAAGGATGATGGATCGGATTCAGGCTATGCAGATTTTCATGCGGATTGCTGAAGCCGGAAGTTTTGTGCGCGCGGCAGAAACGCTGTCACTGCCTTCTTCGACTGTTACCAGCACGATCAAAAACCTGGAGAAGTACCTGCAGGTACGTCTGCTGAACCGCACGACAAGACGGGTCAGCCTTACTCCTGAAGGTCTGCAGTATCTGGCGCAATGCCGGGAAATCCTGTCGCTGATTGAACATAGCGAATCCAGCCTGAGTGATTCCATCAGCCGTCCCCGGGGGCGGCTGCGGGTTGATATGCCTGGTGGGATCGCCCATTTCATCGTCATGCCAAACCTGAAAAACTTTTACCGGCTTTATCCGGATATTTACCTGATGATTGGTGTGAGCGATCGGCAGGTCGATCTTGTGCAGGAAGGGGTGGATTGCGTCATACGAACCGGTGAATTAACTGACTCTACATTGGTTGCCCGTCCGCTTGGCCGGTTTCGCTGGGTGACCTGTGCCTCACCGGACTATCTCAGGGAGTTCGGTGTTCCTGAAACGCCTGAAACGTTGTCACAGCATCGGGCGATTCATTACTTTTCCGGTTCGGGAAGACGCACTAATGAACTGCGTTTTACACAAGGCGCTGAGACCCTCTCTGTTCCGGTGGAGGGGAATGCAGCCGTCAACGAAACGGGACTCTACATTAGACTGTGTCTTGAGGGATTTGGGCTGGCACAGCTTGCTGAGAATGTGATTTCGAAGGATCTGCAGCAAGGCAAACTGGTCGAAGTTCTGGCGGACTGGCAGCCCCCCTCCGTGCCGGTGACGATGCTCTATCCGCATCAGCGTTTTCTTTCTCCCGCCGTGCGTGCTTTTGCTGACTGGGTTTCCGGACTTTTTAACGAAGGCGCAGGTGAGAAGCAATCTTTCCGGTAAAAGAGGGCGCCGGTAACAGGAAGCGCCTTTAGAACAATAATCAACAGCACCCTCAGCAGAGGACCCGATCGTTTCCCCTGCTGTATCGGTGAATTTAGCCCGGCTGCTGTGCAGGTTCCAGGTGAGCGTTGCGTCCGGCAGCCATTCCGGTGCAGGCGCCTGCGACTGCGATTGCTGCGGTCATCAGTAATGGCATCGTCCAGCCTCCGGACAGCTCCTGCACTTTGCCCAGCAACAGCGGTCCCATCGCCGCCATCAGATAACCGACACTCTGTGCCATGCCTGACAACGCGGCAGCATCATCGACGTTTTTAGTACGCAGTCCGATGAAGGTCAGACCCAGCATCATGCTGGCACCTGAGCCGAAGCCGAGAAGCCCCGCCCACAGCATGGCCAGATTCGGCAGATACAGGATGCCGATAAAGGACACCGCGGTTAACAGGCTGACGCCAGCAGCAGCTAATTTCTGATCGTTAAGACGACGCAGCGTGGCTGCCAGAATCAGGCCGGGTATGGCAGTGGTCAGCTGAAGGATGCCGTGTACCTCACCAGCCTGAACGGAAGAGAGTCCACTGTCCGTCAGAATGGCAGGCAGCCAGCCGACCGCCACATAAAACGGCATCGCATTCAGGCCCATAAACAGGGTGACCTGCCATGCCAGAGGCGAGCGCCAGACCGCGACGGTCGCTGCTTTTTTCTCACCCGCTGCTGGCAGCTGATGCTTCTTCGCTAACTGGGGCAACCATAAAAACAGCGCAAAGAGTGGTGCAAAAACCAGCATGGCTAACGCGATGTTCCAGCCCCAGCGCTGCGTCAGAGGAATGACAATGGCAGAGCCAATGGCACCAGCCGCGCCCATGGTGATGGAATAGGCCCCTGTTACGGAAGCCATCCTGTCAGAAAAGTCACGCTTGATAAGGCCAGGCAGCAGGACATTGCCCAGGGCAATCCCGATACCTATCAATACTGTTCCGGCATAAAGCGCCCAGACACTGGCTGTGGAGCGAAGCAGAATGCCCGCTGAAATCACGATCAGGGCACCAAAAAGGGTTCGTTCCAGGCCGTACTTGCGGGAAATGGATGCGCTCAGGGGGGAAAAAGCGGCAAAGGCCAGCAAAGGCAGCGAGTTAAGTAACCCAATGGCTGTGATACTTAGCCCAAAATCATGGCGAATGGACTCTAAAACGGGTGCGATAGCGGTAAAAGGAACACGCAGGTTAATGGCGATAAAGAGGATGCCGGTCACAAGTATGACAAAAGACCACTTGTTCGTAATGCGGGACATAGATTCTGCTTTCTCTAAAAAAAGAAAGACTTTAAAGGAGGTATAAGTTACAGAATATAGATAACCTGACAACATATAACTAAATCATGCCAGTTAATAAAAAACCGGTGACCTCACCGGATGAGTTTGATGCTGATGCTTTCAGTCAGGCTGCGGTCGCCCTGCATGTATTATCGTCTGGCGAGTATGCCGGGCAGAGTCCACACGCTCACCGTAAAGGACAACTTATTCTCGCTTTACGCGGTGCAGTAAGCTGTGAGGTTCAGGATGCGCTATGGATTGTTCCGCCGGGACATGCTGTCTGGGTACCGGGAGAAATACCTCACAGTTGCCGGGTTACGAAGAATGCGGCCACCTGCTTTTTGTTTATCGAACCCGGCGCGGCAGCGATGCCGGAAACCTGCTGTACCCTTGCCATTACCCCTCTGGTCCGCGAGCTGATTCTGTTTCTGGCAGAGCAGGAACATGCTTATTTACCTGACGATAAAACCGCGAGGCTTGCAGCGGTACTGCTGGAACATATACCGGATGTGCCGGTTAAAGCGCTTCACCTGCCTGTATCCGACCATCCTAAAATCCGGTATATGGCTGAGGCACTTTTTAATGTGCCTGATGACCGGAGAACGTTAAAACAGTGGGCTGCGGATCTTGCAACCAGCGAACGATCTCTTGCCAGACTGGTCAGAGACGTGACAGGAATGAGCTTTGGTCGCTGGCGTCAGCAGTTGCACTTAATGATTGCTCTAAGCCATCTGGCAGAAGGTCAGTCCGTGCAGCGCGTAGCTGGAACGCTGGGATATGATTCGGTCAGCGCATTTATCACAATGTTCAGAAAAGCACTGGGGAAATCGCCGACACACTATTTTTCGTCTCTGAACTAATGCAAAAAAACACCAACCAGATTTATATAAACAACGTCAACGTCCGATTTTTGCTTAAAGCGGACAGGGAGTGACCTGTATTTTTATTCCTGATGTAACCTGCAAAGCAGATACCCATCTCCAGACCGCTGGAAACAGCAGAATCCTGTCTGGTTCAGATGCATACCGGCAATAATCAGTTTGTCATCCACGGCCTGTTGCAGCGCTTTTTTCCTTGTCTCTTCAGCCTGTAGAGGATTGACATCAAACATGATTGAAACAGCGGGAACTGCTGACTGAATATAGGGAAAATGAACGACATCTCCCCATATTAACACCGCTTTTTTATCGGAATGAATATGAAATCCGGTGTGTCCTGGGGTATGGCCTGGTAGCCATACAGGGCGAATGCCCTGCACAACTTCATTTTCATCAAGCAGGCGTATCTTCCCGGCATAGGCGGCCAGGACTTTTCGGAACAGTGCAAAATTATGTTTGCCGCGCTCACTGGCTCTCTGTAGTTTTTCATTATCCTGCCAGTGCGCAATTTCAAGGGGATGAATATAGAGATCAGCTTTTTTATATACCGGCTCTCCGTTTTCATGCAGCAGACCGCCGATATGATCGGGATGACCGTGCGTCAGTAATATCCTGTCTACGACATCAGGCAGAATGCCGAGCATCGTCAGCTTCTCCTTAAGCCTCCCACCCACGTTGTTTTGCCCGCCAGCGCCCGCATCTACCAGAATAGTGTGTCCATATCCACGGATGAGATAACCGTTAATATGGATATCACCCTGTCTCTCAATCCCGGCAGCGCACTGGATACTTGCAGCCTTTGCGACGTCAATACCTGAAAGAAGATCAAGCGTGGCCGCCATAGTGCCATCGCTCAGCGCAATAACCTGATAACCGCCAACCTGACAGGTCGGGAAACTATCACCGTGCATACATACCTCATAATAGTGCTGGCAGGCGCCCGCTTGCCTGATGTGTTTTCATCATGCTAAGCAACTGTTTTCCTGATTTGAATCGAAATTAATTCACTGATTAATGATATTTTGTCACTGTAAAGAATTTTGTATCAATAATCAGGCCGTATTAATGCTAAGAAAAATTCCCAGCAGTCGAGCCATGCTTGCCTTTGAAGCCGCAGCAAGGCATGGAAATTTTGCGCGGGCAGCGCAGGAGTTATCACTTACCGAAGGCGCAATCAGTCGACAAATAGCCCGCCTTGAGTCCATGTTAAACTGCAGATTGTTTGATCGCAGCGGAAGTCGCGTTACGCTCAATTCAGTTGGCGCCCGCTATGCAGATCAAATACGCGAATCGCTTGACCGGCTGGAAAGAGATACGCAATCGGTCATAGGTGTGCCAGAAGGCGGTAAGACTCTGGAGATTGCTGCCCTGCCAACGTTTTCATGCCGCTGGCTAATCCCGCGTCTGAAAAGCTTTTATACCCTGTATCCGGAAATTAGTGTGAACATCGCCGCCAGAACAGATCCTTTTATTCTCGCTGGCAGTGGTTTTGACGCGGTAATACATTTCGATCATCCGGCATGGGCAGGTATGCATATGCAGTTTCTTTTTCAGGAAACGCTGCTGCCTGTATGCCATCCGGCACTTCTGAAGAACAAAAAAGAGAGCGTGCCGCTTAATGAGCTGCCTCGCATTCACCGTCTTCAGAATCCGCAGGCATGGCAGTACTATGCGCAGGAAACCGGAATTGAACTTGATAACCCGGCGCAGGGAGTCCGCTATGATCTGCACGAAATGTCTATCGCCGCAGCGCTGTCAGTACAGGGCGTTGCACTGGTGCCGCGGATATATGTCGAAAAAGAGTTAACTAACGGCGAGCTTATTGCTCCCTGGCCTGAGTCTGCTTCACTCAGCAAAAACTTTCATTTAATAAAACCGGCTTCAACAGGCATAAATGAAACGGCGCTGCATGCTTTTGAGCAATGGCTGATGACGGAAATTAATCCGAAAGCATAACGTCGCCGTTATTGATAAAACCAACTTCTGACGCTGATAACGCTCCGGACACGTCTCCGACCGTTGCAGAACTGCGCGTGCGGGTGCTCTGGTCGGAAGCAAGATGAAGGCACAGACTGACCCCTTCCCGCCGTCGTTTAAGGCCAGCTGTTTTTGCCTCTCCCGCTCTGTTGGCGGAATGCCAGGGTGTCAGTGGCCGATACGGTTTCCGTGCTCATCGATAATCTGTTCACCATCTTCTTTCATCAATGCCCCTTTCTGTGGATCAGGCAGAATATCCAGAACGGCTTCAGACGGACGACAGAGCGCTGTACCGAGCGGCGTTACCACCACCGGACGGTTAATGAGAATGGGGTGAGCCAGCATAGCATCCAGCAGTTCGTCATCGCTGAACCGATCCTCTGCCAGACCCAGCTGCTCAAACGGTTCCGTATTTTTGCGCAGCAGTGCGCGCACGCTGATTCCCATATCTGCAATCAGCGTCTGCAGCTCAGCGCGTGTCGGCGGCGTCTCCAGATATAAAATCACTGCTGGCTCCACGCCACTATTGCGGATAAGCGCCAGGGTGTTACGGGACGTGCCGCAGGCCGGGTTGTGGTAAATAGTAATGTCAGTCATCAGTCATACTCCATACAGGCGCTGCATGCACGCAGCCCGGATCACGTTTAAACAGACAGGCGCAGGGCCAGCGCGGCCAGCGTCACAAAAAGCACCGGCAGGGTCATCACGATGCCAACACGAAAGTAATAGCCCCAGCTAACAGTGATATTTTTTTGCGCCAGAACGTGCAGCCACAGCAGGGTTGCCAGGCTGCCAATCGGGGTAATTTTCGGGCCGAGGTCGCAGCCAATGATGTTCGCGTAAATCATTGCCTCTTTTACCGTGCCCTGAGCGGTACTGCCGTCAATAGAGAGCGCCCCGACCAGCACGGTGGGCATGTTGTTCATGACCGATGACAGAAAGGCCGTCAGAAAGCCCGTACCCAGCGTTGCCCCCCAGACGCCGTGCTCTGCAAAGCGGTTCAGAATGGCTGAGAGATCATCCGTCAGGCCGGCATTACGCAGACCATATACCACCAGATACATGCCCAGCGAGAAGATAACGATTTGCCAGGGTGCACCTTTCAGCACCTTACGGGTATCGATAACGTGACCTTTGCGTGCAACCAGCCAGAGAATGAAGGCCGCCGCTGCCGCAACCAGGCTGACCGGTACGCCAAGCGGCTCCAGCGCAAAAAAACCGGCCAGCAGCAGAATCAGCACCAGCCAGCCGGTTTTGAAGGTCCGCCTGTCACGGATAGCGTCACGGGGCATTTTTAGCTTTGTCAGGTCATAACCTGCCGGAATATCTTTGCGGAAAAACAGGTGCAGCATTACCAGCGTAGCCACTACGGAAGCAATATTCACCGGCACCATAACGGACGCATATTCGCTAAAGCCCAGCGTAAAGAAATCCGCCGTTACGATGTTGACCAGGTTCGATACGATGAGCGGCAGGCTGGACGTGTCCGCGATAAACCCAGCCGCCATCACAAATGCCAGCGTGGCACCTGGGCTGAAGCCCAGCGCCAGCAGCATGGCGATGACAATCGGCGTGAGGATAAGCGCCGCGCCGTCATTGGCGAACAGCGCCGCCACCGCCGCGCCCAGCAGAACAATATACGTGAACAGCAGCCTGCCTCTGCCGCCTCCCCAGCGGGAAACATGCAGTGCCGCCCACTCAAAAAAGCCGGATGCATCCAGCAGCAGGCTGATGATGATAACCGCGATAAACGTGGCCGTGGCGTTCCAGACAATCTGCCAGACCGCTGGAATATCCCCGATATGCACCACGCCCGTCAGCAGCGCCAGCGCAGCCCCGATAACAGCACTCCAGCCAATACTGAGTCCTTTCGGCTGCCAGATAACCAGCACCAGCGTCAGAACAAAAATTGCACCTGCCAGAAACATAGTCCCTCCTTCACTACTGCACCTCACAGAATAAGCACAGCGCAACCAGAAACGTTAAATATGGAAAAGCATATATGTATAGGTAAATTTTTAAATGCAGACAGGTTTGCCATTGGTCGTAGCGTTGTCCCGCTCAGCCTGCCGGCTAAGATGCTGGATGTCATCCTGCTGACACAGATAAGCCTGTTCAATCACGGCTGCAGCCCAGGCGGGCATGTGAGGGGACAGCCGGTAATGGATCCATTTGCCGTCACGCCTGTCGATAAGCAGGCCGCTGTCTCTGAGTAGCGCAAGATGCCGGGATACTTTGGGCTGGCTCTCTTTCAGTATCAGCGTCAGCTCGCATACACAGAGTTCACCTTTTTCACGCAAAAGCAGGACAAGCTTTAAACGCGTTTCGTCAGACAGCCCCTTAAAAAGCTGAAGAGGAAAAAGCTGAGGCATGATAACTCCGGGTAGCTGGCGTAAAAAGCCAGTGTGACTTTACGCGCAAATGCCGTCAATACATATGCATAAATTCATATATAAATACCAGGCTGATTCCATGTGTTTCTGCGGTGACATGCGCAGACATGGTTAATATACGCGCTGGTACCGCTGTTCGCAGCCCTTTTCCGCTTACTGAAACGTTGACCTCTCACCGTTTTTGTTTATAGTTTAGTGCCTGTCCTGAGAGGGACAGGCTTCGCCGTCAGTGCCCCGCGCCGGGTTTCGCTGGCTTATTGCAGTCCTGAAGGCATCCTTTTGCCGTAAAGGAGAACTCAAAAATCATGCGTCTTACGCCACCCTGAGTCGTCATCCTCCCCTGTCGCACTGAGTAGTTTCAGTCGCGCACTCAAAAACATCCCGTCTGCGGATGTGCTTTTTCGTCCCTGAATTTTTTGCCCTCACGGGCTGACTGTATCTAAAATCTGAGAAATTACTATGCTGCTGTCCTCGACGCGTAAGGACTGGCTGGGCAACGTCCGTGGTGACGTGCTCGCCGGTATTGTCGTCGCGCTCGCGCTCATTCCTGAAGCGATCGCGTTTTCCATCATTGCCGGAGTCGACCCGCAGGTCGGCCTCTACTCGGCGTTCTGTATTCCCGTGGTGATGGCCATCTTTGGCGGACGTCCCGCCATGATTTCATCGGCCACCGGTGCCATGGCGCTGCTGATGATAACCCTGGTGAAAGATCACGGCCTGCAGTATCTGCTGGCGGCATCAGTGCTAACCGGCCTGCTGCAGCTGGCTGCCGGCTACCTGAGGCTTGGCAGTCTGATGCGCTACGTGTCGCGCTCGGTCGTGACGGGCTTCGTCAATGCGCTGGCTATTCTGATATTCATGGCGCAACTGCCGGAGCTGACCAACGTGACCTGGCACGTTTATGCGCTTACCGCCGCCGGCCTGGCCATCATCTATCTTTTTCCATACCTCAATAAAACCATTCCCTCCCCGCTGGTCTGCATCGTGGTGCTGACGGCCATCTCCATGTGGCTGCACCTGGATGTGCGTACCGTGGGCGACATGGGCAAACTGCCCGACAGCCTGCCGGTGTTCCTCATTCCGGACATTCCGCTGAACCTGGATACGCTGCTGATTATCCTGCCTTACTCTGCCGGTCTCGCCGTGGTGGGACTGCTGGAGTCAATGATGACCGCCACTATCGTGGACGACATGACCGATACCCCGAGCGATAAAAACCGCGAGTGCAAGGCGCAGGGCATCGCCAACGTCTGCACGGCGTTTATCGGCGGCATGGCGGGCTGCGCCATGATTGGTCAGTCGGTGATTAACGTAAAATCCGGCGGGCGCGGGCGCCTCTCCACCCTGACGGCCGGGCTGGTGCTGCTCTGTCTGATTATTTTCCTCCGCGATCAGGTGTCGCAGATCCCGATGGCGGCGCTGGTCGCGGTGATGATCATGGTCTCCATCGGCACCTTCTCCTGGCGATCCATCACCGACCTGCGCCGCCATCCGCTCTCGACCAGCGTGGTCATGCTGGCAACCGTGGTCGTGGTGGTGGCCACCGACAACCTGGCCTTCGGCGTGCTGACCGGGGTGCTGATTGCTTCGCTGAACTTTGCCACTAAGGTAGCACGCTTTATGACGGTCAGATCGTCACGGGAGGGTGAGACACGGATCTATACCGTGACCGGCCAGGTCTTTTTTGCCTCCGCCGATCGCTTTATGAGCCACTTTGACTTCAGGGAAGCGGCAGAGCGCGTGGTCATTGACGTCACGCACGCCCACTTCTGGGACATCACCGCCGTTAGCGCACTGGACAGGGCGGTAATTAAGTTCCGCCGCGAAGGCGCTGAGGTAGAAATACCGGGCATGAACGACGCCACCCGTACCCTCGTTGACCGCTTCGGCGTGCATGACAAGCCGGAAGAAGCGGAAAAACTGATGGGCGGTCACTAACTGACAGGAGTTACAGCTATGAACAATACCGTTGTGGCCTGCGTGGATGGTTCGCCGTCAACCGGGCCAGTCTGTGACTACGCGGCGTGGGCCGCCGCCGGCCTTTCCGCGCCGCTGGCCCTGCTGCACGTGCTGGAAAAAGACGGTCATCCGGCCGTCTCTGACCTGAGCGGCAGCATTGGCATCGACAGCAAAGAGCTGCTGACCGAAGCGCTTGTGCGCGTAGAGGGTGAGCGCAGCCGCCTGCTTATGGCGCAGGGGAAAACTATTCTGGCCGGCTGTGCTGAACGGCTGGCCCGGGCGGGACGCCCGGAGGTACGCCAGCTGCAGATGCACGGCGCACTGGACGAAATCCTTGCCGGGCTGGATGACGTCAGGCTGATGGTGCTCGGACGACGGGGCGCAGAACATACGGTGGGCAGCCAGCTGGAAAGCGTCATCCGCCTGCAGAAAGCGCCCGTGCTGGTTGTGCCGGAAACGTTTATTGCGCCATCCCGGGTACTTTTTGCCTGGGATGGCAGCGAGGCCAGCCGCCGAAACCTGACCCGGCTGACCGTGAGCCCGCTGCTTCGCGGCCTGGCCTGCCATGTTGTGATGGTGAACGGCGACGATGCTTCACTCCATGATGCGCAGCACATCCTGCAGGCAGCCGGCATTGATGCAGAGTCACGGCTGATACAGGATGAATCCGTCTCGCGCGGGCTGTGCCGTTACGCGCAGGAGAACGGAACGGACCTGATCGTGATGGGAGCCTGGGGACACTCCCGGCTGCGCTGCTTCTTTATCGGCAGTCACACCACGGCGATGCTGGCTGAAAGCCGTTATCCGCTGCTGATGCTGCGGTAAACGTTACGGGCCTGCAATCGCAGACCCTTTTCATAACGAGCCTCCGGAACACAAGTCCCGGAGCAGTTCATTTGTGCGGCGCCTTTGTCAGCCGTGCTCAGGGAATACCATGCGTCAGCTGTTTCGCTTTATGTATCAGCACGGCAGTCATCTCGCCTTTGGCGCGATACTGATGGCCATGTCGAGTTTTGGACAGACTTACTTCGTATCGCTTTACGGGCAGGACCTGCGTCAGGCATTCGGGCTCAGCGACGGCGGACTGGGCGGCCTTTATGCCGCGGGCACCGTGATGAGTGCCGTCACCCTGACATGGGCGGGCCGGCTGATTGACTACACCACTACCCGTCGATTCACCCTGGCCGTTACCCTGCTGCTGATAACGGCGTGCCTGCTCGTCTCCGGTGCGCAGGCGGCATGGACGCTCTGTGCAGGCTTTTACCTGCTTCGCCTCGGCGGACAAGGCCTGATGGTGCATACCGCCCTGACGGCGACTGCGCGCCAGTTTCCGCTTGATGCTGGCAAGGCACTGGGTGCTATCGCACTGGGCCTGTCGCTCGCACAGGCGCTGTTTCCGTTGGCTGCCGTGCAGATTAACGCTCTGACGGGATGGCGCACTGCCTGGCTGATAAACGCTGCGGTTCTGGTGGCCGGCGTTGCGCTGGCTGTCAGCTGCCTTCCGCGCGCTGCCGAAAAGCCGCTGCGGACGTTCAGAAAGCGGGGCGCAGAGAAGGTTCGCGAAGCGTCAGTATGGAAGAACCGGAATCTGCTTTTTGCTCTGCCCGCAGTGCTGGCGTCACCTTTCATCACCACAGGGTTCTTTTTCCATCAGGCGCGTCTGGCAGAGGAGAAAGGATGGGCGCTGTCGTGGGTTGCAGGGTGGTTTATTGCTTACGCGATAACGCAGGCGGTTTCCCTGTTATCATTTGGTCCGCTGATAGACCGGCTGACGCCACGCCGTCTGTTGCCGTGGTTTCTGCTGCCGCAGGGCGCTGGCATGCTGGCGCTGTGGCTCAGTAACAGCGTGTGGGTCACGCCGTTTTATCTCATCATGACCGGTATATCGTCAGCCATTGCGTCCACACTGGCGACTGCGCTATGGGTACAGCTGTTTGGCCCCGCGCAACTGGCAAAGGTGCGCTCGGCTGTTGAGGCGGGTACCGTGCTTGCCAGTGGTGCCTCTCCGGTCATCATGGGCGTTCTGATTGATAACCATATTGCCCTTCGGGTGCAGGCGCTGTTATGCCTCGTCTTTATACTCGCAGCCAGTCTGGTGGCAACCCGTGTCAGAGCTGGCGTACCGGAAAATGAAACTGATATTTCTGGCTAATCGGAACACGATACGTGAGGCAGGAAACACTGTCCGCTTTGTGCCAGAAGTGGACGTTTCCGGCATCTGCATGCACTAAGCCGTGGAGAATAGCTTTCACTGCATAACCATACAGATATACAGGAATTATCAGGGGCATTTGTCAGTATTTCGGACAGGAAAAATACCGAAAACAGCCTTCGGGCTGCAGAACCGCGCTGAGGGCTTTTCAGGCGGTGCATCAGGCACTTTTATGTAAAAAAGACTCTCATGCATACAGTAAATCGTGCATGCTTCATGACACAAATTCACAGGTAGTGAATCCGATTGAATAAGGAATTCAGGACGTGATTGACTTCACCCGTTTTGTCGAACGCTATGAGCAATTTAACGCTTCATTACTCCCTTCTGATAACATCACCGAAAGCCGGATCAATGATTTATATATCCGGGTATACAGGCCAATGGCAGCCCTTGATGAGGTTCTTATTGTCTACCATGGTGGCGGGGTCAACTCTGACGCTGGCTACGACATTCTTGCACGACAGTTGAGTTACGATCTGCCCGTCTGTGTTTGTCTCGTCGATATCCGTGGGCACGGTCGTTCGGTAGGTGTCCGGGGAGAAGCTTCCAGTCCTGTTCAAATCTGGCGTGATGTGGATGTCGTCATTGATTATGTCCGAACCTCTTTTCCTGATGCCAGAATTCACTTGATTGGGCACTCCAGTGGAGGCGGTATGCTGATAAATTACTTTACCCGATACTCTCTATCGAGGGTTGTTGAAAGCCTGATCTTGCTAGCCCCAGCATTAGGTCCTTTTTCACCTCCTGCTCTGAACCGCGAGTTTTCCTCTCCCTTTGCATCGATAAACCGTTTGAGCTTCATAATCAATGCTATGAGTGCAGGTTTTCTATATGGACGTCGTGCAGGAGTAAGGCTTAATTTCCCCTGTGAGGTTATTAATGCAAGGCCTGACTTTGTTCAGACATACAGCGTTAATATGGCTAACGCTCTTACCCCTCGTAATCCTGAAAGGCAACTTAAAGAAATCTCTATTCCAGTAACAATCATGCTTGCTGAGCATGATGAACTGTTTGATGTAAGCCGTATGGAAGAATTTTTCAGGAACTGCGGCAATCCGAATGTAAGCAGTCGGGTTGTGGCAGATAGTACACATCTCGATTGTATTTTCGAGTTAACGGATATGGTGAGGGAACACTTCACTGGCCTGACTTCAAGAGCGCAATAGGTCAGTTATGTTCAACGTATTAGAACCCCTCAGCTGTCATAAGTGAAATGTCCGCTGCTCGCTCATAGCGGACCTGACCCACGCGCCAGTCTGTTTGTGCCAAAGAGGGCATAACTCACTTTAAAACAAGTTAATTAACCGGGCAGTTCGCCCATCCTTTTGCTCATAAACTTTGGCAGGATAAATGCGCTCTTCTGTCAGCTCGCGATCCCTTCCAGCGTGACAGAGGCCCCGCCGCATACGATGACCAGTACATTATCAGCCGGCTTGAATAAGACTTTTTTGTCGTACAAAAGTGAGAGTGATACACCGCATGCAGGCTCAGTGAGCACCCGATGGTCATCGAGAAAGCACCGGCAGGCATTCAGCGCTTCCTGGTCTGAAACCAGCATACTTCTGACGTCCATACGGCTGGCCACATTGAAAACATTTTCGCACACCTGGCTTGCGGCCAGCGTCGTGGCTATGCCGCTGACCTTATCAAGACGTACCAGCCTGCCGGCATTAAGCGAGGCGCGAAGAGAGGCCGTACCCTGGGTTTCTGCGGCGTAAACCGGAATATGACCAAGCTGATGTTTCACCAGTCCCTGAGCGATACCGGACAGCATGCTCCCGCCGCCAACAGAAAGAATTACCGCATCAGGCGTTACCCCTTCGCTGATGACCTCATCCACGATTGTGCTGATACCTTCCCACAAAAGTGGATGATCAAAGGGATGTACACAGATAATGTCATCCGTCGCCAGTGACAGGGCGTAGTCGTTCGCCTCACTCCATACTTTTCCGTGCACAACAACTCTTGCACCCTCCTGTTCAATAAGCTGTTTTGCCCTGTCAGACGTGGTTTCCGGCACAACCACAGTGACCGGCAGCCCCAGTTTGCGGCCGCAATGTGCCACCGCTATGCCTGCATTGCCGCCCGATGAACTGATGAAAGCTGTTGCGCCCCTTTCCGCATAATGGCGACAAATGTTCTCTGCACTTCTGAGCTTGAACGATCCCGTCGGCTGGGAAGATTCCATTTTAAGCCAGACAAGGCATCCACAATGCTGGCTTAAGGGCAGTGAATGTATAAGAGGGGTTTGTATACTTATTGCCATGAGGAAGATCCTTATTATCTTTTCCCGTGATAAACGAGAAGCATTCCAGGTTTAGAAACAGATTTATCATAATGGGTTAGAGCGTAAAGGGATGGATACAATGGGTAATAAAAGTGCCGGTTACAATTCCGTCCAGACAAGACTAAAGTGCGACCGTTTTTCGCTCAAAGCGGACGTTGCTCCAGTATCGGCCCGCTTTGTGCCAGAAGCGGACGTTGCACGTTTCATAATTAAAAAATTAAGATTGAACATTAAGAGGACGATGGTAAGGTCGTTATTTCCTCACTTCCGGAAAGGATCTCATTATGAACAATGTGTTACGGAAGAATTATCCCGAACTAGGTGAAGTAAAGGCTCCTTATGTTCACTCTGTAAAACATAACAGTACGCTCTACATTTCAGGGTTGACTGCGTTTGGTACAAGTGCTCAACATAAAGGTATTGCTGGACAGGCACAGGAAATATTCAGCCAAATCAGGAAAATAATCAGCATAGAAGGTACAGATTTTTCAGCCCTAATCAAAGTAACCATATTCATTACCTCTTTTGAGGAGATCGACGAGTTACGCAAAGTATTGTACCAAAATTACGGTAATCACTTGCCAGCCAGCTCGCTCGTAGAAGTCAGCCGCCTCTTTTCACCTGACCTCTCAATTGAAATTGAGGCTATATTTGGCCTTTGATTTATTGCTCATAACCGGATGGCGATAACTGATCGGTTCTAATGCCGTTTTCTCATATCCTCTCTGAGACATGACGTCCATTGATATAACGTCCGCTTCTCGCTCTTTGCGGACGTTAAGGTACGCAGCGGGCTGAGTTCTCCCGGAGTTGATCAGGACGGGGGCTCAGAACAGTAAGCACATTTGCTTAGGACATATCTCAATAGCCCGTCATTTGTTCAGGAACACCTATAATTTAAGTTATCTTAAATTATACATCTGTCAGGTATCGCTATGGCCAGTTATACAGTCCGGATTGAGTTAAAGGAGCAGACCGAAAAAGCGCACATTGAGATGATGTTTGCCATGCATGAGAACGGTTTTTCACGAAGCGTCGTCTGCAGGCGGGGGTTCACGTATGCCCTGCCGACGGACGAGTTCGTCTACGTGGGTTCTGAAAAGATTACGGATTTAATGAGCCGGGTATGCACCCTGCTGAGCAGCTTCAGTGAGGCGCCCGTCGTACTGATAACCGGTGCCGGAGAGCGGTGCTGGTCAGGACTGCGTGTGATTGACCTTGAATAGTCCAGCCCTGTTCAGCAGCTCCGGCCGTCGCGCTGCAGAATGATGCCTGACCCGGCGACCGCCTGCATGTGCGTCATACCAGTACGCGGTGACACGATGTGGACTTTATTGACCCTGCTCCATCAACTCTAGTGTCTGTCCATCGGGGCTTTGTAAATAGATTACTCTGGTTCCCTGCATGGGGCCTGATAAGATTGTCTGAGGTTTACCTGGTGTCTTCCAGCCATACTCAGATGCTTTACTCAAGAGCGTATCAATATCCTCAACTATAAATGCAAGGTGAGCATAGCCAGGGATATAAGGTACTGAAGGTTCTTCTGGCTGTTTGATGTTATCGTATTGCAGTAATTCAATTTTGATGCCAGCCAGTTCAAGCAACGCCATTCGCACATCAGCGCCCCTTGCGCCTGTCACTTCATCAATGATAGGCCCAGACATTTTTCCTTCGCGTAATAACTTTCCGCCAAGAATATCAGTCCAGAAAAATAATGACTCTTCAATGCTTCTGACTGAAAATCCGACGTGATCTGCTTTTTTTATCATACAATTACCTGCTGTGCGCGACTGCATCGTAAACCAATATCAATTATAGAAAACCTGAATGTTCGCTGTGAGCAAACATATCTGAATGGCTTAATTGAACATACTACTGTCCGGACCCGGGTACTGCTGTTGCAGTCAGAAAAGATTCTATTCCTGTATGCTTAGACACCCTGGATGACGTGCTCCGGAGAACAGAAAAACTGTTGAGCTGATTTCTATGTCAGAACTACGCGGTCACGGCCCGGCGTTGGGTAGAGCAGCTCTCACCGGTCCGGCCGTAAAAATGACGATGCAGGTTATCTTTGTGGTTGCGGATTGTGAGCGTGCATATGCAGGTATAGCGCGTGCTAAGGCATCAGGAAGATGATCCTGACGTAGAGAGCATATGTGTTTCTTAACATTCAGAAGGGGCAGAAAGCATACATGTCCCCAGACAAGCAGCACAACGACTGATAGTATAATTTTCAATCAAAACGAACCGTAGCGGTTGTATCTGTTTGTTGTGTGCCGGAAACGAAACGACTCATTTCCAATGTCTGAATAGGCCAGATATGCCCTTTCCATATTTACTTACTGAAGCCTGTAGCTACTTGCGTTTCAGTAACCACTACCCTGACAACGATATTCTTTAAAACCCAATGACCTCAGTTCCCTTGCAATTAGCCGATTCATTACTCCATGTCCCATAAGCAGCACGGTACCGTCAGATCTTTTTGCAAACGCTGCAAGGATACCCGCAGCCTGAATAGCACGTTTCTTTGCTGTTCCGACGCGCTCTACGTCACGGGATATGCCGCATAACCACATGACGCGGAAAAAAACAGCCCATACGGTCGGTGATAGCCTGAAACCGGGCATAGGAAATACCGGCAGATCTGCTTCCCTGAAAACCTCATCAATGACATCCGGTTCAAGGTCTAATGCTTTCAGGGAAGAAAGTGCTCTGGGAAGAGGGCTACTGAGGATTTACGATGCGCTGAACGCCAATGATTCACTGGACTCAGGCGGTATATCTTCTCCTGTATCAGAACGATCATAATCTGCAATCCAGTTGGACATTTCACGGCTCGTTACTTTCGCAGAACCTGTAAAAGCGGGCTTTCCATGACGCATTAAAATAATTTCCATACAACGCTTCTTGCTTATGGTCCTTCCAGGCGGTCAGACTAACGCGATAAACATATGACGCACCACTACTTTGTCCAGGATTGATACTGATCGATGAGATGATATTTCAGGTGATAATCACTGTATGAAAAAGTAAATACCTTAATACACACGTCACACCGTCATGATGTCCGCTTCTCGCCCATAGCGGACATCAGCCCGATGTCAGTCCGCTTAGCGCCACAACCGGACGGTTTACGTCGCTTCCCGGTTTGCCGCAAGGCGAAACCGGGGTCTGCCCGCTGCCTTCGTGACCCTGTTCACACTCTGTTCAAATAAAAAGCATAGCCGCTACCAGACTGATGATAAAAACACCGCCGATGGTCCGTTAAGTTAATTTATTGTTAATATATTGATTAATTTATGTTAATAAAATACAGGTTTTCGGCCCCGTAAAATAGCAACCTGACTCAAAACGGATTTTTATAACTTATTTTTTACATAAAAAACCATTAAATTTAACAAATGCGGACATTGCTCACATTTCGCTCAAGGGCGAGCGAAAAGCGATACCCCCTTACGTTAATCTCAGAACGTGGATGTGAAAGCTGTCGCCTGTCCCCTTTATCAGAACCTCATAAGAAAGGTACCGAAATGAAATTTAACCTCGCATTAGTCAGTGCATGTGTGGTTTCAGCATGCATGTTATTTACAACACCTTCATTTGCCGCCAAACCTTACGATATCGCCGTCGTTGCCAAAGTTACGGGCATTCCCTGGTTTACCCGTATGGAGGTCGGCGTAAAAGAAGCCGCGCAGAAACTCGATGTCAACGCATACCAGGTCGGTGCGTCTACCCCGGATCCGGCCCAGCAGGTCAAAGTTATTGAAGATTTGATCGCTAAAAAAGTTAACGCAATCATTGTGGTACCCAATGACGCTAAAGTGCTGGAACCGGTGCTGAAAAAAGCCCGCGATCAGGGCATCGTGGTATTAACGCATGAATCGCCGGATCAGCAAATTGGCCAGTGGGATGTCGAAACCATCGACAGCCAGAAATATGCTCAGGCCAACATGGATGAGCTGGCAAAAGATATGGGTGGCAAAGGGGGTTACGCCATTTATGTCGGCTCTCTGACCGTGCCATTGCACAATGCGTGGGCGGATGCTGCGATTAAATATCAGAAAGAGAAGTATCCGGACATGCATGAAGTGACTTCACGTCTGCCGGTGGCCGAAAATATTGATAAGTCATACTCCACCACGCTGGATTTAATGAAAACCTACCCTGACCTGAAGGGGATTATCGGTTTCGGCTCGCTCGGTCCTATCGGTGCCGGTCAGGCTATTCAGCAGAAACGTGCAAAAAACAAAATTGCAGTTGTCGGTATCGCTATGCCAGGCCAGGCGGCTCCTTACCTGATGCGCGGTGATATTAAGAAAGTTCTGCTGTGGGATCCGAAAGATGCCGGTTACGCCCTGGTGACAGTTGCCGATCAGCTGCTTCAGGGTAAAGAAGTGACTAAAGAGCTGAGTATCGAAAAATTGGGCAAAGCCGATGTAGATATGGACAAAAAAGTGATCCGCTTTAATAAAATTCTTGAAGTCACACCAGAGAATGCGAAATCACTTGGCTTTTGATGGGTCATTTTAATTATTTTATTTTCCGGAGATATATTATCTCCCGCGCTACACCAGGCAAATAGAAACAGATACGGCGTTGTATGCTGTGCTGTATCTGAATTTCTACTGAGAGATTGAAAACCTATATCCTGTATAGCCCGGATTGGGTGTGCATGAATTCCTGCGATCACATCCGTCAGTGATCCGCAGGAGTAAATGCAGCCAAAGCCCCAGCCCGAATATAACCGGTATGCTTAAGGACCTGTGATGGATATGCACAACGCGCCCCCTGCCCCTGCTGAAGCCTTTATCAGTCTTGAGAAGATCAGTAAAAAATTCCCCGGCGTATTAGCACTGGATAATGTCAGCCTGACGCTTAATAAAGGCGAAGTACATTGTCTGGCCGGTCAGAATGGCTGTGGTAAAAGCACGATAATTAAAGTCATTTCCGGCGTCTATCAGCCGGAAAAAGGTGCGACGATTACGCTGGACGGAAAACTATTTCATACCCTGACGCCGCAGCTCTCTTCCTGGTACGGTATTCAGGTTATTTATCAGGATCTGTCCCTCTTTCCAAATTTATCGGTAGCCGAAAATATTGCTATTAACCGTTATCTCCCGGGCGGTGATTTTTGGGTACATCGTGAGTCAATGCGCAAAAAGGCTGTAGCGGCGATGCAACGCGTCGGCGTTTCTCTGGATCCGGATCGTAAAGTAGAAAAACTTTCGATCGCCGACCGTCAGTTAGTCGCAATATGCCGTGCAATCGCCGCTGATGCCACGCTGGTGATCATGGATGAACCGACGGCCTCACTGACCCGAACCGAGGTTAATGGCCTGCTGCGGGTAGTGAGCGAGCTGAAAGCCGCCGGTATCTGTGTGGTGTTTGTCAGCCACCGTCTGGATGAAGTAATGGAAGTGGCTGACCGCATCAGCGTAATGCGCGATGGCAAACTGGTCGGCACCTGGCCGGCGAGCGATCTCGACAGCAACGAGCTGGCGTTCCTGATGACCGGTCAGCGCTTTACCTACAGCCACCTGCCGCACCGGGCACCTGCCGAAGTTACGCCGTTACTGGAGATCAGCCATCTGAGCCGCAAGGGTCAGTATCATGATATCTCGCTGTCGCTGCGCCAGGGCGAGATCGCATCGATTGTTGGTCTGCTCGGTTCAGGGCGTACGGAACTCTGCCTGAGTCTGTTTGGCATGAGTCAACCAGACAACGGCGAGATCCGCATCAACGGTAATGCGGTGAAACTCCACTCAAACCGTGACGCTATCCGGCACGGTATTGCCTATGTGTCAGAAGACCGCCTGACGCAGGGGCTGATAATGGAGCAATCCATTTACGATAACACGCTGGTATCCATTTTCGACAAGCTGCACACCCGCGCAGGATTGATGGATCATCACAAAGCCGCCCTGGTGGTGAAAGAGCTGATCCGCGATCTGAACATTAAAGTTTCGGACAGCAGTTTACCCGTGAAGACGCTTTCCGGCGGTAATGCACAGCGTATCGCCATCGCCAAATGGGTGGCGACGCAGCCACGTATCCTGATCCTCGATTCGCCGACGGTCGGTGTGGATATTGCCAACAAAGAGGGAATTTACCGCATCGCACGCGATCTGGCGGAGTCCGGCATGGCGGTGCTGATGATTTGCGATGAGATCCCGGAAGCGTATTACAACAGCCATCGCGTGCTGGTAATGCGCAAAGGTAAACTGGTAGCGGAATTTGCGCCGCATCAGAGCAGCGAAGCGCAGATTGCGGAGGTGATAAATGGGTAATAAATCGCTCTCGAAACTGTTTTCACAGCACGAATTCTGGCTGGGATTACTGGTTCTGCTGTTGGTGATTGGTCTGAGCGTCCGCACCAGCGAATTTATGACGCTGGGTAACCTGACGGACGTCGCCACCAGCTACGCCATTCTCGGCATTCTGGCCTGCGGTCTGTTTGTGGTGCTGATCGCCGGAGGTATCGACATCTCCTTCCCGGCCGTAACCTCCATCGGCCAATACGTTATGGCGAGTTACATCATCCATCACGGTGGCAGCTTCCCACTGGCATTTGCTCTGTCGATGGGTACCGGTTTGCTACTTGGGCTGGTCAACGGTTTTCTGGTTTACTGGCTGCGCGTGCCAGCCATCATCATCACCATCGCCACACTGAACCTGTTCTACGGTTTGCTGGTGTATCTCACTAACGGCACCTGGCTGTACGGTTTCCCCGACTGGTTTATGAACGGCATTAACTGGTTCTCCTTCACCGCCGCCGATGGCTACGACTATGGCCTCACTCTGCCGCTTCTCAGCCTGCTGGGGGTGATCATCGCCACCGGGGTACTGATGAACCGGACCCGCGTGGGTCGCCAGATTTACGCTATGGGCAGCAATCGTGATGCTGCTTCGCGTCTTGGTCTGAATATTTTGCGGCTGCATTTCTACGTCTACGGTTTTATGGGTTTGCTGGCGGGAATTGCTGCCGTGGTGCAGGCGCAAATCACTCAGTCAGTCGCGCCTAACTCCCTGCTCGGTTATGAGCTGACGGTCCTTGCCGCTGTAGTTTTAGGCGGTACCAGCATGACCGGCGGGCGTGGTTCGCTGACCGGCACCATTCTGGGCGTGATGCTGCTGGCCTTCCTGCAGAATGGTTTGACCTTACTCAGCATTTCAGCTTACTGGCATCAGGTATTCAGCGGCGTAATCATTCTGGTCAGCATCAGCAGCACCGCGTGGAATGAAAAACGCAAACTGGCAAAGGGAATGTGACATGACAACCATAAACCGACTCTTCCCCGGCGACCGCATCATTCGTTTGCAGTTACTGATTATCGTAGCCGTTGCCGTACTGTTTTCGTTCACGCTGGGCGGCAGCTTCTACAGCGTCGGCAATTTCCAGTCAATCGCTTCACAGTTACCGATTCTGGGCATGCTGGCGCTGGGGATGGGCATTACCATGCTTACCGGCGGTATCAACCTTTCGATCATCGCCGGTGCCAATGCCTGTTCGCTGGTGATGGCGGCCATTCTGGTGGCCCACCCTGACCAGCCGCACTATTTCGCACTGGCGATGCTCGCCGGACTGGCCGTAGCGGTGGTCATTGGCGTGCTCAATGGTGCGCTGATCGCATATATCGGCGTTTCGCCGATTCTGGCGACGCTCGGTACTATGACACTTATCGCCGGGCTGAATATTCTGCTGACCAACGGCACAGTGCTTTCCGGTTTTCCAGCGGCCATTCAGTATCTCAGTAACGGTAGCCTGATGGGCATTCCGGTTGCGCTGCTGTTATTCCTGCTGGTAGCACTGCTGCTGTGGGTCCTGCTGGAACATACCACGCTGGGTCGCAGCCTGTATCTGATGGGCTCCAATGAACAGGCTACGCGCTTTAGCGGTGTTAATACGCACAAAGTCACCATCGCAGTGTACGTGCTTTCGGCGCTGCTCGGATGGGGTGCAGCACTGCTGATGATGTCCAAATTTAACTCGGCGAAAGCGGGTTACGGCGATGCCTATTTACTGGTGACCATTCTGGCCTCTGTGCTCGGCGGAATTAACCCTGACGGCGGTTTTGGCCGGGTCCTCGGGCTGGTGCTGGCGCTAATCGTTCTGCAAATGCTGGAGAGCGGCCTGAATCTGATGGGCGTCAGCAGTTACCTGACCATGGCGCTGTGGGGATGCGTTCTGATCCTGTTTATCGCTCTGCAAAACAGAAAATCATAAGCGAAAGCTTTCTAAAAAAAGGAAAGAACATGGCGAGTTATTTTATCGGCGTAGACGTAGGAACCGGCAGCGCCCGCGCAGGGGTTTTCGATATGAGTGGTCGTATGCTCGGTCAGGCCAGCCGTGAGATCACATTATACCGCCCGAAAGCCGATTTTGTTGAGCAATCTTCCGACGAGATCTGGCAGGCCGTTTGTAACGCGGTAAGAGACGTAGTCAGTCAGGCGGATATTAACCCGATTCAGGTGAAAGGCGTCGGTTTTGACGCGACCTGCTCGCTGGTGGTGCTGGATAAAGAGGGCAATCCCCTGACTGTCAGCCCATCAGGACGCAGTGAACAAAATATTATTGTATGGATGGATCATCGCGCCATCACTCAGGCAGAACGCATCAATGCCACCGGCCATCGCGTACTGGAGTTTGTCGGCGGGATTATCTCTCCGGAGATGCAGACACCCAAACTGCTCTGGCTAAAACAGCACATGCCGACCACCTGGAGCAACGTCGGACATCTGTTCGACCTGCCTGATTTTCTTACCTGGCGCGCCACGCAGGACCCCACGCGCTCGATATGTTCCACCGTCTGCAAATGGACATATATCGGTCACGAAGACCGCTGGGATCCCGGCTATTTTCGTCAGATCGGTCTGGACGATTTGCTGGAAAACAACGCATCAAAAATCGGCAGCGAAGTGAAAGCTATGGGTGAGCCGCTGGGGCATGGGCTGACACAGCGCGCTGCCGCAGAGATGGGACTGATAGCGGGTACCGCAGTCAGCGTCTCGATTATTGATGCTCACGCAGGCAGTCTTGGCATTCTTGGCGCCAGTGGTGTATCCGGCGAATCAGCGGATTTTGACAACCGCATCGCACTCATTGGCGGCACATCTACGGCGCATATGGCGATGTCGCGTAGCGCGCGCTATATCGGCGGCATCTGGGGGCCGTATTATTCGGCAATTCTGCCGGATTACTGGTTGAATGAAGGCGGACAATCCACTACCGGCGCGTTGATTGATCATGTGATTCAGTCGCATCCCTGCTATCAGGATCTGCTTAAACAGGGTAAAGACAGCGGTAAAAACATCTATGAGGTTCTCAACGGCATTCTGCGCAGCATGGCGGGCGAATCAGAGAATATTGCGTTTCTGACTAAAGACATTCATATGCTGCCCTATTTTCACGGCAATCGCTCACCGCGCGCCAACCCGACGCTGACTGGCACGCTGACGGGCCTGAAATTATCACGTACGCCGGAAGATATGGCGCTGCATTACCTCGCCACCATTCAGGCGCTGGCGCTCGGCACTCGCCACATTATTGAAACCATGAACCAGAATGGTTACTGCATTGATACTATGATGGCGTGTGGTGGCGGCATCAAAAACCCAATCTTTGTGCAGGAGCATTCCAATGCGACGGGCTGCGCAATGCTGTTGCCGGAAGAGAGTGAAGCGATGCTGCTTGGCAGCGCAATGATGGGCACCGTCGCGGCGGGCGCTTATGAATCATTGCCAGAAGCGATGGCTGCCATGAGCCGCATTGGTAAGACCATCACGCCACAGACAAACAAAATCAAAGAGTATTACGATCGTAAGTATCGCGTCTTCCATGAGATGTATCATGACAGTATGAAATACCGGCATCTGATGCAGGGGGAAACGCAATGAATGCGGATGAAGAATTTGCCCTGGCGTGTCAGGGCTGGCAGACCTACAGTCAGGAGTTGCTGGCGCTGCAGCGTCATCTCAATGCCGCGACCTGGCAGCAGCTGCTGATGCTGATCACCGGCTGCAAGGGAAAAATTGCCGTGACGGGCGTTGGCACCTCGGGCATCGCCGCCCGAAAAATCGCCCACATGCTGGCATGCGTCGAGCAGCCGGCAGTGTATCTCAGCGCTACCGATGCGGCCCATGGCGATCTGGGCTTCATGCGCAGCAACGACCTGATGATCCTGATATCGCGAGGCGGCAACTCTGAAGAACTGACGCGCCTGCTACCGACGCTTAAAACCAAAGGCGTGACGATTATTAGCGTGACGGAGAACCCGGACTCAGCCATTGCCCGCGCCGCCACGCTGGTGGTTAAAACACATATCCAGCGTGAAATCGACCCGCTTAATATGTTAGCCACTACCTCTATTGTGCTGGTGCTGGCGGTGTTTGATGCGCTGTGCGGAAACATTATGCTGCGTAACGGCTTCGATCAGAAGCGGCTGCTGAACGTTCATCCGGGTGGCAATGTTGGTAAAACGTTGCGCGAACAGGATGTGTGAACAGGACGTTAATTGTTTTATCTCATCTGGTCCGTCAGCCATACCCGCCAGTAGATATGCCGCGTGCGAGCGGTTATACCAACGATAGAACCGGGTAATAGCCCGGTTTGTCCCTTTTTCAGCAATCTCGCTTATAGGGTATTACCGGCCGCGCTTTTTATCCGGCATAAACAGCCCAGCAGCAGCAGGAAAGCACACAGGCCATAAACCCACTCAATGCCGTATATATCTGCCATCTTGCCAGGACCGGCGGCGGCGAGCCCGCTGACGCCAAACATGAGCCCGGTGACCATCCCTGCACGACCCGGGACAATTTCCTGAGCGTAAACCACCAGCGCAGAGAAAGCCGATGAGAGAATCAGGCCAATAAAGATGGTGAACACAATAGCCTGCAGGTGAGTGTCAGCATGGGACTGCAGCCAGGCGGATATCAGGCGGCGACTTAACGAATAAGCGCCGCGCCTGCTCTTCATAACTGACACTCATCAGCGCTTTTTTCCGCAACGCCATCAACGCAGGTTGCGGGAGCGCGCAAGATAGTTATTTACCGGCTTGTGACATCTGTTCGGCAGACTTCAGATGCTCTTCAACAACCGGCGTGTGTGCGTCAGCCAGTGCTTTGACATCGGGATCCTTAATCATTTTGGCGTCACGCTGCAGGGTCGACAGCACCATCTTGTGATCTTTCGTGCCGGCGTTAGTCATATACATCTTGTCAAATGCGGCACCGCTCTGTTTTTCCAGCTGAGCGGCCATCGTTTTGTGCTTCGCATCCGGTTCAGTCGGCAGCGTTACGCCTTTTTGCCCGGCGACCGTCTGAACTTTGGTCAGCGCAGCGCTGTGATCGTCTACCATTTTTTGTGCATAGGCCTTCACTTCGCTGCTTTCCGCTTTCGTCAGCGCAATTTTGCCGGCAGCGACTTCATTGATATTGGCCTGCGCCATATCCTTCAGCGCTTTTTCATCGCTGGCGCTCAGTTTGCCGCCCGCTGCGCTCTGGCCTGCAGCACCATCCTGCACGGTGCTGGCTGGCGTCTGAGCATATACGCCAGCTGTGCTAAACATGGCGACAACTGCTGACAGAACCAGTACTGTTTTCAACGTTTTATTCTTATGCATATTATTCTCCAGAATATCGATGAGGTGGCTGACGTCTGGCTATTAACCATACGCAGCCATGCAGGGAAATCAGAAGTGTATTAATCAGTATAGACAGTGATAAAGAGAGGAGATTTTACCGCGCTAAATTCCGCGAAATCTATTGGAGACAGGTCACGATAAGATCATTTAACGCGAGCCGCAAAAAAAACAGCTCGTGTTAAAAAATACAATGAAGATATTTTATATTAATCAACTGAACAGGCAGGTTTTATATCAGTCCGTGCCTCCCTGGTAATAAGACCCGGACTTTTCAGACAGAACGTTTACTCATTCAGCAGGGGCAACCTGCTCACGGACGCGTAAAGATGCCATGCATCTCAAAAAAACCGATAGTTTTCTTTGTTCCGTCATCCACTATTTATCTTCTGATATCACCTGCGCAGATTGAATATCAGATCTGTTCTTTTTCCTTTATGTCCGCAACTGGCGAAAGAATATCCTCAGGCAGACTCTCAAGCGGTAAATTGCTCTCAACTTTGTGAGGCCAGTCAGGATTAGCCAGCGCAGCCTTACCGATAGCAACAAAATCAGCGCCCATACCGAGCAGTTGTTCTGCCAGCTTACCATCATCAAGGCCGCCATTAGCGATAATCACAGTATCCGGAGCCGCTTCCCGCGCAATTTCAACAAGGCTTCTCTGACCATCTTCAAACGCAGGCAACCACGATTTGTATTCAGTTATATGAATGTAATCGACGCCGGCTGCGGCAAGCAGAGTAAAAATTGTTCTGGCTCCGCTCTCACCCTCTTTCCATTTATGATGAAAATCATTTACTTTTCCCTGCGAAATTCTGACGCCCAGCACGCTATCCGTACCGATTTCTTTGCGCACCGCGCGGATAACGCTTAGCGTAATAGCCAGACGATTTTCGAGTGTCCCACCCCATTCATCGCTGCGCGCATTGGTATAATCTGTCAGGAACTGGTCAAGCAGATAACCATTAGCCGCATGAATCTCCACTCCATCGAATCCGGCCTTGCTCACGGCCCGCCCGGCGCTATCAGCAAAACTGGTGATAATTGCCTGAATCTGCTGTTCACCCAGTGCCTCAGGTATGCCGTACTCACCAGAACCATGATAGAACTCCAGCTGCTGACCTTTAGGTTTTATGGCTGAAGGCGCCGCGGTACCAGGGCGATAAATATTGTGCTGAGACAGCGCGCCAGCATGGATCAGCTGAGCAATAATGCGCGCACCGGCGTTATGAGAATGCCTGACAACCTGTTTCCAGCCTGATATCTGCTCATCATTAACTATGCCCGGCTGAAACGCATAGGTCTGCGACCATGCCGTATCGATATAGATACCCTCAGTAATCAGGGCGCCAAATCCACCGCGCGCAAACCGGGTGTAGTAATTCAGCATCTTTTCTCCCGGCACACCGCTTTCCGAAGCGGAAATACGCGTCATGGGAGCGACCATAATCCGGTTTTTAAATATGACATTTCCAATAGAAGCAGTATCGAACAGTGAAGTATGTGGCATGGAAAATACTCTCAGTTAATTATAATGAATGCCATTATAATAGAGACTGAAGGAGAATATAAACGCGACTTAAAGCATCACTGTATAACGGAATCAGATATAATGAATGTAAAGCATATTGAATTATTCATCGTTCTTGCTGAAACCTGTAACCTGAGCCGGGCTGCGCGAAGACTGGGCATGAGCGCAATGACCGTTTCCCGGCACCTTGCTCAGCTTGAAAAGGATCTGGGCGTACGGCTGTTTCAGCGCACCACCCGTGCTGTGTCGCTAACCAGTGAAGGTGAAGAGTTTCTTCCCTACGCCAGAACTATCACCGAGGCGGAACAAAGCGCCCGGGTCATGTTCAATAATGAAATTGCCGGGGCATCAGGCTTGCTAAAGATGTCGGCTCCGTCAGGTATTGGCCGGCGCAACATTCTGCCCCTGCTTCCGGAATTGATGAAAAAAAATCCAAAATTGAAAATCGATCTCAACCTTAGCGATGACGTGGTTGATATTGTAGGGCAAGGTTATGACGTAGCGATAAGAGTGGCACCACTCAAAGATTCCAATCTGATTGCACATAAACTCAGTAATAACCCGCGTATCCTTTGTGCATCACCAGAATATATTTCGCAATATGGCCAGCCTGTAATTCTGGCAGACCTTTCTGATCACTGGTGTCTCAAAACGGCAATGGTGGCGCAATGGACGTTTATACAGAATACCGCAACCATAAATTATGTTTTTGACCCACGATTCACCTGTAATAGCGTTGAGGGTGTACGATCAATGTGTAAAGCAGGGGCCGGAATTGCTCAGCTGACAAAAGTTGATGTTGAGCAGGAGCTGGCGAAAGGCGAGCTTATCGAAATACCGCTGAAAGATGCAGAGCCACACATGCTGGCAATTTGGGCACTATTGCCAACTAAACGCTATCTTCCCTGCCGCGTAACGCTTTTTCTTGAAGCATTAAAAGTTTCACTGAGCGGGTTATCATCCTGAAGCTAACAGGATTAGCGGCGAAAGAGTGCCTGAAGGTAAAATAGAGCCTGTTATACAGGTGTACAGCGGCACATTATCGAACTATTTCTGAGCAGGCAGACGCAATGCTCTGCCAGATAACCAGGCCCCCGAAAGGCCTGTTCAGATTCTGTGGATTCAGGAACATGGATGGAAGGCCTGCCATTCTCCGAAAAATCTGGATAAGAATGATGTGATGACGCGCAATTTTAAATACCGGAAAATCACGCTGCCGCAAATTTCCGGAAGCACCCTGCTTTAGAGATATGAGTTCAGTCACAATTTTTGTATCCATTGCGCATTCTAAAAGTAATCGATTACTTTTTGCGTTACTTTTGTAATCGATTACTTTTTGGAAACGGGAAAAATTATGCTTCGTCACTTAGTCTTTAGCACCTGCCTTCTGGCTTCAACAGCAATGACTTCCACTGCTGCTTTGGCAGTGAATGTGGATGACAGTATCGCTCTGCAGATGTATACCCTGCGCAATGCCGGTCCGGCAGAAAAACAATTTGCCATGGCGCATGATGCCGGGTTTAAGCACGTAGAAATAGTCGGAACGCACGACCTCAGCGCTAAACAGTTAAGCTCCCTGCTGAAAAAGAACGATCTTACCGTTACCTCAGCGCACGTGCAGCTTTCAGCACTGGAAACAAATTACGCCGAAACGGTCGCCTTTAATAAATCAGTTGGCAATAGCACTATCGTTGTCCCATGGATTGAGCCGCAGGATCGTCCTGACAGTTCTCAGGGCTGGATCGACTTTGCCAGACGTCTGGATGCGATGGGAGCAAAACTGCGCCATGATCGCCTGCAACTTGCTTACCACAATCATAACTTTGAAATGAAAAAATATGGGGGTGTAACGGCACTGGAAATTATCCTGAATCACTCTTCACCGGATAATCTCAAACTTGAGATGGACGCAGCCTGGGTATCGCGCGGTGGTCAGGATCCGCTTCGTTTTCTCAAAGCCTATCCGGGACGGGTTTATGCCATTCACGCTAAAGACAATGCCTCAATCGGCATCCGGGACGATGAAATGAACTTTGCGCCCTTGGGTGAGGGATTACTGGACTGGTCAGCCATTCTGCCTGCAGCCAAAAACAGCGGCGTAAAGTGGTTTATCATTGAGCATGACAAACCAAAAGACGCGTGGAGCATTATCAGCACGTCACTGCGTAACCTCCGGGCCGCACTGCAAAAACAGCCGCATTAAGATTGTTTATGCGCTGGCTCGCTTAATCAGGTGGCCCTGCAGAATGACGCGTTGCGCCGCGGAGTCAGGCTGGTCTATCTTCTGCTGAATCAGCCTGAAAGCTTCACGGCCAATATCCCTCGAGGGCTGTGCCAGCGTGGTCAGCGGCGGCGAGATCATCTCCGCCAGCTCAGTGCCGTCAAACCCGGCTACCGCTATGTCACCGGGCACGCTATAACCAGAGGCCTGTATTGCCGCCATTGCACCCGCTGCCAGCGTGTCTGATACCGCAAATACCGCATCAGGGATCTCATCAGCGGCAAGCAGAGTCATCATTGCCTGCCTGCCTGCACTGAAACTCAGTTCACTGGCATAGCTGATGCCCTGCCAGTCCAGATTGTGCTCGTCCAGTTGAGACAGATATCCCTGCTGGCGCAGGCGCGCATATTTATAGCTGAGATCGTGATTTATCAGGGCTATACGTCTGCGACCCTGATCCGCCAGATAACCCACCACCTGCTGTGATGCCTCGCTGTCGTTAATGCCGACGCAGGATATGTCACCGGCATCAGCATACTCTGCGCACTGAACCCAGGGCGTATCAGCAATCAGATGGCTCAGCTCCGGCAGCTTGCTAAAAGCGTCCATGGTAATGATACCGTCAACCATTTTCCCCGACAGCAGCTGCAGGCTGGAACGGGAGCGCTCAATGTCCGAACCGGAATTGCACAGAAGAATGCGGTAACCGTTCTTCTCGGCCTCTTCTTCGATGCCTTTGACCACCTCGGCACAAAACGGATTCGAAATGTCGGACACCATAACCAGAATCATTGAGCTGCGCGCGGTGCGCAACTGGCGTGCCAGCAGGTTAGGCTGATAATTACTCGCTTTGATGGCCTGAAGCACTTTTTCGCGGTTGGCGTCTTTAACCGTATCGCTGTTGTTTAATACGCGTGACACCGTTGCAACGGAAACACCCGCCAGACGGGCGATTTTTTGAATGGACATGGAAGGATCCGGACCGAAACATATAGCACACAGGCTACCATAAAACCGCGCGAACAATAAGTTAACCCGGTCTGTGCAGGACGGACCGGGTTGTGTATCAGCAATTAACGCTGACCCAGCGTTGTTCCCTGTGACTCTGCACAATGGCTTCAACGATCGCCATCACCTGAGCACCATCGCGAAAGGTGGCATAGGTGGTATCCTGCGGAGCAGGCGCTCTTCCCTGCTCCACTGCCTGATAAAACTGCTGCATCATGGCGCGGAACGCATCCGGCCAGCCTTCGATATGCCCCCCGGGAAAACGTGCGCGGCGGGCCACGTCAGGATTCATCAGGGCAGGATCGTCTGACAAAAGCTGGTTAGCTTTATGCCGGTATCCCAGCCACAGCTGCTGGGGCGTTTCCTGATCCCAGGCCAGCGACGCCTGGCTGCCATTCACTTCCAGGCTGAGGCGATTTTTGCGACCGGCTGAAACCTGCGAGACGCTAAAGCTCCCTTTACTGCCGTCATCAAAGCGGAACAGCACAAAGCCCATGTCTTCTGTGGTGACCTCGCGGGACTCATATTGTGCCTCCTCGTTCTGCGTGCCAAAAGTGCCGGCGGCAGCCAGGCTGGCTTTGCGCGTGGGCCAGACTATCGATAAATCGGCCATCACCTCCACGATTTTACGTCCGGTGACAAACTGAATGGTATCGCACCAGTGCGAACCGATATCCGCTACGGCCCGCGAGGCGCCGCCCTTTTCTGCATCCACGCGCCAGTTATAGTCGGTCTCTTCCAGCATCCAGTCCTGCAGGTAGCTACCCTGAGCCGAAAACAAACGCCCCAGCTGCTGGTAGCGCACCATACTGGCTGCCTGCTGTACCATGGCAAACTGGCGATAGACAAAGCTGACCCCGTTTACCACGCCCGCCTTTTCAGCCAGTTCAACCAGCTCACGCGCTTCATCCATGGTCATGCACAGAGGCTTTTCAGAGAAAACATGTTTGCCGGCGATGATGATTTGCCGGTTTATTGCTGCATGGAGATGATTTGGCGTGCAGTTATGCACAGCGTGCAGCCCTTCATGCTGTAAAAACGCCGCGACGTCGCTGTAGGCGTGCGGCACGTTCAGCTCTGCTGCACGCGCCTCGGCCGCGCTCTGGCTGGTATCACAGATGGCCACCACGTTAATGTTGCCAAGACGGCGTAACGCCTCAATATGCGCCGGTCCGATAAAACCGGTGCCGATAATCCCTGTGTTAATCACTTAAATCCCCTCTTATTTCAGACCCAGCTGGGCGCGCACTCCGGCGGTATCCTGTTGTCGTGCGGCGAAGTCGTCAAATGCGCGATCGGCAACCGGAATGATGTGGCGCTGAATAAATTCGGCTCCCTCAAGTGCGCCGGTGTCGCTCTCTTTCAGGCAGCACTCCCACTCCAGCACCGCCCAGCCGTCGTAGTCGTACTGCGCCAGCTTGCTAAAGATCCCTTTGAAATCAACCTGACCGTCGCCCGGTGAGCGGAAACGCCCGGCACGATCGATCCAGCGCTGATAGCCGCCGTACACGCCGCTGCGACCGTTAGGCAGATACTCGGCATCTTTCACGTGAAACGCTTTGATGCGCTGATGGTAAATATCAATGAACTGCAGATAGTCGATATGCTGCAGCAACAGATGGCTGGGATCGAACAGGATGTTGCAGCGTGGATGATAATTCACCGCCGCCAGAAAACGGTCAAACGTCACGCCATCGTGCAGGTCTTCACCCGGATGAAGCTCGTAACAGAGATCAACGCCGTGACGATCAAACTCTTCCAGAACCGGCAGCCAGCGGCGCGCCAGTTCGGCGAACGCCTCTTCCAGCAGAGCCGGATTGTGCGGCGGCCAGGGATAGACATAGGGCCACGCCAGCGAACCGGAAAAGGTTGCATGCGCGCGCAGCCCCAGCTTTGCCGAAGCCGCCGCAGCCTTTTTTACCGTCTCAATAGCCCAGGCCGTGCGCTTTGCGTTATCTCCGCGTACGTGTTCCGGCGCAAAGCCATCAAATGCCGCATCATGCGCAGGATGAACCGCAATCAGCTGTCCTTCCAGATGCGTTGAAAGCTCGCTGATTTCCAGACCGTATCCTGCCAGTAATGTCGTGACCTCATCGCAATAGGACTGGCTGGCTGCAGCACGCTCAAGGTCAAAAATGGCCGGATGATTACAGGGGATCTGCAATGCCCGATATCCCAGGTCTGCAGCCCATTTCGCCAGCCCCTCCAGCGAATTAAACGGAGCCTGTTGTCCGATAAACTGCGAAAGAAAAATGCCAGGTCCTTTTAACGTTTTCACGTACACCTCCGGTTAATCAAACCGCTTCATCCCGGTATTTAAAGGAGAAGAGGAAAAGAATGGCGATCGCCGCTGCTGCAATAGCCGGGACCCACCAGAACGTTGCCCAGTTTTCTGCCGTGCCCTGGCCGGCAACCAGGTTGTTGTAAAGTGCGCCAGAAATCTGTGAGCCCAGCAGCATGCCAATGCCGTAGGTGAACATCACTACCATGCTCTGCGCCTGCCCCTTGACCTTTTCGCCAGCGATCCTGTCGGTGTAGATGAACCCCACCACGAAAAAGAAGTCGTAGCAGACACCGTGCAGCAGAATGCCCAGGTAGATCAGCGCGCGGCCCTCATCGTTCATACCCATCGCAAACAGCGCATAGCGCACGAACCATGCCAGCATCCCGACCAGCAGCATGTATTTCACGCCGAGGCGGCGGAACAGTAATGGGATCACCAGCATGAAGAAAATTTCAGACATCTGACCGAAGGACATCGCGGTGCTGACATTTGACACGCCGGCGTCTGCCAGCCATGAGGCGGTATAGGCATAGTATGTGCCCAGTGGAATAGAGATCAGGGTGGCGCACAGCGCGAACACAAAAAAGTGCCGGATTTTAAGCAGTGCAAACGCATCCGCGCAGAACAGATCGCGGACCTTTAGTGGTAACTCTTTGGCGGGTGCCGGGGTATGGGGTAGCGTCAGGCTATAGATCGCGAGTGCCACAGAGCAGACCGATGCAACGGTGAAGATCGACGTGCTGGCAGAAATGCCGGCAAACCCAATAAAGATGCCGGCCACAATCCAGCCAATCGTCCCGAACACGCGCACCACCGGAAAACTTTTGTCGCTGCGGGCCAGGCTGTGAAAGGCAATGTTATTGGCAAGCGCCAGGGTGGGCATAAAGCACAGCGTATAACCAAATAACAGGGCGATGAGCAGCGCACCGTTCCCGGCCACCAACGCAGACGGGATAAACCACAGGATCATTGCGCCGGCAAGATTCATTACCGCCATGACTTTTTGCGAAGGAAAGAACCGGTCTACGAGCATGCCCAGCACAAAAGGAGACAGGATCGAGGCTATCGGCCCTGCTGAAAAAGCATCACCAATCAACAACGACATATTATGCTGCGCCATCACCAGCCCGAGCGTAACGGACCAGCTTCCCCAGATAAAAAACTGCATGAACATCATCAATGAGAGGCGAGGGATCAGTAAACGCTGTTGTGCCATTGCCTCCTCCCTGCCTGTTGCTGTAGTAGTCATACTCTCCTCACGCCCTAAAGTAATCGATTACATTTTTGAATATGCATAAAGTAATCGATTACAAATGGAGTTTCCGTCTACCTGATCACACATTACATTTAATTACTTTCTGACCCGATTCGTTAAGATGCTGAGTTTCTGACGCAGCGCCTGAGGCAAACACGTTGTTATTCAAAATAGTCAAAACTTATCTGACAGGCGCAAATTTTCCTGACCATCCTTCGCACTGGATCAAACCAGTAGCACTCAATCGCGATCAAATTACAGACCAAAAACCATATCCCCTTAGGGCAGCAGCAAATCAGAAGAGCTGGCCCTGAGCCAGCTTTCTGTAATCAGTTGAACCAGGGCTGGAAAGGATCGTGAAGCGTTGCCCAGCTGTCAGACCCGGCCTGCATCTCTTCGTCGGTTAACAGCGCGCTGTTCAGTTTCAGCCGAAGCTGAGGTTCATCCATACCGATGCCAATGAAGACCAGCTCCTGTCGCGCATCACCGGTATCCTCAGCCCAGTTTTGTATGATGTAATCACGTGACTCTCTATCTTCCGGCCAGTGCTGTTGCGGCACGTTGGCCCACCACATGCCTGCCAGCCCCTGACGACTCACGCCTCCCGCCTGAGACCAGGAGCCGGCATATCCGGGCCGGCTGGCAAGCCAGAAAAAGCCTTTCGATCGCACAATGCCTTTCATATCGTTTTCAATCACGTTCAGGAAACGGTCCGGATGAAACGGACGACGGGCGCGAAAGACGAAGTTATGAATGCCATACTCTTCTGTTTCAGGCGTGTGTTCGCCCCGTAGCTCCCTGAGCCAGCCCGGCGCCTGAGCCGCCGCGTCAAAATCAAATAATCCGGTATTTAGTACGTTATCCAGTGCGACCCTGCCAAATTCGGCGTTAACGATTTTGGCTCGGGGGTTAAGAGAGTGCAGAATCGCCATCAGACGCGTTTTATCTGCTTCGCTGATCAAATCTATCTTGTTCAGGATCAACACATCGCAAAATTCGATCTGGTCGACAAGCAGATCCACGACCGTGCGCTCATCTTCCTCACCCAGCGACTCGCCGCGAGCCTGGATGCTTTCATCAGACTCATAGTCGCGAAGGAAATTGTAGCCATCAACAACCGTTACCATGGTGTCAAGCAAGGCAACTTCGGAGAGGCTCTGGCCGCTGTCATCGGCGAATGTGAAGGTTTCCGCCACCGGCAGCGGTTCAGAAATACCGGTGGATTCAATCACCAGATTATCGAAGCGCCCTTCCTGCGCCAGCCGGTTAACTTCCAGCAGCAGATCTTCGCGCAGCGTGCAGCAGATACAGCCGTTACTCATCTCTACCAGCTTTTCATCTGTGCGCGACAGTTCTGCGCCGCCCTCTCTGAGCAGCGCTGCGTCAATATTGACCTCTGACATGTCATTGACGATAACGGCCACGCGACGGCCTTCGCGATTATTCAGAATGTGATTCAGTAACGTCGTTTTCCCTGCGCCCAGAAATCCGGACAGAACGGTAACAGGTAACTTTTTAAACTGGCCAGCGTGTGGCGTGCAATCAGACATGACATGCTCTCCTGAAATGAACTGCTGAGTTCGTGGTCGCCAGCGAGCTGACAAACAAGCCGGACGACAGATTTGTTTATTGTTATGTTATAACATAACCTTCGCGCTTGTCATTGACTCAAATGTGTATTGAGTTAACGCCAGGTATTTCAGAGCGTTTTTTACACGCGCTACCTGCCGGGAAAACAGATACTGCAGCAGGCTACAAAGCTCGCCGGTGATTGACAAAAGCCAGATAAAAATCTGATAATGTTATGTTATAACGTTACCTTGGCAGATGATAATGAAATTTCCGTTTAAAATGCTCGCTCCGGCGTTCATGGCTTTCTCGTGCACAACCGCATTCGCCAGCACCTGGCCACTGACCGTTGAGAACTGCGGCGTTTCTGAAACATTCAGGCAGCCGCCCGCTCGCGTCGTTACGATTGGACAGCACGAAACTGAACTTCTGCTGGCGCTGGGGCTGGAAAAAACGATTGCCGGCACCTCGGTCTGGTTCGGCAAGCTTCCGCCCGAGCTTGAAAGCAGGGCCGCAGGCTGAAGCGCCTTGCTGATAATTCGCCCGGGTTTGAAACGGTTGTGGCGCAAAAGCCAGAGCTGGTACTGGCGCAGTACAGCTGGCATGTCGGTCCACAGGGTGAAGTGGCCACGCGTGAACAATTTGAGCAACTGGGCATCAGAACATGGATATCCCCTGCTGACTGCACGGGCAAAACCGTCACAGAGATGTCGAACGGCGACGGCGCGCGTACTACGCCTTATACGCTGAACTCCGTCATGAATGAGATCACTCAACTGTCACAAATTTTCGATGTCGCCGATCGCGGAGAGACGCTCAAAAAGAATCTGGCGGATCGGATCGCTCACGCGCAGCAGCAGGCAGACGCGCAGACAGGACCTCCGCTTAACGTCGTTTTCTGGTTTTCCAGCAGCCGGCTGAAAGGCGATCCGTGGGTGGCGGGTAATGACGGCGCGCCGGGCTGGATAAGCAAGACCCTTGGCCTGCAGAATATCATTCACTCTTCAGAGGAGTGGCCTGCGGTGACGTGGGAGCATATTGCTCACTCTCAGCCCGACGTGATCGTTATCGCCAGCATGGACAGACGGCTTTATCCCGCTGATGACGCTCGGTAAAAAAGGCCTTTCTCCAGAATGACCCTGTCACGCGCGAAATCAATGCGGTCAGGCAAGGCCACATCATCGTCGTACCGGCAATGTCGCTCAATCCCTCACTGCGCAACGTGGATGCAGTAGAGCTAATTGGCAAACAACTGTCCGCATACAGAAACGAACATGGCAAATAAGATCTCTTCGCCAGCGCAGACAGCGATAGTCATTCTGGCAGGCTTGCTCAGCCTGCCTGTGACGATGGTGTTAGCCGCCTCAACAGGCGACATGCCCGTTTCTTTTACCGTTACCGCTCAGGCGATCGCCAACGGGCTGGGCCTGTCACATTATGACCTCCCGCCGGTTGAGGCGGGCATCGTCTGGCAGTATCGAATGAGCAGAGCGTTAATGGCGGCCAGCAGCGGTGGCGGACTGGCGCTGTGCGGGCTAGTGCTACAGTCCGTTTTGCGTAATCCGCTTGCTGAACCTTATCTGCTGGGGATTTCAGCCGGTGCTTCAACCGGTGCCGTCTGTATTATGCTGTTAGGCGTTGGCGGCGGGATTGTCACTGTCGGCGCCGGCGCGTTTACCGGTGCATGCCTGGCGTTTGGGCTGATTTTGCTTTTATCTGGCGGCATACAGAATCACACCGGAAGAATCATCCTCGCTGGCGTGGCGGGCACTCAGCTGTTTAATGCACTGACCTCTTATATTGTCAGTACCGCCGCGAATGCCGAGCAGTCGCGCGGTGTGATGTTCTGGCTACTGGGTAGCCTCAGCGGCGTGCGCTGGCCTGATGCCATACTCTGTTCTCTTGTTTCACTTGCCGGTTTAATGCTGGTTATTGGCCATGCACGATCGCTGGATACGTTTACTTTTGGCGTTGAGATATCGGCCACACTGGGCACGCGTGTGCTTTTTGTCCGCATAATGCTACTGCTGGTTACCGCTCTGGTCACGGCCGTTATCGTCAGTTCGATTGGCGCTGTCGGATTTATCGGCCTGGTCATTCCTCATATAACGCGGATGCTGGTGGGCCACCGGCATCTGGTTAGCATTCCCGTAACGTTTATTGCTGGCAGTCATTTTATGATCCTCGCCGATCTCCTATCCAGAACGTTGATAACGCATCAGGTCTTACCTGTCGGCGTGGTGACTGCTCTGGTCGGTGCACCTGTTTTTGCCGTTATTCTCTATAGCAACCGGGGGAAGTCGATATGAGTATTGTGGTCACTCATCTTGATGTTGAATTGCAAAACAACACTATCCTGTCAGACATCTGTTTTAGCGCCGGACCTGCGCAGACTGTTGGGCTGCTTGGGCCGAACGGCTCCGGTAAATCAACGCTGATCAGGTCGCTGGCGGGTTTGTTTCCCGCTTCCGGCAATCGTATTCAAATCGCCGGTACGTCGCTCTGCCAGTTTCCACGCCGCCACCTTGCACGGAAGCTGGCCTTTGTGCCACAGCATGCAGAAGCTGATAACGAACTGAGCGTCATTGATATTGTGCGTCTGGGGCGTACGCCACATCGCAGCGCATTCAGTCGATGGCGGGATGCGGATAATCATGCGGTGCAGGAAGCGCTTACACAGATGCAGTTAAACAGTCTGGTCAGCCGGCCGTGGCAGCGCTTATCAGGCGGTGAACGACAGCGCTGTCAGATTGCACGCGCGCTGGCGCAAAAGCCCGATATCCTCCTGCTTGATGAGCCGGTAAATCATCTGGATATTCAGTTTCAGCTCGAATTAATGCGGCTTATTACTGCGTTGCCTGTAACGGTGGTTATTGCGCTGCACGATCTGAATCTGGCCGCCAGGTATTGTCAGCATCTGGTCGTTCTGCAGCAGGGCAAAGTTATTGCAACAGGCTCTCCGGAGAGCGTTCTGACGCCAGCGCTTATTCATTCCACATGGAAAGTTCACGCACTGGTTAACCAACCGGGAAACGGTGCCATAAACATACAATATGTTTAACCACTCTATTTATAAACGACCTGGCTCTCTTTCCACTGCTTACTTATGAAAGTGTACTGAAGACAGGCAAGAAACTTTTGAGGAACCGGTATGGCCATTAAATCTCCCTGCACCGACGTTTGCATCTTTGAACAGTCGAAAGGCTGGTGTAAAGGATGTGGTCGCACGCTAAAAGAGGCAAAAGAATGGCGCAAGCTTTCTCCTTATCATCGTAAACAGATTGAGCGAGCGCTTCCTGTGCGGCTGAACATTCTAATGAAGAGTTAAACACCACCGGTTTTGTCGAATGCGCGCTGACGCGCCTGACGCGCCCCTGTGAGGTTACCACCCTGGTTAATTTTTGAACTTCCATGAGTCTGCCTGCGCTGAGCGAAACCTTACAGGAGGCTATTCCTTCTGAACAGAATCACTTTGCGGCGTCCGGTGACGTGCCTGCCTTTACTGACAGGCACTGCGCTTCTAGCGACTCAGGGTGGCGAGTAAGGCATCAATAGACGTCTGCAGACCAGCTTCAACACTCATCGTCAGATCTTCCATTTCAAGTGACACATCACCGTTATAACCAGTCATACGCAATACTGAAAAAAACTCTTTCCACCATTTCAGATCCTGCCCGCAACCTACGGCGACATAGTTCCAGGTACGGGTTTTAGTATCGGTAACGGGCTGGTACTCCATCAGTCCATCAATGTCGGCGAGACCCCGCTCGATTCGCGCATCTTTACCATGAACATGAAAAACCGCGCCTTCCAGCTTACGCGCTGCTGCTATGGGGTCAGCGCCCATAGCTATCAGATGAGAGGGATCCAGGTTGATGCCAATCATGTCATCTACGGCGTGACGCAGACGCAGTAAGGTGGATGGGTTATAAACCAGCTGGCTGGGAAACTCTTCGATAGCAATTTGCTCTACGCCATGGTGCTTTGCGTGCTGCACAAACTTTTTCCACCATGGGATCGCGACATCGTTCCATTGATAATCGATTACACCCGGCATGTAATCCGGCCATGAAACCGTTGATGTTATCCAGTTTGGCACGCGATCTTCTGGCCCGCCTCCGGGCAAACCGCTCATCATCACAATCTTTTTAACACCCAGTTTGCCTGCTAACTCAACCGCCCGGTAACTGCTTTTGGTATGGGTTTCGCCCAGTTCACCAGGCGCTAACGGGTTGCCAGAACAGTTCAGCGCCACAATACGCATCTCCCGCTCAGCCAGTTCCTGTTTGAATTGCTCAAGCTTTTCGGGCGAATTTAATAACGCTTCGGTTTGAACATGTGGACAGGGTGACCAGCCGCCTGCGGTCATTTCAACCCCACTGATCCCATAACTTTTAACTTTGTCCAGCATTGCCGGAAAAGGTAAATCCGCCAGAACATCAGCACACAATGCAAGTTCCATTCTATTATCCCCAATATTTTGCGTGCGTTACGCTCTTTCGAATTGATCGATAAACCCGGATTTAGTTCTGGCATTCGCTAATAAGGTGGTTTTGACTTCATCACCCAGTAAATCTGCAATATCCGCCAGAATCTGAATATGTTCATTTTTTGTTGCAGCTACAGCGACAACAATAAAAACAATTTTTCCTTTACCCCAGCTGACGCCATCGGGAAACTGAAACACCTGAAAGCCAGATTGAATGACCAGATCGAGGTTTTCCTTTGCGCAATGGGGAAGCGCAATACCTGCTCCAATGTAGGTTGAAACACTCTTTTCCCGCGAGAGCATTGCCTGTTCAAAGCCGGGTTTGACATAACCCGCTTTTTCCAGGGCGCTGGCGGCAATGTGTATTGCCTCATTTTTATGCGTTGCCCGGCACTGCAAATGCAGCGCGTCTTCCGTTAAATTCAACATCACTTATTCCTCACTGGTGGCGCAAGAGTGCATTAATCAACGATAAAGGGCGGGCTGCGGTGGAATAATGACATCGTGTTTTTCGCCATCTTTCAGCGAGGCTAAACCGGCATCACAAACCAGCGCCACTACGTAACCATCCCATGAGGAGGGGCCGCTCATCTCGCGCCCGTTACGCACGTTATCGACAAAATGCTGCACTTCCCGATCGTATGCCGTGGCGAAACGTTCCATACAGGATTGTGCAATATGCTGTGCGTTGCCGTTCAGCGAACGCGTACTAATCAGCTGCTGTTCAGTCAGCGCGACAATCGCGTTTTCGCCAATCACTTCGCAGCGAATGTCATAGCCGTAATGGCAATTTACAAACAGCTCATCATCGATGCGCACACCAGATTCGGTCTCGAAAATTATGATTAAAGGATCCTGTAAATGCGGCTGCGCACGCCGGGTTTTCTTACGGGGTTTGTCCACGCGCACCGAAATAATATTCTCATTAAGCAAATAGCGGATGATATCGATTTCGTGCGTGGCGGAATCATTCACCGCCATTTCCAGCGTATAGCTTTCCGGCACAGAGGGATTTCTGTGCGCGCAATGGATCAGCAGGATATCGCCGGGTTTCCCGTCATCAATTGTCTTTTTCAGCGCCTGATAACCTGGATCGAAACGGCGCATAAAGCCAAGCTGAAGCAGACGCTTACCGGTTCTGACTTCAGCATCAATAATTTCTGCTGATTCATCAGCAGTTGGTGTTAATGGCTTTTCACAAAATACCGGTTTGCCGGCATTAAATGCCGCAAGGATTTGCGTTTTATGAACCGGGCCTATTGAGCAAATAAACACTGCATCGACCAGCTCCGAATTAATCATCTCTTCAGCATCATAAAACGCCGTAGCGTTAAATTCTCTGGCCGCCGCATCGGCTGCCGTATGGTTTATATCGCAAACAGCAGTAACCTGCGCGCCAGTAATTGTATTTTGAAAACGTTTCAGGTGATCCTGGCCAATCATGCCCAGACCAATCAGGCCAATTTTGACAGTCATTTATTTACCCTCAGTTACTAAAGCGTTAGAAACGAAATTTCTTTTCGATTTGTTCTAATGTCAGACCGCGTGTTTCCGGCAGATATTTCACCAGCAGAATCAACATAATGATGTTAGTTGCCCCGAAGAAGCCAAAGGTCAGGCCGCCTCCGTAATGGTTCAGCAGGAAAGGGAAAATAGACTGGATTATGAAATCGAATATCCACAAACCGAATACCGCAAAGCCCATACCGATACCGCGCATTCTGAGAGGATAGATTTCTGCCAGCATCAGCCAGAACACCGGTGCTATCCAGCCCTGCATGAACACCAGAAAAACCAGCATCAAGCCAAGGATCACATAGGGTGCGCTGGCAAAATTCGCATGCAGAATTTCTGCACCATCCACAACTTCAGTGTGAAACAGGAACTTAAACGCTAAACCAATCAGTAGCAGGCTCAGCGTGACGCCGGCCTGTCCGGTAAAAAACATTTTCCGGCGTGAGTGTTTGCCAATTAACGCCATGCCAAGGAGGGTAGCCAGTACAGAGATAATGCCATTGGCTACTGCGCCAGTGACAGCTGCCGCATCGCCCAGGCCCGTGGCTTTCAATACCGTTGGCGCGTAGTACATGATGGTATTGACCCCGGTAACGCGCGTTGCGAGTACGATCATTAAGCCCGTTAACACCAGTTGAATCACCCAGCGTTTTTTCAGTTCGTCAAACAGGTTTAATTTCATCTGATCGGCTTTGACGATTTGCTGGATATCTTTCACTTCGCGGTCAACTTCTTCCGGCAGGCGAAGCGTTTTCAATACGCTTATGGCCTTTTCAGTTTCACCGCGACGAATAAAGAAACGCGGTGATTCCGGCATCATAAGCATACCGATCCACAATAGCGCGCCAGGCAGTGCCGGAATAGCCAGCATAATGCGCCAGTTGTGCTGCAACTCGGGATAGACATTCACAAGCGTTGCATTAACGGAATACGCGAGGAACTGGCCGGTAACAATCATTAGCTCATTGACGGTGACTAACCGCTCGCGCTGATCGGCTCGTGCCAGTTCGGAAATATAAATGGGTACGGTTACAGAAGCGCAGCCCACCGCTAAGCCCAGGATAAAACGCGCAACAATCATTGATGGCACATCCCACGCAAACGCCGTGCCTAACGCGCCGAACATAAAAACAGCTGCCACCCAAAGCAAATTTTTACGACGTCCTTGCTTATCTGATAAATATCCACCAAATAGCGAGCCCAGCGCGGCACCAAACAGCAGAAATGAAGTAATAAATCCTTCCTGAGCCGGTGTCAGATTCATATCATATTTCATGAATATTAATGCGCCGGAGATAACGCCGGTGTCATAACCGAAACATAAGCCGCCAATGGTTGATACAAGCGTAATCAAACGCATGCGCTTAGGATTTTGCAGGTGAGTTTTGTTATACATAGTTTTTCCATCTGGTTGTAAGGTAATACCGTTGCAAGCCGTTTATAGTCAGAATAAAGCTATGTTGTTTTAAAACGTTAAAAAGAGCAGTTAACTTACTGGCTGTGTAAGTATGATTTTAATTTCAGCGTGAAGAGGCTGCTGTGACCCTCAAACGTTACGACAACGTTATATCAAAGTGAAAATCAAAAGCCAGACACGTCTCTCCGTACTATTTACCAGCGTGCTGGCGATCAAATATTTTTAATTACATTCGTGAAAAGCAGTGATAATCATCACGCCGTCAAATATGAACGTTGACATAGCAAGATTGAAGAGAGTTTGAAAAGTCAATTTTTACCACCACTGTGGTGGCTTACTTGTAAGAAATAAAATAGCAATTTTGATGATTATTGACCGTTTAATGAAAATACCCCTCTTAACAGAGTTAGCTTGTTACTGTCTTTATCTGAATGAGTGCATCCGGCTGCTTTTTAAAAAACGTGATGACAATCATGTCTCCTTGCGTGACCAGAGCGGTCATAACAATTAAAGAGAGTTAAGGATAAAGGAATTTCATTCTGGCATTATATATCAGTGGGTTAGTCAGGAAGAAAAAGCAAAGTTGATGATTACCAGCGCGTAAAGTCGTGTCAGAATAGCGCCATCACGACAGGAGACATTATGATCACCTTCAGTCTTAACGAGCATCCGTCCGCACGCGGCTTCGACAGTGGCCTGCGACCGCGCCTGAGCTTCATCTGCAAAGCTGAAGGCAAAGAGGAAGCGATTCCTCGCGTAATGCACAAACATGATGAACGCTTTGAATTGATGTTTATCCGCTCAGGCAAGGGTATTTATAATATCGACGGCCGTAGCTATGTCGTTAAATCTGGCGATATATTACTGTTCAATGCCAGCGTGCTTCATGATGAATGCCCGGAAGCCTCAGATGACCTGCTGATATTCAGCTGCGGCGTTGAGCAACTGAAGGTCGATGGTTTGCCACTGAACGTCCTTACGCCTCGCTCGCAAACCGCGGTCATGCCAGCCGGCAATTATTATCATGAAATTTGCCAGTTGTTTGAACAGATGTGGTCGCATGTCAGTAATAAGCGTCTGTACAGCACAGAAATTGGCGATAGCTTACTCAGCGTGCTGTTATTATTGTGCCGGAATATCTGGATAGAAAGCAAACCGCAACAGGAAAGCGCCAGCGTATTATTAGGGCAGCGCGTGAAGGACTATATCGACAACCATTATAAAGAAGATATCTCCCTGAGTTCGATTACTGCAGCGATGAATATGAATCAGTTCTATCTGGCGCATGTCTTCAAAGCCTACTCGGGTTATTCCCCAAAACAGTATCAGACCCGCCGCCGTATCGGCGAGGCACAAAACTTATTATTAAGCACTGACCTGGGAGTCATAGATGTAGCAAGTGCTGTAGGCTACGATAACGTAAACAATTTCCACCGAATCTTTCATAATCTTGTCGGCATTCCGCCTGCCCGTTATAAAAAATTCTGGATAACCGGGCAGATAAAAAGATAAGTTACATGGATACTTTGTGTGCGGCACGATCACCCTGCCCCTGATCTGTTCTGAGATGCTTCCGGTTTTCTTTTTCTCATACAGTTTAAGACGCATCCGGTAATATTGCGTGACCGTATGCAGGCTTTCTATCTCCTGTTGATTCCCGCTATATTAAATTCTGATGCAGAGGAAATTATGCTCAAAACTCTTCACGGTATTTCAACCCATTACTGCAATGTGGTTACTGAAGCACGTATAGCTGCGGAAGCGGGCTATGATGGTCTGGAGTTTTTGCATGATAAATTGCTGCGTTATCTCGATCACGGCGGCAGTACTGCACAACTTAACACGCTGGTGCGGGGTCATGGATTACAGACCTTGTGTCTTAATGCCCTGATAAATATTGAACGCTATCAGGGTGCAGAAAAGCAGCAAATGCTGGCTGAAGCCAGGCGACTGACGCAGATTGCGGCGGATTTGGCCTGCCCGACCATTCAGATTCTGGCGCAGCACGGCATTGATCATCTGCCAGAGAGGCAACTTCTCGATATTATTACCGAAAATATTGCTGAGATTGCCACTATTGGCCAGCAATATGGGGTGCGCTATCAGATTGAGGTTATCGCGCATACGCGATACAACACGCTCAATCAGGCACTGGAGGTGATTCAGCGTATAAATGCACCTAATATCGGTTTAGTCATCGACTTCTGGCACCTCTTTGCGACCGGGCATACTACGCCGGAGGATATTCAACAGCTCGATCCTGCCCTTATCTACGGCGTGCACTCTTGTGATAGCCGTAAGCCCCGCCCTGGTGAAGAATGGAACGAAACGGTGTTGCGCGCTTATATGCCCGGCGAGGGGGATATTGATATTCAGGCATGGAGCAATGCGGTAAAAGCCACCGGTTTTGATGGCGTATGGTCAGCAGAATTATTCAGCCCGGCACGCTGGGAAATGGACCACGCTATCCTGGCAAAACAGATCATTGATAATATGAAATTCTATTTAGGTTAGGTTAAGGCTTTGGCTGTCCGCTTTGTGCCGAAAGCGAAACTACTAATTTTCAATGTCTGGAGACTCCGGACGTGCCCCCAACCCGATATCTTTAATTACTGAAGTCTGTAGATGCTCGCGTTCCAGTAACCATTACCCTGACTACAATATTCTTTAAAACCCAAAGACCTCAGTTCCCCTGCAATTAGCCGATTCATCACCCCATGTCCCATAAGAAGCACAGGCCCGTCGGATGCTTTTGCCAACCCGACGAGGCTATTCGCAGCCTGAGCAGCACGTCTCTTTGCTTTTCCCATGCGCTCCACATTACGGGACAGGCCACATAGCCACATAACGCGAAAAATAGCAGCCCATACGGCTGGAGATAACCTGAAACCGGGCAGGTGAAATACCGGCAGACCAGCTTCCCTGAACACCTCATCAATAACGTCCGGTTCAAGCCCTAATGCTTTCAGGGAAGAAAGTGCTCTGGGAAGAGGGCTACTTATGATTCGCGATGCGCAGACCGCTAATGATTTGCTGGAATCGGGCGGTCTATCTTCTCCTGTATCGGAAAGATCATATCTGGCAATCCAGTTGCACATTTCACGGCTCGTTACTTTCGCAGATCCTGTAAAAGCGGGCTTTCCATGACGCATTAAAATAATTTCCATACAGAACTTCTTATTTATTGTCCTAATGTCCGCTTCTCACTCAAAGCGGAGATGACTAAACCTGAATGCACTCATCCATGGCGAGCCGTTGACAGTGCATAGCCATGTACTCCATCAGAATCTTCAGGCTGTTTTTCATCGGATGGCAAAGGTGCCGGAAATGCCCTTTACGCCTTTAAAAGGTTCCGGGGCGTTTTGAGTAGCGCAACCAGAAACGTTTTTTAAGACACAGTCAGGTAAGGTCTGTTCGATCTCCGCGCGGTGTTGGATGTGAAATGACGATAAATTCGATTGCGGAATCCGTGTCATTTCTGGCCTGATGCTTTGAGCCAGGGGGGATCTCAATGCCCTGCTGAGCGACAATTCGATGCGCTTTTCCTTCCAGCTCCATGGTCAACACACCATCCAGAACGAAAAAAAACTGTCTGGATACCGAATGGTAGTGTCGCTTTTCACATGTTTCCGGCGGCATCTTTTCGTGAATAATCAGCATGTCTTGCCGGTTTACCAGATACCAGCCATCGCACTTATCACCCCATACATAATGCTCAGCATTAGCCTTAGAAATCATTGGTTTTTACCTGTTGACCGCGTAAGAATTCTGAACCTGATGCGTTGTTATACTTTGAGAGCTCTTTGATTCGCAACAGCGATGTTATGTTTGATGCGGCTCTATCTGCAGATGTAAGAAAGCCGCTGGGTAGCGGCCTTTTATAAACGTATCGTGATTCGGTTTCGGTAAAGTTACTCACTCTCTGAGATTTCATACTCTCTGGCGATCGCGCTGGTTTCTCTTCCCCAGACCGAAGCCCTGGTTCTTTTCTGATGGGCGTCAAAAGTAGCCTGGTTTGTAAAAAGTTCTTCGACGGTCCAGACCAGGGGGTCTGCTGTTTCAGTAACCTCAAATGATACGCATCCGGTTTCTTTCCTGGTTAGTTGCTTGTGTTCAGGAAGGTACTGGCGAACAAGATCCGCTTCTTCTGCACTTTTACACACCAAACGACCCGTCAGCTTAATCATTATCATCCCGTTATTTTCATGCGGTTTTATCGAGTATCCCAGCGACGAAGTTACACCAAACCGTTGAGGAAAAGAAACCGATCAGAAGCGGGCCTGACCGCCTCCTGTGCTGGCAGAAGTCCCGACCGGTTCACCGCCGGGACCTTGCTGCAACGGGCCCGTTCCCCCGGGCACCGTCTTTTTAGCACCTGTAATGTCAGACTTGAGCCAATGCGCGGGTGCCCCCCTGCGGATAACCGTTATTCTGCGGCTTTAACTTCCGCGTGTTTTTTATTTTCCGGATGTATCCTGAACCAGATGGCATACATAGCAGGCAGGAAAACCAGCGTAATAATAGTTCCGGCAAAGGTTCCGCCAATCAGCGTGTAGGCGAGCGTTCCCCAGAAAACCGAGTGCGTGAGCGGTATAAAGGCCAGGATAGCGGCCATCGCCGTTAGTACAACGGGACGGGCACGCTGAATAGTGGCTTCGACAACGGACTCAAAAGGCGTCAGCCCTTCATGCTCATTGTGATGGATCTGCCCTATCAGGATTAATGTGTTGCGCATCAGAATCCCCGACAGGGCGATCAGCCCGACCAGCGCATTTATCCCGAACGGCTGATTGAACAGCAGCAGCGTCGGTACCACACCAATCAGCCCCAGCGGCGCCGTCAGAAACACCATCACCATCGCTGACATTGACCGCACCTGCAGAATGATAATCAGAAGCGTAATGGCAATCATGATCGGGAACAGCGGCGCCATCGCCTTAGTCGCTTTACCCGACTCCTCAATTGGCCCGCCCCTGCTCAATGCGGTATCCGGCCGGAAGCTTAGCGATAACAGGCTGTAATTTTTTCAGGATTGTCGTGGAAACATCGGGTGGCTGCATGCTGTCTGAAATATCGCCCCGTACGGTAATCGTCGGGGTTCGATCGCGACGCCGCAGTACGGGATCTTCCATTCTTATCTCAACGTCGCCTGTCTGAGACAGCGGAATGCGCTGGCCTGATGATCCCACCAGGGTAAATCCAGCTATCCTTGCAGGATCGAGCCTGATATCGCCGGCTGCACGCCCCATCACCTCTACAGAACGGATATCTTCGCGAACGGATGTCACAGGTACGCCAGAGAGCAGAAACCGGAGCTGCTGCGCAACGGCATTAGACGTCAGTCCTACAGCCTGGAGACGATCCTGATTCAGCGAGAAGTGCAGCGTCGGCACGCGTTGCCCCCAGTCGGTATTGACGGTCCTCATATCAGGACAGGCCAGCATAACCGCCTCTACTTCGCCCGCTATTTCACGCAGTTTATCCGGATCAGGTCCCATGACCCGCCAGGCAACCGGATAAGGTGAATAGGGGCCAAAAACCAGCTGTGTTACGCGGACGCGTGCTTCAGGAGCGAGTCCGCTGGCTGCAGCCTCACGCAGCCGGTGCTTGAGAACATCCCGGGCATCCTGACTCTCTGTCAGAACAACAATCTTTGCAAAAGAGGGATCGGGAAGCTCAGGCGCCATTGCCAGATAGAAACGGGGTGAGCCCTGTCCAATGTAAGAGGTGACGATTTTTGCCTCTTTCTGCTTTTTCAGCCACTCCTCGATTTTCGCCGTGGTTTTGCTGGTCTGCTCAATTGAGGTGCCGTAAGGCATCTGAACCTCAATCAAAACCTCCGGACGATCTGATGTCGGAAAGAACTGTTTCTTTACCAGCCCCATGCCGAGAATAGCCACGGTGAAGATGATGATGACCGTCGCGGCGACTAACCATTTTCGTGCAATAACGTGCGCAATTAACCGGCGAAAACGATTGTAGCGCGGGGTATCGTAAATTGTGGTGTGGCCACCTGATAAGGCTTTGATTTCTGGCAGCATTTTCACGCCAAGATAGGGCGTGAACACTACGGCTACTACCCACGACGCTATCAGGGCGATACCGACAATCCAGAACATGTTACTGGTATACTCACCGGCGGTAGACTGTGCAAAGCCGTTAGGCATAAACCCCACCACCGTCACCAGTGTTCCAGCCAGCATCGGGGCGGCAGTATGACTCCATGCATAGGCGGAAGCTTTGATGCGATCGTAGCCCTCCTCCATTTTTACCACCATCATCTCAATCGCAATGATGGCATCATCCACCAGAAGCCCCAGAGCCAGGATCAGTGACCCCAGAGTGATACGGTCAAAGTTTTTACCTGATGCCTCCATGACCATAAAAACCACCGCCAGCGTCAGCGGCACCGCAGCAGCCACCACCACGCCCACCCGCCAGCCCATGCTGATAAAGCAGACCACCATGACCACAAGCAGCGCAACGAAGAACTTAAGCATAAATTCATCGACGGCTGAGCTGATGTTAACCGACTGGTCGGTGACTTTCGTCAGCGTCATACCCAGCGGCATGGATGCGTTGATACTGGCCGCTTCAGCATCCAGCGATTTCCCCAGCTCAAGGCCGTTCCATCCCTCACGCATAATAATTCCCAGCAGCAGAGCGGGTTCACCCTGATTACGGATGAGAAACGTAGCGGGATCCTCATAGCCTCGTTCAACGGTGGCAATGTCCGACAGCAGCAGCGTTCTGCCACCGATCACAATCGGCGTTTTACGAATCTGCTCAAGTTTGCTGAACGCCCCGTCAAGGCGAATAAATACCTGTGGGCCCTGGGTGTCAATGGAGCCTGCCGGCGTCAGGGCATTCTGGTTATTGAGCGCTGCGAATATCTCCTGGGGAGAAACGCCCAGCGTGGCCAGCCGGTCATGAGAGAAGGAAACAAAGATGCGTTCGGTCTGCTCACCAATGATATTGACCTTTTTCACACCCGGCACATGAAGAAGCCGCTGGCGCAGTGATTCTGCATCGCGTACCAGTAAACGCTGAGGCTCTCCTTTCGCTTTTAAAGCGAAGAGGGAAAAAGTGACGCCCGAAAACTCGTCATTGATCATCGGTCCGATGACGCCTGCAGGCAGATTTTTTGCCTCATCACCCAGCTTTTTACGGGCCTGATAGAACGCTTCCTGCACCTGTGAGGGTGGCGTGCTGTCCTGCAGCGATAGCAGGGTGAATGCCATTCCCGGACGGGTATACGTTTCAGTACGGTCGTACCACTTAAGCTCCTGCAATCGCTTTTCCAGCGGTTCAGCAACCTGATCCTGCATTTCCTGTGCCGTCGCACCCGGCCATGCGGTAATAATCGTCATCTGTTTGACGGTAAAAGGCGGATCTTCTGCCCGCCCCAGCGCAAAAAAAGAGAGGATGCCTGTGACCGTAATCAGAATGATCAGAAACAGCGTAATTGAGCGTTCACGGACGGCAAGCGCAGAGAGATTGAAACGGGAATTACTCATGCGGCTAGCCTCCGGCAATGCTGCCATCACCCTGACGTGCCACGCGGACGGTTTCACCGTCATGCAGCAGGTGAGCGCCAAGCGCAACCACTTCTTCGCCAGCACTGAGCCCACTGGTCACTCTGGCGTTATCGTCACTGATACCTTCTACCTGCACAGCCCGCCGGGTTACACGTGCAGATCGCTCTTCAATTACCCAAACGCTCGCGCCTTTACCCTGATCAAACAGGGCGGTTATGGGTACCTGCATGACCTTACCTGAAGCTTTTGCATCGGCAATACGCAGCGTGACCGTGGCGCCCAGCGGTGAGTCAGCCAGCGCCCCTTCCAGCACATATCGCGCTTCAAAAGTACGGCTTAATGGATCGGCGGCAAGAGGCATTTATTGCTATCAACTGCGGCGCCCTGCCGCGCGATCTGGTACAGAGTGAACTGTTTGGTTACGCAGATGGCGCCTTCACAGGTTCACGTCGTGGTGGTTCCGCAGGCAAGTTTGAACTGGCGGACGGTGGCACTCTGTTTCTGGATGAGATCGGCGAGATGCCGCTTGAGGCACAAACCAGTCTGCTGCGCGTGCTGCAGGAGAACGAAGTTCAGCGTATCGGGGCGGCGCAGCCAGTAAAAGTCAACGTGCGGATTATTGCGGCAACACATTGCAATCTGCTCGAAGCCGCAGAGAAAGGCGCTTTTCGGCGCGATCTTTATTATCGCCTGAATGTGATCTCATTAAATATTCCACCGCTGCGTGAGCGCCGCGAAGACATTCCGGAGCTCGTTAACGCATTCATTCGGGCACTGTGCGCGCGTCTGAAACGCACGCCTCCTGTGGTCATGCCTGACGCGATGACGGACCTGCAGTCCCGGGAGTGGCCAGGCAATGTGCGTGAGCTGGAAAATGTCGTCGAACGCCTGGTTAACTTATGTGAAGGCTTAGAGATTACCTGTGCAGATCTACCCGACTCGCTGCAGGAGATGACCGCCGCTTATATGAGCGGGGAGGCGCTTTCCTCGCTGCAGAATCTGGAACGCGCGCACATTCTTCAGGTGTTAGAAGAACAGAGGGGAAACCTGCGTCAGTCTGCACAACAGCTGGGGATCTCCCGGACAGCGCTTTATAACAAGCTTAATGCGTGGCAGGTTGATTATCGCGCACTCAGAAAACGTCCTCACTGAGCGCAGCGGACGAGAGAAGTTTCGTTCCCGACAGGCCTGCAGGATGCATTGCAGGCCCTGAATACATTTTTAACTGAAGCCCGGTTTTTAAATCACGTTAATCACAACTTTCCCGAATGCACCCTGTTCCACGTGTTCCAGCGCCTCCGGCAGCTGGTCGAATGAATAACTCTTATCGATAACCGGCTTTAAGTTAATCTCATCAACGGCCCTGACAAAATTTTCAAGGGCCCGACGATGCCCTACCCCAATGCCCTGCAGCGTCGGAGATTTCAGCAGAAGCAGAGCGCCGGATGCAGAAACATCGTGCGTGTCCATCATGCCAATCAGCGAGATACGACCGTGCGAAGCCACTGCGCGAACTGAATCGGCAACATTGCGCCCTCCGACCGTATCGATAACGTGATCTATTCCCCTTTCACTGGTCAGGCGGTATACGGCCTCCACCCAGTCCTCTTTCTTCCGGTTAATCCCGCGATCTGCGCCCAGCATTTTTGCGGCTGCAAGCTTCTCATCGCTGGATGAGGTGACAAACACCTGCGCCCCCATGGCTTTTGCAATCTGCAGTGCAAATAGCGACACGCCACCCGTCCCCTGAACCAGCACGCTTTCACCGGCGCGCAGGCCGCCACGTTCAACCAGGGCAACCCAGGCCGTCAGGCCTGCACAAACCAATGTGCTGGCTTCAGCATCAGTAAGCGTCCGGGGCGCGCGAACAAGCCACTCCTCATTCATGACCACATACTCAGCCATTACGCCCTGAAGAGCGTAGCCGAGCGAGTTGTATTCAGGGTTTTTAGCATTATTGACTGGGCGACCCTCGATCCACTCTGCATTGAAAGATGAAATAACTCGATCGCCTGCGCTGAAACGGGTAGCCCCCGTCCCCACGGCTTCAACCACACCCGCCATATCAGACCCTGGTGTGAGCGGCATCGTCATCTCATTACCCATTTTTCCTTCGATAATGGCGTTATCGCGGAAGTTCAAAGAGAGGGCCTCTACACGCACCAGCACTTCATACGGGCCTGGCTGAGGAATATCTGTGTGCGTGAGCTTCAGGTTCTGACGCCCTGTTTTGTCCAGGCTCCAGCGTTTCATTAAGCGTTTCATTGCGACTCCTTTTGGGTTAGAACGATAGAGCATCATTCTTACATTGCCTGTGCATTGACAGTGGCGATAATATTTCCCTCTATTGATTCCTGTCAGGCGACAATATGAAAAGTGAAATGAGCGGCATTCCGGTTTTTGTGGCTGCTGCTGAGTCAGCAAGTTTTTCTCAGGCCGCCGAAAACTTGCACCTCACGCGTTCGGCCGTAGCGAAAACCATCGGCCGGCTGGAAGGCAGGCTGGGCGTTACGCTTTTCAGCCGCACAACCCGTCGTCAGACCCTGACGGATGAAGGCGCGCTCTATTATGCATTCTGCCGTCGGGCGCTGGATGAAATCAGAATGGCAGAGGAGATGCTGGAAGGCGGCAAGCTGCAGGCAAGCGGTAAACTAAGAGTCTCTGTGCCGGTTTTGTTCGGACATTTTTGTGTGGCACCGCTATTAGCCGCGCTGGCAAAAGAGCATCCCGGGCTGGCACTGGAAATTTCTTTCAGCGATCGCCAGGTTGACCTGCCATCAGAGGGTTTTGATATGGCTGTCAGGATTGGCATGCTGGATGACAGCAGTAGCCTGATAGCCCGCCAGCTAACCTCTCACGCCATGGTTTTATGTGCATCACCGGCATATTTGCGTGAAGCGGGAGAACCTGCCTTACCGGAGGATCTGCAGCAGCATGCCGCGATTGCCTACCTCAGTGCAGGACGCATTCTTAAATGGCGTATAAAAAATGGTGATAAAGGGATGTATGAAATGACGCCATCCGCCCGGCTGATAATGGATGACATGCAGGGTATAAGAGATAGTGCCGTTGCAGGAGGAGGGATCGCCTGGCTGCCTGACTGGCTTGTGCGGGAACAGCTTATCAATGGCAAGCTGTTACAGGTGTTAAAAAACTGCTCTTCTGAAAGACAGCCGGTCTATGCCGTATGGCCGCAAATGCCTTATCTTCCTCTTAAGGTCAGGCTGGCGGTAGATAAACTGGTGAGCGAACTGCCAGCTATGATCTCTGGTGCTGAAGACCCGATCTGAGATTCGCTCACGCCGTCTGTATGTCTGGTTTGTGGCAGAAGCGGATGTTAGCCTCATTAAGTCCACAATCAAATTGCGCCACAGCAACGGTGACAGAAAAGAATTTTGGTCAGTAAAACTCATCTTTATGTTGATATCTGTATTCTTGCGTTATCCCGGTATAACCATATGAAGCCGCTTTATAATTAACAACATGCACATTTGACTGCGGATATAGCGGGCAACTTGCTGCCCGCGTCGCAATGATTCAGGCCACGTCCAGACATTTCGGTACGAACAACATGGTGCTGACCCTGCAGCCCCGGCCGACTTTTCCGCGCTAAAGCCCCTGGACAGGATGTGAAAGTGTTTTTTGCCCTCAAATCCCGGCACGACAAAACAGGCGCCGTTGCTGATGGAAAAATACTCCCGGTATCCCCCCGTCCAGTCTTTAGAGTGAGAACGCATCCAGTGAGTCAGTAAACGCGGCGCTTTCGATGCCAGATAACCAATAAAGCCCTCAAAAAAGTCAGGCGCAGACCCTAACTCCGGAGGGATCGGGCAGAGCCGGTTAGCGGGGGTGAGGCTGAAGATCCGGCAACGCCGAAGAGCCGGAGGGGGCCATCAGTTTTTTGATACTAATGACCGCTTCGTACCAGGAGCGGACTTACCCATAGCAATAAATCAGATTATTTATCAGCTACTCTCTTTTCATTTTTTATCTCTTCTCTCAGCACCGCAATCAGCTCCTTCAGCCCTTGTGGAACCCGCCGGTGACCGGGATAGTAAAGATACATAGGCTCTTCAACGGGTGCCCATTCCGGGAGCACAATCCTCAGGCTGCCGTCACGAATGTGGTCACGAACCCTGTCTTCAAGGCAGTAGGCCTTGGCCGGCGTTGATAACCAGCGCGCTGGGGTTTAAACCGGCCGCATCTATTCTGGTCTGCAGGCCGATTATCTGATCATACTCACTAAGGTCAGCACTGAATGAGTGTACGCTAACTGAAAAGTGTTTTTGCAGATGTTCGCGTGTAGCTGATAGCTTTTTATCATCCCGGGCCACGATGGCAAGATCGTATCCGTTAGCCGCAAATTCTTCCGCAAGCGCCAGGCCAATACCGTTACTTGCGCCGGTTATGAGAGCCAGTTTTTTCTCACTCATATCATTCTCCTGTTGAGACGGTTTACCCGGCCCTGTACAGGCCGGTAACAAAGGGATCATCAGATACTGTCGGTCCAGCGGTAAGCCGGTTGATAACCCAGGATGCGCATTGCCTTTTCGCTGCTCAGCACCGATTCATTGCCTGCAAATTGTTTACGCTGCTCAACTTCAGGGTAGTAATGGTCGAGAAGTTCCTTTGTGGGGATTCGCATGCAGGTGACATCACTGGTAATAAAGAACTCATCTTTGCCCCTGACGTCATATTCGAGAGCTTTTTCAATCGCCTGGGCAACGTCACGAACGTCAACGTAGGTCCACATATTCCATAACCTGACGGCCGGATCGTCCTGCCAGCTTTCAAACCGGGCGTATTCATCCGGCCCCATAACATTAGAAAGCCGGAGACAGGTAATGCGCATATCAGCGTTATTAAGGCAGAACTGACGGGCCATTTCCTCACCCAGCACTTTCGTCAGCGCGTAAATGCTAATCCCCCGTGCCGGGTAGTGTTCATCAATCGGCACATATGGGGGCGCCCACCGATCGTAAGGCACGCCGGTAGGAACCTCGCTCGATGACCAGATGATATTTTTAATCCCCAGACGCCTGGATGCTTCAAATACGTTGAAAGTGGCCAGCATATTGTTTCTGAACTCGTCAGAGTCGGGGATCATCCGGGGATGGGGGATACTGGCGAGGTGAACCAGAGCATCAAAAGCTGCAGGTTCGGGTCGTGAATAGATGTCTTCCCCGACGGAGGAAAGGGCGTCAAGTGTTGCACCAAAATCCTCTAAATCCGCAATCATCGCCGGATGTTTGCTGGTTGACGGTTCTTTCTTATCAATGAGGAACAGGTCATACCCTGCTTTTTCAAGCCACTCTACTGTGACCCTGCCAATTTTCCCTGACGCACCGGTAATGGCTATACGTTTCTTATCTGACATACTTCGTCCTTATGGTTGAGGTGCAAATCAACCCTAAGTTTTGATGACAACAGAAAATTAGCGATGAGCCTGGCTAAAAGCTACGGTTACTTTGATTCATCGATCTAGTTTTATTTACAGAACAGGCGGAATCCATCAATCGGCAAGGGTGCTTATAAGGCTTCATAATTAAAGGCCCGCTTTTCGCTCATAGCGGACGTCATAAGCCTCTCTTAGTGTTCAAAACTACCGCAGAGTAAACAACGCTTAAGCAGTGCGGCTTTTAAGCGACGTGAAAGATACTTATCAGGCCTGCGGCCTTAAGCGGTCGCGTGTTCGGGCAGGCATCGTATCCATTTTGGAACTACAGTTACCGGTGAGGTTGTCATTGACTCGTATCAGGAGGTGTATTCAGTGTTTGATCACGACGACGATCAGGAGAAACCTGTCATCGGAGAGGCAGCACTCAACCTTGCAATGGCGGGACAGGACATTAACCAGCGAACCCTGACGGCGGAGCTGGATTTGATGGCTGGTAACGCCACTAACGCGGTCAGGGCGGAAAAAATCAGAAAAGCCAGACACTGGCTCAATGGTTTCTCTCAAACTGATATGCGCGACAAGGCTGGGCTGCACTTAAAGATGAAAGCAGACCCGGACGACGACGGAAAACATCACTAACCGTTGCCCGGCCCCGGCCGGAAGACGACGAAGATAAGCCAACCTCATAACGGGCGCGTCCGACGCGTACCGGCCGGAGAAACTGTCAGGGATGACACCCGGTTGTTAACTCAGGCAACACCAATCAGAACGGGCAAAAGATAAATAACCTGCCCCACCCCCATCACAAACTTCCTGTTCTGTCAGGCTGGGGAAGGCGTTTAGTGACGGTCAGAACGCGTGGCAAAGAAGACCACGGCGGCTCCAAGAGCGACAACCAGCGTATCTTCAATCAGGCCGCTTCGGGTCTGTCCGATTTTTGTTATCGCCTTTTTGCGGGCTGCAAGCGTGGCATAAGCCAGTGGCACCGCGGCAGAAATAGCTACCGCGGCCCCGGTCTTCTCTTCGCCACGAGGTGCCAGCGCGGCACCGGCAATCCCGGCACTGGCCACGCGCGCCGAGAGGCCAGGAAACACAGTGCGGTCCGGTGCTGATTTCATTTTGTCGCCATACAGCTCCCCTGCTCCCATCGCTAACGCCCCATATTTAAAGAGCGGCCGATCCAGCAGCAGCAGAGCGCCTGACGTATTGCGCTTCGCAAGACGTGCCGCAGCAAGAGCCGCCATCGGCGTCATTGAACGGCAACTGGCGACCACGCCAATCAGGGCAGAATAAACAAAACGCGTTATTTTCATTATTGGTTTTCCGGATAGTGAGAGATCTATTTGCTCTTACGCTCCGCCGGGATATAAGGCAGGAACGCGCTATTTAACAAGCACATTTACATGGTCACATTATCTGAGTGTTGGGATCTATACTGCCAGCATCATGCCTGCTGGAATAATCAGTATAGATGAGCGGTTTGAGCGTGCAGAAAGAAGAGAAGCGGGCGGGTAATAGTGGAAGCATTCAGGCATGTCAGCGTGTTGCATGCCTGAATGTGAATATCGACTATTCGATCTGTCAGAACTGCCAGGAAACGCTGACGTTCATATTTCGTGGCTCACCATAGACGTAACTGTTCATATAGCTGTAGTAGTGGCGATCAAAGAGATTATCGAGGTTGGCCTGTACCGCAACCTGTTTATTCACCTGATAGCGCGCAAACAGCGATGCCAGCGGATAGCTGCCTTGATACACCCGTACGCTCTCACCGCTGGCGTTGGTCACATCCTTAAATACCCGATTCTGCCAGTTAACGCCGCCGCCAATAGTCAGGTCAGGAATAGCGGCCAGCTGATAACGGGTGAATAGCTTAAAGGAGGTCTGCGGCTGGTAACTGTTAAAGCGGCCACTTTTGTCACGCGCAACATAGCGGGTGGCACCAAATGTCAGTTGCAGATTATCAGTCAGTGCACCATTCAGTTCAAACTCGGCGCCTTTACTCACGGCACCTTTAGCGGCGACATAAGCCTGCTCGCTGCCATTCAGGTAGACACCATCAAGCGCCTGACCGACATCATCCTCTTCGATACGGAATATCGCCACGGTGGCGGTGAGCAGGCCATCGTTCCAGGCAGATTTCAGCCCGGTTTCGTAGCTTTTTCCGGTTACGGGTGACAGGTAGCCGCCTCGGGTATCGCGATAAGTCTGCGGCAGGAAAATAGCCGTGTAACTGCCATAGGCGGACCAGGTATCGTTGATGTCATACACCAGCCCTGCATAAGGCGTGGTGTTATTTTTAGTCACCTCTCCGCTGCTGCCGGTGGTGCTCCACTGGGTATAGCGCGCGCCAACAATCAGTGACAGCGGATCGGCCAGCGACAGACGTGCTGCGCTGTAAACGGATTTCTGCCGCACCGTGTCATTGGCGTTGCGATACCAGCCCTGCCACGCCGGCTCCGCTACATTACCGCTCCAGTGGTTATCAAAAATACCCATATCGGCTGCCGTGATCTCACGCGCTTCTGCATCGCTGAAACCATCCTGGCTATACGTTGCATTGTGCTGCCGGCTGTAACTGGCACCCGCCATTAACAGATGCTGACGACCAGCCAGCTCAAACGGGCCGCTGGCGAAGCCATCGACAGAGTCCAGTTTACGTTTGCCGCGATCCATACTGCCGTAGCCGGTCGTACCCTCACCGCTCTCCCGATCGGGATTGCCCATCACATAGAGCAGCTTATCGCTGAATGTGTTTTCAGCGTGCGTGCCGTTAACATGAACATTCCAGCCGTTATCAAAGTTATGTTCAATATCGGCAAAGACTTTACGGGAGTTGGTATTATACCGCGCCCAGTTGGCTGCTGAATTCAGGCTGCGATCGTAATGGGTGGTGGCATTGTTACTATAAAACATCGGCAAACCGCCCCAGGTTGGGTTGCCGGTGTTGTTATCTTCGTAGTCATATCCCAGTGACACGGTGGTGCTTTCAGAGAGATCGGCATCAATGACGCCGTAGATAAACTTTTTGGTCTTCTGATAGCGATCCAGCCAGCTCTGCTGGTCAGTGTAGCCGCTCACAATGCGGCCACGCAGGCTGCCATCCCCGTTCAGCGGAGAAGAGAGATCGGCCACATAACGCTGCTTATTCCAGCTGCCATAGCTGGCACTCAGCGTTCCGGTGGCGATTTTGCTGTCGGCATGTTTGCGCACCATGTTGATTGAAGCCGCCGGGCTGCCTGCGCCGGTCATCAGGCCGGTTGCACCGCGCACGATCTCAATGCGCTCATAAATAGCGGAGTCGGAAGCCGCATCGCCATAATTCCATGCGTCGTTGACTAAAGCCGGAATACCATCAAACGTAAAATTGCTGACTTTGAAGCCGCGCGAATAGTACTCAGAGCGTTCACTGTCGACAAGATTAGTGGATATGCCGGTAACGTTGGTTAATACATCATTAACCGACTGCAAATCCTGATCCTGCATGCGCTGCTGTGTCACGACGCTAAGAGACTGCGGTACATCGCGCGGTGTCAGCATCAGCTTAGTGCCCGCACGGGTGGTCTGCACCGCATAGTTCTGGTTACTGAGCGCACTGTTATCGGCCGAATCAGTGCTGACGATCATCTCCTGCGCATCCTCCTCTGCCGCCCGGGCGGGAGTGAGAAGGGAATGCACGGTCAGTGCCAGTAATGAGATGCTGAAGAGGTTATTGAACCCTGATTCCCTGCTACAAAAAGCCATAAACTCTCTCTTAAACATTGGTATTAGGTTAAGCAGTGATGCGCTGTTTTTATATTTATCCGTTCAGCGCAGGCAGGCAGAGGTCCGCCTCACCTGAGAAAGACAATGATAATCATTTGCTTTAGCAATTCTCTAAAAGATTCCATTGCAAATGTAACTTTATGTAAAAATCATAATATTCAGTGATATAGGGAGTTAAAACCCGGAAATAGCGGTGGTTTAGGTCATACCGATTCAGAGAAAGGCAGAGTGCAGGAGGTGATCAGCGATGATTACGGGAGAGATCGCGGTGCCATTCAGGCAGGCCATCCATAGCCTGCCGTTTGCATACAACAGACCCGCTGTTATTTATAGACGGTAGCGGTAGCTGACATCTTTGAACCCTCTTTTGCAGAGGTGATAACGTAGTATTTACCGCCCAGTTCATCTGCCTTTTTGGAGAGATCGGCTTTGGCATCTGAAGGCGCAGTCTGCTCTTTCATCGAGCTTATCTTGCCCACTTCCTGATACTGGCTGGCCTGTTCTTTAGTGATCTCCTGCGCGGCTAAAACAGAGCCAGAGGCAAGTGTTCCCAGAAACAGAGCAGCAGCGACCATTATTTTACGTTTCATACATTAGTCCTCGTGAAATAAAAAATAACCGGATATCCCTATAAACAGATAGTTCAGAATAAAAATAAAGCAACGTTCTTTCAGGAGATTTTTTAATTATGCGGGCAGACAGCTTTTACCCGCAGCCGGCTGTCCGGTCCGGTGATACGTGCGTGATGTCGAAACGGCCACTTTCTTCCTGAATACAACGGCCTGCCGGGCGATTCACGGTAGCGCGAGCGCTTCCTGCGAAGCGGCCGCACGTTATAGCCAGCGGCAGGCGTCGCCGCGCGTAAATATATATATACTGCCTTCAAACCACCCGCCGGTTTTATTATCACAGGCAGCATTTCTACTTTTTCACAGCAGATCGCTGCATCTGATATTTATTTCTGTATGACGGCCGTTGCCAGGATGATATTTATTTTTCCGGGTCGGGTAACGCAGCAGGTGCGTGTTGCTCTTTGGCGATAATTGAGCGTTTATCGTAAACGCTATATGCTGTATAAGCCGTTCGCCCGTCGGCCGAAAAGCTGCTGCTGCACTCGTCCGTTGCTCAGCAGCCCGGATTAGCCTGAGTAAAGGTTTGCCTCAGATGGATGCCTGCGACCAGAACAACCTGTTGCCTGAAGGAGAGATATGCTGACCATAATGGATGCGCTGCTGGCATTCAGCTTTGCCGCGCTGTTACTGACTCTGACGCCGGGCCTGGATACCGCGCTGGTATTGAGAACAGCAACGGTTGAGGGACGAAAACAGGCGGTTCACGCGGCGCTGGGTATCAGCACCGGCTGTCTGGCCTGGGGAGCCGCCGTGGCGTTCGGGCTGGGGGCGCTCATCGCAGTGTCAGAACTGGCTTACGACATCCTGAAGTATTGTGGCGCGCTCTACCTGAGCTGGCTGGGCATTAACATGCTGCTGCGGCCGAGAAAGCAGCTGGCGCTGGCGGATAATACCGCTAAAAAAGGCTCAAACTGGTTTTTGAAAGGCGTGCTCGGCAATGCACTCAACCCTAAGATTGGCATTTTCTATGTCTCCTTTTTACCGCAGTTTATTCCGCAGGGTCACTCACCGGTACTCTGGACCTTTATTCTGGTCGGTATCCATATTGTGATCGGGACGAGCTGGTCGATGGCACTGATAAGCGCCACGCGCCCGCTGGCAACGATACTGCGAAAAGAGCAGGTCATTCGCTGGATGGATCGTACCACCGGCGCCATTTTTCTGGCCTTTGCTGCCCGTCTGGCCCTGAGCCGTCGCTGAACAGCGCGGCTGCGGTAAACCTGCCGCAGCCGGCCTGAAACGCTGCTCAGGCCGGTACTGTTATCACCGTTAAGATTGATTATTCCTGCGTTGCTCACCCGCCCGTACTGCCCGGCATTCAGCACCAGCATGCCGATGTTTTCCAGCGGCTGAGGCTGTGCCCGTCCGTTAATATCGGTAACGCCGTTATTCAGCGTCAGCGCAGAGGGTGCATTTTCCACGCGCATACCCACGGCGTTCTGCACGCGGGAACCGATGACAATACGGCCATTATTGATCGCGCTGCTGTTATGGCGTTGTTCAATAGCGCTGACGCCGCCGCTCAGCGTAACCGCGACATCCTGCGTTCTGTCCGTTTTGCGGTTTTGTGGCGAGCGACCGATGGCGATGGTGCCTTGTGCCGCGTTAATAAAGTGCCCTGCAGCGCCTAACGTAACCCCTGCCGCTGAGCTGTTATTAACCACATCCGTGACGCCGACGTTGATGCTGCCGCGGTTAATCGCACTGCCCTGACCAATCCAGATCGCGTTGCTTTCCAGACCTTCAGGCGCATCGCCGGGGGCAAGATTAATCACACCATTATTGGTAACACGGCTGCCGCTTTTTACCGCGACAGCTTTACCGATATAGCCCAGCGTGCTGCGGTCGACGCCCGTGCCGCTGGCGTTATTCAGGAAGCCGGCGTTCAGCGTGCCATTATTTATTCCGGTACTGCCTGAGAGAAGTGCCAGTGCCCTGCTCTCAGCAATGCCGGTAGCGGTCACGGCGAGCTTGCCATCAATGGTTGCGGTCGCGCCGTTGCTGGCCTGCATCGCCGTGCTGGCGTTGATAACTTCAACCGTACGCCCTGCAGAAATTTTCACACTGGCGTCACGGCCATTCGCACTAAGCACCATCCGGTCGCCCGCCGGCAGCCTGACTTCATCGCGGCGGTTGCCGGCACCGGTGCGATAAACCACGCGGCCTTCATTAAGCGAAAACGCTTTATTGAACGCGTTGCCATACTCTTCCTGCGTAATATTGTCATTCAGCAGCTGATTAATTAACCAGTCATTATAATTCCTTATTTCCGTAAGGGAGGCTACCGTGAACGTGGCGACTCCGCCATCCCGCGTATTTACGCTGAAAGTCCCGGTATAACTCACCACGCTATCTCTGCTCAGCGTCAGTTGATTATTTTCAGGAGGTGCCTCAACGGCGGTGAACGTAATACGATTATTACTGTTCCAGTTCAGATGGCCGCCCTGTGCCGTGGTAAAAAGCTGGCTTTGTCTGGCCGCCATTGACCAGCGGTTTGTGTCCGAACCTGCGATTTTGTCAGGTCGCCCGATATTAATATTAAGCGTGCCGCGCGTAACTGAGGCGATGCGGGCACCTATATATTGCCGATCGTTTACAGCATAAAAGTCCTCTGCCTCTGTCTCTGTATTGATTTCTGGTAAATCTGTAAAGGCTAAGCTGTCATAAACGCGGAAGGATTTATAGCTGTTGTTCCCGGGATCGGGAATAACGATATTCAGATTTTGCTGCCCGACATTAATACGGGGTTACCCGGTCAGCGTATCGGTAACGATCCGGCCCGCGCGCTGCAGCTCACCCAGCGTGGTGCGCATTACGCCACTCACGCCCGGTGTAAACTGCGGCAGTCCGGTCAGCGACCGAACTGAACCACCACGCAAATAAAATGCACCCGCTTTATAATCATTGTTTTCAGGCGTATAGGGCTTAAATATCTCCGCCGATGCATTTAAAACCGGAAACATCATACCTTGTGCTGCAATAAGGGCCAGAAGTACAGGATTTAATTTAAACACGATATTTTCCTCAGCTGAGAAAAAAGCAAAACCTGAAAACAGAACACGGCTTTCAGGCATCGGCAGAGCGTATTTATTTTGGAAATGTCAGATAAAAGTAATCAATGCGCAGACAATAACATCACGTTACTAATGCATTGTCCAGCCTGGCTTACGCTTCGTTAGCGCATAAAACAGAAGTTAAGATAAAAGTCTTTTACGTGAATTTATTTCGTCGGATCTAAAAAATTTAATAACTGGTTAGTTATTAAAAATAATGAAAAAAATAAAAGCACCGTTTATTAACATAACTTATTAACCTGCCACTCAGAAAAATCACAGCCACACTGATTAGCCAAATGCGTAAACCAGTGGGAACTGCGCTGTGCATGAGTCATGCGCATAACTCGTCTGGCGGCAACCAGTCCCTGTTTTACCCGGAGTCCGTCCGGTAACCGATGTCGGCCTGACGATCGCATCCGCCAGGTCAGGACACCAGTAAGCTATCCGGCCTCCCTCCTGAAGCAACCCGTTATACGTTTACGTTGTACCAGTACAAGCAAGCCAGTAGCGCTGCATTCTCATCGCCATGAATGCACCGCCTTTGTCCGCTGGTCTTCTTCTTTGCTTTGGAAAAATTCGGGCAGGCACGACGCGCTGTTTACAGATGCCTCAACAGGTATGTTTTTCTAAACAGCGTTTTTAGCCAGGAAAAATTACGTGCACTTTTTTTAGCGCCTCCTGATATTAAGGTTCAGTTAATATTCAACTGCAATACTTAACTCTATCCTGACCAGGAGTTGAGTATGACAAAAAAGATAATGCATTATCTTCCGCACAGTTACGCGCCATTCTTTCGCGCGCTGCATATCGCTATCGCGCTGCTGATAGCCGGACAGATAATTAATTCAAACTTTATTGAAGCAAAAGCGCTGAACAGCGCGGGATTACCGGCATTAGTTACCTGGCTGCATGCTATATCCGGGCTACTGCTGCTGGTACTCGGAGCAATACTGTTGACCTGGATGCTGACTCAGAGAGGGATCAAATGGTATTACCCGTGGATTTTCTTCAGGTTTGATCAAATAGAGCGCGATATACATCAGATAGTACGCCTGAGGCTTCCCGCTGCGTCAAACGGTGGACTCGCGGCAACGGTGCAAGGATTGGGCGTAATTGCTCTGCTGCTGGTGGCCTCATCAGGCGGTGTCTGGCTTGCAGCGGAGAGATATTTTCCCGCTTATTATTCTGACGCTGAACTAATTCTTCACTGGAATAAATTACTGACAACATTTGTTGAAATATATCTCTATTCTCATGGTTGCATGGGGTTGATTCATATATTTTTGCATTATAAATCGTCTTCAGCTGATTTTTATCATTCAGGTAAAAGATAATATTATGAGAATTGCACCGGTATGCTCCCTGAAATGGGTGCCGGGTGGCTCGCATATTAATCCCGCCACTAAATTTATACGTGATGGCTATTTTCAGCAATTTGGTGCTCACCTGACAGAGTTAATGCCGTGGGTGTTGATGTTGTGTGACGGAGAAGAGAATTTGCTGGCTGCCTGCGGAATGAAAGCTGCATCACACGGCGCGCTGTTTCTGGAGCAATATCTCGACAAACCGGCTGAGAGCAGCCTGCAACAGCATGGCTTTTGCAATGCACAGCGCGGAGACATTGTAGAAGTTGGCAATTTCGCTGCGACAGAAGGAAGCGCTGCCCGCGTCATGTACGCCGCGGTGTGTCTGTTGCTTAACCATTATCGCTATCGCTACATCATGTTTACCGGAACAGTGAAAATTCGAAATATTTTCAGTCGTCTGCACCTGAAGCCGGTAACCATCACTGCTGCGGAACCTACACGTCTGACGGTAAATCCCGCAGCCTGGGGAGACTATTATCAGCACGCGCCTCAGGTGATGGCGGGTGATCTAACCAGCGGTCAAAAATCACTGGCTGAACATTCGCTGCTGCTCAATCTGTTTGATGAACTGCCCGTTGCCCCATGGCGCCTGCAGCAGAAGGAGATCCGTCATGTTAATTGATGCCCTTGCCAGCCATGCCCGGCATCAGCCCGATGCTACAGCCCTGGTTAATAGTCAGCGAAGCTGGACATGGCGTGACTATGAACAGGCGGTGTCACGTTTTGCTGCTGAGCTAAAGCAGGCGGGCGTCCGCCGTCTGGGTCTGGCCCTGGAAAATGGTCCGGAATGGCTGATAGCCGATCTGGCATGCCTGAAAGCCAGCGTCGTCTGCGTCCCTGTGCCCTCGTTTTTCTCTCAACAGCAGCGTACGTGGGTGGCCCATTCGGCCGGTCTGGATGGCTTACTGGGAAGCCTATGCCCGGCTGGCTGGCGGTCTAAAGATTTCTCTCTGGGCCAGTTGCATATATGCCGCTCTGCTGAGACACCGCCTCTGCATCAGGACACGGTAAAAATCACCTATACCTCAGGTACTACTGGTCAGCCAAAAGGGGTCTGTCTCACGCAAAAGGGCGTTGAATGGACCGCTTCAGTGCTGGCCAAGCAGATGTTGCCCCTGGCTCTGAACCGTCATCTGGTCGTACTGCCGCTGAGCACGCTGCTCGAGAATATTTGCGGAGGATATGTGCCTTTGTTACTGGGCGTCACCACGGTTGTGCCTGCGGCTGCTGAAGTGGGCTTTACCGGTTCAAGTCAGTTTAGCCCGGACATATTTGCCGGAGCGCTGATGCGCTGGCACCCGCAGAGTCTGGTGCTGGTACCCGAACTACTGCGCGTGCTGAGCTATGTGCATCATCAGTTACCCGCAGCAACTCAGCCACTGAAGTTTATTGCTGCGGGTGGTGGAAAAATTGCGGCCGGCGTGCTGCGTGCAGCACGTCAGGCTGGACTGCCGGTCTATGAGGGTTACGGGCTTTCCGAATGTGGGTCGGTGGTAGCACTGAATCTGCCTGAGCATGTGATGGATGGCAGTGCAGGTTGCCCTTTGCCAGGCATCGACGTGGCAAACAGTGCTACAGGCAGCCTGCTGGTGGCGAGCCCGGGTAACGCCGCGGGTTATCTGGGCGATGCCCCCTTTGAGAAATGGATTGATACCGGCGATCTTGCCGGACAGGACGCCGGGGGATTTATCCATATCACCGGTCGGGCGCGCAACGTCCAGATAACAGCATTTGGCCGTAACTTCTCACCAGAGTGGATTGAAGCTGAAGCGCTCAGCTGTCCGGCCGTGCGGCGCATCGTTATGTTTGGCGAAGGTCTTAAGCAGAACGTTGCGCTGGTGGATGCTTTTGCTGGCAATGAGGCATTAGCGCGTGAGCAGCTGGAGGCCTTATCCGCGACTTTGCCGGATTACGCGCGTCCGCATCATCTTATTTTTACCCCGCTTATTTCATCACCCGAAATGCTGACTGCAAACGGGCGCCCGCGTCGTGATGCGATCTGGACGGCGATGAAAGATCAAATAGTGAACTGTGAGGAGTACATCTGAATGGCTTTTTATCAGCAATTGCAGGACAAAACAGAACAGGCGCGGGAAGCGATGCTGAGCAGCGTCGTCATTGAGCAGACTGCCCGGGGCGCGGTGACACGTGACATGTATATCGCTTTTCTGACACAGGCTTATCATCACGTCAGTCATACGGTACCGCTGCTGATGAGTGCCGGCAGTCGCCTGCCTGCAGAAAAAGAGTGGTTGCGTGCCGCGCTGGCTGAGTATATCGAAGAGGAATATGGCCACCATGAGTGGATCCTGAATGACATTCGCGCCTGCGGCGGTGACGCTGAATGCGTGCGTCAGGGGCAGCCAGGGCGGGCAATAGAGCTCATGCTTGCTTATCTCTATTACCGCATCGAACGCGTTAATCCGCTTTGCATATTTGGCATGGTTCACGTACTTGAAGGAACCAGCGTAAATATCGCCACGCCGATTGCAGAATCCCTGCAGCAATCACTCGATTTGCCGGAGGAGGCCACAACCTATCTGCGCTCACACGGGGCACTGGATCTGGAACACCTGAAGTTCTTTGCCAGCCTGATGGATAAAGTGACAGATGAGCGCGATCAGCAGGATATTGTGCATACCGCCCGCATGGTTTATGCATTGTATGGTGAGATGCTCCGCGCACTTTCTGAGGTGCCGCATGGAGCTGCTTAACAAAAATATTGTGCTGACCGGTGCCAGCGGCGGGATCGGTCAGGCGCTGGCAAAGAGGCTGGCGCTGGCGGGTGCCCGGCTATGGCTGGTAGGACGTAATCAACCAGAACTCAACAGGCTGCGACTCTGCATGGAGCATCCAGAGCGGCATACCGTTTTTGTGGTTGAGAATTATAGCGATGAAGAAATTCTGTCGCTCAGCCGCTGTTTTCATGCCGGCCACCGCCTGGATGTGTTGATTAATAATGCCGGAACCAGTCGTTTCGCGCTGCTTGAGCAGCAAAGCATTGCGGATGTACGTGAGCAGCTGCTCGTTAACGTTGAAATTCCGCTGATTCTTACGCGCGCGCTGATCCACCAGTTCAGCGCAGAGGGCACCATTCTCAATGTCGGATCTATTCTCGGCGAGCTGGGACATCCGGGATACAGCGTTTACTGTGCATCGAAAGCAGCGCTGCATCGCTTTTCTGAAGCGCTGGGCCGCGAGCTCAGCACGACAGGCATAAAAGTGCTCTATGCAGCGCCGCGGGCCACACAGACCGGGCTGAACTCTGCGGCGGTAAATGCGATGAACAAGGCGCTGGGAAACAAAAGCGATTCACCCGAAGCAGTAGCGCAGTTTATTACTGAGGCGTTACTGCAGGATCGCCGCAGAGCCAGAATGGGGGGAGTGGAGCGTGTTTTTGTCCGGATAAATGCCCTTCTGCCTCACCTTGTCGATCGCGCGCTGATAAAAAAACTGCCGCTGATTAAGCGCTTTTTGCAGTCTGATGCTCCTGTGGAGATGAAATAGATGAATCCATTTTTTGCCTTATTACCTCTGTCACTTTTTGCGTTACCGGGTGCGGCATCGGCAGAATCAGCGCTGACCACCCTTCAGCATGACTGGTCGGTCTGCCAGTATCGGTCGCTGGAAGATCAGAAACAGGCGTGCTTCAGCGCACTTAGCCAGCAGGCACATCATCTTCAGGGCCACGATCAGGAGCCGGCGCTGCTTATCTGGGGTGCCATTATCGACAGCAGCTGGGCGGGCGCAAAAGGCGGCCTGGGTGCGCTCAGCCTGGTTAAACAGGCTAAAGCGGATCTGGAAAAGGCGTTATCTATTGACCCGGACGCTTTACAGGGGTCCGCCTATACCAGCCTGGGCGCACTCTATTACCAGGTTCCGGGCTGGCCAATTGGTTTTGGCGATAATAAAAAAGCGGAGGCGATGTTCAGGAAAGCGCTGGCTATCAATCCGGCAGGCATCGATCCTAACTATTTTTATGGGGACTTTCAGCTGGCACAAGGCAATAAACAAGTGGCCAAACAGTATCTGGAAAAAGCGCTCAACGCCGCGCCCCGTCCTGGCCGCGAGATTGCGGATCGCGGCAGACATGCTGATATAGAACGTGACCTGGCTAAGCTGGATAAAATGTGACGGCTCAATAATGTTCTGTTTCAGACCGCGATAGCGCATTCACTGTACCCTAATAACCGTCAATGGTGCGGCATCTGCCAGCAACCCGTCACAGATGCGAGGGCAGGCAGAAAAACTGGTATGCGACGTCACGGCGGGCTTTTGCCTGGTACATGGCGGTGTCAGCCTGCTGAATCAGTAATTTAGCGGATAATGTCGCAGGTCGCGCCTGGCTTATGCCGATGGCGGCCCCGATGCTTATCGTCCTGCTGCTGATGCTGAAAGGAGCATTGAAGCTGGCAATCAGACGTTCAGCAAGCGCAGAGGCCTCCCGGCGATCGCGGCATCGGGCTGCTACCACAAACTCATCGCCGCCGAGTCGGGCAACCGACTCATCCGGCGCCAGGCAGCTCTGCAGCCGCTCGCTTATCTGTAACAGCAGCGAATCACCTGCCGCATGGCCCATTGAATCGTTAACGGCTTTAAATCCGTTCAGATCGAGAAACAGCACCGTGACAAGGCGCTGCTCCTGCTGCTGTGCGAGCAGGGCGTCAACCTGCTTATAAAACCAGGAGCGGTTTGGCAGGCCGGTCAGCGCATCGCGCATCGCCTGCTGCTCCAGCTGCAGCATTTTCTCTTTGTCGCGGGTGATATCGCGCGATACCAGTACCGCACCGATGTTCTTTCCCGTGGAGGGATCGGTCACGCCGCAGGCTTTTGTGCCAAGCGTAATATAGTGGCCATTGCGATGACGTTTGTGCACCTCCACCACATCCGGCTGCTCCCCCCCGGCGAAAATAGCACTCAGCACCGCGGCTGCAGGTGCGCGATCGTCAGGGTGCAGAAAGTCCGTCACCCGCTGGCCCAGCATCTCTTCGGCTGACCAGCCAATCATTTCGCTGTAGGAGGGAGAAATTGAGACATACCGCCCTTCGGCATCGCAGTGAGCGATAAGATCAGTGCTGTTTTCAATCAGCAGGCGATATTCAGCGGCCGTGCGCAGCGCCTCCTCCAGCGCCTTACGCTGTCCGGTGACATCCAGTACGAAACCGCTGTACTGCAGGTGTGGCGCTTCCGCCCGCTCGCCCGGCAATCCTGACACGATGACATGGCGCAGGGTGCCATCCAGGCAGTTGATCGGCACTTCAATATGAAAAGGCTGTACGCGCTCCAGGGCCGCAGTCAGCAGCAGCGCAATTTTTGCATCCTCATCAGCCTGGGCGATGCTCAGCCACTCCCGTAGCGTGACGCCTTTGAGCGCAGGCATCAGGCCGGCAGGGCACTCCTGGCTGGTGACGCAGATCCCCAGGGCGTTGGTGGACCAAACGGCGGATAAGATAGGTTTGATCGTTGTGCTCATGATAGCTGGACCTGGTTTATTCTGACGATACTCAAAGAGCATAAAACGTATTGTGGCAGATATCCCGATCGCCCGGCTTGCTATCCTGCACGCGCGTAAAAGAACGATGATAGTCAGAGAATCATTTTACGCCTGCCTGATTTGGCAAAACGTCGCTGTTTCTCTGACCCGATACAAAAACTGACGCAGCACAGAAGCGTTATCGGCTGACCCGCCTGCAATCTTTAATCGGTAAAGCGTTATTCCCCGCGGCGGGCAGCGAGAGCCTCCTTTTACGGCAATCTGCCCCGTCCCGTCGCTGTACAGATAACACGTAAAGTGAGTCAAATGGAAAAACTGATGCAATCAACCATGCAATCAAGTTACGCCTTGATTATGGCTGTGATATACCTGTCTGCGTAACGTCCTGAGACAGGATTTAATATGATTACGCCGCTTTTTACGCGCTGGGCAGCCCTGCTTCAGCAGCAGACGCAACGTCCGGCCTATCTGCGCATCGCGGATTTCATTGCAGAGGGCATCAGTACAGGCGAATTGCCTTCACGCTACCGTCTGCCGCCGCTGCGTGAACTGGCTGAAACGCTGGGTCTGAATTACACCACGGTAACGCGCGGTTATGCGGAAGCGCGGCGCAGAGGATTAATTGACTCACGCCCCGGACTCGGCAGCTTTATTCGTGCACGGGCATCAGCCTCTTCAGCTCTGCCTGCCAGCACTTATGAAATGACCATGAATGCGCCGACAGAGCCTGCCGGTGCCGCCGTTGAGGAAGCGCTGCGCGCAGGAGCCATCAACCTTTTTAACCAGACCGACATGCTGAGTCTGCTGCGCTATCAGGATTTTGGCGGGACGGCAGAGGATAAAGCAGCAGCGATGCGCTGGATCGGGCGCAAACTTCACGTAGAGAGCGAGGCCGACGTGCTGGTTTGTCCGGGCATTCACAGCGCTCTGATGGGCATCATGACGCTACTGAAGCGCAGGAAAGGTGCGGTCTGTGTCAGCAGCCTGATTTACCCTGGCATGAAGCGATTGCCAGTCATCTGGGTGTGCGGCTGCAGCCGGTGCTCTGTGACGCGCAGGGGCCCGATCCGCTGGCGTTTGAGGCGCTGTGTCGCAGCGGCGAGATCGGCGCATTCTATATCAACCCGACGCTGCAAAATCCGACCACGATGACGATCCCGGAAGCGCGCCGGCGGGCGCTGGCTGAGTGCTGTCAGCGCTATAACATTACGGTCATTGAAGATGACGCTTATGCGGCGCTCAGCGATGCGCCGGTGCCAACGTTTGCCGGATTAATACCGGAACTGACCTGGTATCTTACCGGCCTGTCGAAGTGCTTTGGCCCCGGATTGCGGATCGCGTTTGTGAAGGGCCCGGACAGACAGATGACGCAGCTGCTTTCCGGCGTGCTGCGGGCGCTGACGGTAATGTCCAGCCCGCTCACTAATGCGCTGGCGCGACAGTGGATCAATGACGGGACGGCGGATCGCATGCTGATCGCTATCAGACAGGAGGCGGGCATCCGCCAGCAGATTGCAGCGGCCTGCCTGACCGGATATCCGTTTCAGGCTGACAGCGCAGGCTATCACCTCTGGCTGCCGCTGCCCGGTCTGGTCAACGCCAACGCCTCCGACATCGCGGCAAAGCTGCGTGAAAAAGGGATCAGCGCCGTCTCCGGTGCCGCGTTTTGCACTGGTAATCTTCCTGCTGACGCGCTGCGCATCTGTCTGGGCGGTTCTCAGTCGCGGCAGCAGTGTGAAGAGGGCCTGAAAATTCTGGCCGCCATGCTGGCCGATCCCATCCACTTTTCCGGTATGGCGATTTAGCAGCGTGACGCTAACAACAGTCAGTAAAACGTTAACTCCATCATTATGGGCAGATAAGGTTTAAAACATGAGCAATCAACTTAATGCGCTTCTGCAGCAGGAGCTGGACAGCATCAACCGCGCGGAAAAACGCAACGATCGACCCTATTTCGACGTATCGTTTATCCGTCAGTACCCGGGCCTGTATGGCCTGATGTGTTTCCTGTTTGTGCTGACCATGGCACTTTTACTCTACTCCGACTCCTTCGGCACAATTGAGTATGTCGTCTGCTGTGCCATTTTTGCCGTCTGTAACTTCTTTTTCTTTTTTCACGTGAACCCGTCTTACCGGGTAAAAGATATCGATAAAGGCGCATGGAAGAACTGCTATACCGGCGACTGGTACATGGAAGTTTACGTTCGCGAAGCCTTTATTCATGACCTGCTCAATGGAGATGTACTCACCGAAAGCGAAAAAGCTACCCTGCAGGCGCAGTATGCCCGTAAAGGCCATCTTTACTTTGCTGATATTTACCGTCTGAGAACCCGGTAGTCTGCGGAACTGAAAACAGCCTGCTGGCAGGCTGTAGAGTGCAGGTTGCTGTGCGGCATCAGGCCGGATTAATAGAGTGTCTCTTTCAGGCGACCAGGGAGTGCCGCATCGTAGGCGCCGGCGTCAATATCCTGCGAAATGCTGTTCAGTATGGAACCGGTGCTTGGCAGCGCCTCCCGCGTAATTTGCGTCGCCGGATCCCAGAGCCGGGAGCGAATGATGGCCCGGCTGCACTGGAAAAAGACGCTCTCAACGGTGATGGTTAACACCGTTTTTGGCAGCTGATTATTCATCGCGAAGCGGGTAAGTAAGGCGGGATCGACGCTTATGGTGGCGGTTCCGTTTACGCGCAATGTCTCCCCGATACCCGGGATCAGAAACAGCAGCGCTACCCGATTATCATGCAAAATGTTGCGCAGGCTATCGATACGGTTATTGCCGCGTCTGTCCGGCAGCAAGAGCGTGCGCTCATCCTCAATATGCACAAAACCTGCCGGATCGCCTCTGGGTGAAACGTCCAGCCCATCCGGTCCGCTGGTGGCCAGCGCGACAAAGGGTGAGGCGGCGATAAAGGGACGATACGCCGGGTGAATATGATCGGTGACTTTGGTCAGCGACGGTTTCGCCACCGCGCCGTAGCACGCTGCAAGCGCGCTTAAATCGGTAATCGTATTGCTTCCATCCGCCATTGCCGGAATCCTGTGTTTAACGGGCCTGCCGCTAACGTAAGGGATGCATTGCGCCGGAAGCAACGCGCGAATGGCATATTGCTGCGCCGCCGCACACTTATTTTCATCTGCACTCGTTCTCAGGCTGCCAGCTGCCGCCAAAGGCGACAGGAACCAGATCGGCTTCTGCTGCACCGCTGCGTACCAAATCCAGAAGAGCCTCTGCCACCAGCGCAGGCGCGTGCAAAAGCGCAGCACTTTCTGCCGCCTGAGCGCAGGCCTCGGCCTGTCCCGCTTTTACCGAATGATAAAACACCGTTGCCGTTACGAAAGGATAAAGCAGTGACACGCTGATACCTGCTGAAGCCAGCTCCAGACGCGCAACCGCCGAAAGCATATTCAGCGCCGCTTTGGCACTGGTATAGGCAGCAGAGCCGCTGTATGTTCCGAGTGTGGCACCCGAGCTGACGTTGACTATACTTCCGCCTACCTGCTGACGCATAACGGGCACCACCGCCTGCATCATCTGTAGCGGGGCAATAAGATTGAGCGCCAGCACCTCTCTGAAGTCGCTGACGTCGATCGCTTCCACCGGCGCGTACAGCCCCTGCCCGGCATTATTTATCACGACATCGACCCGGCCCCAGCTGGCGATAACCTGCTGAACGGCCCGCGCGCACGCTTCTGATTGGGTAAGGTCACAGGCGATTGCCAGCGCCCGTGTGGCCGGAACAGCCAGCGCTTCAAGGCGTTCGCGCCTGCGTGCCAGCATAGCGACGCGCGCCCGCCTGTAGTGCTGCACGCGCGGTCGCCTCGCCGATGCCGGACGACGCTCCTGTTATGATGACTACCCGGTTATTCAGTTCCATTCTTATCCTCTCTCTGTCATAACATCACCATGCTGCAGGCTGCGCAGACTGTTCGATCCTGAGAGTAATATGTCCGCAGCGTGCTCGCGCCAGCATACCTGCCCGATTCTGCTTTTATGCAGGATGACCGCTGCAGGAGTAAACGCGATACCATGATGAGTAAGACGCTGAGTGCGCTGGCGTTCGAAGTGTTACAGCGCGCAGGTACAGGCCCGCAGCCGGCAAAGTCGCCGTTGCCAGCGAAACCGCTCCCTATCTGGCTATCCGGCTGACTATTGATATTGCAGCCGTAAGCGAGCTGATGTGCCAGCTGCCGGCGACGGCTATGCCAGCTGCGCAGCTCGGTTTTGCGGTGGGTGAGGCAGAAGAGGCGCTGACTGACGCCTGGCTGCGTCTGCTGCGTGCCGGAGCAAAACCGGACGACAGAGCGATCATGGTGCCGCTGCTGGAGCGGGAGGTACTTTATCGCCTGCTAAGCGGCACGCAGGGAGGAGTATTGCGACAGATAGCGGACCACAGCGGGCACTTTGCCAATGTGCGTAAGGCGATTACCCATCTTCAGGCCTGTTACAGCGACCCTTTCAGCGCCACGCTGCTCGCTTCCCTGGCTGGCATGAGCGTTTCCGCATTTCACCGCCGCTTTAAAACCAGCATCGGGCTTTCACCGCTGCAATATCAAAAGCGTCTGCGGTTGTGTGCCGCACGTAAGCAGTTACTTATCCGGCAGGGAAATATTGCTGCTGTTGCCCTGGAGGTGGGCTACCAGAGCCTGACGCAGTTTACGCGCGAATATACCCGATTGTTTGGCGAGCCGCCTGGCCGGGATAGCCGCAAAAGCGTACGGCGCGGTTAAGAATGATAAAAAAAGGGCCGACGTCAGACGTCAGCCCTGATACACCCTCAGGCATATTACTGGCCCAGCAGTTCGCGGCGCACGATATCAGCACCGGCGCTCAGCGCATCCAGCTTGCCGCGAGCAACCTGACGCGACAGCGGCGTCATACCGCAGTTGGTGCAGGGATAGAGCTTATCCGCATCGACAAACTGCAGCGCTTTACGCAGCGTTTCCGCTACCTGCTCCGGCGTTTCGACAGTATTGGTTGCCACATCGATGGCACCGACCATCACTTTTTTCCCGCGGATCAGTTCAATCAGCTCCATCGGCACGCGGGAGTTCTGGCACTCCAGTGAGACGATATCGATATTTGAGCGCTGCAGGCGCGGGAAAATTTCTTCATACTGGCGCCACTCAGAACCCAGCGTTTTCTTCCAGTCAGTATTGGCTTTAATGCCGTAGCCATAGCAGATATGTACAGCGGTTTCGCACTGTAATCCCTCAATGGCACGCTCCAGCGCCGCAATACCCCAGTCATTAACCTCATCAAAGAAGACGTTGAAGGCAGGCTCATCAAACTGGATGATATCCACGCCTGCGGCTTCCAGCTCTTTGGCTTCCTGATTGAGGATTTTGGCAAACTCCCAGGCGAGTTTTTCGCGACTTTTATAGTGACCGTCATACAGCGTGTCGATCATGGTCATCGGGCCAGGCAGCGCCCATTTGATCGGCTGAGTGGTCAGCTGACGCAGGAATTTTGCATCATCAACAAATACAGGTTTAGTGCGTGAAACTTCACCTACCACCGACGGTACGCTCGCATCGTAGCGGTTGCGGATCCGCACCGTTTCGCGCTTTTCAAAATCCACGCCGTTGAGATGCTCAATAAACGTCGTCACAAAATGCTGACGCGTCTGCTCACCATCGCTGACGATATCAATACCGGCCCGCAGCTGGTCGTCGAGGCAGAGACGTAGCGCATCGCGCTTGGCATCTGCCAGATCGTCACCCGCCGGTTTCCACGGGGACCATAATGTTTCCGGCTGCGCCAGCCATGAAGGTTTCGGTAAACTGCCAGACGTCGATGTCGGTAATAACTTTTTCACTATAGATAACCTTTTTTCCATTAATCAGTGCGCAAACTCAGCAGACCATTGCTCCAGACGAGTCTGGTAAGGTTTGATAAAATGCTGTTCGGTGAATTTACCCTGCTCAACCGCCAGATGCGTACGCTCTTCACGGTCATAAACGATGCGTGTCAGTGAATAATCCTTGTGTGACAGGCTCGGCTGATACTCCTGTCCGGCCGCTGAGTTCGCGTTGTAGATCTCCGGACGATAGATTTTCTGAAACGTCTCCATCGTGCTGATGGTGCTGATAAGCTCCAGATCGCTGTAATCACGCAGCAGATCGCCGGCAAAATAGAAAGCCAGCGGCGCAACGCTGCCCTGCGGCATGAAATAGCGCGCCTGCAGGCCCATTTTGGCAAAGTAGTGATCGGTCAGCGAATCCGCGTCCTGCCGATATTCAATCCCCAGAACCGGATGATGATTACCAGTACGGTAATAGGTATTTTTACTGGAGACGCTCAGGCAGATAATCGGACGCTTGCTGAAGCTGGCTTTATAGATATCTGAGCTGACGAAGCCTTTGAAGATATTGCCGTGCAGATCACCGAAGTTTTTTGGCGTACTGAAACCGGCCTGGTTTTTGTTGTGCTCAGATAACACAACGCTGAAATCGTAATCGCGCACCCAGGAAGAGAAATTGTTCCCGACGACGCCTTCAAAGCGCTGCCCGCTTGTTTTATCAACTACGGTTGTCTTCAGGACTTCGATGACCGGAAACGGCTTTTCATTTCCCGCCGGATCGATATTCAGCTCAACAGAGATGATATCCAGCTCAACGGCATAGCGGTCAGCTTTCGGGTTGTCCCAGTGCGCCAGCGAGTTAAAGCGGTTATCAATCATCTTCAGTGCGTTGCGCAGGTTTTCCTCACGCATTTCACCCCTTGCCAGATTAGCGAAGTTAGTCGTGATACGCGTGTTTGCAGAAGGATTATAGTTTTCGTCAAAACGAAGGCTTTTAATTGAAAAGGTAAATTCTTTGTTCATCGTAATTTCTCACCTCAATTTCTGATGTAAACCTGCTTCTCTGTCTGCCTGTACAACCGACGCTGAATGCTGATTTGATATAACCATTTCCTCAATGGGCTGACTCTTTTATGCCTTACTCCCCTGCTGAAAAAAAGTGATTAAATTTCACCGAACCTGAAGCTTTTTCATGTTCAGATGGGCAGCGACTTCATTAAGCCCATAACTAAATTGAAATGAAGGCAGGCGTGAACCGAAAGGCGCATAACCTTATGTTTTTTAAGGCGTGATTAATCTGCACCCCGTTTAATCAGGATGAATAAATCTCAACATCCACATTTTCACTTAGCTGAAAATATTTGAGTCAGGCGAGCTAAGGCACCAGCCACCGTCCTGTCCATCCGTTCGCCCGCAGTAAGAACTCACGGCGCTGATGAGGTTCGCTACTAACATCAAGCGACTCAACACGCTCTATCATGATGCGTATCAGCGCAAAATTTTCCGGGGGGTCAGCTAACGAAGCGGAGGCGTGTCCGCTACGCAGCGCATCCGGATCATCAAGGATCTCACCGGGTGAATCAGGCGAGTAAAATAACTGCTGCGCAGCGGGCCGCAGCTTCTGCCAGACGGTACGGCGCAGTTCGCCTTCATCCACGCAGCCTGCCTTACCCTCAAGACGCAGCTGAAAGCTGTTCTCCACATCCCAGCCCAGCAGCGAAACTTGCGGATTATCTCTCATCTCCTGCACTTTGGCGCTGCGCACGTCAGTGGTAAACAGTAAGGAAGCTGGCGCGAGGCTGAAATCGCGCAGCACTATGGTTCTGATCTTAGGCTGCGCATTCTCTGCCACGCTGGCCAGCTGCATCAGGGTAAAGGGTGAGCGCGCGCTGACCGCATGAGTCAGCTTTTGCCAGATTGCCTGCAGATGCGCATCCGGTAAATGTGCCATAACGTCTCCTCGCGGCTGAACCGGTTAGCGTGAAACCAGCGCGTCTATCGCCTCTGCAACGGGTGTCTCTCCCGCCGTCAGCTCAATAATGACGCGGGATACGGCAGGCTGATGGACCAGCGCTGCCAGGGTGGCTGCAACATCGGCACGGGCAATCGTGCCATAGGCAATTGCCGGTCCGGCGCTGATTTTGCCGGTTGCCGGCTCATCTGTTAACGTGCCGGGACGCAGAATAACCCATTCAAGCGCGCTGGCGGCGAGAACCACGTCGGCCTGTTTTTTTACGCGCATATAGTTTTCAAAAGTGTCAGAAAGCTGCCTGCCACGCCCCGCTTCCGGAAAGGCGGAGACCAGAATAAAGCGTTTAATACCGGCCCGCTGTGCGGCTGCAACTGACTTAGCCAGCCCGTCGCCATCAACGGCATTTGTCATCGCCTCTCCGCCTTTTCCGCCGGCACCAGCGGTGAAGACCACGACTCCACATCCCTGCATCAGTTCGGTGAGTTGCTGTTCATCGAGGGCAACCAGGTCGCCTCTGACAGCCTGGATACCCTGCTGCTGCAGGCTGGCTTCCTGCCCAGCGGTACGACACAACGCCCGTGCCGTCACGCCGGCACGGGTCAGCTGCTGACCCAGCTCACGACCAATCTTTCCTGCACCACCCACAATAAAGACATCTTTCATGCTGATCCCCCTGTCACAAAGGCTGAAATATTTATCGCAATACGATGTAATTTAACCACTTAACTCTAGCGCAAATCTCCGGCGTTGACCGGCCCGGACGCAACCGGGATAATTTGGAAATAATCGCTTTATAAGGGCTGAAAATGCCACCAGTAAAATCCTCTGCCACAGCTCCCCGCGAACGCGGCAGGCCGCGCAATTTTGATATTGATGTTGCGCTTGATAATGCGATGATCATTTTCCGCCAGAAAGGGTTTCACGCTGCCTCTATTGCCGATCTTGGTGATGCTATGCAGCTTACTGCGGGGAGTATCTACAAAGCTTTTCAGGACAAGCGCTCGCTTTTTCTGCGCGTGTTCGAGCGCTACATTGCCATTCGCAATACCGATCTGCGCGAACGTCTGAACGCATTCTCTACGGGTCGTGAACGCGTCGCTGAGCTACTCCAGTTCTATCTCGATTCCGCCAGCGAGATAGAGGGACGGCGCGGCTGTCTGGTGGTGGGCAGCACCGTGGAGCTGCAGACGCTTGATGAAGAGTTATCTCATCTGGTACGCCAGGCAGTGCTGCGCAACCGCGCTTTCCTGATGTCGCTGATTCAGCAGGGCCAGGCTGATGGTTCTATAGCAAGTCATCTGGATGCCGATACGACTGCCGGTTTACTGCTCTGTATTGCGTTTGGTATGCGCGTAGTGGGCAAAATTCAGGATGTGACTAATGGCGAAGAAACTATTAAGATGACGCTGCGCCTGCTGGATTAACGCTGCTGCGCTATTAGGAAATACGCATTTCCTAATTAAGCTACTGTGCTGTCGTCGCGATTTTCAGTAACAGGCGTCCCTGACATATTACAAACATTAAGCAATTTTAAAAATGGACGGGGGTTATGTGCAGCAAGACGATTCAGAAGATGCGGAAGCGATGTACGCTTTACTGGGTGACGTAATTACACAGATTTTAAAACCGGGTGAAACGCTTTCTTTGCAGGAGATCATCGGCGCGTTATACCGAACAGGCTTACGAGCGGACAGCCCTGAAATGCAGCAGGCGTGCGAAAAAGTTATTCGGTTGCTGGCCAGGAAAATGAATTAATAGTGCTTCAGTGCCGATCCATCCGCCGGTTAAATTAATAAGAGAGAACTATGTGCCAGAATCATTATCTTCCCGTAATGGATAAAGTCAGCGCTGAAGAGCAGACCAGAATACGTCAGTCCACAGAATTTCAATTGCTGGGTGAAATGGTTAAAGATATTTTATTTTCTGATAAAATTCTTAATCGCAAAGCGCTCTGTATCGCTTTACTTTCCCGGCTGGATAAATGTACAGATGCCAGTGAGAAGATGCATTATGAGAATCTTTTCAATCTGCTTTTAGGGCGTGCAGAAGCGGCCTGATAATATTTATTTACTTTATCTGCGTCAGCTCGCTGCATACTCGTTTTCCTGCGGGCTATAAAGTGCGCCTCCGTGGCGTGCCCTCTCTTTAGCCAAAATTTTCTTAACAAGACTGTCTCTTTTCTGATGGTTCGCCTGCCTTTATCTGTTTCTCAGGCATCACCGGAAGGATAGCAAAATATATGCTCCGCTACGGCCGTACTCCCCTGCTGTTCACCGCATCAATTGCACAAAAAAATCATCAAGGTCAGACCACCCCCGGAAATTATGGACTATGCTCCTCTTATAACGTGTCCAGAAAATAGGGAAATATGATGAAAAAAATGGTTGTTGCTGCCTCAGTCCTGACATCTCTTTTAGCCGTAACCGGCTGCTCGTCTAACCAGGCGATTAAAACGACTGATGGCCGCACCATTATTACCAGTGGTAAACCACAGGTAGATAGCGATACCGGGCTGGTATCGTATGAAAACGCGCAAACCGGCAAAACTGAGCAGATCAATCGTGATCAAATCACGAACATGAGTGAACTGAATAACTGATCCATCTATCAAGGAGAGTACAATGAAGAAAGTTATTTTACTTCCAGTAGCAGCGATTATTGCCCTGTCCGCCCTTACCGGCTGCACCCGCACCACCTATGCGATTCATACTAATGATGGTCGTACTATTGTCAGCGATGGTAAGCCAAAAGAAGCGGAATCAGGACTGCTGGGTTATGTTGATGCCAACGGCGTTAAACAGCAGATTAATAAAGCTGATGTCAAAGAAGTGTCTGAGATCCCACGCTCATAGTTTGTGTGACGTCAAAGATAAGCCCGCGCAGTTGCGCGGGCTTTTTTGCTGCTATCAGGCCTGTTTTGGCTGACCGTTCGATGCCGTTAAACCGCCATCAACCGGCAGGTTAGCGCCCGTGATATAGCGCGCATCATCGCTGGCAATAAAGACAATTGCGCCCGCAATGTCATCAGCCTCTCCCGCACGGCGTAGCGGAATGCGGTCGTAAAAGCGTGCCAGCAGCTCCTCATCCTGTTTTGCGTTTTCCGTTAAATCAGTAAACGTAAATCCCGGACAGATAGCATTGACTCTGACGCCGTCTGAGCCATAGTCCATCGCCAGTGCGCGCGTGAAGTTGGTCACAGCGCCTTTGGCCGCGTTATATACGCTCATTCCCCAGTCGCCACCAAGTCCGGATACGGAAGAGATGTTGACAACGTTACCTTTGGTTTTCAGCAGGGCTGGCATAAAGTAGTGCGTGCAGTAATAGACGCCATCCAGATCGGTGCCCATCAGCTTTTTCCAGTCATCAGGAGAGACTTCATGGATCTTGCCCTGAACGATACTGCCCGCATTGTTGACCAGTACATCCGCGCGCCCGTAATGCTGGTTCACCTTTTCACTAAGCTGCCTGACCTGCCCGGCATCTGAAACATCACAGGGAACAACAAGATGTTTTCCGGCAGGTAAAGCCTCTTTGACTTTCTGCAGCTTCTCTTCAGTTCTTCCCACCAGTACTACTGATGCCCCTTCAGCAGCAAAACGTTGTGCTGACGCAGCGCCAATACCTGAGCCTGCACCAGTAATAACGACAACTTTATCTGCAAACCGTGACATGATTTCTCCTTATCTGATGGAAATGACACTCCTAAGCCTGGCAAGCTCTCGCCAGTCATCAAGCGAAACGTAAGTTTTAGGATGACTCTCAATGGAGCACGCGTCACCCTGTGCTTTTTGTCAAAAGTGACAATCACGCCTCTTTTAAGGCGCATATTTATATTGGTTTGCAGTCGGTGGCGCACTTCAGATATGAAAGCAAAAGGTGTGCGGTACTGAGTCTGGTTAAAAATCCATCCACAGAAAAGTCGCTACCTGAAGAATAAGATTAGAAAGGGTGATATGAGCAGGTTAATGAAAATATAAGTAAATTCTTAGAAAACGATTTCATCACAAACTAAAGCCATATTATTCATATAGTTAATCAGTAATCATGCTAACTATAAGTTTTGTATGTATAATTTTTTACTAAGCGAGTCGGAAAAACTGACAAATTTCTCTATTCTTAGTGTGTTCAGTGAGAAATCCAACTAAGCACTGAGCTGAGTAACTCCTACCTTGCCTCCTCGCGGAGGCATTTTTTTGTCAATTTCACGGGTTGTTGTTATCTACTTACCTCTGGCCCGGTTATCCATTTCTGTAAACTGCTTATAGCCTGCCTGATTAGCTTATTGCCCTATTTTATGCTGGTCCGATGAGCAACGCAGATTTTCGTCGGTTTACAGCTAAAACCCAATTTAAAATGGTTTGTCATCTATAGTGTATGAGCCAGCCTATTCTGGCAAACAACACACAGGATGCGTTTTCAGCGAGAGAAATCCTCTTCAACATTTTGTTAGCCCGCCCTGCGCGGGCTTTTTTTTTGCAGAATTTCAGAACGATCGCTGGCGAAAGCCCGCAGAATTTTCATTGGCTAAAAAGCGTTCGATCAAAAAATTCTGCTAGCTGATTTGGGAAATTTCAAAATATATCCGGCAAATTCTGCCGTTACGCCTACAGTAAGTGGTGAGGTTATCATGCAATCGTAAAGGAGGTTTGTTTGTCTATTCAACACGACGAGATAGGTCATGTCATTATCGGCGAAGCGGCACTCAGCCTTGCACTGAGCGAAAAAAAGATCAGCGTTCGTTCACTGATTAATGAGCTCGAATCAATGGCAAATGCGGGTGGCAGCGATGCCCGTCTTATTGAGATCTCAGAGGCCAGAAGCTGGCTGAAAAGTTTCGATAAACCCGAGCACGTTGTTCCGCACGTGCCCTATTTGCAGACACTGACAAGCCTGAACGACGAAAAGAACTGACGCCTATGGACGTAATCCGGCTCCGGCTGGAAGACGACGATAAAGATAACCTTATCGGTTACGCGCAAGCGTTCACCGGCCGGAGAAACTGTCATGGACGACACCTCCGCCCTGCTACAGCGTATCTGAACAGACGCTTATAACCTTATCTCCGGCTACACTTTTTCCTGCTGTACCAGCTTATTACTCATTAAAACTGATGATCAAATCCACTCCGGTTTTCAGGGAGGTCTTTTGGAACGTACGACAGCGGATAACCACATGCCCATCACCTTACCTGATACGCACTTTAATCAGATTCTGAGCCGTGAAGTGCCAAACCGGGACGATACCTGTGCTTTTCTTACAGGTAAGACGCGCGTATTCACGCTGCCAGGCTTTATTATTCCCTTTGGCTATGCGCTCTATGTCTGTCCGGAGGATAAACAATACCGGCTGGTTACCCAGGAACCGAAACCTGAAACGGTCTATGCAGTAAGGCTGGAAGAAACAGAGGATTTTACCTCGCCGTTACGCGCCTGCATTCAGATTATGGTCTGGCGCACGCGTCAGCCGCAGCATGAACAGGCGGTGCATGGCCTGGCACGTCGCTTTTTTTGTTATTTCCTGCATACGCGTTCAATTATTGTTACCGATAGCGCTCAGACCAATGCGGCAAAGGTGATGTGGGAGAGTATGATTGCCTGGGCACTGCGCGATTGCGATCACTATGTCTATGTGTGGGACGGGACACGTCGCGACAAACCGCTGGTGCCGGTTTCTGACTGGCACGCATTTTGTGAACATTGGATCACCTTTTGCTGGGGCAGCCAGCCTGACAGCCATCTGCTGCGCAGAGTGATCATCAGTACCCTTCCCCTCACTCCTGATAATCCGGAGCATTAACCTCTCACCCTCCTGCATGCGCAAAATTTACTCTGCTGATATAAAGCTAATAAGGTAAGCGCGTGCCATGCTTAACACACGTATAGAGTAAAAGCAGAGCACGCCAGCCAGGGTTGCAGTTATCAGAATAAATGCAGACCCAGGCCTGAGTATAGAGCGGGCAATTGTCCTAAAGCGTGGCTTTTGTTAACCGGGTTCAGGTTTGTCCCCCATGACCAGGCTGTAATCATCAGCAATCAGCGGGCTATAAAAAGTGGCATGCAACGTCTGAAAAAGCGCCAGAGCTGAAACAGACAGCAATGAATAACGTTCAAATTTTTTAAGATTATTCTGCCTTTAGCCGGTTTACACTGCATGAATAGATGATGCTGCACGCTATCAGTACGTTACAAACCTGTATCTCAGAATCATCAAATACTTTTTGCATCGGGACTCAGCTGATCGTTTACAGCGTATTGTAGAAGTATTGCTGCTCATTACACTTTAAAATCATTACAAAACTATGATGAGGAGAGCGGAAGTGTTATTTCATGAAAAGGTAGTAGGTCACGTCATTATTGGCGAAGCGACACTCAATCTGGCACTGGGCGATCGGGATATCAGCGTTCAGGCCCTGATCGCAGAGCTGGGTCGCATGGCAGAGAGAGAAGAGAACGATGAGCGTCTGGCACAAATTGCCGATGCCAGAAGCTGGCTGAAAAATTTTGTACAGCCTGAGCGAATTCACCAAACTCAGACAGAGTGGCAGGCCCAGGCACTACGTCATGAACAGGCAGCGTTATCGGCTAAACCGATACGTTTTACCTCAGGTGACGATGAAGAGAGTTAGCAGAATATCAGCGCAACCACGTTGTACACGTCTCAATGCAGAAGCTGTACAAAGAAGAAGTAAAATTTTCACTCAAAAAAAATTTCATTTAACTATTTGATATAAAAGAAAAATAAGAATGAAAAGATCGCAGGCGATAAATTAGTGGCAGAAAAAGCTGTACAAGTAAAAGTTAGTTGTATAACTTTACCTCTGTCAGTACAACTTACTTATTACAACGAGGCTAACTATGCGTCAGAATATGGTACAGCATCCATCATCCGCTAGTGACATCGCTAATTATTTCAACAAAGCTTCCACTCTGAGCCAGCAGGAAACGCTGGGACAGTTGGTAGTTGAAATTCTGACCTCAGGCAAAAACCTTAACCGTAAGGCGTTATGCACAAAACTGCTTGGTCGTCTTGAAGCAGCAACCAGCGCCGAAGAAGAGCAGCATTATCAGGCACTGATTGGACTGTTGTTTGATCGCTAATATTGCGTGAGCTTTAGTTAGTGCATCTGACGAGCAAGCAAAATGACAGCTTTACGGCAGGCCTCACGAACATCCTGCCCTGTCGCTGTCTCACCCATGTGATGCAGTGCAGTAGTAATCTCATGCAGAGTCAGATGCTGGTCCGGCTTAAGAAGGCGCGCCACAACCGTTCCAATAACGGCGTAGATATCTTCGGCGGCTGCGTCATTTTTCACATGACCTCCGTCCGTAGGTGGATAAGCATACAGTATAACAGAAATTGTTCCCGGGAAACAATTTAGCGTCAGACCTTAGAGAGTCTTTGATTTAAATCAATTTTAATGCATTTTTCCGCGTGCAGGCCGTATATCAGATTCAGTCCCGATCGCTTTTTCAGACGCCCTAACCTGCATTTCACGTCTGACTTCGTCGATAGCACGCAATCCGGCACGGATGCGATGCTCATCGGTCTCTTTATCAAGACCAGCGCGCAGACGATCAAGTAAAGCGGTCCATGAAATGGCTGCATTAGCATCAAGTAAGTCAGTAACCGCCTCACCGATCAAAATTTCCGTCATCTTTTCTTCAAATTCTTTTTTCATGATGTGTCCGCCTGCAGGTTCGGGGGCGCAAAGTTTACCACAGAATTTTAGTGTGTAACCCTGAACCGCAGCGAGCCTGAGCGTTTCTTATAAATTTCACATATTTATCGCAGCAGTGCTGTCAGAAAAGATCTTTTCTGGTTGAAAAAAGAGCAGAGCCGGAAAGGGTATGACAAAAAACAACCGACCGGCTTGTGATGTGCCGGTCGGTCAGACTGATACTGATAGTGAAAGAGTAAGCGTTACATCGCCGCGCGATATTCCGGCCATGACACGGATGTGCCCTGCGGGGTAAAGAGCGAGCCCTGGAAGTCGATAACACCTGCAGCCTCAAGCCACATCCACTCTTCCGGCTGTTCAATACCAGAAGCGATGACGTTGATTTCGAGCGCTGAACAGCATTTGATAATAGCCTGAACGACAGCCTGCTTTGGACCACTGCGATGAACATCGCGAATAATTCCGGAAGCAATACGCACGCGATCGGGCTGCACATGAGTCAGCAGTGAAAGCCCGGCAGAGCCGTCACCAAAGTTATCAATCGACAGGCTGATGCCTGCCTGTTTTAGCTGCTTAACCGCTTCGGTAAAATCATTCAGGCCCGGGATAACTTCCGTTTCACTGACGCCCAGAATAATCTGTTCCGGCACCAGTCCGGCGTTTTTAATGGCGTCCGTGATAGTGTCAACCGCGTTAGGCACCGCAACCAGCGTCATAGGCAGAATAGTCAGATAGAGCGTCATGCCATCCGGACAGGCTTTGCCCGCCTTCATCAGCGCCATGCGTACGGCGTTCAGATTATCAATATACTTATCTTCATCTTCACCTGCGCTCTCCGGACTATCAGAAATAGCCTCCAGTGCGGTGATCTCGCGGCCAAGTGGATCCACAACCGGGCGGAAATGAATGCCGTGCTCTTCCTGAAGCGACCCCGTCATGTCGGGAATAAAATCCCACAGATCGGCAGGCAGCACTTCGAAATAGTTTTCTTTTTCCCGCGATTCAACAAACGTGCGCAGGAACTGCAGGCCCCGATCGTCATAGGTCAGCCGGAAGCGTGAAGTACCGCGATCCAGTACCGCCTGAAGTACGGTTGACTGGTCATGTTCGCGCAGGTCAAACAGCTCCATCCCGGAATTACCGAAACGGCGATAAGGGGAGTAGTCACGCATAAGTTCAACCACATTGTGATGACGACGGTCAGCACAGATGCGATTGTAGATCGTCATAACACCCTCTTCAGGTCCCTCAAGGATCTGAAAGAAATGTGTACCGTTAAAGAGCAGAATACCGGTAACCTGGTGTGACTCATTCAGGAGACTCGCCTTCTCAACCATACCCGGCAAAATTTTCACAGGCACATCCGCGGAGATGTGGCTACGGTAAATGATTGTGGTTAGCATTAAATACTCCAGTTTACGTGAGTGTACCTGTCTACTTTATCAGCCGGCGGCAGCTACGTATAATCCTGTCTGAAATAATCTGGCTGAATTACTGTCAATATTAAAGCTACGTTTCCAGTAAAAACCAGCAAAAGTGCACAAAATCGCCTTTTTTCAGAATCATACAGAAGCGCAGTAAATAAGCGAAACGGGGTGGGATTGTAATCCGCTGCAGACAAGTTTTTTGACAAATCGTGTTGGTTCGCAACGATTCTCTGCTTTTTTACTGCGCGAGCAGATGCGGGACGCGCCCGCATCGTCGCAAAGATTACGCCGTGTGGAAAACAGCCACCAGCTGACGCAGACGCGAGGCGCGTTCTGCGAGATCGCCTGCTGAAGAGGCAGACTCTTCTACCAGCGCTGCGTTTTGCTGTGTCACCTGATCCATCTGGTTTACTGCGATATTAATTTGCGAAATCCCGCTGCTCTGCTCCTGAGAGGAGGCAGATATATCGCGGATAAGCTGCGCCGTCTGTCCAATAGCATCTACGCTCTGTTTCACTTTGTCACCGGCATTTCTGGCCATCACCATTCCCTCTTCGGCGTGGCTGACCGAGTGCGCAATCAGCTCTTTAATCTCTTTGGCAGCAGAAGCGGAACGCTGCGCCAGCGAGCGCACTTCTGCTGCGACGACGGCAAAGCCTTTACCCGATTCCCCTGCTCTGGCTGCCTCTACTGCCGCATTGAGGGCCAGAATGTTTGTCTGGAAAGCGATACTGTCGATAACGCTGGTGATCTCTTCAATTTTGGCCGAGCTGCCCCGGATACGCCCCATGGTGTCCATCACTGACGACATTGCCTCTCCGCTGAGCGATGAAGCCTGCGTTGCCGCTTCTGCCATGGTCGTGGCGTGATGGGTATTTTCAGCATTCTGACTGATAATGGATGCCATCTGCTCCATGCTGGCGGCGGTCTCTGCCAGCGATGCGGCCTGCTCTTCAGTCCGGGCTGAGAGATTTCCATTGCCGTTTGCGATCTCTTCAGAGGATGAAGCGATCGTCAGCGCGCTCTCCTTGATATCTGAGACCAGCCCGGCAAGATGCTGCTGCATATACTGCAATGATTGCAGCAGCTGCCCCATCTCATTGCTGCCGGTAATGTTAACCGGACACGTCAGGTCGCCCTCTGCCACGCGACGGGCAGCATTAACGGCTTCTTCCACCGGGCGCGTAATCGAGCGGGATATCATAACGGCAACCCAGACAGCCAGTAACGCCACCGCGAACAGTACGCCCAGCAGGCTATATTGCGCATGACGGCGCGCATCAATCTGCTGGCTAAGCATAACCGAAAGCCGATCGGCGCTCTGTGTTCCCAGTGTGGCAAATTGATTGATCGCCTCAGTGAATACCCGAACATATTCTGCCGGCGTGACGGTTTTGGTTTTGGATACAAAAACAGTATTGGCCAGCGCCAGTGCATCCTGCGCCTGCTGCACGGCGGTGGTCTCTCCGCTGGCAAACAGCGCTTTTAGCGCCGGTTCAATAGTAAAAACTTTATCCATATTGTTGCTGAACTGCTCCAGCGCTACGTTGCCGTTTTGCAGCCGGAAGTCCATCTGGCTGAGCGTTGCCTCTGATGCGCCCATGCCAGACGCAATCAGCGATGTGCCGCTTGCTCTGATCTGCCCGAGGGTTTCTGTTAATAGCGGCAACCGGTTGAAAATGCTGACAATAAGCTGATAAGTATTTAAGTCGCTGTCCAGTGACAAGCCGTAAAAATCCAGGATGTCCTGATTGGCTATTAACAATGTCTGAATCAGACTGGCGTGCTGGCTGAGGCTCGCTTCCAGCGAAAGCTGCTTATTGCCCAACTCTGCCTGCAGTTTTTTCCACTCGCCGTCAGCTTTATTCAAACGCGCCAGCGGTTGCGCAGCCTCCGCGTTATCGCCCAGTACAGTCACTACACCGCTGTAGAGCGCATCGGCCTCCTCTGCCAGCGCCACGCGTGACGCTCGGGCTGGATCGTCACTCGCAATAGCAATAGCGCTTTCTGCCCGATGGCGCTGGACCAGGTTAATCAGTGACAGCATCTTCTTTTCAACCGGTATGCCGGTAAGCTCAAGCTTTTTTGCATCAATGGCCTGGTTCCCGCTTTGAATAAACAAACAGGTTGGAAATATAAACAGCCCGAGAGCAAACAGTCCCAGCAAAATAAACTTCGCTGGCAAATTAATCGTGTTAAGTATCTTTTTCATGCAATATTCCTGGGTGAGCCTTAAGTGAGCAATTCTGAATAAAAATTATTGTTATTAAACGGTGCAATCTGCTCATCCATGAGATAGCCACTCTGCATCCGGGCCTGCCGGTTATTGCAGGCGCTGATGAAGTGAAAAATTATAGATTGCTCAGGGTTATTTTACAGGAAGTGTATTGACGATATATTCTTGCGTAACTGCCAAAGCCAAATAAACATAAATCATTTAATAACAACAAGATAAAAATTAAATCAGGTATATCAAAAACACTCTGGCTCGTTATATATCGGAAAATCTTATATTATAATAAAGTGCTAAAGTTTTAGCTAACCTCGCCGATAAACAGCTTATTTTTTATAAGAAATAAAACAGAGAAATACGTTTACGATTTAAATTTTAATCAGGAAGAAATATCAGCCCTGACAAAGATGCCTGTCAGGGCCTGGGAAATCAGACGCCTTAACCGTAAGCTTTCAGCAACGTTTCTGCAGCAAGTTTGCCTAACGCATTTGCAGCATAAGGCTGTCGCCCGTTATAACATTGCGATCGCGATGTACCGTACCTTTGATATCTTCATTGATAATATGAAGACCCATTGCGCGCAGCTTCTCACCGAAGTACCAGGTAAGATGGCCTGGCATATAGCCTATGTCCGGCGTCTGCTTATCAATGGCATCAGGGAAAGCACAGATTTCATAGCCAGCCAGCGGATTGTCGGACCCGGCGAGTGAAAGAAACGCCGCCGGGCCGTGACAGAGTGAGATCAGATAGCGGTCGTTTTCCAGCGTCCAGCGAAGCAATGTCGCCACCTCTTTACTCTCCGGTAAGCCGATCAGCGCGCCATGCCCGCCCGGGATAAACACTGCCGCGTAGTCGCTATGAGGAGAGAGGGACGCTAACACATCTGCCAGCCTGAGCGGAGAGCGGAAGGCTGACTGGTAGCGCTGATAGAACTGTAATACCGCTTCATCCTGTCCGGGCATGGCCCAGTGTTCAAACTTTGCCATCTGACCAGAGAGCGTTGCAATATCGATACCGAAGCCCGCCTGATGCAGGTGATACATCGGCAGCAGCGTTTCCACCGGATGATTGCCGGTTGAAAACAGCGTATCGTTCTCCAGCGGCAGATAGCGTTCATCAGCACACAGGACCAGAATTTTTTTGCTTCCGTCGCCGGGCGCCGGATAGTCTGCGCCCTCCAGATCGGATAGAGGAGAGGTAAACCGATCGCGCGAGTAGTCGGAGGGGAAAAATGCGTCTGCCTCGGCACGATCGGCAACGGGGTTCCTGCTGAGTTCGTTCGTCATTTATGCTTCCTCTGTGAATAAATACAGAAAGAAGCGTAGGTGAAAAAACGGCCTGGCTCACTGAGCCAATTCTGAATGCCGCTGCGCCTGTTGCGCCGCAGAGAACATCGGTACGCACAACTTATTGCGTCACAGCGGCAGACACTTCCTCAACTAATACCAGCGGACACCGCCGCACGCGGCAGGCCTGAGAGTAAGCCAGCGCGCAGACTGCGCACAGGTCACGTACGTCAGATTCATACTCATACTCCATATAGTACCGGAAGCGACTGGTGTGAGTAGCAGTACGCCAGAAACGCTGCGGCTCCAGCAGTTCATCAAGTTGCCTGAAAGTCAGGGCTGACGGGTTATGATACCCGACTCTAACGCGATAAGTTGTCATGCTTCGATTATTGAATGGCATACCGCTGGCTGCAACCGGACACCGGTTTTCATTTCAATAGATAAAATGTATCAGCCACTACTTTTCCGGCACGATCTCTTCAATCAGCTCAGCATCCTGCTGACGTACGCTGCCTACCCGCGTGGTCACCGCATGCCAGCAGAATGCCTCTTCCGGCTCAGCAGCTTCATGAGCAATCTCCTGCGCGCGACGCGCAGAGGTGCTGCTGCTCAGCCATTCATGAACGCCTTCTGTGGTCAGAACCAGCGGGCGGCGATCGTGGATATCGACCATGCCTTTATTGCTGGCGGCGGTCACGATGACAAAGCCTTCATGCCCCTGAACGTGATTAAACGGCGCCTTACCGATGGCAGCAAAAAACAGCGGCGTTTTACGCTGGTGATAAATAAAGAACGGCTGTTTTCTCCCCTTCTCTTTTTTCCACTCAAACCAGCCATCAGCCGGCACTATCGCCCGGCCCTGTTCCCAGAGAGACTTAAACATCCGGCCGCTGGCCGCGGTTTCGCTGCGGGCATTAATCAAAGGCTGCTTATGCCACCACTCTGGTCCATATCCCCAGTAGACCGGATCCAGCTGCAGCGCCTCTTCGCGTTCGCTGAGCAGTAATACCCGGGTACCAGGCGCAACGTTGTAGCGCCCGATGGGCAACGGATCGTACTGGATTTCGTCCGGCGCAATACCCAGCGCCATAAAATAGTCATCTCTGCTGCTGTACTGCGCGAATCGTCCACACATATCGGCCTCCGGCTGTAAGCATAGGCCAGTTTGCCAGACCCGCGACGGCGACAGCGTTTGTGTCAGGTTACATTGACATCAATTTAATTTGATTCAATACTTGTGGCTGCCCGGACGCAGCGTGCGTTTTCCCTGCCGGCCAGCTCACTAAAATGGATTGTGAATGTGTACTGATATAAATGATCAAAGCGGTGAGCATGATGGTGCGCTTTCTGATGCACCGGTCACCGTCGACCAGTTTCTCTGTTTTGCGCTCTACTCTGCATCGCTGGCGATGACCAAGCTTTATCAGTCCAGACTAAAACCGCTTGGGCTAACCTATCCCCAGTATCTGGTTTTACTGGCGCTGTGGGAAAAAGATGAGGTGACAGTATCGGAGGTTGGCGCACGTGTGCGGCTGGACTCCGGCACGCTCAGCCAGCTACTGAAGAGACTTGAAGCGGCCGGTTTTATTTTGCGCAAACGTGATGCGGGAGGAGACGAACGCCGGGTACGCATTTTTCTGACGCATGAAGGGCTGCAGCTTAAAAGCAAAGCCGCCGGCGTGCCCGCCGATATGATATCGGTAATGGATACCCCCTATGAAGAGTTGCACGATCTTACCGTAAGAGTGGCAGCCCTGCGGGAGAAGCTGCATCGGGCACTGCCCTGAGCGCAAATAAGAAGCACTCTGCTCAGGAATTGATCTGTGCAGGGTATGTAGTGGCAGCCATGAATATCAGAAATCAGGCAGAGGGATAAAGCGTGAAACTCAGCGTTTTGGATAACAACAGTGCTATTCATGCCGTCATCGGGCGCGCCGTTTCGTTTTTACGTAAATCAGGGCAGCCTTTGAGTACGGATAACATTCTGACGCGTCTGCGCCAGCAGGAAAAAGAGGCGCTGGATGGGATGAAAGAGATCTACGCGAGCGCGGCGCGCGCCCTGACAGCCAGAAAGCAATAAGTCATGACGGAGCGGTACGCCTCAACGTTTAGTGCAAAGTCTGTTCATTTGATGCCACGTTGATCGCCGGGTGCTCTGCTCCCTGAATTTCCCGGATGGCCAAAAACAGTGAACGGGTTTTTGCGGCGCTCTTCTCTGCTGCCAGCATCTCCTGCAATTTGCTGAGCAAAGCATCATAAGAGACGGGTAACTCCTCATTGAACAGAGCCATTACCGCCTCGCCTATTACTATGTCTACCCATTCACTATCATCTGCTTTGTTCATATTTGCGGTCGCCGGGTCAGTTTACATCTGGAGAAAGGGCTTTTCATACCGCTAAAAAGATACTACAAAATTTATGTCCATTCAGAAACAATCCGTCACTAACATCGGATCAGAGCCTTCCCTTCTCTCTAACCACATGAATAATAAAACGTTAAACCGATACTTGAAATTTTTTACTGCATGTCTGGGAGGCTCGCTTCAGGATAAAGAGTAAACAATTAACAGGCCTGATGTGCGTTTTACCACTGCCTTAACGGCTGCGGCTTTGTTGTATTCGCTGCAGGCACCTTGTTTCTTTCTTTATTGCGGGTAGTATATGCTTCATATATAAAACATATAAGGCACAGCGATGGGCATTGTGAAAATTTCCGATCTGATGCACGAAAATCTGCGTATCGCCAGCGGCGCATTGAGCCGTTCAGTCAACGCACAGGCGGAACACTGGATGAAAATGGGCATGCTGGCGGAACTCTATCCTGACAAAGATCATCAGGCGCTGGTCCGGCTGCTCATGCGCATAGAGCGCGACGGGGGCAGCGACCTGGCCGCACTCTTAAACCATCCTCTCTTTCTGACTCAGGAGAAAGCATCGTGAATATTACGCTCCATAATGCCGCTGAAATTGAACAGGCGCGCGCCGCGGGCCAGGCCGCTGCTGCCGTACTGGCGATGATTGGTCCTCATGTGAAGCCGGGTATCAGCACCGACGAACTGGATCGTCTCTGTCACGATTATATCGTTGATGTTTTAAACATCACGCCGGCAAATATCGGCTATCACGGCTATACCCGCACGGTCTGCACGTCAGTTAATCATGTAGTCTGCCACGGTATCCCCGGCCCGAAACGACTGAAAGAGGGCGATATCATTAATATTGATGTCGCGGTCATCAAAGAGGGCTGGTATGGCGATACCAGTCGTATGTACTTTGTGGGCCAGCCTTCAGTTCGTGCCAGACGACTGGTGGATATCACATACGATGCCATGGTAGCGGGTATCCACGTGGTTAAACCCGGCGCCACGCTGGGCGATATCGGTGCAGCCATCCAGCGGGTAGCTGAAGGCGCAGGGTTCTCGGTTGTGCGCGAGTATTGCGGTCATGGCACCGGACGGATCTATCATGATGAACCACAGGTGCTTCATTATGGTACGGCCGGTAAAGGCCTTGTGCTGGAACCCGGCATGATCTTTACTATTGAGCCCATGATCAACGCCGGGAAAGCGGCAACCAGCGTATTAAGTGATGGCTGGACGGTAGTGACCAAAGATCGTTCCCTCTCCGCGCAGTGGGAGCATACCGTTGCGGTTACGGATAACGGCTTTGATCTTCTCACACCCTGGCCGGATGGCACCGGCGACTACTCTCCGGTTTAGCGCTGAGTGACACTCATCGCGTCGATCACCTCTGTCATCTGCTGAATCAGCATCTGCGCCGCGCGCGAAAGCTGTCGCGACGGTGCGGTGCATAAGGCCAGCGTCAGGGGGCGCATAACGCTGTGCCGGAGCGGTACGAAGCTTAACTCACCCTGTTCAACCTCAGTCATGACATCCAGCAGGCTCAGCACACAGATACCGCTGTTCTGCGCCACCAGCGTATGGATAAGCCGTATATCATTACAGCCGATTACATTTTCAGGCTGGAATCCCTGCCGGTGATAGAGCGCAGCGACACGCTCATGAACAACCAGTGAGTCGCCCGGCAGAATATGCCGCTCGTGACTCAGTTCACTGAGCGAGACAGCGTCACGGGTGCTGAGCGGATGCCGGTTGTTCATCACCACGCCCATTTCCAGTTCGGCAAAAGCCAGTACATTAAGGCCGCTCTGCCCATCCGGGTCGAGGATCAGACCAAAATCGATTTCAGATTGCCGGATAAGCTGGCTGATGCGCTGGCTGTTATCAACGGTAAGCGTCAGATTCAGCCAGAGGTGTGTCTGCGCCATTGCCGCTATCCGTTCAGCTATCCGGCCCCGGGTCAGAGACTGCACCATTCCCAGAGTGACATTGCCGCGTTTTAGCCCCTGTATCTCATCAAACCGCTGACGCGTAACGCGAAATTCGCGCTGCCAGCGCGTGAGATCGCTGTAGAGCAACTCTCCGGCAGTGGTCATACGCAGACCCTCAGGCAGACGCTCAAACAGCGGCGTGTTAAAGGCGGCCTCTGCCTGCAAAATTTGCCGGTTGATCGCAGAGGCCGACACGTGCAGCTTTTCTGCCGCTTTGCGCAGGCTGCCGCTGCGGGCGACTTCGGTAAAATAGAGAGCGAAGCGGGAGAATGGGCTCATCGTGCACCTGTACACTTTTTTGCAACAGCAGGCTGTAATCTTAGCGATGGATCGTAACACAGAAGCGTAATAACAATGTCCTGACAAACATTATGTTTATCACGCTGTGTGAACTGATTATCAGGAGATAACTATGTCCGGTCCGACACCGCCCGCCCACTGCACTTTTGATCCCGAAGACTGGCTGCGCCTTGCGCGCCACTGGCATCCTGTTGCGCGCAGCGGCGATATCAGCAGCGCGCCGGTGAAGGCGACTCTGCTGGATGAACAGCTGGTGCTGTATCGGATTAAGGGGGACGTTGTGGCCGCACGTGATATCTGTCCACATCGTGGCGTACCGCTGACGCTGGGTTTCCATGATGATGAGGGCATTATCTGTCCCTATCACGGCCTGCGTTTTGGGGAAAATGGCCGGTGTAACCGTATTCCATCGAGTCCGGACCAGCCGGTGCCTGCCAAACTGCATCTTACCTCTTATGCCGTGACGGAACGTTTTGGACTGATCTGGGTTTGTCTGGCGCCCGACAGTGAACAGCCGGCAAAACTGCCGACGATGCCGCACTGGGATGACAGCGGGTTTCAGCAAATCAACTGCCCTGGGTTTGATGTCGCAGGCTTTGCCGGCCGCCAGGTAGAGGGCTTTCTGGACGTCGCGCATTTTGCCTGGGTGCATACGGACACCTTTGCCGATGCGGCTAACCAGCTGGTGCCGGCATATAACCCGGTTGAAACCGACTACGGCTTTAGCGTGGACTACTGGAGTACCGTCAGTAATTTTGCTGCCGGCAGCCCGCAGCAGGCGCCCGACGGCTTTGAGTGGCTGCGACGTTTTGAGATGCATCTGCCCTTTACAGCCACGCTGACCATTTTCTTCCCTGGCGACGCCGCCTGACAATCATGAATGCGGCCTCTCCGGTTTCAGCCCGCCAGACGCGCATGTTTGCGCCTATCGCACGCAACTTTGATCTGCACATTCCTCCGGAAGAGGTGCACGCCTTTAACCTGCGCGTTTTTGAGGAGGATCGGCTGATGGTGGAGACCCAGCGCCCTGAACGTCTGCCGCTGGATCTTACGCTGGAGGCGCATATTCCGGCCGATCGCAGTTCAGTGGCCTACCGGCGCGGGCTAAAACGTATGGGATTTGGTGAATTTTTTCTGGTGTGAGGGGCGGCAATGAACGAACTGATTAATGTGGTGACAGACGGCATCTGGCGTCAGGGCCGCCGTAACCTGAGCGTCAGGCTGATGACGACAGACGGGCAATTGCTGCCCGCATGGCAGGCAGGTGCGCACATTGATGTGCATCTGCAGCCGGGAATGATCCGGCAATATTCACTGACCGGAGCGGAAAACAGACGTGACTGCTATGAAATTTGCGTGGCGCTTGAGGCTGAGTCGCGCGGTGGGTCGCGCTACATACATGAAACGCTGCGCCCGGGCATGCAGCTTGCTATTTCTCCGCCACGTAATCTTTTTCCGCTGGTCGCTGCCAGGAAGGTTATCCTGCTGGCCGCAGGCATCGGCATTACTCCGCTTTCTGTGATGGCACAGGCGCTGGAGGCAGCAGGCCAGGCGTTTGAACTGCACTATTATCTCAGAGAGCGGGGCGATGAGGCGTTTGCAGCACTCCTGAACCAGAATTTTGCGCACGGCGTTTGTCACATCTGGTACAGCAGTGAGGGTGTCAGCGCCCGCACTCATCAGCCTGAGAGTATCGCTCGCTATCAGCCCGGCGCACATATCTATCTCTGTGGTCCGCTGCCTTTTATGTCCCATCTGCAGCTTCAGGCTGAAACCTGCGGCTGGCCTCCTGAGGTGATTCATACAGAGGCATTTAAAGCGGCTGCACCGCAGCAGGTAACTGAGCAAGGCGCAGCGTTCACTATAACCCTGGCGCGATCGGGCAGAAGCTGGCTGGTTCCGCCGGACCGTTCCATTGCAGCAGTGCTGACTGAACAGGGTGTGGAGGTTGCGCTGTCATGTGAAATGGGTATGTGCGGGGCCTGTCTGACACCTGTTACTGAAGGCCAGCCGGACCATCGCGATACGGTTCAGTCTGACAAAGAAAAAGCGGCGCCCTCCCAGTGTATTGCACTCTGCTGCTCCCGCAGCCATACCGTCAGCCTGACAATCGATCTCTGAACAGCAGGCTGCTGACCCGGCCAGCAGCCTGGCCTCCCCTGCCCCGATAAACACGCCTGTTATCATCTATCATTTTCTGTCTATTTTTAGTCCCGGCTTATGTTCCGATCCTCAATACTCTGTCACGAAAAAAATAAACGAAGCGCAAATGAATACCTGCACCCTTTTATTGCATGACGTAATGCTGTGCCCGGCTAATTGTCACAACTTTTCATTAAACCTTTTCAGGACGCAAAGAACGCTTTCCTTTATCAAAGTAAAATGCTAACTATTCACCTGCGTAAGATTAAGATAACAGAATCGCTTAAGATCGATTCTTACTTAAACAAACGACCCGTCGTAAATTAAAAAGTCAGGATAAATTCTGTCTTGAACATGGTAAAAACAGCGCTACATTTATTTTTGCCACAAGTCAGCATGAACAGAGAGGAAAAAATGCAGGATTCCAGCAATAACCCGGAAGAAGCTGAAAAAACCAAACCACGCCGCGGTGGTGCAGGTAACTTTGCTGCTAACAAAGAACGTGCTGCCGAGGCAGGCCGCAAGGGCGGCCAGGTCAGCGGTGGCAACTTCAGAAACGATCCTGAACGGGCTATTGAAGCGGGCAGAAAAGGAGGGAAGATCAGCCGTCGTAAGTAAACTTATACAGAGCCCGATATCTCTGCACTTCATTTAATTCTGAAAATGACACTCTCCTGACATCGTTTACGCTTCGCTTACGCGAAAGAATTGACCTGTCAGGAGAGTTATTTTTTCATTCGGAGAAGAATTTTCGATTAAAACTTGATCGATAACCTTTTTTACCGCTTCGCTTTATTAACAAAAAAACGTTCTATATTTTCTGACTGACTTACAAATGGCATTTTTATTAACCAGCAACATGAATGGATATATTTGTACAACGCACAACCCTTTGTACACTTTTATTAAAAATATAAACCCATACTACAACGCATTTTAAATAACAAACAACCTAACTCTATATTTAATAAAGAAAAATTGCATTAATGATGCATCTTATCGTTGCCTGCGCAAATGCCGGGTATTTCGTTTGAGGAGGCAGCAATGAGGGATGACTGCAACCGCACGCAAAGTGCGACGCGTGCATCACCGCTGACTATAGTTAATATTCAGCAACGATAAGGGGGCTTTATGGCAGGTGGCTGGTCGGAAGATGGCGCAGTCCAGAAACAGATTGATGCGACGGTTGATGATGCTATCGCCCGGGCGCGAAGTCATCTTAAGCAGGGTGACAGTGCACGCTTCTGTGATGAGTGTGGAGAACCGATACCCGAAGCACGTCGCGCGGCACTGCCCGGCGTACGCTACTGTATCCAGTGTCAGTCTGAACTGGATAAGAAAGAAGCCAGCAGTAGCGGTTATAATCGCCGGGGCAGTAAAGACAGCCAGCTGCGTTAGCCTGGCGCAGACTTGTGTTACTCAGCTCCAGAGCAGAACGTCGTTACGCCCTGCCCGCTTTACCTGATAGAGGGCCTCATCCGCATGGCGCAGCCAGTCGCGCAGAGAATCAGCGCTGCTTGCAGGAGCGATACCGATGCTAACCGTGCAGTGAAAATCAGGAGCGGCAGGCAAAGCAACCTGCGCTATTTTTTCACGCAGTCGCCTAGCGAGAGCAACCACGGTTTCATCACTGGCATGGTGAACAATAACGCTTAGCTCATCACCTCCCAGACGCGCGGGTATATCCTGAATACCGACATAGTTGCGCAGCAGAGCGGAAATTTCTGCCAGCAGAAAGTCTCCGGCTTCATGCCCCCAGGTGTCATTGACGGCCTTGAAATGGTCCAGATCCAGCAGCAGCAGATAGCCGTTACTGTCGCCACGCCGCGTACTTAAAAACTCACTCTCCAGCCGTCGTTCAAATAGCCGTCGGTTAGGGATCTGCAGGCCCGGATCCATCAGAGCTACGCGCTCCAGTTCGCGATTACGCTTGCGCAGCTGCCAGGTCAGATTATAAGAAGCGATACTCAGCGCCAGCATGTAACAGCTGGCGAGCGGCAGCGTCAGCCACACCGTCTGCGTCGTGAAGGCACTCTCTATCCGTGCACCATCGAGTATCCACACCGACAGGAAAGCCACTATAAACGCTTTAATAGCGGAGATGAGAAGCGTACTGCCTCCCGCCGCATAGCGATCTGAGGCCAGTACGGCCATGATAATCACCGAGGGCACCGGAGTGAGCGACATCAGCGCCACCCATATCCCGCCAAAAGCGGCATCGAGCGTAAGGTTGTTACGTTCAGCGCTGGTCGGATCTTCAGCGCGCAGTGCACGCTGGCAGGCAAGCCACGGCCAGGCAAAGGCATTAATGAACAGTAAAGCGCTGTAGAACAGCTCGCGCTGCGTATCGAGCAGCACAGAAAGAATAGGAAAGAAACAGAGTACAGTACCGAGCTGACGCATAAAAAACATGCGCCGGACGAAACGTCTCGATCGTTTTTTCAGATGATCATCATCAGGGGTGTAATAGTTCATTCTAAGATAAATCTGATCAACAGGAACCGCAGTTTATCGGGAAAAAGGCGCAGACAGCGAATTATTTTGACGCTTCCCCCTTATCGATTGAAGTTACCGTGCTTATGTAATTACGCTGGCGCACAACGGCTGTTTTTACCATCATCCTTTCATTAATAAAATAATTATACTTATCAAACAGATAAGCTGGATAAATCTGACAGCCTGAAATAAATGCTGCACTATTCAGACTGCCAGTAAAGCCCGGCTTAAGAGATTATTTTTTCAGATTACATCGTTTAACATGTCACCTGAAGAGCCTCTGTTGGCGATTTCAGGCTGAAATCGCTGTTAATCATAGACTTACCATTGAGTCGCTTGCATATCGATGACAAAGCGATAGTGCACATCGCCGCGTAGCATACGCTCAAATGCCTGTTCTATCTCATCCCCGGTAATAGTCTCGATATCCGCCACAATATTATGCTGGCCGCAGAAATCGAGCATCTCCTGCGTTTCCTGTACGCTACCGATTGAAGAGCCAGTGATGCTCAGCCTGCGGAAAACCATTGGGGTGATATCCGGCGAAATATGTGGCCGATCCGGAATACCTACCAGCACCATACGTCCATTGGTTTTCAGCGTGGCAAGATAGGGATTAAGGTCGTGCGGAGCTGCCACGCAATTGATGATGATATCCAGCGAAGTCTGGCAGGCTGCCATCTCCTCCTCATTGCGAGATACCACTACCCGACTGGCCCCCAGGCGCAGTGCATCGTCGCGCTTGGCGGCAGAAGTGGTAAACAGAGTGACGTCTGCCCCCATTGCGCTGGCCAGCTTAACCGCCATGTGTCCAAGTCCGCCCAGTCCAACCACGCCCACACGGTCGCCTGCTTTAACATTGAAATGGCGTAATGGCGACCAGACCGTAACCCCGGCGCAGAGAAGCGGTGCTACCCCGGCTGGTGGCAGATTTTGCGGAACGGCGACCACGAAGTGCTCATCGACAATTACGCTCTCAGCGTATCCTCCCCAGGTGGTGCCGCCGGTGTACTTGTCGGTCCCGTTATAGGTCGCGGTAAAACCCGCTTCACAATATTGCTCTTCATGCTGCTGACAGAAATGGCAGGTCCGGCAGGAATCCACCATTACGCCAACGCCAACCAGATCGCCTGGCCTGAATTTGCTGACTTCACTGCCCGCCTCCGTTACCCGGCCAACAATCTCATGTCCCGGTACCAGCGGATAGCGGCTGACGCCCCATTCATTACGCGCCATGTGCAGATCAGAATGGCAGACGCCGCAATAGAGGATCTCAATTTTGACATCCTGTTTTTGCAGCGGGCGCAGAGCGACGCTATCGGACGTCAGGGGTGCGGTTGCATTATGTGCAACCAGTGCATTGATTTTCATTGTGCCTCCGGCAAAGATGGCTTAATAAGCTGAGAGGCGGCAGACTATAGTGAATGCGAAAAAGAATTAACAGTAGGCACCAAACGGTGACCTTATAAGGAGTCAGGCATGCCAGCCTGGGAAGAGGGTAAACTGGTCTTTTACGCGGATTCACCTCCGCGCAGACTGCTGGAGCTGTTCTCTGTCAAATGGAGCACGATGGTGCTGCATGCGCTTTATCACTGGCCAGATCACTGTGCCAGAACCGGCGAGCTGCAGCGCAGCCTGCAGGGCATATCAAAAAAATGCTGTTTCAGACGCTAAAAGCGCTGGAACAGCGCGGCCTGGTTGAACGGCGGGAATATGACGTTACGCCCGCTAAAGTCGACTACCGGCTCACCCCGCTGGGAATGACATTTGCCCGACCGGTGGAGGAGATGTATACGTGGGGGCTTAAGAACCAGGCCGCGCTGGATAGTATGGAGGCTAATCTGCACGCTGCCCGGCTTAAAGCTGAGTCAGAGGAGTAACAGAGCCGCCGCGGGCGGCTCTGTCAGGTCAGACTTAGTTAAACGGCGTTTCCCGGGCCAGCAGGCGCGCAATGACGTTGAGTGCGCCCTCTTCGTTATTATTCTGCGTACGATAGCGGGCGACTGCCGCAACCGACGGGGCAGCGTTATCCATGGCAAAGCTGTAGCAAGCCTGTCGCAACATCTCGATATCATTTGCGCTGTCGCCAATCGCCAGCACCTCACAATCATCAATGCCCCATTTTTGCTGCAGCATGGCAATGCCGTGCGCTTTATGACAGCCAGGAATAATCAGGTCAATAAAGCCGAATCCGCTGGAGACCGGATGCATGATGTTCTCAATTGCGCTCAGCTCATGATGCAACCGCGACATCAGCGCCTCAACGCCTTCGTGCTCCAGATTTAATGAGAATTTAAAAATGGTGTCGTCAATGCTGCTCAAATCGTCGCGCTTTTCCAGCCGGCGATAGTGATTGCTGAGTTTATTCACTACATGTTCAGGCATAGAGGTGTGCACATAGGCGCTGTTACGACCGCAGACTACGACGCTGATATCAGGCTCTTTCGCCAGGATAGTCAGGATCTGCTCTACCCGCTCAGGCGCCAGCTCTCCGCAAAACAGTTCCTCATTGCAGTCTGAGACCCAGGCGCCGTTTTCAGCAACAAACGCGATCTCATCCTTGATATCAGGAAAATAGTGTTGCAGCTGATAATACTGATTGCCGCTGGCAACAACAAAGCGGATCCCTTTCTCTTTGAGCAGTGCGTACTGGCGGGCAAAACGCTGCTGATTATAGTGCTTGTTATCATCAAGGAAGGTGCCATCCATATCTACTGCAATCATCTTAACTGCCATTACTCTCTCCCATATAGAATCTGCCGTCAGCCCGTCCGGCCTGTTATAGAGTATAAGCTTACTCGCGACGTGGATTAATGAGAATGTTAATAGTGACGATGTTCACTGCTTTCAGAGATTTCTCGCTGGCAGACGCGGAGCATCTGTATGGTTTACTGATTACAGTGAATAAGATGAGTTGCACAGCGGAAGATGCCAGGCAAAGAAGGCTGCCGGCGGCGCATTAAGGCCGCCCGGCTCAATCAGTTATTGTCAGGATAGCTCAGGGTAATAGCGTCATCTGGCAGATGCGTGAAGGTTTTAACCAGCTGGTGATAATCGGCAACCGGATTCAGCGCGGCAAACTGCTGCGGATAGAGATCTTTCGCCAGGATCTCCATGCCGATGATATTCCACGGATGGTTGTAGAAATGGTGATAGATACCATAGGCCCGGTTCTGCTTCACCGGCTCAATCTGTGCCACGCCGGTACGGCGCGTCAGGGTCTGGAAGGTTGCAGTGACCTCCTGAGGCTTAACCCCATAGCCAAACGGTAACACGTTGCTGTTAGGCCGTTTAGAACCGGTCATGATATAGACATCAGGCTTCATCGCGATGATTTTTTCCAGCGAAACAAAACCTGAGTTGCCCGGTAAAAGTGCAGAACCGATATTTTTGCCTCCTACCGCTTCGACCAGTCCGCCCCAGCCGTTATGACTGTGCGTAAAACAGCAGTTATCGCTGTTGCCGGCAATAGGCTCGATAAACACCGTGGGTTTCTTTTCAATGCCGCTGACTTTATTCGTAATAGCGGACATTTTTTGCTGATAGAAAGTTGTATAGTCCCGGGCCTGCTCTTCGCGGTTAAGGATCTGCCCAAGCAGAGAAACACTTTTAGCTGTGTTCTGCGCCGGGTGCAGTTCATAGTCTACAAACACAACCGGGATGTGCAGATTTTCAAGCGTCCTGACCACACCAGACTGGATCAACGCCGGTTTTGCACGTAACTGTGCAATCATCACATCCGGCTGCTGCGCCAGCACGCTTTCAAGGTTGACCTGACCCTGATCGTTGAATCCCATATCAACAATTTTTTCCGCCTGCGGCCAGCGTGCTTTCAGCATTTCCCAGGTTTGCGTATCCTGTTTTTTAGGCAGATTATTCCAGGCTACAACGCGTTCAAAAGGATTATCACGATCGAGCAGAGCCAGCGTCAGTACATCACGCCCATCCTGTAAAATAATATGGCGAGGCTCTTTAGAAAACGTATGTTGCTGTCCATCCAGATCGGTGATGGTCAGTGGATAGGTGGTGGCTGACGCTGATAAAGCCACACCCAGGCTCAGCGCCACGCCGCAAATAACTTTCATTTGAACTCCGTTCGTTACTGAATAGTAATTATTATCATCTAATTTATCATAACTGGTAAAGCCGGAGCAGGGTCCGTGCGGGTGCGGTTGTAACGGAATGCGTCATCCTGCCGGATAAAGGCTCTCTTTTGTTACGTAAAACAGCCTGAAACAGTGGCGATTTCAGGCTGAAATTTTTAGCTCAAATCTATAACTGACAATCACTTAGGCGTGAAAAAGGGGTGGCGAAAGCAAATAAACCGCCCGCAGGCGGTATGGTTACTGCTCCAGATATTTAGCAAGCGTGCTGCTGATGACCTTATCCAGCTCATCCTGTAGCTCTTTAGGCTGGCGATTAAATTCATAACTGAAGGTGCGCCCTTTGGATTTTTTCCGGGCAAAGCGATCTTTGTCAGCAAAGTCCCAGAGCGACGTCGTCACGACTTTCTCTTTTCCCGGAGCCTCAAGCAGTGCGTTACTGCCATTGCGCACCAGACGCAAAATGGCATTCTTCACTTCATCTTCAGCCAGGCCATCTTCAGAGGCAATCTCATCAATATCCGCGCTGATAGTCTCTACCAGCGTGGTTATGCTCTGTTGCTTCTCCTGAAGCCTTTCACATGCCTGCAGCAGCAGCTTATAGTCCGGATAGGCGAGTTCAGCATGGTTAGGAAACAGCATGATCAGTTCAGCCGGCACACTCGCGGCCTGTAAGGCGCGTGTCACTTTCGCCTGTGACAGTCCCTGTTGCTCAGCAATCTCTTTTTGCGACAGGCCACTCTGCTTTAGAGCCAGCAGGCGCAGACCTACTTCACGCAAATTATGCTCACGCGCAGTCTGAATATCCTGAGCCAGGCGACGTGCCTCTTCGGCAGAGATATCCTCATCAGTCACCAGTATGCTCAGACCCGTTTTGCAGAGCAGCGCGGCAGCGCGACGGCGGGAGCCATCAAGTACTTCGATGCGCTCACCGCGCTTTACCCCGATGGCGGGAAAAAACTGCTGCAGTTTAATCGTACGAATGATGTCACGCAGCGATTCTGGCGTCAGGCCAGACTGGTCGCGACCGTTGGTCTCCTGCACGACAAAAGTCTTTGCTTCCACATCGCGGGCAGAGACGAGCTGAAGTGAGAACAGCGCGCGTTTGCCGGTATTCAGCACAAACGTTTGCGTATGTTCTGCAGCAGTGTGTTCATTTTGCAGAGGTGACTGGCTGAAAGTACGGCCAATAGTAATGCGTTTTGCGCTCATCTTAACCTCAGTTCAAGCGAATAAATTCAATACGGTCAAATACGGCTTTGGCAAAATCCTCTGCAGCCGATCGCGCGTTTTTCAGTGCCTCACTGCTGCCCACATAGGTAGAAGGGTTAGCTGAAATCACCGTATCAAACGACTCACCGCAGCGCTCAAATCCGTCAAGCCGCGGCAGCGCCGCGTCCAGCATATCGCCACCGAAAATCTCTTTAGCCAGGCTGTGGCACATCTTATGATCGGCTTTGTTGGAGAGTTTCGACATAAAGCCGATATTGCCCTGCAGCCGGCATTCAGCCCCTGAGGCTTCAATAATCTCTACCAGCTCAGGCAGTCGGGTAAGGTATTTGAGCGTTGAATGAAAATCGACCTGCGCAGGCGGAACGGGCGTCATCAGCAAATCAGAAGCAGCAATCGCATTTTTGAGAAACGCATCCAGATGCGGGCCGCTATCAATAAAAATGAAGTCGTAATCTTTTTTGAGCTTTGCCACAACGTTTTCATACAGCACAGCGTGCACGTTCTGCCCTGGCAGGTGTTCATGACAAAGCTCCTCCCAGCGTGAAGCGATAAACGCATCATCAATTGAAGCGGGCAGTACATCCACGCCCGGGATGATTGAGGGCACAATAAAGTCGCTTTTCAGCTCTTCGCCGCTGACATTCTGCAGCATCGCCTGGGCGGCAGTGGCTTCTACCAGACCCACTGAACGTTCATGATTCAGAAACATGGTGGCCGAAGATTGCGGATCCAGATCGATGACCAGAATACGTAAATCTTCAAACAGCAGATGCGGATGCGCCCGCAGCGCATGTGCCAGCGAGACGGTTGAGACCGTTTTGGAGACGCCACCTTTCAGATTGCCAACGAAGAGGGTATAGGCTTCCGCGTGCGATCGCGATATTTAGGTACGCCCCGGTGATGGTAGATATCGACAATGTTTTCAATCGACATCGCATATTTGGTGGAGCTGCCGGCAGCGCGTTTATCAAACACGTAGCCATTTTCTTCCATCTCATTGACCGCATAATCAACGCTGGCGCGCGTCAGTTTTGGCAGTTTAGCCAGCGCGGCTTTCGCATAGACCTGATAAAACGTATTTTCTTTGAGTTCTTCTTTTTGCGCCTGAATCTGCTCGGTGAGACTCATCAGCATTCTTTCTGAACGTTGAGCAACCTTCAGAATCTGCTTCTCATCATTAGCCATACCTGCTCCACACATGTAGGATTTATGACTTTATACTTAAATCCTGCACATAAGGCAATTACTTATCCTGTAAACCGGAATGCTTAATTATGCCTGCAGAATGTATTGCCCGCAGCATTCACTGTAATCAGTAGCCGCCAAACGTTCACTGTAATCAGCAAACGTAAAGTTGCAGGCGTTCAGATATAAGTCGGAAGTCCAAAGATTCACTGTAATCAGTAAATGAGGGCGCAGCGTTCACTGTAATCAGTAAAAGATTCACTGCAGGCTGCTGCAAACACGCTGTGTGAAGCAGGCTCTGGCCGGTATCTCTCTGCACGTTCACTGTAGTCAGTAGTCAGCTGTTAAAAACAGAGGAGACCCTCTTCGGCAGCATTCACTGTAGTCAGCATTCTCCGGCAAATTAGCCTCTCTCTGGCTGTAACGTTCACTGTAATCAGGAGAGCCACAGGGCGCGGTCATTTAGTATCACCGGCGCCTGGATCGTCTATACGCAGCACGTTCACTGTAATCAGTAGCGGATGCCCTCTCTCACTGCAGTAAAGCCTGGCCACATTCACTGTAGTCAGTAACGGCCCGTCTTATCGCTGGCAGCGTTCACTATAATCAGCAGACAGGTCCGCAGGTGGCCTGGGCAATAGAGCGGGCCGTAAAAGGTATTGCTTTCAGCTGTCGTAACGCTATCTGGCCCTCTGCTGATTACAGTGAACAGCAGCTGTGTACTCTATACAGTGGTCACAGCAGGGCAGGGCAGAGGGTTAGCAGGCGTTCACTGTAATCAGTAAAAAGAGCGGAATTAAGCTATCTGAAAAGGTATGTTAGTGCTTACTATCAATTTATGCCACGTCTGTTGCAAACCGTGCCTGATTGTTCCCAGCCTGGCTAAAGAAGCCTGCTGTTTACAGTGAACGTTACTGATTACAGTGAACAGCCAGCCTGCATGGGGAACATTAAGGAGCAGAGTAGCGCTGCACGGCTGATACAGCACAGCGGCGGGAAAAGATGTTTTGCTGATTACAGTGAACATCACGACTCGTCGTCAAACTCGATCTCATCCAGCACGTCGATGCTCTCCAGATTTCCGATACCATCCAGCTTGGGCGTCCTGCTATGGATGATGAAAAACACGGAACGTCCACGCTTAATCTCGGAATAGTCGAGATAGCCTATCTCTTTCAGCTGCTCCATAGCACGCCGCACCACATGGTTCTGCGTGGTGGTTTTCGATCCCAGGTTAAGACGCATACGCAGTCGCGCCAGCGAGATAGGGGCCGGATTAACAGGAAGGCTTTCCAGATAGGTATAGAGCGCCTGAGCAGACTCTTTACGTTTCAGGCGCGAAATGGCCCGCAACTGAAGCAGAACCTTGTGATCAAAGTTATATAACTCAAACAGCTTCGGATCGGCCTGAATGCGAACCAGATCTTTTTCCCGATCGTAATAGGCAGATTGTACAAGGTGAGTATGATAAGCCTTGCCGTTACCTTCAAAAGAGAGCGTATTGGTTGCAATGCGCCGTAATGAGGCATCCAGGCGCCTGCGCAGGGCTGCAGAGGAGTTCGCTGACGGAATACCACACATCTTAACGAAATCGATAAAAGGTAGCGTGACCGTGTCGCCTTTGGTCGGATAACGGGAGAAAGATTGAATAATCCCTGCCCAGGTTTTGAAATCGTTATCCATATCCAGTCTGGCACCGGTTATGGTGATCTTCTCATACCCTTCCGCTTTTACCAGCGAGAGGTTTTTCAGCTCTTTGGTCGCATCAGTGGAGGCCATAGCCCCGGATTTGCCGCGAGCAGTGGATTTAAGGGTGGGCACAAACAATCCCAGACGCATCAGTGCCACAGGCTGGACAGTATTATTCTTGTTAGGATGGAGCTGGATAACTTCGCCACTGTTTTTTGTCACCGACAGAAAAGGTTCCAGTAACGCCTTGTTTTTACTCTCTTTGTCTGCCATGGCATGAGATCTTCATTTTGTGGATGAAAGGGATCGTTTTCTGATTACAGTGAACATTAGCACTGATTATAGTGAACATTCCACAGAGTATAGTGAATATAGCACTGATTACAGTGAATGCTTTGCTGATTATAGTGAACACGATCACCCTTTGAGGCCTTGTGTGGTGCGGCCTGCGACGATCGGGGATCTCTTAGGATCTATCTTTGATCTCTTTATGATCTCTTATTAGGATCTGGTTTATGTATAAGTGGATAACTCAGGATCCCACGGCAGACACTCTCTCTTAATTGCTTTCAATAAGAGAACAAGTTGCTCAATATTATTCATTTTATATCAATAGTAATCAGGCGTATCGTAACAGGCACGATCAACAGCCATGTACTGAGGAATTCTGATGACTGACCATGTAATTTCACGTAATCCTGCAACGGGTGCCATTCTCGCAACGTATCCACTCCAGACCGCTGAGGAACTTGATCGCTCCCTTGCACAGAGCGCTGAAGCCGCTGAGCTGTGGCGTAATACAACGATTGAACAGCGTGTGAAGGTACTGTGTCAGCTGGGTGAACAGCTGCGTCAGCGTCAGGATGAACTGGCCACTATGGCAACACGGGAAATGGGTAAACCTGTTGCCCAGGCACGTGCAGAAGTCCTGAAATGTGCCAGCTTATGTGACTGGTATGCCGAACATGGCCCGGCCATGATTGCTGATAAACCAGCTCCGGTAGAAGGTCAGCAGGCGTGGCAGTCATTCAGACCACTGGGCGTCATACTGGCTGTGATGCCGTGGAATTTTCCTTACTGGCAGGTGCTGCGTGGCGCTGTCAGCATGCTGCTTGCCGGCAATACCTATCTGTTAAAACATGCACCCAGCGTAATGGGATCGGCTTATCTGATGGCTGAACTGTTTGAGGCAACAGAACTGCCGCACGGTGCTTTTACCGTTATCAATACGGACAACGACGGCGTTTCAGCAGCAATCAGCGATTCACGCGTTGCAGCCGTTGCAGTCACCGGGAGCGTACGCGCAGGCGCCGCTATCGCAGCACAGGCCGGTGCGGTACTGAAGAAAACAGTACTGGAGCTGGGCGGTGCCGATCCTTTCATCGTACTGGCCGACGCAGATCTTGACGCTGCTGTCGCTTCAGCCGTGGTGGGCCGCTATCAGAATACCGGACAGGTTTGCATGGCAGCGAAGCGCTTTATCATCGAAGAGAGTATCGCCGCCGAGTTTGAAGCGCGTTTCAGCCAGGCCGTAGCCGCACTAAAAATTGGCGATCCGCTTGATGAGCAGACCTTTATCGGTCCGATGGCACGCTACGATCTGCGTGATGAACTGGATGGGCAGGTGCAGCAAACGCTCAAAGAGGGCGCACGTCTGGTGCTGGGCGGTCATAAAATTGAGGGGGAAGGAAATTACTATACCCCTACCATTCTGGCTGATGTGACGCCGGAGATGACAGCATTTCAGCAGGAAATATTTGGCCCGGTCGCGGCAATCACTACGGCGCGTAATGCAGAACACGCCCTTGCGCTGGCTAACAACAGCGATTTCGGTCTGAGTGCCACCGTCTGGAGCCGCGATGAGTCGGTGACCAGCTGGCTGGCAGAGCGGCTGGAAACAGGAGCGGTATTTATCAACGGCAACGGCGCATCCGATCCGCGCGTCGCGATTGGCGGCGTTAAAAAGAGCGGCTATGGCCGTGAGCTCTCCAGTTTTGGCGTACACGAGTTCTGCAATATCCAGACAGTATGGAAAAACCGTCGCTAACTGTCCTGAGGCGCGCAATACTGTGCGCCTCACGATTTTCAGGTAGCCAGCAACATGAAAAGTCCGGGCATTATCATCCTTGCAGCAGGGCAGGGAACACGTTTTCAGCAGGCGGGCGGAAAAGGCAATAAGCTGCTTGCCCTCTTGCCTGACAGCACCGGAACACCCCATCCTGTGCTCGGTATGACGCTGCATGCAGCACAACGCAGCGGCCTGCCGCTTCTGCTGGTAACGCGACCTGAATATACCGCAATACGGGCGCTGGCTGCCGCGCAGGCGATACCGGTGCTGTGTGTCAGCAGTGCAGGCAGCGGCGAGACGATTGCCGCTGCCGTTCGCGCTGCGCCGCACTGGTCTGGCTGGCTGGTTCAGCCTGGCGATATGGCATGGGTTACGGCAGAAGATCATCAGCGTATCGCTGGCGCACTCTCCGAAGGGGCCACCCAGGCCCGTTTTTGCTGGCAGGACAAACCCGGCCACCCGGTAGGCTTTGCGACAGAATATGGCCCGGCGCTTCGTCAGTTAAAAGGGGACAGCGGCGCCCGCTCGCTGCTTGATCCCGCGCGCCTGCTGCGTTTGCAGGGACACGCTGGTGTGATCCGCGACGCCGATCTCCCCGTTACCGCCACGCCGCTCGCCCGCCGCAGGAAGTAGTGGCGCAGGGTGATAATTACCGCTACTCTCGCGCGGTCATATTTATGCGAACGGGTGACACACTACCCGGTTGATCGTCCCTGTTCAGAGTCATGGTACGCGGAGAGAGTGATGAGCACAGTAGCCGATCCTTCGGTAATCCAGTCGCGGCGGGAAAGTGCCGCCATCTATCGAAAAATAACGTTAAAACTGATCCCGTTTCTCTGCCTGTGTTATCTGGCAGCCTACCTGGATCGCATTAATATTGGTTTTGCCAAGCTGCAGATGGCAAGCGACTTAGCGCTAAGCGAAACGGCGTTTGGTCTGGGTGCGGGTCTGTTTTTTGTGGGTTACATTCTGTTTGAAGTGCCAAGCAACCTGTTTCTGCAACGCACCGGCGCACGGATCTGGATCGCGCGGATCATGATCAGCTGGGGAGTGCTCTCTGCGTTAACCCTGCTGGTCAAAACCCCCGGTCAGTTCTACACGATCCGCTTTTTACTGGGCGTGGCAGAGGCAGGGTTTCTGCCGGGCGTGCTGTTTTATCTGACCCGCTGGTTTCCCTCATGGCGACGCGGCCGCATTATTGCGCTGTTTATGCTGGGTCTGCCACTTTCCAGCATCATCGGCGGCCCTCTCTCTGGCTGGATCATGACGCACTTTGACAAACTGCACGGGCTGCATGGCTGGCAGTGGCTGTTTCTGCTGGAGGGCCTGCCGAGTATTCTGCTGGGGCTGATGACGCTGCGAATGCTGCCGGATGGCCCTGCGGAGGCATCCTGGCTGAGCGTTCAGGAAAAACAGGTCATTGCTGATGAACTCCGCAGCGATGCAGGTGAAGCTGCTGAGGCGAAACACCGGCTGCGGGATGGTCTGCTTAATCTGCGGGTGGTGATGCTGGGCGGGATCGATTTCTCCATACTGCTCAGCGCTTACGCAATGGGCTTCTGGTTACCGACGCTGCTGAAAAAAGCAGGCTCCACCGATCTCACCACGATTGGTTATCTTACGGCGATACCGAGTCTGGCCGCGCTGGCTGGCATGCTGCTGATTGGCGCCAGCTCAGACAGGCTGCGCGAACGCCGCTGGCATATCATTGTCCCTTTTATCATCGGTGCAGCCGCAATGGCCTGCGCGCCCTTCTGGAGCAGTAATGTGGCTGTAACCGTGCTGCTGTTTTCCATTGCGCAGGCGATGATTATTGGTGCCGTGCCGGTTTTCTTCAGCCTGCCCGCAACCTTCCTGACCGGTACTGCCGCCGCCGCAGGTTTTGCGCTCGCCTGCTCTATTGCCAATATTGCAGGCCTGGTCAGTAATTCTGTTATGGGAATCGCACTGGATATGACCGGCAGCAGCGACGGGGCGCTGTGGCTGTTTGCTGCCTGTTTATTGCTCAGCTGCCTGCTGGTGCTGGCTCTGCCGGCAAAACTGGTCAATCGCTGATCGCCTTAAAGCGCGCCTGTTGCAGGCGCGCTTTACTGATTACAGTGAACGTTGCGTACACGTCAGGCAGGACGCGTTTATTCAGGCTCAGGCGATATCAGTTCTGTTCAGAGAGTTGCACCGCCATGGTATCGGCTTCCAGTGCTTCAAACACGTGGGGTTCATCAGCGGGATAGCAGATGTAATCGCCAGGATTCAGCTCCACCGGCGCATCGCTGGGTCCTACCCTGGCCCGCCCGCGGGCAATGATAACGTGCTCAACCGAACCGGGCGGATGCGGCTTTGAAGCGCGCGGCGCGCCTGGCTGACTGGTCACCAGATAGAGATCGCGTCGCCCGCCTGGCGGGCAGCTGGCGAGCAGAGCCGCCTGATAATCAGCCAGTTCAGCCGACACAATCATCCCTTCACCTTTGCGAATAACCTGCAGACGTTTTACCTCTGGTTCCAGCAGGCGGGCGAAAGGAATATTTAACGCGACACAGAGCGCCCAGAGGGTTTCGATACTGGGATTGCCGTTGCCCGCTTCCAGTTGTGAGAGCGTTGATTTTGCCACACCCGCACGGCGAGCCACTTCAGTCAGTGAAAGTCCGGCACGCTGCCGCTCGCGGATCAGCCCGGCGGCAATAGTATCAATCGGTGGTGTCACAGCAGCTCCTGTTCGTTTTATCGAACGTTTGTTCATCTTGTAAAACAATTTCTGAACGTTCATTATACTGTCTTTACTGTTCGGTATGAGATCAATATGTGATGCGTGCGGGGATTAACGTGCTTGATCGCGGCGTGATAAAAGCGATTGTTCTGGTTTGTCTGGCAGACGGTATTGTGGGCCTCTCCTATGGCTCGCTGGCCGCTGCACAGGGTTTTCCGCTCTGGGTGCCGATAGCGCTCTCTACGCTGGTGCTGGCAGGCGCTTCGGAATTTCTGTTTATCGGCATTGTTGCTGGTGGCGGAAGCCCGCTCACTGCCGCCGCCGCCGGGTTGCTGGTCAATGCGCGCCATCTGCCGTTTGGCATTGCGGTAAAAGATCTGGTGGGGCAGGGAGGCCGCAGCCTCCTTGGCTGCCATATCATGAACGATGAGAGCGTGGTATTTGGTATCTCGCAACCGGGGCTGCAGCAGCGCCGGGTTGCCTACTGGCTGTGCGGACTCGGTATTTTTGCGGTCTGGCCACTCACCGTTATCGGCGGCGCCATGATTGGCCGCTTTATTCCTGACGTTTCCGCCATCGGGCTGGATGCGGTTTTCCCGGCGATCCTGATTGCGCTGATTTTTCCGGCGCTGCGCAAACGGCGGACACGCATTCCGGCGCTGGCCGGGACCGCACTCTCTGTCGCGGTCACGCCTTTTGTACCGGCAGGAATGCCGGTGCTCTTTTCCCTGCTGGGGTTGCTGAGCTGGCGGGAGCGTAAAGATGGACAATAGTCTGGTCATTGCCGGTATCGCGCTGCTGGCCGTCGGAACGTACGCTATCCGTTTTGCCGGATACCGTCTCGGCAGCCGGCTGCCGATGTCAGAAAAAACGCGCAATATGCTGTCAGATGCTGCCACGGTCCTGTTGCTGGCGGTGGCGGTCACAACCGCACTGTTTGAAGGAACGCACTTTGCCGGCATCGCACGGGTAGCAGGCGTTCTGTTTGCTGTTTTTCTGGCATGGCGACGGACGCCGTTGATTCTGGTTATCGCAGGAGCCGCAGCGATGACGGGATTACTGCGTTATCTGGGCGTGCCGTAACGACTTTTCAGGCTGGCAATATCCGCCTGCCACGGCTTTTGCTACCCTAACAGTATAAAGCGTCGCTTCCGGATCCCTTCAGAAAGCGACAGAGTAAGCCAGAGCAGGATTGAGGCAAAAATGGAAAAGCAGGAACGAACCGACAATCATGCAGATGAGATCGTCAACTGCGTGGTCTATCGTCATGGCGAGCGGCAAGAGCATGTCGATGTTGCAGAGATCAGCGATATCCTGAAAGAAGATAAATCGTTCGTCTGGCTTGGGTTATACCAGCCCGAACCCGCTTTTATGCAAAAGCTGCAGGAGGAATTCGGGCTGCACGAGCTGGCGATCGAAGATGCTCTGCTGGCGCATCAGCGTCCTAAGATTGAACAGTATGGCGAATCGGTATTTATCGTGGTCAAAACGGCGTATATGCAGGCGCAGCAGCACATCACGTTTGGTGAAACGCACTTCTTTCTGGGCAAAAATTTCCTGATTACGGTACGCCATGGATCGCGGGAAGGCTATGCCGCAATCCGGGAAAAAGCGGAAAAGAATCACGCCATGCTGTGCCAGGGGCCAGGCTATGCACTCTACTGTATCCTCGATTTTATCGTAGACAACTACAGTAAAATCACACAAACGCTCAGCGAGCGTATCGGTAATCTCGAAGATGGGATGTTTTCCACGCGCTTTGATAACCACGCGCTGGAGCAGGTCTACCATCTGCGACGCCAGCTGCTGGCGCTGCGCAACGCCGCGATGCCGGTCACTGAAATCTGTCCGCAGCTGGTTCGTTTCCATGAAGATATTATCCCCAAAAATCTGCGCGCCTATCTGCGCGATGTGCAGGATCACGCGCATCACGTCATGATCGATGCAGAGGATATGCGTGAAACGCTGGCCAGTGCTATGCAGGTCAACCTCGCGCTGGTCTCTGTACAGCAAAGTGAAGTGAATAAGAAGCTGGCGGGCTGGGGCGCCATTTTGATTGTGCCAACAATTGTATTCAGTATGTATGGCATGAACTTTTCCGACATGCCGGAGCTGCACAGCCATTTTGGTTATCCGGTGGCGCTGGGATCAACGCTGCTTATCTGCTGCATTATGTGGTGGCGGCTGAAGCGCGCGGGCTGGTTATAACGACGCCCGCGCGTCGATGCCTGAAATTTCAGCCTGAAATCGCCAGAATTTTTATGGCTTAAAACGGGCTGGCAGTAGGGCGCAGCGTGATTTCACTGACGTCAACCTCGCCAGGCTGATCGATAGCCCAGCTGACCGCCTGCGCTATCGATTCCGGTTTAAGGGCGATAGCCCGAAAGCTGCGCATCGCCTCCTGGGCCACATCGTCAGTGATGCTGTCAGCCAGCTCAGAATCCACTACGCCTGGATTGATAACGGTAACGCGCAGAGCGGACGACTCCTGCCGTAATCCCTCAGAAATAGCGCGGACGGCAAATTTAGTGGCGCAGTAAACCGCCGCGGTGGGTGAGACCGTAAGCGCCCCGATTGACGCGATATTGATAATGTGCCCCGCCTGCTGCTGCTGCATTGCGGGCAGTACTGCAGCGATGCCGTAAAGCACGCCGCGCACATTAACATCCAGCATCTGGTCCCACTCTTCAACTTTCAGTGAAGCCATCGGAGAGAGCGGCATCACGCCCGCATTGTTAATCATCACATCAATCCGCCCATATTTTTCAATGGCCAGACGGGCTAATGCCTGTGTATCAGCGCGCTGCGTCACATCTGTCGTCAGATAATCTATCCGGGCACCCTGCTGCTGCAGCTCATCACACAACGATGCCAGACGTGTGGCCCGGCGTGCACCAAGGATCAGCCTGTGACCCTGCCTGGCCAGATAGCGGGCGATGGCTTCACCGATACCGCTGCTGGCGCCGGTCAGAATAATTACTTTCGCTTTTGCATCAGTCATCTTTTTTTCCTCGTGTGAAGTACCCTGCTATTGTTGAAAAATGCCGCAATCGTCAACAGACCTATTCACTGCGCATTTTTGCCTGATCCTCTCGCAGAGCGAGCCGCGCGCTGCGCCTTGTGACTAAGCAGGAATTCAACTATCCGGGAGAACGTGTGATGAATGACGTGCAACAGCAGATTTGCACTTTGCTTAACCAGCTGGCACCGCAGGAGGGATATACAAAATCCCTGCTGGATAGCGTGTTATTTATGCGGGCTAATCAGCAGTGGGCGTGCACGCCGGTACTTTATGAGCCGGGCATCATCATTATCTGCCAGGGCGCTAAGCGTGCCTTTCTGGCGGATAATGTCTACCGCTATGACGCGCAACACTATCTGGTATTATCTGTGCCTCTGCCATTCTCAGCGGAGACTGAAGCGACGTCCGCTGAGCCGCTGCTGGGCCTGGCGATCCGTTTTGACGTTAACGTACTGGCGAAACTCATCGCGCAGGTGCCGGCAAAGCCTGCGGGTGAAGAGAGGGCGACGGCCGCTATTATCTCCACGCCGCTGGATAGCACACTGCTACAGAGTACGCTGGCACTGCTTCAGGCATTACGGGATCCGCTTGAGGCGCGGATACTGGGGCCGGCCCGTGTGGAAGAGATCTGCTTTCGCATTCTGATGGGGCAGCAGGGTGCCGCTGTACGCGCCGCGCTGGCGTATCAGGGCCATTTTGGCCGCATTGCCCGGGCGCTACAGCAAATCCATGATAACTGGCAGCAGCCTATAAACGTTACGCAACTTGCCCGTGAGGCGGGCATGAGCGTGCCGCGTTTTCATCTGCACTTTAAAACCGTTACACAAACTTCACCCATTCAGTATCTTAAATCACTGCGCTTACATCGTGCACGACTGATGCTGATCCAGCAGAACCTGACCGCAGCCGGGGCAGCTGCGCGTACAGGCTACGAAAGTGACTCACAGTTCAGCCGCGAATTTAAACGCCTGTTTGGCCGCAGTCCGGCAGAGGAGGCGCGCATAATGAAACGGGCATTTACGCTGCTGCCAGCCGAACCATACGACCTGTTTTAGCACCCTGCACGCGGGTAACGGCTGACTGAGCATCACCCCCTGCCACAGAAAGAAGCCTGAATGTTTTAAAGCGAATCCCCCAGTTAATCGTGGTATTGGCGGCTGCGTTATCCAGACTTGTGCCGATGGCGTTCCGGGAAGGGATATGAAAAGATCGCGCATCTTTAAGTGAAGCACCGCTGCCGCCTCAGGAACAGCGCATTGCGCTGCGCGCGACAGGTTTCCGGCAGCCGTGCTGCAGGCTGTTGTCAGCCATGCTGCAGGCACTTTTTATCGTTCAGGCTGACCTCTCTTATTGCACTGCAGCCTTACGGCAACATGTCGCTTCTGCTGCACGATAACGGAAGAACAACCCTGAGGCAGGCTACGAACTTTTCTGAAATAGAGGCTGGCAGCCGCAATCTGTCTTCGCCAGTCAGTACCAGGTTTTTCTGCAAATGCGCCCGGCGCTGTACCTGAACGGTCAGCGGGTGCTGATAAATCGCGCCAGATATGGTGCAGAGATAACGTTAATTTTCCCGGTGGCGGAGTAATGGAATGAGCGCGAAAGTGTGGTTAGTGGATGATGATTTGTCAGTAAGGGAGTCGCTGGGATTTCTGCTGAAAACCGTAGATTACGAGGTGGCTGACTTCGGCGATCTGGCGATGTTCGACGCCGTTGCCGGTGCAGAAGCGCTGCCGCTGCGCGGCTGTCTGCTGGTGGATGTGCGGCTGCCCGGCATGGATGGGCTTAACTGGCTGACCGAACAGCGCGCCCGTCATCCGCTGCTGCCGGTTATCCTTATGACCGCGTATGGTACGCTTGACGTCTGCCGCAGCACGTTTCAGGAGGGAGCGTTTGATATTTTTACCAAGCCGCTCGACATTGAACCGCTGCTTGCAACCCTGCATCGCGCGATGAATGAGAGCGAACAGCGTGCAGTGCAGCAAGGCTGACGCTTTCTGTTATCTCGCTCAGCCCGTCGGTAACGTCTGTATTCCGCATAACGTTCTGCGCCAGATAAAGCGCCTCTGACAACTGTCAGAGGCGCTCCGGCTTCAGCTGGCTTTCTGCTGCTTAAATCCGGTGAGCACCTTTTTAGCACTCAGCAGCGGGAGCGGGTGGCGCGACAGCCTGCTATCGGATCACAGGGATATCGGCCAGGCGAGTGGTATAGCGGGGTGAGAGCATGTTGCGTTTCATCTGCCACGCCTGGTTTCCTGTCGTCTGGCTGGCGAAACCGATTTTGCCTTTGCCTGAACGGTTTATGGCGTCGAGAGCGGTCATCAGCGCATCCGCATTGGCACGCGGCTGCTGCTGGCTGAACATATCAAACTGCGTGCTGCCTGACTGCCAGAAGTCGCTCAGCATTACGCCCGCTTTGGCATAGCGAAAGCCGTCGCGCCAGATAGCGTTCAGCCCCTGCAGAGCAAAGGCGACGATGTCACGCGTGTCCGCCGTTGGATATTGCCAGCTGACGGGCGCGGTAGCAGAGTACCTGGGATCGTCGCCATAGCGGCCGGTCGTCACAGAGACGGTGAGATGACGGCAGCGGGAGCCCTGCTGGCGCAGCTTTTCAGCAGCCCGGGTCGCATAGGCCATAACCGCCTGCTGCATATCATCCAGCGTCGTGATGCGCTGCCCGAAAGAGCGTGAATTAACGATCTGCTGTTTTGGCGGCGGCGCATCCTCCAGTGCCAGACAGGATTCGCCGCGCAGCTCGCGTGCAATGCGCTCAACAATCACATCAAATTTTTTGCGGATCGTACTGGTATTACTTTCTGCCAGATGCAGCCCGGTGGTGATCCCCATCTCTTCCAGACGCTGGGCGATTCGCCAGCCAATACCCCAGATATCGCCAATGCGCGTCAGCTGCAGCAATTTTTGCTGGCGCAGGGGATCGGAGAGATCGACCACGCCGTTTGTTTTCGTCCACTGCTTGGCCGCCTGATTCGCCAGCTTGGCCAGCGTTTTGGTCGGGCCAAAGCCTACGCCTATGGTCAGACCGGTTTCCTGGCGAACGCGCTCGCGCATCTGCTGACCAAAGCGCTCCAGCGGCATATAACTGCTGATGCCCGTGACATCAAGAAAGCTTTCATCGATAGAGTAGACTTCCTGCCCGGCAGCCATCTCATCGAGTATTGCCATCATCCGCGCCGACATATCGCCATAAAGCTCATAGTTAGAACTGAAAACGTGTACGCCATTGTCACGAAAATAGCGTTCATGCTTAAACCAGGGGGCGGCCATCTTTATACCCATGCGCTTTGCTTCAGCTGAACGGGCAATCACGCAGCCATCATTATTTGATACCACGCAAACGGGTTTGCCGCGCAGATCGGGCCTGAAAATGGTTTCACAGGAGGCGTAAAAATTGTTGGCATCAGCAAGCGCAAACATACCTATTCTCCTGCAGGCCCGGTGAAACCCTGGCCCGCGATATCATTGAGCGCATAAGCCACCACGCCCCACACCGGCAGCGGCTGGTTCTCGTCGAGCAGAACGATAGCATCGGACCTCTCCAGCGACTGCAGCCCCGGAACGGGTTTCAGCAGCAACCTGCGCAGCACCAGTTCACCCTCAAATTCCGCCACAATAATCTGACCGTGCCGCGGCGTCAGTGCCCGATCAACTGCCAGCACTGAGCCTTTGACGATACCCGCCTCCGGGCTGGCTGTATCACTGCGCATCAGGTAGGTGGACCAGGGCGACAGCGAGACGATATCACCCAGGTTCAGGCGCGCTTCGATAAAGTTTTGAGCCGGATTCTGAAATGCCATATGCCTGTTTCGCTGAGGATAAAAAGGGTGGGCAAGTGTCCGGCTATTATACCCGATCTGCTTAAAAATAGCGCGGTTTACGCCGTGATCCTGCTCTGCCAGCGTGACGATACTATGAGCGTAATTATTTCTCTTTCGCCACGGTTTCCTGCAGCCAGCGGATAAAGGTTTCTGTTTTTGGCCAGCGTCTGTCGGCGCGGGTAGCGATGTAATACCGTTCGCTGCACAGCAGCGCCAGGCGCGGGAAAGGCGTTATCAGTTCGCCAGAGGCGATACGCTGTTTCACCAGCGCCTTACGTCCCATCGCGATGCCGGCATGGTTTATCGCTGCAGCAACCGCAAGCTCTGCCTGATCGAATTCGGCACGGCGCGCTGCCGTAATATCCACGTCAAAATGCGCTGCCCACAACCGCCACTCATTTTCTCCGGAATCGATACTCCACGCCTGACGATCGTGCAGCAGGCGACAGCTCCGGAGATTCTCCGGGCAGTCCGTCAGCCTGAATTGTGCAGCGTAGCGCGGGCTGCAAACCGGAATAATATGTTCATCCATCAGCGGGTCCAGGTGAAATCTGTCCGGCACGTCAGCATCAAAACAGATGGCCAGATCGGCACCCATTTTATGCAGGTCGACCGGTTCGTTTCCGGTATTAATAACGAGATCGATAGCGGGGTTTTGCTCCAGAAAAGAGGCCACCGCCGGTGCAAGCCAGGCGTGCGCAAACGACGGGCGACTGTAAACCGTAAGCCTTCCGCTGGATCCCTGATTTCTGATGCCCTGAATTTCCCGGTTGAGGTAGTCGAGTGAGGTACTCATGGCATTGAAGATCCGCTCACCCTCTTCGGTCAGCAGCACCCTGCGGTGTAAACGGGTGAACAGCGAGATACCGAGCTCTCTTTCCAGCTGGCTGATACGGTGGCTGACAGCGCTGGGCGTCAGTGCCAGCGCCGCCGCCGCTCCGGCAAACGAGCCGTGGCGGGCAGCGGCTTCAAAGGTGAAAAGACGTCCCAGCTGGCCACCCTCTATTTCACGCATCTCAGAGAACACATTTTTCACCTTTACTGTTTAAGCTGCTGATTTAGCGATTAGTTATTTAACCGGCGTGGACGTTGCAGATAAAAATGCACAATGCGTGCTCGCCTGTTGAGTTTGCTGAGCTCATGTTAAGTTGAAAAACCATCGTTTGTCACCGCGCAGCCGCGTGCATATAAATAACGCTCTGTTTTCTTTTGATGCGTCGGGCTGAATGAGAGTAACCATGACTGATTTAACTGAAAAACTCCGGTCTGTACCGGCGGTAAGCGATCTGAGGGCGCTACGTGAAACCATCTGGTTTAACGATCAGGTGACGACGGCAGAAAGGGGGCTCCTGCATACGGGACTGACGCGTGAAGAGGCTGAAGATGCCGAAGCCCGCCTGCGCCGTTTCGCTCCGCTGATCGCCGCCGCCTTTCCGGAAACGGCTGAAAGCGGCGGTATTATTGAGTCAGATATGGTACCTCTACCCGCGATGCAGGCGCGGCTGGCGCAGCGTGCGCCGCTGCCAGGCAGACTCTGGCTGAAAAAAGATAGCCATCTGCCCGTTTCAGGTTCCATCAAAGCGCGCGGCGGCATTTACGAAGTTCTCGCGCACGCAGAGAAGCTGGCGCTGGAGGCGGGGCTTATCACGCCAGCCGATGACTACAGCCAGCTGCTTTCTCCGGCGCACCGTCAGTTTTTCAGCCAGCATAAAATAGCAGTAGGTTCAACGGGCAACCTGGGCCTTTCGATCGGCATAATGAGTGCCCGCCTCGGGTTTCACGTTACCGTTCATATGTCGGCAGATGCGCGTCAGTGGAAGAAAGCGCTGCTGCGCAGGCGTGGAGCGCACGTGATTGAGTATGAGCAGGATTACGGCGTCGCCGTGGAGCAGGGCCGCAAAGCGGCGGAGTCCGATCCCGACTGCTTCTTTATTGATGATGAAAATTCACGCACGCTGTTTCTGGGCTATGCCGTTGCCGGCCTGCGCCTGCCAGAGCAGCTGAAGGAGAAAGGCATTACTGTGGATGCCTCCCATCCGCTTTTTGTGTATCTGCCCTGTGGCGTGGGTGGCGGCCCGGGAGGCGTCGCTTTTGGCCTGAAGCTGGCTTTTGGCGATAACGTTCACTGCTTTTTTGCGGAGCCAACCCATTCACCCTGTATGCTGCTGGGAATGAGCACCGGCCTGCACGATGGTATTGCGGTGCAGGATATCGGTATCGACAATAAAACCGCTGCGGATGGACTGGCGGTGGGCCGCGCCTCCGGCTTTGTCGGCCGGGCGATGGCGCAGCTGATCGACGGCTGCTATACGCTCAGCGATCGTACCCTGTTTACGCTGCTTGCCATGCTGGATGAAACGGAAGGTATTCAGCTGGAACCTTCCGCGCTGGCGGGCATGCAGGGGCCGCAGCGCATCGCGGCAAGCCCCGCTTATCTGACACAGCAGGGCATCACTCCGCAGCAGCTGCAGCAGGCCACGCAGCTTGTCTGGGCGACAGGTGGCGGCATGGTTCCTGCTGATGAAATGCAGCGCTACCTCGCTAAAGCCAGCTGCTGATAAACCCATGCAGCAGGGCAGTCACGCGAGCTGCCCTGCCGCCGTTACAACCCCAGCGCAGTCAGCCCCGGATGATCGTCCGGACGACGTCCCAGCGGCCAGAAAAATTTGCGTTCGCTCTCTTTAATAGGCATATCGTTGATACAGGCAAAACGGCGCTTCATCAGGCCATCGCCTTCAAACTCCCAGTTTTCATTGCCGTAAGAGCGGAACCAGTTACCTGAATCATCGCGCCATTCATAGGCGTAGCGGACAGCAATGCGGTTGCCATCAAACGCCCAGAGCTCCTTGATAAGACGATACTCAAGCTCTTTTTTCCATTTACGGGCCAGAAACGCTTCGGCTTCTTCACGGTTATGAGCAAACTCGGTGCGGTTGCGCCATTGTGTGTCCGCTGAGTAAGCCAGTGCGACTTTAGCCGCATCGCGGCTGTTCCAGCCATCTTCAGCCAGGCGCACCTTTTCGATGGCCGTTTCGCGGGTAAAAGGAGGAAGCGGGGGGCGTTGGTATGAATCAGACATAGTAAAACTCCAGTTAATTCAAATTTGATGAGTACGCAGGCTTCAGGAAACCTGCTCCAGCAGCATTTTCGCAATATCCCGTGCGTCGTCGGCCGCGCTCCCGCTCCCCATAACATAGGACGCGGTAATGGCACCCTCTATCAGAATCAGCAGCTGTCTGGCCAGCGCCTCGGGATGCGCAACATTCATCTCTTTGCTGAGCTCCAGGGCGTAATCCAGTAACTTCTGCTTGTGGGTTTTCGCTATCTGTCGAACGGTATCGCCAGGGTTACCTGTCTCACCGGCGGTGTTGATAAATGCGCAGCCGCGGAAACCTTCTGACTCAAACCAGCTTTTCAGCGCGGTAAACATATTCAGAACGCGATCCTGCGGCGTATTGCCCTGATCGGACGCGCTTCTGAACCACGCCATCCACTGCTCATCGCGCACGCTCAGCGCGGCTGATGCCACCTCCTCTTTACTGGCGAAGTGATGATAAATACTTTTTCTGGCGACGCCTGAGGTTTTGACCAGAAGATCCATGCCCATGGCGTGGATACCGTTCTGATAAATCAGCTGCTCAGCGCTCCTGAGAATTTTTTCCCGGGTACTGCCTGATGTTTTGTTCATGGCCTTAAGGTAGAACGATCGTTCTACCTCGTCAACGTTTTTTTAGCAGGAGGGTATCACCGGGGCGACAGACAGCTATGCAATGCTGACTGAGCGGATCAAAAAGGGAGAGCCGTAAGCTGGCTCTCCCTGATATTGCTCTGCAACGTTTTTATGCCTGAGACTCAGGAATGCGGGCGATAACCTTTATCTCAAAATCAAACCCTGCCAGCCAGTTAACGCCCACGGCGGTCCAGTTGGGGTAGGGCGGGGCCGGGAAAAGAGCCTGTTTCACCTGCATGATGGTTGAAAACTGGTTTTCCGGGTCGGTATGAAAAGTAGTCACATCAATCATATCTTTGAACGTACATCCTGCCGCAGCGAGCGTGGCTCTGAGATTCTCAAAGGCAAGCTGTACCTGGGTTGCAAAGTCCGGCTCCGGGGTGCCGTCGTCGCGGCTACCCACCTGCCCGGAAACAAATAATAAATCGCCAGAGCGGATTGCTGCAGAATAACCATGCTGTTCATAAAGAGCGTGGCGATGAGCAGGAAAAACGGGTGTTGGCTGGGTCACAGGGACTCCTTTGTGGGAGAGCAACAGGAGATGCGCAGCATAAATAAAACAATTAATATACGCGGCGTATGTAAAATTAATCACACATACGCTGCGTATGTCAAATGGCATGCGCGGCGTTAGCAGCAGGAGAAGTATATGGTTACCAGACGCCGCACAGAAACGATGGAAGAAAACCGGAAAAAGTTGATTTCAGCAGCGCGCAAAGCGTTCGCTGAAAAGGGATTTGCAGCTGCATCAATGGACGATTTGACTGCCAGTGTCGGTCTGACGCGCGGGGCGCTTTACCATAACTTTGGGGATAAAAAAGGCTTGCTCGCCGCGGTAGTGACGCAGATCGATTCTGAAATGGCGCAACGCGCTAAACGTGAAGTGGTTCACTCCGATAACGACCAGCAAACGCTCCTGGCTGAAGGGATAGCCTATATCAGGATGGCGCTGGATGAAGAGGTCCGGCGCATTGTGCTGCTTGATGGTCCCGCTTTTCTTGGCGATCCTGCAAAATGGCCGAGTCAGAATAACTGCCTCAGTGCTACGCGTGAGAGTATTACCGATCTGATTGAACGTCGCGTAATCAAATCAGTCGATGCGGATGCGGCTGCGTGGCTGTTAAATGGCGCGGCACTGAATGCCGCGCTATGGGTCGCTGCCAGCGGTAATCCACAACAGGCATTACCAAAAGCTATTCAGGCGTTTACTCTGCTCTTCGGCGGTCTGCTGGAAAGTGTTGCGCAGCCATAACGCCGCTTTAATTGGTCTGGATACCACAGCTTATCAACGAATATTGCAAAATCCTGCCTGCCTCAACCTGGAGGCAGTGCCTGCAGAATACGCTGCGCATCCTGTTTGCTCAGCGGGTAATCGTAAAATGTCCGGTAAAATTTCTGAGTGGCGTCAATCAGATCGCGCGTTGCAAACAGCGCCGGATGCAGTTTTTTGGCAGCCCACTGGATTTGCAGTGCGACTTCAGTGCCGTAGCGATCCCAGGGAAAGACACCCGATGGATTCTGCCACACCTGCTGCTGCTTCACGGCTTTTACGCTGGCGAACAGCGCTTTGTAGTCAGAGTCAGCCAGGGTTCCCGCGCCGGCACCGATAATAATCACATCCGGATCCCAGCGTATCACCTCCTCCGGTGAAACAGGGCGCATATTGCCATCCACGGAGGCGGCGACGTTCCGGCCACCCGCGAGTCTGATCCAGGTATCAATCAGGGTATTCCGGCCATCTACCTTCAGCGGATGCAGCGACTGAATATGCAGCACGCGCGGGCGTTCACTCTCCGCAAGCGCGGCCGTTTTGGTCTGAATAGCAGCGATTTGCGTATCCAGATAGCGATTATAAGCCCGGGCTCGCGCGGCCGCTGCCGGTGTGCCGACCACCTGAGCCGTGGTAGTGAGTGAGCGTTTCATCGAGTCAAAATCATCAAAATTCATTGCCAGTACGGGAATACCGGCCAGACGATAAGACTCTGCATCGGGATCGTTAGCGGGTACAAAAATCGCATCAACGTTGCGTGCCACCAGCGCTTCACTGTTAAAGGTTTTACCGTGTGCCTGGAGCGCCTGATTTAACGATGGCTGTACCTTAAACATCCACGGCCGGTCCGCCGGATGGTTTACGGTTGCCACAATCAGATCGCCGGCGCCCAGCGTCATAAGCAGAGAGTGGTGGGCAAACCAGGCATCGGCTATGTGCAGCACCGGCTGGCTCAATTCAATCTTATTCCCGCTGTCGTCAGTGACTGTCTGAGCCGACGCCAGAGCGCTTACGACCAGAAGCGGTAGTGCCCATTGCAGGCTTTTCATCAGTAAATATCCCTGTCAGAAGCTGAGTTGCATGGAAACCTCTACCCGGCGCGGTTCACCCACAGAGGCGCTGGCATAACCGGCCCCGCTGTAACCGTTCAGGCCGCCGGGCACGATATTGGTCCAGTAGTGACGATTCGTCAGATTAGTGACATCAAGACGGAATGTTGTAGCGGTATTAAACAGCCGGGTATCGCTCAGCAGAAATGCGTGCTGAGTGGCTGTCGCAGAATGGTAACGCCGGGTGAAATCGGGATAGTCAGGCTCACTAAATGTCTGTGGGTTATCCAGTGAGGCACTGCCCAGCGTTAAGGTTCCACCCTTACGCGGATTGTAATTTTTCCAGACAAACCCCCGCACGCCGGTGGCTATCTGATGATGGATACGGCCAGTTTCGATTTCACCCTCTAAGTTCGCCATATAACTGTTGATAGTGAAACGACTGGCTGTCGCTGATGAAGTCGTTGTCGTGTAATCGCCACGTTTATTCGTAAACGTATTGGTGACAGCAGTGGACTCGCGATCGGCTATCTGACGCAGCACACCAGCTTCACCAAGCCAGTTACCGTCAAAATCATGCTTCAGATGGATGCCGGCGGTCAGCGTATGGTTATCATTTCCCGCAAAGGATTGTCCCAGATGAGCCGTTTTTGGATTGGGAGCTGCGGGCAACGTCAGGCCGTTACCCAGCGCAAATTTCCCCGGCAATCCCTTTTCATAAAAATGGTAATAGCTGAAATTAGTTTCCAGCAGGGTCCGATCGCTCAGGCTGGCATCCAGGGCCAGGCTGAAAAGCTGACGTCGTTTTCTGCTGCCGCTGACGTAGCCACTGCCCCTGTCATCCAGCATATTCAGCCGATAGCGCAGCCGATCGTTGCTATCCACCGGACCACTGAAATCACCGGCTATCTGATGACCCGGGCCACTACCTCCTCCCAGAGTAACGCTTCGCTGCGGTGTATCACTGGCGCGCTTACTGACAAAATTAAATAATCCTGCCGGATTAGCCGGACCATACAGTGACCCGGCGAGGCCATTAAGCACCTCAATATGGTCGAACTGTTCAGCGGCATAGTCTGTGGTTGACACGACATTCAGGCCGTCAATCATGCTGTTCTGGACGACACTTCCCTGCATGCCGCGCGTCTGCGGACGCGCACCCTCTCCCTGAACCGAGGGCAGGTAGCGGTAGAGATCGCTTACGCTCTTAAGCTGCTGACGTTTCATCAGACGGGGAGACACCGTCTGAACCGACCAGGGAGCGTCACGTATTTCTCTGGCACCCAGGCTGCCCAGGTTAGCTTTCTTATCGGTTGCAGAAGGCGCGTCGTCTGGTGAAGCATTAACGACCATCGCAGGTTGTTCATTTACGGCATATACCGGCATAGCAGACAATAACATTGCGCTGGTGAACGTTGTCTTCAACAGGATCAAACGTTTAACAAACATGAAATTTCCAACATCTGTCGAAAGGGCAGGCATAATTACTTACCGCTATATCAGTGAGTATATAACGACTTATGTGAGTTAATCGACTTAAATCAAAACCTGCCCGGTAACATTAAATTATATCGAATGTGATTAAACCAGCGGTGCTTTCACAGTGCTAATGATAGCTCCAGGAGTGGATCGCATTGCCTAAATCAATACTTTAAAATGTGCCCTGAACCAAATATCTACGGAGAGAATTCAGGTGAAATATTTTGATGAACTATTAATGGAAGCTATGGAGGCCGATACAGAGGGCTGGGGGTTTGACTGGCTGGACGGGAAAGCGACAGAGGAAAGGTCCTCCTGGGGTTACGCGAGGTTAATCGGAGAACGCTTAAGCCGGGTAACGTCAGCACTGGACATTGATACCGGTGGAGGAGAAGTATTAAATGAAGTTCCCGAGTTTCCTGCATATATGGCCGCAACAGAAGCGTGGCCCCCGAACCTGAAAAAAGCCCGGCAGCACCTTTCACCCCGGGGGTAAATATTGTTGATACTTCCATCACCAAAAAGCTTCCTTTTAGCGAACAATTTTTTGACCTGGTCACATCCAGGCATCCGGTAGCACCGGATTGGTCAGAAATATATCGGGTTCTTGAACCCGGAGGAAGCTATCTGGCACAGCATGTTGGACCTGCATCTGCATTTGAATTAATCGAGTATTTTTTAGGACCACTTCCCAAAGAGAGAACGTACGGAGATCATGGCAAAGAAAAAGAGGATGCGGAGATGGCGGGTCTGAAGGTCATTGAATTAAGCACAGCACGCTGCCGGATGACGTTTTTTGATATCAGTGCCGTTGTCTGGATTTTGCGAAAATGCGTCTGGTGGGTTCCCGGCTTCTCCGTAGAGAAATACTATAAAGAATTGCAGGCGATGGATCAGAAAATGCGCCTGAGTCAGCCATTTGTTGCGTATTCCACCCGACATTTGATCGAAGCAAAACGTTAACGCTGATCGCTTTGCGGCTGATGTTTGCTTTATGCCAGAAGTAGATCAAATGCTTCAGGGTGTGTTCATGTCAGGCATTTTCTTCATCCTTTTTAACTGCTGCAGCATACACCAGATGGCTTATGCGGGGTTCGTAGCCAGGATGCTATGTCTGATGTGGCAGAACTTTCCGGTCGCCCTCTTTTTGACGTCCGCCTCTCTCATCGCGGACCTTAACTCTGCGTCAGTCCGCTTTGTGTCAGGAGCGGACAGTTACAAAATCTCTGTGAGTTCAAATTCCTCAAAGACAAGCTCCATTTCTTCAGAATAAGTGCCTTCACGCTCAAAATAACGCTTATGGCCTTCATTCCAGTACTCCAGACTTAAATCACCTTCACCTTCCTTACTGGCGAGTTCACTCGTCACTTGATTGAAGCGGATAATCTGCATCCTGAGCGTTCTGATCACGCACATTGGCTCCCCGGTTCCGTTAAGAATGATATTATAACTTCCTACGCAGGGAGCTTCGCCTCGTTCATGTTCATGCTGAAAAGATGCTATCGAAGAGCATGTCGCTGTTTTACTGCCACTTAAAACCAGTTGTACGAGTTCATCAGCAAGTTCCGGGCTGTCGCCAAATTGCCATGCCAGTGCACCGGGATAAATGTTTTTTAATTCTTCGAGCTTTGTCATTTTTAGCCTTTGTTAATTTAATACGCTTAAGGAAGTAACCCATTTCCGTTCAATATGAATTACCTGATTCAAATATTCATCATTGTTGCACTGCTGCGAAATCCCGCTTTTCGCTCATAGCTAACGTCGATCTGTGCGCAAGTCCGCTTCGCGCCAGAAGCGGATATTGCGATCCTCATCGTGCGCGAATGAGTAAAAGCAGGTTAACCTTGTTATCTCGTGACGATAAAAATTGTGCAAGCTTTTAGCCGAACCATCTCAAGTAAGGACACAGTTTATATGAAGGTTATTGAAAGTGGCATTCGTGACGTAAAACTAGGCGAAAATGTGAAAGTCATCACGCCGGTAAACATCTATAAGTGTGAACTGGGCGATGATGTTTTTGTAGGGCCATTTGTAGAGATACAAAAGGGATGCGTTATAGGCGACAGAACCCGAGTACAGTCACACACTTTTATCTGTGAGAACGTTACCCTGGGTAAGGATTGTTTTATAGGCCATGGCGTAACCTTTGCCAACGACTTGTTTAAGAATGGCGCTCCTGATGCTTCAGCAGAAAGCTGGATACATATCGTATTAGGTAACGCGGTAACCGTGGGGAGCGGGGCAACTATCTTAACCACGGACATTTGCAGTGGTGCGGTGATTGGTGCCGGTAGCGTGGTTACAAAGCCTGTGCTGGTAAAAGGCGTGTATGCAGGTAATCCCGCCAGACTTTTGAGAAAGCTCTAATCAGATACTCTGCAAGTTGCCAGCCTGAAATCCTGGCAATCTGAGGCCGTTAAAGTCCGCTTTTCGCTCATAGCGGACGTTACGTTAAGCCGATGCCCGCACTGTGCCTGAAGCGGACGTTGTAAACGAACTTCTACGTTAAATATCGGAAGCCGTCATCAATGATAATCTTATGATAAATCGAGTATTGTCATGTGTCTGGTGGGTTGTTTAACAAAAATGACTGAGAGTCTCTTTGGTAATAACAATTAGGGAGGTTACTGTGAAGATAACGAAGATTGACCACATACACGTATACGTCGATAACATTGAACTGGCAGAACGCTGGTACCAAGAGGTTCTTAGCTTTTCCCGCGATGACTCGCTGTATTTCTGGTTTGAGCAGGGAGGGCCGCTGGTTATCAGAAATAACGGCGCATCACTTTCCCTGTTTCTCAGGAAAAATCAGCACCCCGGCCATACAGTAGCTTTCGCAGTAGAAGCGGCTGCGTTTCTCAGTCTTATGCCTACTCTCAACGCCAAAGGCATCCCGTTTACCGTATGCGATCACGATGTATCTATGTCCCTATACTTTCAAGATCTTAGCGATAATAAGATTGAGCTGACCAGCTACGAATACCTTCAGGCAAAGCAGTTACTGGAGAGCGTTGCGTAACTTTCTCCCTTGCCTGCAGTCGGAGCGCATTAGGAATGTTATGTCTAATGTGGCATAACATCCTTACCCCATAGGTTTAACGTCCGCTTTTCGCTCATAGCGGACACTGGCCGATAGATGATCGGATTGTTCTATACGTCGAGAGTGTCTTCAGCCGCCCTGCGAGCGGCTACGGTTAATACTCATTTCCCGATAACGTTCCAGTCGGCCGCAGTGGATAGCGTAACAAACGGGCCAGCCAGCGTGACATTATGATGGCTGACGATCTCTTTAGCTGACAGGCAGCAGTTATCCATTGTTGTATGCGCATCTGAAATCAGCACTGTCCTGAATCCGCGTTCCGACGCTGCACGGCAGGTCGTGTCCACACAAAATTCTGTTTTCATCCCGGCGATAACCAGTTCCCTGATACCTCGCTGGCTGAGCTGATGCTGCAGGTCCGTATTCTGAAAACAGCTGGGATGCTTTTTAATAAACACGACATCACGCTCAGCGTGCACGTTCATTTCAGGTATAAGTCGGGTTAACGGCCCCTGCTCTGAGAAAGGGGAGTCATCAGGTCCGGTATGGCGCGCAAAAAAGATGGGTACCTGAGCCCGCCTGGCTTTTTCAATCAGCAGACAGATATTCGAGAGTACAGAAGCCGCGGAATAGGGGGAAACCGGCCCGCGAAAAAGCCTGTGCTGCATATCGATAATTAAAAGCGCATTTTCAGAAATCATAATATACCTCCATTCGGTAAGTTATGAACGGAGAGATCGTTTTCCCCGTCCGGTCTGGCGGGGAGTCAGAGTCTGTTTTGTCAGGTGCCAGTCACAGATGCGCTCACGCCGCCGAAGGTGCCGGTGGTTGTGACGGTGGACCATAACTCACCTGTTACAACAGATATGTCCGTTGACTGATATCGGTTTTTTCCTGTGACATCCAGGCCAGATAATGCATGGTAATATGACTTCCGTTTTTCACATAAGGCCACCTGGTAATGTCTGATATAGCATCACTGCATAAAAGGCGGGCTTTGCGTCAGAAGCAGACAGCGCGATCTGCAATGGCGCATCAGGAGATTCGCTGTATGTTTGCTGGCAGGCGGATATATACTCTCGTTTTTGGATGGTGCTGACATGCCTCACATAACCCTGCATATTCTGAATGCCCAGAAAAAACTGACCGCTCACCGTGAATGGCTTCAGGCCAGCCTGACCGCTACCTATGAAAAAGCTCAGCGGCTGATGCCGGTTCCTTCGCTGGATGTGGTGGTTAAAGCCGGAAAGTTTGTGATCCCTGAAAAAGGGCACACGGGTTTTTGTCCTGAGCCAGGCGTTATCTATTTAACGGTCGACCCTGAAAACCCGGCATTCTGTAAAAATGAAGCACACTCGCTTGAGCGAATGTTTGCTCATGAACTGCACCATGCGGCCAGGTGGGCAGGGCCCGGATACGGCTCAACGTTAGGGGAAGCTATCGTTTCTGAAGGACTTGCCGGGCACTTTTCTCTCGAGCTTCTAGGCGGTAAACCTGAACTCTGGGAAAGCCTCAACTCAGATATTATTCAATCCTTCGCCCGGCAACTGCATGACAGCTGGCATCGCACCGATTACGATCACAATGCCTGGTTTTACGGAACCGGCGATTTGCCAAAGTGGCTGGGATACACCGCAGGCTTTGAGCTGATTTCCCGGTATCTGGCAGCCTCTCCGCATCCGAAAGCTTCCGCGCTGGCAGATATTAGCGCTGAGGATTTCAGGATGTTCATTTAAAAATATTCGTGTCCTGTTTATTCAGAACGTCCGTTTTGCAGGCAAAAACGGACGTTCTGGTTTTGACAATCAAAACAATAATGCAGCTGAGTTATAAGCAGGTTATTGCTCACAAAAATTCAACCCATAATTTCAATAAGATTGCTATCGGGATCCTTGATGATAGCTTCATAATAACCATCACCTGTGAGGCGAGCCGGACTCACTAAAATTCCATCTTCGGATGCTTTAATAACCATTTCATCAGCCCGGTGGCGGGAGCCAACGTCGATAGCAACATGCGCCCAGCCGGTAAGCTCTGCACCGTGTTGTTCCTCTGCCATACCCTTCAGGTGCATTAGCTCAATAGTAGGTCCTTCACTTAAGCTGATAAAATAAGAGGAAAAACCGGGCCGGTTTTTGCTGATATATAACGCATTAGGGGTTCCACCAAAATAGTCTCGCCAGAATATTTTTTGCGCTTCAATATTTCCGTCCATAAAGCTAAATGTGAAATTTTCATTTGTTCGCTCCTGGGGAATTCTTCCGGCTAAGGTTAAGTGTGAATGATATTGCACTAACAAACAGCATTAAAGCTGTAATCACTGAGAAAGCCAGCGCAAGAGAACTAAAATGAGCGACAAAACCGATAATAGCAGGACCACTTAATACGCCCATATAACCCATCGTCGTTATTGCCGGAACAGCTACGGATTGAGGCATTACACTCTGCTGACCCACGGCCGAAAACATCACCGGGACAATATTTGCACACCCTGCTCCGATTAGAACATAGCCAAATAGCGACAGGTGCCATGATGGTATGAACGTAATCAGTGCCAGCCCAATAGCCGCAGTCAGCGATCCGCCCACAACGACAGCTAATTGACCAAGATATTTTACCACCCGATCCCCTGTGAGCCGGGTCGCTGTCATGGCAATAGCAAAGCAGGTATATCCAAGCCCACCCAATGATTCAGGCATGTCTCTTACCTGCGTAAGATAAATTGCGCTCCAGTCAAGAACAGTGCCTTCAGTCAGGAACACTAATAAACAGACCATTCCCAGCGTCAGAACAACACCGTGAGGTACAGCAAAAGCCGGCCCTTCTTTAGGATTAGCAAAAGTCAGCAAACCCGGATAGCTCAGTAAAGCTAAAACAATCACAATGAGTACGATGAAGAGGGTAGCAGTAACAACATTAAGATCCGCAGACAGAAGCAAGGTCATCAAACCTGCACCAGCAATACCGCCAAAACTGTACATGCCGTGAAAACCGGACATCAGCGGAGCAGGCGCCTCTTTTTCCACCAGGATCGCCTGAATATTCATGGCGCAGTCTGTCACGCCAAGGCCTGTGCCAAAAAACAGCAGCACAACGCCCAGAAGCAACGGGTTATTAATCACAGCCAGCAGAGGTGTGCTGACAATAACTAATGCGATAGCCGCCATAATAACGCTGCGACAACCAAAGCGGCTGGTCAGTAAGCCTGTTACTGGCATAGCAATTAAAGCACCCTAATGCAGAAGTCATTATGCTGGGCGGGCGTGTTCAAAAAGTAAGCGGCGGTTGTGCAGGAAATACGGCAATAGCGCAATTGAAAAACATCATGTTCGATCAGCCTTTATCGGCGGGTGTGCAATGAGCGCGGAAGCCGGACTGACTGGTTTTGAGTATGAAGATTGCGAATTTAAAAAAGCAGCAATAGCCCGGAGTGAGCAGATTATCGTCGGACTGACAGCAGAAAAGATACCAGGCGTGGCACGATTTTTAGTTGCCGGCTGTGAGGAGATAGACATTTTGGTTATTGAGGGGGAAAGCGCTGAAGCGACCGGTATAAACCTCCTGTCGGAACACATGAAAATTTTATCTGTATGATTTTAATATATTTATTCTGCGTGCTATAGAAAGCGGCAAAAGTGACATCTGAGTATACAAAGTAAGCAATCCGCCAGGCCCAGGTCATTAGCCGTTGTTTCTGACAAATATATGACCACAAGCCGGTGCTTAAATTAATGCCTGAAGGGTTGCTATGAACGCAATAAGTTTGCAAAACAGATATCACGCTGTGAATAACAATACTGCGGCGTTGTGGGCGGAAAATGCAGGTATCGGGAAGGTCAGAGAGGAAAACTACTACGATCCGACCCGACCCGCGCTGGCAACGGGCATACGGCCCTCCGTGACCGCAGATATTTCACGCCTTATTGCGAAGTTAACTCAGCTCACCGCAGGTGACCGGCTTGCCGATACGTTGCCCGCCTGCGGTTTGCATTTTACTTTCTTACCCCTGACTCTGCCGCACTATCACGCAGATGAGCCACTGCCAGCGAAAGTGGATCAGTTAATGACTATCTGGCGTGAATTTGCAGCGGAAAAAGTTGTGATTACGCATCTGCGGCTGGTAGCGTTACCCGATCAGCTTTTGCTGGCGGGGATCCCGGCACATCCTGCGCTGGCGCTGCGCGAGCAGTTCTGTGCAAAGGTGCTCGATTCTCAGTGGAAAAATGAAATCCTGATGCGCCATGCCGGCAGAGCGTTGCCGGCTCCCTTCTGGCACAGCACGCTGCTGCGCTACGGGGCGGCGTTTTTACCTGAACCTGCGCGCGCGTTTTTCTTTAAGCATCAGGCCGCCACGTTCGGTGATGTAGCCGGGGGAACTGACGCTGGTGAAAACTAACTATAACTGGACAGAGTGCTATCCCTTAAAATAGTCCAGGGCGAAAAGAGAAGAGGTTGCTATGAAATTGCCGGGAATGCCGGAAAATGAAGCTGCGCGGCTGAAGTCGCTCCACAAACTTGGCCTGCTGGATACGCAGGACGATGAGCGCTTTGAACGACTGACCCGCATTTCCCGCCGGCTGTTTCAGGTACCGATAGCGCTAATCAACCTTATCGATCGCGATCGTCAGTGGGCGCTGGCGTGTCAGGGGATCAACGGCCGCGAGATGAAACGCGACATCTCTCTGTGCGCGCATGCCATTATGCTGGATGAGCCTTTAATCATCACAGACGCGCGCGAAGATGCGCGGTTTTATGACAATCCGCTGGTGACCGGCACGCCGTTTATCCGTTTTTATGTGGGGTATCCGGTGCGGCTGCCCGACGGTGCCGTTGCCGGTACTCTGTGTCTGGCTAACAGCGAACCGCGCAGCTTTACCGGTGACGACATTGCCGCAATGAAAGACGTGGCGGCGATTGTCGAAGATGAATTTCAGGTCACGCACATCGCAATGGTGGACAGCCTGACGGATATTCCCAACCGGCGCGGGTTTTATGCGATGGGAGAAAAGCGGTTTCAGCAACTGCAGCAGCAGGATCGCGACTTTGCCATCCTCTATTTTGACCTCGACAAATTCAAGCCTATCAATGACCTGTGGGGCCATGCAGAAGGCGACAACGTGCTGAAGATCTTCGCCGCGCTGCTCTATCAGCAGCTCGGACCGGATGACATTGCAGGCCGTCTCGGCGGCGATGAGTTTGCTGTATTGCTGGCCCGGCAAAGCGATGCTAAAGCCTACCTGTGCCGGCTGCGCGAGGCGCTGTCAGTATGGAATCAGCAGGCGGCTAAGCCCTACAACATTAATTACTCGTTTGGCATGATCGCCAGTGAGGCAGGCAAATATGCCTCGCTCGCGGAAATGATCGGCGAGAGCGACAGCGTGATGTATGCCGAAAAGCGTCGCAAAAAGCCGCGCTAAGCACGCGGCCAGCTGTGCAGGCGATTAGTGGCCGTGAACGGTTAGCGCCACCAGCCGGATAACCACCGGACGTACAAGCAGAATGCAGACAAAGGCAGCAGGCATCGCCACCTGATAAGCATTCATCACATTTGTCATATAATGCGGGCCTGGACCAGACTCTGCCAGCGTAATAACCAGGCTCATCAGAAACGCCATAATGGTCGCCATGTACAGAGAAAATATATAAGGGGTAACCCGATGTGGCAGCCGTAAGCGCACGCCAGCTGACGCAATTGCTTTAATCATAAGATCTCTCCTGACCGGTAAGTTAAGAAACAGCGGCTACCTTACGGGCCTGTGCCGGACAAAAAAAGCACAGATGTGCTTTAATCATTGCTAAGCAACATTTACGAAAAGAGCGGGCCGCTGATGGATATGCTGGGGTTGATCGACAATTTTGTTCGCGTAGTGGAAAACGGCACTATTGCCGCTGCTGCCCGCTCCAGAGGAATGAGTGCTGCAGCCGTAAGCCAGAGCCTGGCCCGGCTCGAAACACACCTCGGCGTGCGTCTGCTTTCACGTACCACCCGCAGTATGGTCCTGACGGAAAGCGGTCAGCGTTATTACGCCAAAGTCCGCCATATACCGTATGATATTGCGCTTGCTGCGCAGGCTGCCGCTGTGGAAACCGGACCGCAGGGTCCGCTGCGCATTGCCACCACCGCGGCGTTTGGCCGCTACGTGGTTGCCCCTCTTATGCCGGCTTTTAATGAAATGTTCCCCGGAATTGACATAGAACTGATCGCTACCGATCGTGATGTCGATCACCGGCTGGAAAATATCGATGTCAGCCTGCGCATTGAGGCGCAGCTGAACGATCGGCTGGTGGCGCGAAAAATCGCATCCCTGCCGTTTATTTTCTGTGCGGCACCCGCTTATCTCTCCCGTGCAGGTACTCCGCAACGCATTGACGAGCTGAGCGAGCACGCCTGTCTGGTGTTTCGTTATCCCACAGATGGCCGGTTTCTTCCCTGGAGCTTCAGCGCAGACGGGGAGGTTGTTACCGCCCGGCTGAATCCCCGTTTTATCAGTGACGATATCGATATTATTGCCAGAATTGCCGTCAGCGGTGGCGGAATTGCACGGCTGGCAAGCTTTATAGCCCGGCCGCTGATCGCCAGCGGCCAGCTAATCCCGCTGTTTACTGACGACAAACAGGCGATTCAGTCGCTGCCGATGATCATTTACGCCTGCGTCAGTGAGCGTTCCGCCCTGAGCGCAAAAGTCAGGGCGTTTATTGATTACATTGCGGCAGCGGTTGCCACAGATGAAAAGATGTCATCGGCGCCGGTCCGGGGTGATTAACGCGGAGTGCGCAGCCGCAGTATGAACAGGCTGCTGACGAGCATCACTGCTGCTGCCATCAGCACCATCTTCTGCAGGCCGATAAGCCCAGCCAGATGTCCTCCTGCCAGCGCACCGCTGCCGATGGCGGCATTAAATATCGCGACATAGAGCGCAGAAGCGGGCTGCGCGGCCGTACCGGCACTGCGCAGCAGCCAGGTCTGCAGCCCGACGAATATTACTGCGATCCCGGCGCTCCAGAGAGCCAGCAGCAGCGCGGTCAGGCCGTGCGGCAATGCGGCGATGCTGAGTGCGCCCAGCGCCAGCGCGCTCAGCAGCAGCGCTGAAAGAATCAGGCCCCTGAGATGCCGATCGATCAACTTCCCGGCAATCATATTGCCCGCTACGCCGGCGATGCCGGCCATCAGCAGCAGGGCGGAAACCGCAGCAGGGGCAATACCCTGCTTTAACGTCAGCAGCGGATCGATATAGGTAAACGCGGCAAAGTGCGCGGTGATGACGGCTGCCGTTGCGCCAAACAGCGTCAGCAGCGTGCGATGGCGAAAAATAGCCAGATAGTCATTCAGTTTTAAGGGGGCAGGAGGCGTCAGAGCCGGAAGCGTGCGCCAGAGAACCACGGCGGCGGCCAGTGCAAGCAGCGCAATGGCACCGAACGCGCTGCGCCAGCCGGCAGCAGCAGCCATAAAGCTGGCAAGCGGTACGCCCAGTACGCTGGCGGCTGAGACGCCGCCAAATATCACTGATGTCGCCAGTCCCAGCCTGCTGGCCGGCACCAGCCGGGCGGCAACGGTGCCAATCAGCGCCCAGAATACGCCATGGGCCAGCGCACCGGTAATGCGGGCGGTCATTAGCGCGGGCAGAGCGTAAGCGCGCATCGCCATCAGACAGGAGCCCGCCAGAATCACCATTAATCCAACCAGCATCGCCTTGCGCGGAGTGCGTGCCGGCAGCATGCCGGAGCAAAGTGCAGCCAGCGCAGCGACCCAGCCATAAGCGGTAACAATCAGTCCGGTGGTGGCAGCAGGCTGGTGCAGATCGTTTGCCAGGGCGTTCAGCATCCCTACCGGTGCCAGCTCGCTGGTGACAATAGTAAAAGCGCTGAGGCCGAGCGCGACAATAGCAATCCAGTTACGCGCTGGCACAGCGTGCGTAGCGATAACAGTGTCATTCATGGTGCAGTCTCCTTATGTTCAGATTCCGGAATTCTTAACCGGTTTAACTTCCCGGGGATGCGCAGTATCATCTGATCGAAATCGGGAAAACAGTGCGGAGAATGGAAGGTTATTTTCCATAAATGGAAACTATGAAGAGTGAATTTTACTGGGATGACATCAGGATCTTTCTGGCAATCGCCCGCGCCGGAACGCTGAGCGGCGCGGCGAGTGCGCTGGAAACCGGCATCGCGACCGTCTCCAGAAAGCTGGACCGGCTGGAGCAGTCGCTGGGACTGCCGCTGTTCAGCCGGCATCAGAGCGGATACCGGCTAACGGATGATGGCGAAGCGCTGCTGGAGCGGGCGGAGGCGCTGGAAGAGGCGGGGCGGGCGGTGACAGAAAAAGCGCAACTGCAGGGAGCGGTGGCCGGACTGGTACGGCTGGCAACGTCGGATAATCTGGCCACCCATTTTATTCTGCCTTCACTGCCGTCTCTGCTGCAGACGCATCCGGCGCTTCGGCTGGAGGTGCTGAGCGGGGTGCAGTCAGTCAATCTGCACCGCAGAGAGGCCGATCTGGCGATTCGTCTGGTTCGCCCTGAGGCGGGCAACCTGACCATCAGACGGCTGGGAACCCTGGGATTCGGTCTGTATATGGCGCCGTCATTACTGCACGCTTCAGCACCTTTTACCCTCAATGAAGCGCCCTGTATCGGCTGGTCTGAATCACACCAGCATCTGCCTGCCGCCCGCTGGATCAAGCGCGTGCTGCGCGGCAGGCCCTGCCGGCTGGAAGCCAACACGCTGACCGCGCAGGTTGCGGCGGTGACGGCCGGACTGGGCGTTGGCGTGTTGCCGCACTTTATGGCCAGAGCCAGCGGTTTGCATTGCCTGCAGCGCGACAGTAGTGCCGATCAGCCGCTGTGGCTGGTAATGCACGCCGATCTGGCAACGTCGGGTCGCGTACGCGCGGTGGCCGATCATCTTATCGGACTCTTCAGCGAATGCCGGGAGCAGCTTGAACGCTGAGCAAAATCCAGCGCGCGCGTCGGTAAGCGCAGCAATGTTCTACACTCCGGTAACGCGCAAAGTAACAGGAGAAAAGATGACGAACTCAAAAAACAGTGAAATCGTGCATGAACTGGTGTCAGAGAGCGGCACCGCATGGAACGGTCAGGCTTACGACTGCTATCCGTCAGGCAAGCCACAGATTTCCGTTATGCGCATGTCGCTGCCGCCCCACAGTGAACTGCCGTGGCATACGCATCCCATGCCCAACACGGCTTACGTGCTGTCGGGCCAGCTGATTATTGAAGATAAAGAGAGCGGCCGGCGCCAGCATTTTAATGCCGGTGAAGCGCTGAATGAGACGGTTAACAGTGCGCATCGCGGCTATACCGCTGAGCAGGCGACCGAGCTGATTATTTTTTATGCCGGGGCAGAGGGGCAGTCGCTCTCTGAGCCGCTGCCGGGTGAAGAGCCGGAGTTTTAGCGTTGAGCCGGGTGGAGAGTGACCGGAGGCGCAACAGCGCCGATCTGCACCCGGTTCGCTTTAACCCTTAATGCTTTTTGCGCCCCGCAGCGTTTTTGATCGGGCTGGTTGCCTGGTTGCTCGCCTAAATCATCACGGCGCCTCTGCTAAACTTGCCGGGTCGTAACTAAAAAACAGAGGACTGGAATGAAAATCAAAAGCTATGCCGCGATGAAAGCGGGCGAAGCACTGGTGCCGCACGAATATGAAGCTGGTCCGCTGAACGCGGAAGAGGTGATGGTCGAAGTGGACTACTGCGGTGTCTGCCACTCCGATCTCTCTATGATCGACAATGAGTGGGGCATCTCCTCTTTCCCGGTCATTGCCGGGCATGAAGTTATCGGCCGCATCAGCGAGCTGGGAGCCGCAGCGCAAAACAAAGGGCTGAAAGTGGGCCAGCGCGTGGGCATCGGCTGGACGGCGAAAAGTTGTCAGCACTGCGATGCCTGTATTAACGGCGAGCAGGTAAACTGCGAAAAAGGCTCTGTCCCGACCATTATGAACAAAGGCGGCTTCGCCAGCCACCTGCGTGCGGACTGGCAGTGGGTGATCCCGCTACCGGAATCAATTGATATCACGTCAGCCGGCCCGCTGCTCTGCGGTGGTATTACCGTATTCAAACCGCTGCTGATGCACAACATCAACGTTAACAGCCGCGTCGGCGTCATCGGAATTGGCGGTCTGGGCCATATGGCCATCAAACTGCTGCGTGCCATGGGTGCAGAGGTGACCGCGTTTAGTTCAAACGCCAGCAAAACTGAATCTGTTAAAGCGATGGGCGCCGATCGCGTGGTCAACAGCCGCGATCCAAAAGCGCTGAAGGCGCTGGCGGGTCAGTTTGACCTGATTATCAGTACGGTTGCGGTCGATCTCGACTGGCAGCCCTATTTCCAGGCGCTGGCCCCGCACGGTAAGTTCCATACCGTCGGTGCAGTAATGAAGCCGTTCCCGGTTCCGGCATTTACCCTGATCATGGGCGATCGCGCGGTAACCGGCTCCTCTACCGGCTCGCCGGGCCAGCTGCGTACGCTGATGCGCCTCGCCGCGCGTACTGATATCGCGCCGCAGGTAGAAGAGTTCCCGATGTCAAAAATCAACGATGCGCTGGAGCATGTGCGCGCCGGTAAAGCGAACTACCGCGTTGTGCTGAAAGCTGATTTCTGATGCAGAGATGAAAAGAGGTGGCTCAGCCACCTCTTTTTTTTACCCTTTGTTTGCTGAATCGTCCTGCTCGCCGAGAAAGAAGTACCAGAGCGGAATCGACATCAGTCCGGTAAATACCAGCGTATAGAGCGTAATCATAAAGCCCTGCGTCAGATACATGGTCAGCGACCAGTGGCTGAACGGAATACCATACTGATCGATCACGCCACCGATAATCGCATTACTCATCACCGTACCGACAATCAGCGCCAGAATGAACAGGCCGCGCAGAAAATAGCGCATCTCTTTACGTTTGACCGTAAAGCGGGCGCGAATAATGCCCAGCGGCGACTGCTGTGCAGCGAGGATCTCCGCTTCAGTCATTGGCGTACGCTGCTGTCTGCGCCAGCGCAGATAATCGATGGCTAAAAACAGCAGCAGGCTGACACCCATGACCGGCAGCGCATACCCCAGCGCTACGGCCAGCAGCAGGGAGAGCAGGCGCGCCGTGAGCGGCAGCGCCAGCCAGCTTGCCGTTAGCGTCTCAAGCGGGCTGGTAGCAGCCGAAGCGGGGCGGCGCAGCCACCACATGCGGTAGCCCAGCACAATCATGGTGCAGAGGCCGAGACCAAAGAGAGCCAGCAGCAGCTGATTGGGCAGACCAAACAGCACACCCATATGAGCATCCACGCCCCAGCGGGTCAGTTTTGCCACCAGCGGGAAGCGGGCAAATTCAGCGCGATCCACAATCGCGAAACTGTGCGGATCCACCGACACCGCATCCACCTGCGTGGGCCAGCGGCGATCGATTTCCGTAACGGTCCAGGCGCTGCCGCTGTTTTTCGGCTGGCGCAGCTCCACTTTCGCTGCATCAATCCCGTTCGCGCGCGCGGCATTCAGCGCCTGGTCCCAGTCAGCATCGGGCATATTGGCAGGCGCCGGTTTCATCATGGGCATGCCGGGTTTGCGCATCGCCGCCATATCGGTCACTGACATACTGTGATGATCGGCGTGCGGATCGGCGGGGGCGGCCGGTGCATCCGGATCGAGTACCGTTCTGACCTGTGGCGTCAGCCAGTTCAGCTCACTGCGCATTTTATCGATGTTCGCGCCTGCCCACTGTGACCAGGTGAGGCCGGTCACAGAGAAGAACAGCAGACCGAGCAGCAGCACCAGTCCCAGGGTGGCGTGCCAGTGGCGGCTGAAAGCCAACCCGCTGCGTGCCGGTTTAAGCCGGCGCTTCGGCCGGGTCGCCAGCCACAACACCACGCCACCCAGCGCGGCTACCCAGAGCCAGCTTGCCGCCAGCTCGCTGTAGTTGCGTCCGGCATCGCCCAGCAGCAGGCTGCTGTGCAGCAAATCGAGCGTGGTGCGCAGCGGCAGTATGCCGCTGGTTCCATAGACCGGCATATCTCCCTTTATCTGCAGGGTATAGGGATCGATAAACAGCGCGCGCGAGGTCGAGGCGCCCAGCGCCGGATCGCTGAACTGCACGCGGGTGGTCTCCTCTGCACCCGGTGCCGGTCGCACCGCGTAAATATGCGCATCTGCGCCAGCCCTGGCACGTGCCGCGCCGATCTGAGCCGACAGCGGCTGCGGTTCACCAGCGGGCGTTACCGTCAGCGCATCGTGATAGACCAGCTGTTCGAGCTGAGGCGTGAGCACATAGAGCGTGCCGCTCAGCGCAGCAATAAAGATAAACGGCGCAACGAACAGGCCGATATAAAAATGCAGGCGGCGAAGCAGATTGAGCACCGCGCCGCGCGGTGCTGCAGAATTAACAGCAGACAAAAGCGTCTTCCTTCTGAAAGTAAACAACCGGGGCGACGGGCAGCACGCTGCGTCCGCGCCACGTTAAAGCGGATTCAGTTAAGAAGCGGGGAAGGCGGTCCGCGCGGACGGGGTATGGCCACCTGCCTGCGCACTACGGGTGCCGCGCGCCGCGGCAGCGGTGGCGCACGGGAGTGAAGCAGCATCAGCCAGATAAAGGGAATAAACACCCAAATCATCAGCGGCACATGCACCAGCAGATCGCAGTAGCCGCAGGCAAGTTCGCCGTCGTCCGCGTCATGATGCATCATGCCCGGCATGGCGTGCTCCATCATCTGATGATGATCCATCTCCATCATGGCCGGGGCAGGCTGCGAAACGCGCTGCTGCTCAATCAGGCTTTTCGACACCACCGGCGCAACAAACAGCAGCAGCACCGCCAGAATGGCGAGGCAGGCAGTTAGGCGCTGGCGAAGTGCAGGTAAAACCGTCATAGCAGATAGCAGGTCACGTCAGAGAAGAGGCGGAATTGTAACGCGATTGCCGCTGCCGCGTTAAACAAACGCCGCCGGAGAGGGAAATAATTCGCATTTTTTGAAAAAGCTCACCCCGGACGCCGTTTTTGTTAACCTTAATGCAACCTGATGAGAACAGTGCAGAAACAATAAAGCGGAGCGAAGATGAAAATAGTGATGCTGGATGGTGATACGCTGCCCGAACGGCCGGCGCAGCCAGAATGGTGCAGTGCATGGGTCTGGCGCGGACAGACCGCACCCGCGGAGATTGTGTCTGCCCTGCAGGGGGCGACGATAGCCATGACCAATAAAGTCCCGCTGCGCGCCGACACGCTGCGGCAGCTGCCTGAACTGCGCTATATCTGTGTCACGGCTACCGGCTATGACTGTATCGACCTTGACGCCTGCCGGGCGCAGGGTATTGTGGTCAGCAATGTACCCGGCTACTCCACCCGCAGCGTGGCGGAGGGGGTAATCGCTGCGCTGTTCGCGCTGCGGCGACATCTGATGGATTACGCCATCAGCAGCCGCGACGCGTGGCCCGCCTCGCCGCACTTTTGTATCCATCGCGAGCCGCTGCAGGATATTCAGGGTGCGGTACTGGGCGTGGTCGGCAAAGGCGATATTGGCAGCGCAGCGGGTGAGATGGCGCAGGCGCTGGGTATGACGGTGCTCTATGCTGAACGGCCGGGGGCGGCAGCCGTCCGCGCCGGCTATACCGCCTTTGATGAGGTGCTGGCGCGCAGCGACGTACTGACGCTGCACTGCCCGCTGACGCCGCAGACGCAGCAGATGATCAACCGGCAGACGCTGGCCGCGATGAAACCGGGCGCGTTACTGATCAACACCGCTCGCGGCGGACTGATTGAAGAGGAGGATCTGGCGGCCGCGCTGCGTCAGGGAACCCTCGGCGGCGCGGCGCTGGACGTGCTGAGCAGTGAGCCGCCACACGCTACGCATCCGCTGCTGCAACCCGGCGTGCCCCGGCTGCTGCTGACGCCGCATATCGCCTGGGCAACCCGGCAGGGCGTGGCGAATCTGCTGCGCGGTATTGAAGCCAACCTGGAGGCGTTTGCGCAGGATAAACCGCGTAATCAGGTGAGCTAAGGGTCAGAATACCGAGCGGCCCAGGCGGTCGCTCAGCTTCTCCAGCAGCGCGGTGCCGGCCAGTGAATTGCCTGAGCGATCCAGCGCCGGAGACCAGACGGCAATGCTCATCTCCCCCGGGATCACCGCAATAATGCCGCCGCCCACGCCGGATTTGGCCGGCATGCCCACCCGCCAGGCAAATTCGCCGGCGCCATCATACATGCCGCTGGTCATCATCAGCGCATTCACCTGACGCGCCTGACGCGGCGAGATCACCGCCCGGCGATTATCCTGTGTGCGTCCCTGGTTGGCCAGATAGAGAAATGTACGCGCCAGTTCGTTGCAGCTCATGGCCAGCGAACAGTAGTGAAAATAGGTCTCCATCACCTTGCTGACATCGTTATTAAAATTGCCAAACGATTTCATCAGCCAGGCAATGGCAGCGTTCCGGGCAGAGTGCTCATACTCAGAGCGCGCGACGCCGCGGTCATACAGAATATCCTCCTGCTGCGCCAGGCCACGGACAAATTCCAGCATGCGCTGGCGCGGAGCCGTCAGGCGGCTCTCCAGCAAATCGCACATCACCAGCGCGCCGGCGTTAATAAAGGGGTTACGCGGTTTGCCCTGTTCCAGCTCCAGCTGGACCAGCGAATTAAACGCCTGTCCGGATGGCTCTTTACCCACGCGCTGCCAGATTTCAGCGTCTTCATACAGCGTCAGGGCCACCGTCAGCGACAGCACCTTAGAGATGGATTGCACTGAAAAGCGCGTAGCGGCATCACCCGCCTGATAGCACTCACCTGACGGGGTACAGATTGCGATCCCCAGCTGGTCAGGCTCCACGTCCGCCAGCGCCGGAATATAATCCGCCACCTTTCCCTGCTGCGTCAGCGGCCGGACCTCGCTGATAATCTCTTCAAGCAATGCGTTACTGAGTTCTGACACATCCCGCTCCGATAGTAATGAATCTGGCCACAAGGGCGATGGCCAGGATGATGGTGATTTGCAGGCGCCGCGTCAATCCGCCAGCCGCAATTCTGTGACACATTCTGTCGCGCGCGGTGACAGCGCGGTTGCGGACTGTATATGAATTAACCGCAACGTAAAATTCTGTTGCGAATGACCAGGTTACGGGCTGCCCGCTTTTGACTATGCTGGAACGGTGCAGGGCGCCGGGACGCTGCACATGGATTTCTGATGAGGAGAAACTGATGCCTGTTACACCTTCTGACGCTGAAGAGACTATGCGTCGCCCTGGCCGGTTTATGCGGCTGCAAACGCTGCTGCGCCGGGACACCACGCCGGTAAGGCTTTTGCTGCTGGCGGCGCTGGTCGGCACCCTGACCGGCCTGGTGGGTGTGGCATTTAACCGGGCGGTCAACCTGATGCTGCAGCTGCGTATCGATACGCTCACTGCACAGCATAGCGGTTTCGTGACCGGAGCGATCTCTGCCTTTGCCGCCTCTGCCATCATGGGCGGCGTGGGCTATTTTCTGGTGCGCCGCTTTGCGCCTGAGGCGGGTGGCTCGGGCATTCCGGAAATTGAAGGTGCGCTGGAAGAGCTGCGCCCGGTACGCTGGTGGCGCGTATTACCGGTAAAATTTTTTGGCGGCATGGGCGCACTCGGTTCCGGGATGGTGCTGGGTCGGGAAGGACCGACGGTGCAGCTGGGCGGGAATATCGGCGGCATGTGCAGCGATCTGTTTCGCCTGCGCAGCGCTGAATCACGCCACACGCTGCTCGCAACCGGTGCGGCAGCCGGTCTTGCAGCGGCCTTCAACGCACCGCTGGCGGGGATTTTATTTATTATTGAAGAGATGCGCCCGCAGTTTCGCTACAATCTGGTTTCAATCAAAGCGGTATTTGTTGGCGTCATTATGGCCAGCATCGTCTACCGGCTCTGCGAGGGCAATAGCCCTATTATCAATATCGGCCAGCTCAGAGATGCGCCCACTGATACGTTATGGCTCTATCTGCTGCTGGGGGTGGTGTTTGGCGCTGTCGGCGTCGCGTTTAACCGGCTGATCTTCACCATGCAGGATCGCTTTCAGCGTCTGCATCGCGGGCGCACCACGGCGTGGGTGCTGTGGGGCAGCGTGCTGGCCGGACTTTGCGGTGTACTGAGTATGCTGCTGCCGCAGGCGGCCGGTGGCGGGATAACGCTGATCCCGGCATTCTCTGGCGGCGAATATAGCGCGCTGATGCTGTTTGGTCTTTTTATGCTGCGCACGCTGGTGACGCTCTGCTGCTTTGCCTCCGGCGCACCGGGCGGCATTTTTGCGCCCATGCTGACGCTGGGTACGCTGCTGGGCACCTGTTTTGGCCAGATCGCTATAGCCTGGTTTCCGGCGTGGCATCTGGAAGCGGGCACCTTTGCGGTTGCCGGTATGGGTGCGCTGTTTGCCGCGTCGGTCCGCGCGCCGCTGACGGGGATTGTGCTGGTGCTGGAGATGACCAGCAATTATCAGCTGATCCTGCCGATGATCATTACCTGTCTGGGCGCTACGCTGGCGGCACAGTTTTTTGGCGGCAAGCCGCTCTATTCATCACTGCTGGCGCGCACGCTGGCGAAAACCCCGCTGAAAGAACCGCTGTCGCGCGATGCCAGCTGACCCGGCTGTGGCGGAGATAAGCGTGACCCTCGCGCTTATTTCACCTATGCTGACTTGCGGCATCCCGTATCGCAGTCCACCTTTACTCTTTGACCTTTTAAAATGGACGCACCATGCTCTGGTTATGGAACACGCTTATTTTGCTGGCAACCGTTGCACTGATGGAAGCAGTGGCGGCGCTCTCGCACAAATATATTATGCACGGCTGGGGATGGGGCTGGCATCTCTCTCATCATGAACCGCATACCAGCAGGTTTGAACTCAACGACCTTTACGCCGTTGTGTTTGCCGTGCTCTCAGTCGGGCTGATTTACTATGGCGTGCAGGGCATGTGGCCACTGCAGTGGATCGGCGCCGGTATGACCACCTACGGCGCGCTCTATTTTATGGTGCATGATGGGCTGGTGCATCAGCGCTGGCCGTTTCGCTACATTCCGCGCAAAGGCTATCTGAAGCGTTTATATATGGCGCATCGGATGCATCATGCGGTGCGCGGGCGTGAAGGTTGCGTCTCGTTTGGTTTTCTCTACGCACCGCCGCTGCATAAGCTGCAGGCTACGCTGCGTGAACGTCACGGTCGCAAACCTAACGCGGCCGCTGCCACAGACCAGCAGGACGCGGCTGCGGACGCGCCACGCGAGAAGTAAGCGCAATCCCCGCGCCTTTGAGCAGCAGCGCCAGCTTCTCCCCTTTGCTGGTGCGCTGCCGGGCATCCCAGGCCCGCATACCCGCATCCTGCACTTTTACCCCGATTTCGCGATACACCCCGTGGGCCGTCGCGATAGCCCACGCCGAGCGCAGCGGCAGATCGGGCAGCCCGCTGCGGGCCGAATAGTAGTAAGGCTCTGCCGCTGCTACCAGGCGTGCAGCCAGCGGCGCTATCGCCGCACGATAGTGGGGATCGGCCAGCTGACTGGCACGTAACCCGGCTTCCGTCAGCCAGCTTTGCGGCAGATAGCAGCGCCCGTTTTGCGCATCTTCAACAATATCACGTGCAATATTTGTCAGCTGAAACGCCAGGCCGAGATCGCAGGCGTGATCGAGTACGTTCTCATCGCGTACGCCCATTACGCGCGCCATCATCAGACCCACGACGCCCGCTACGTGATAGCAGTAACGCAGTGTGTCATCAAAGGTGATGTAGCGCTCTTCGCGCGCGTCCATAGCGAACCCCTCCAGATGATCAAACGCCAGCTGGGGCGGAAGTTCATGCGTCAGCGCCACTTCCTGAAACGCACGAAAGGCGAGTTCATCCATATGCGCGCCGCTGTATGCGCGGCGGGTCTCAATCTGCAGATGCTGCATGCGCGTTTGTGCGTCTGCCACCTGATGTTGCGTGCCACCTTCACCCAGCGTCTGGCCGTCAATCACATCATCACAGTGACGACACCAGGCATAGAGCATCAGCGTGCTGCGGCGCGTAGCCGGATCAAAAAGCTTTGCTGCGGTAGCGAAGCTTTTCGAGCCCGCCGCCATGGTCTGCGTGACCTGCTCAATCAGGGGAGGCTGATTCATCCGGCAAGATCCTCTACCATCAGCTGCGCGGTAGCTTTAGCTGAGCCGATGACACCCGGAACGCCAGCGCCGGGATGCGTGCCCGCACCAACCAGGTAGAGATTGCTGATGTCGGCGTCGCGGTTATGCGGCCGGAACCAGGCGCTTTGGGTAAGGATCGGCTCCAGCGAAAACGCTGAGCCCTGATGTGCGTGCAGCGTGTCGCGGAAATCTTCCGGCGTAAACATACGCTGTGTCACTATCTGATCGCGCAGGCCTGGCATGTAGTGCTCCTCAAGATAAGCAAAAATACGGTCGCGGAAGCGCGGCCCTTCCTGCTGCCAGTCGATTGCGGCAGTGCCAAGGTGCGGAACCGGCGCCAGCACATAAAAACTGCCGCAGCCTGCCGGTGCCAGCGACGGATCGGTGGTGCAGGGTGCATGCAGGTAGAGCGAGAAATCGTCCGCCAGCTGGCTGCTGTTAAATATTTCATTAATCAGCTCGCGGTAACGCGGGCCGAAGCAGACCGTATGGTGCGCCAGCTGAGCGTGCGGCTGGTTCAGGCCAAAATAGAGTACAAACAGCGAATTACTCATTCGCTTCCGCTTCAGCGTGGCGGCGCGCTTACGAGCGACCGCATGGTGCTGCAGCAGCCGGTCATAGGTATGTACGACATCAGCATTGGAGGCTACGGCACTGGCGTCAAAGCGACGTCCATCTTTTAGCTGCACGCCGCTGATGCGATTACCCTGCGTTTCCAGCTGGCTCACTTCGGCATTAAGCAGCAGCTCGCCGCCGAGGTCGCGAAACAGCCGCGCCATGCCATCGACCAGCGCGCCGGTACCGCCTCGCGGAAACCAGACGCCCCATTCGCGTTCCAGCGCATGAATCAAAGTGTAGATAGAGGATGTTGCAAACGGATTACCGCCCACCAGTAAAGAGTGGAACGAAAAGGCCTGGCGCAGATGATCGTCCTGAATAAATTTTGCCACCATATCGTATACGCTGCGCCACGCCTGCAGGCGGCCCAGCTGCGGGCCGGCGCGCAGCATATCGCGAAAATTCAGGAATGGCACCGTGCCGAGTTTGAGATACCCCTCTTTAAATACCGCCTGTGAATAGGCAAGAAACCGGCGATAGCCTTCAACATCCTGCGGATTAAACGCGGCGATCTGCTGCTCCAGCAGGGTCTGATTATTGTCATAATCAAGCACCTTGCCATCTTCCCAGCAGAGACGATAAAAGGGCGTGACCGGCATCAGCTCAACGTAGTCGCTGAGTTTTTTTCCGGCCAGCGTGAAAAGCGCTTCAATGGCGCTGGGATCGGTGATCACCGTCGGACCGGCATCAAAGGTAAAGCCCTCATCCTGCCATACGTAGCGCGCCCGCCGGGTTTATCACGCTGCTCCAGTAGCGTGGTCGGAATACCAGCCGCCTGCAGACGAATAGCCAGAGCCAGGCCGCCAAAGCCCGCGCCAATCACATAAGTACGTTTCATTCTTTCTTCCCTGGTAGCGAAGGAGTCATCAACAGTGCGCGCAGCGCTTCTCCCACCGGCACCGGTGGTTTACCGCATAATATGCGTGCTTTATCCCTGAGAAAGAGCTCTCCGGCGTAAAAGCGACTGATAAGACCGGCATCAAGCCGGTAAAAACGTTGCATAACCTGCCAGCGTTTTTCCGGCCGTCCGGCAAGGAACAGCATACGATTGAGCAGGCGGAAAAAATGCTGCTCGCGCCACTGGCGGCGGGCAAACTGTTCAATACGCTGGCTGAGCATTTCTGCATTACAGGGCAGGGCAGCCGCGATCTCATCCGCCAGCGCAACGGCAGAGGGCAGCGAATAGCCCGTGGTCGCATGAAACAGTCCGGCGCGCAGCCCGCTGCAGGGCTGACCCTGCTGCTGCTGCCAGAAGCGTTCAATATCACCATCAAGCGTGATCGGCAGGGAACCCTGTTCTTCACGCAACAGGCGGCTTAGCTGCCAGCCCTGCTGCTCTGCATAGTGCATGATGTTTTGTCGTGCCTGTTCGCTATCGAGCGTGGCGTGATTGATATAGTGGGTATCTTCAATCAGCAGCCGTTCAGCGCTGAGCGGCAGGGTATAGACAAAGCGATAGCCGCTGTGCTGATCGACCGTGGCATCCATCAGTACCGGCTGCTGCAGGCCGTGCGGACGCGCCAGATGCCACTCCTGACCGACAAACGACTGATAACCAAGCCGCAGATGTGGCGTGGGCTGCAGGCCGCGTCCATCAATCACGGCGCGGGCGTGCAGCACATCGCCGTTTTCCAGGGTTACGCTTTGCGGTGTTACGCTGCGCACGGGCGCTGCAGTGCGCAACCTGTCTCCCAGCGTTTCGCGCAGATGGCGGGCGAAGTCCTGTGAGGCGACGGAACAATACTCCCCGCGCAGATTACGCCGCAGCGCCGGAAAGCGGACCTGATAGCCTGGCCAGCGCGCGGATAGCAGCGGCTCCAGCCAGGTAAACTGTGCGTCACTGACATCGTCGCGGTGAAACGACCAGGTATGATTGCCTGCCGGCTGAGCGGCACTCTCCAGCAGCAGAATGTCAGGGGCCGGCTGCAGCTGCATCAGCCGCAGGGCGATCAGCCCGTTTGCCAGCCCGGCCCCCACCAGAATAAGATCGGCATGCGTTTCTGACATCAGGTCGCCTCCGCCAGCACAATCTGTTGCCGGCACAGCGCCTGTTCAGCGATATCAGCCGCACGCTGACAGCCGCCAGCGCGCTGCAGCTGCGCCTGAATCGCGGACATGCGCAGACGGTAGTGAGAATCGGACAGCAGCAGTTGCAAATGTGTCTCCAGCTGATGAGTACGGCTGAAGCGTGAGGCGCGACGCCCCACGCCATGCCATTCGATACGCGATGCCACACCGGGCTGGTCAAACGCAATAGGCAGCGCCAGCATTGGAATGCCCTGCGCCAGCGCTTCCAGCGCGCTGTTCAGCCCGGCGTGCGTAATAAATACCTGAGCATGCTGCAGGGCAGCGTGCTGGTCGAGAAAATCGGTTACCCAGCTGCTCCAGCCAGCTCCAGCTTGCGTACCTGATGCGCGGTCAGCCCGCCGCAGTGGGCAACAACCAGTGATAATCCGAGATTGCAGCAGGCGCGCGCCAGGCGCAGAAAGAGCCGAAAGCGGCGTCCCTGAAGTGTACCCAGCGAAGCGTAAACCACCGGCTGACGCAGCGCGGGCCACGGCGGCGGCAGATGAGTCGTGATACTCTGCTGACGCAGCGGCCCTACGGCGTGATAGCAGGCGGGAAGCTGATGGCGCGGAAAATCAAATGCCGGCACCAGCTGGCTGATTTGGGCCAGCGATGAGAGGCAATCCTGCAGGCCTGAACGTGGCGATAAACCAAATGCGCGCGCATGGTAAGCGATAACGTGGCGATGACGACGCATGATGCGGTCATACATGCGGCTGCTGGCCGCAAAACGCTTCAGCGCCTTCTCATCCTGACCATAGCGAAACGACATCACCGCCAGCGGAATGCCCGCTTCGCGATTAACCGGCAGCGCGCAGGCAACGGAAATAAACGGCAGGCCCAGCGCCTCAGCCACCAGCCCGCCCGCTGCCTCCATCTGATCGGCAATCACGCCATCCACCTGCAGTTTTTTCAATGCCGCCGGTAATTCACGACACAGCATATCGGTGGTTTCAGCCATATCATTGATTACGCGAAACAGGGAAAGGCCACCGGGCGCGGCCAGGCGTTGCAGAGCCGCCGCCAGAGAGCCGGCCGGATGAGTTTGTTCACCCACCGGGGTAAAGGCGATGCGTTCATCGGTCAGCAGCGTACGTGCGTCGGCCTGCTGGATAAAGGTAATATGATGCCCGCGGCTGATAAGGGTCTGTGCCAGTGACTGAAGCGCGTGAAAATGGCTATAGAGTGGCGGCGCAATAACGGCAAAATGCCCCATAGATGATCCGCGTTAGTTGAACATTGCCAGCTGCTGATTAAACAGGGCATGCATATATTGACGGGTTGCAACGCCGCGGTGACAGGCGCAGGCAAGATGTTCATCAGCGGAGCGCAGATGCTCACGCAAACGGCGCTCCGCACCGTCAGCACCCAGCATCTGAACCAGCGTCGATTTGCCCTGATCTTTATGAATATCTTTACCGGTATGTTTGCAGCCATCAGCAAGATCGTCCAGGAGCTGAAAAGCCTGGCCCAGATCCTGCGCAAAGTAGCTGAGTTTCTGACGCATTACCGGCGCAGCATCAGTCACAATCGCCGCCATCTGCAGCGCAGCGCGAAAAAGCACGCTGGTTTTCAGTTCGTTAGTTATGGCAATCGCTTCCGGGCTGCGGCTCTGTCCACCTTCATGCAGATCCTGAAACTGCCCCTGAACCAGCCCCTGCAAACCTACCGCCGCAGAGAGTTCAGCAATGGCGTCTGTTTTGTGCTGGGAGGGCAAATCCGGCGCGAGCGCGATAACTTCATAAGCGCGGCTGAGCAGCGCGACTGCTGCCAGGATAGCCACGTTTTCGCCAAACTCGCGATGCACGGTGGGACGACCGCGTCGCATCAGCGCATCGTCCATGCAGGGAATATCATCCAGTATCAGCGAGGCCGCATGCACCATTTCAACCGCGCAGGCGAGATCGAGAATGCCACGCTTTGTCAGGTCATAGCCCATGTCACGCGCCGCCAGTAACAGCAGCAGCGGACGTATGCGCTTACCGCTCGGCAGCGTGCCGGCACGCATAGCGGCCCGCACGCGATCGGAGGGCTGTCCGGCTGGCAGTAGCAGCTCAAGATTCTCCTGCAGAGCATGGCAAAGCTGGCGAAGATCGTTTTCCTGATTTGCTGCAATTTCGGCATGGGCGGTCATAGCGGCTATCCATGGTTAATAAACGTGGCGCTTTTTTTATTAACCGTAGACTGCGCAGGGGAAGAATGCCAGCGGTGATGACACGTTAAGTCTCAGAAACCAATTATTTATATTAATTTACCGTTCCGGCTGGCTGGTATGGCATCAGGCCCGGCAGATCGGAATACATTGCTGTCAGCATCCTCAGAAACAGCAGCGCGCAGAGCAGGGAAGAGAGGCAGAAGAGGTTATTTTTTAACCTAAAAAAACGAACTTGCCGATCGCGATCAAATTTCAGCCATCAGCATTGCAGGAAGATACCTTTAGTCAGGAAATAACCGGAGGCAGCAATGAGCAAATCACTAATGCGTTTATCGGATATGGCGCGCTATCTGGGCGTCTCTCCCGCCGTGCTGATTCGCGCTATCTGTAATCGCGGCACGCTGGAGAAGGTGCCGCTCCCCTCTGCAATTGATGAAGAGCTGCCGCTCTCCAGCCGGTGCTGGTCACCGCAGGAGGTCAGGCAGTTTCGCCATCAGCTACAGCGTCAGCGGCATCAGCACAAGTAAGCAGGCAGAGCCGATGTCTGTTCATCGGCTCTGCTGTATCAGGCGGCGACGCCTGCAGGATGAGAGGCCAGGTGACCCGCCCACAGGCTTGCAACCCATTTCACGCCTTTTGCGGTAAAGCGGGCCTGTGAGAACGCGTGCTGATTTTCACCCGTACCGGTGCGGAAAGAGAAATAGCCCGCCTGCACGTGATGTTTCTGTGGTGCCAGCGTATTTTTCTCGCGGTACATAATATTGCGTTCAAGCAGGAACTGCCGGAAGTCAGTCTCTTTGACCTTCAGCATTTTACAGAGCTGACGAAATCCCAGCGCTTCATTGACCTCAGTAAAACGGTCAAAAAACTCCGCTTTTGGTGCAGAGAGTGCCAGCTGCTGCTCTGCGCGCCGCCGCTGTTCAAATTGCTCCGCCCAGGCACGGGCTGCTTCGGCCGGATCCGTGAAGTCCGGCAGCTGAGCGATCTTTTCTTTCTCCTGCCAGCGATCGAGCAGATCGGCAGTAAAGCCGGGCGAAAGTCGGGCTATGGCGAGTAACGAGTCGCGTTTATTGAGCAGAAACTCCTGACGGCTCTCACCTTCATGCTCGTAAAGACTGACCGTAACAGGCTGGGAAAGGCGCTGTGCGGTTTCCAGGCTTTTAATCAGGCGCTTCACTTCGCCGTGCGTGATGCCAGTCAGTCTGGCGAGGTCACGGCTGCTCATCAGCAGAGACGCGGTTTGAGCAGCAAGAATTTCCGTTGAGATCATCATTCGTATCACCTCTTAAAACGTCATTCAGTCATCAAGACTGCTGGATAAGTATACAACTTACTGTGGTTATATCCAGTGTTTTTTTTAACCAATTTGGTAGTTTTTCTGCTGCTGAGCGCCACGTTCCGGCGCAGCTGCAACGCGGTTGCACCGCGCGGGCAGAACTGCCGATGCGCTTGCCTAATCAGCAATTGATGCCAGGCTCAGGCAATTCGCCTTAAATAATGTCAGGCACCTGCTGCGCTTATTAATGAGGAGTTAAGAATGAAAGCGTTAACCTATCATGGCCCGCACAAAGTACGCGTTGAAACGGTTCCCGATCCGGTATTGCAGGAAGCGGATGATATTATTCTGCGTGTCACTGCAACCGCTATCTGCGGTTCTGATTTGCATTTATATCGCGGTAAGATCCCAAAAACTGAACATGGCGATATATTTGGTCATGAATTTATGGGTGAAGTGGTGGAAGCTGGCAGTGCCGTAACCAATGTGGCGATTGGCGACCGCGTGGTGGTGCCGTTTGTGGTCGCCTGCGGCGACTGCTTCTTCTGCCATCTGCATCAGTATGCCGCCTGTGAAACCACTAATCCGGGTCGCGGTGCGATACTCAATAAAAAAAATATCACGCCACCCGCCGCCCTGTTTGGGTTCAGTCATCTTTATGGCGGAATACCCGGCGGACAGGCAGAATATGTTCGCGTGCCGAAAGCGAATACCGGCCCGTTCAAAGTGCCGCTGGCGCTGCCGGATGACAAAGTGCTGTTTCTGTCCGATATCCTCCCGACCGCCTGGCAGGCGGTGCAGAATGCCGGGCTGGATAAAGGCTCAAGCGTCGCGATCTTTGGTGCCGGCCCGGTAGGTCTGCTTAGCGCCGCCTGTGCAAGGCTGATGGGTGCCGAAGATATCTTTATGATTGATCATAACGCCTATCGTCTGGAGTTTGCCCGTCAGCGCTATGGCGTTACGCCGATAAATTTTGACGAGATTGACGATCCCGCAGCCTGGATTATTGACCATACCAAAGGGAACCGCGGCGTGGATGCGGTGATTGATGCAGTGGGCTTTGAAGCCAAAGGCAGCCTGACCGAAACCGTCCTCAGCAATCTGAAACTTGAAGGCAGCAGCGGCAAAGCGCTGCGTCAGTGTATTGCGGCCGTACGTCGCGGTGGGGTGGTCAGCGTGCCGGGCGTCTATGCCGGTTTTATCCATGGCTTCATGTTTGGCGATGCGTTCGATAAAGGGCTGACTTTCAAAATGGGACAAACGCACGTGCACGCCTATCTGCCACGGCTGCTGTCGCTGATTGAACAGGGATTATTAACGCCGGAAGAGATTGTTACGCATCATATGCCGCTGGATGCGGCGGCAGAGGGGTATGAGATCTTTGATAAACGCAAAGAGGATTGCCGCAAAATCATTCTGGTGCCGGGAATGAAATCGGCTACTGCTGAAGCCTGACGCTATGGAGGCTGCCGCGTGGCAGCCTGCATAACAGAAATTCAGCGTACGCTGCCTTCGTCACGGTCGCTGAGTTCAGAAAGCGACACTTCAACAAACGGCATGTTATCCAGCCTGTCGCCGTAATCTTCACTGACATCAGGCAGGCTGGTGAACTGACCATCAACAAACAGAAAACTCAGATGCCGTTCAACCTCTTCCAGCAGCTCATCCACCTCTTTTGCGGTTTCACCCTGAGCGTTTTTACCATCCAGTTTCCAGCGAAAATGATTACCCACGATTTCTGCGCTGCCAATATCAACTACTTTGGCATCGATATTTTCTAACAGCAGACGCTGGCGGGCAAAATAAAGCAGATAGGGCATCCGATCGCGATTAATTTCAGACATACATTACTCCTGAATAATATTTCAGTGCGGGAAATAGTTGCGTACAGCATATACCGACCAGTAAACCGCGTTCAGGCCCAGCCAGGCCCAGCAGCCCCAGTAAGCAACGGGTTCACGCCGGGTACGCAATTTAGGCAGAAATGCCAGCAAATAACCCGCCGCCGCAATAAGCGCAACGAAATAAAGAAATTTCATGCTTTCTCCTGATTATTTATCATGAAGTAAGCATAGTCAGATTAACGCATTTGTGGAGCGCAGCGCCTGATATCCGGCAATGAGTTTTTCCAGTGCCGCTGCGCTTGTTTCGTCCGCCGGGACGTAAACCAGCAGGCGGTCACCATTGCGTGAAGCGGACCACCAGTTATTCTGACGCAGCGTAAATTCCCCGGTTTCCGCCCGCCAGAAACGCTTGATCCGATTCTCCACTTTTCCCAGCTCGTAACGCTGCCAGGTCTGTGCAAATTCATCAGAACTGTTAATCAGCCGGGTGAGAAAGCTTTCCCAGTGCGGATCGCCAAGGTGTTCTCCCATCTGGCCGCGAAACATGGCCACCATCTGCGGCATGACTTCATCCCAGTCGCGTATCATGCCGCGCCAGCCGGGATGATTAAACGCCAGCCAGATACAGTTGCGATCCTCAGCCTCTACGCTTGCCAGATCTATACCCATCAGCGCACACCACGCAGCGTTATAGCCAATGATGTCAAAACGCGGTGTCTCAATAATGGCCGGCAGCTGGATAGCATCCAGCATCTGCTGATTATGCTCAGCGAGTTTGCAGCAGGCGGCAACCTGAAGGGCGGGCAGTTTATGACCGGCGAGTGAGAAAAGATGCTGCGTTTCAACATCATTACACTGCAGTGCTGATGCGATCGCCGTCAGCGTTTTCAGCGACGCTTTAATATCGCGACCCTGTTCCAGCCAGGTGTACCAGGTGACGCCGACATCAGCCAGCTGGGCGACCTCTTCGCGGCGCAGGCCCGGCGTGCGCCGCTGGCGCATACGCGGCAGACCCAGCCTGACAGGATCGAGGTTTTCCCGTCGGGAACGCAAAAAGGCGCCCAGCAGTTTGCGATTCGTATGAACCTCTTTTTCAGCAAAGTTTACAGCGGGTTGAATCGACATCAGCGTCATTTCTCCGGCCAGACGGGTGGTTTTAATACCATGATAATCAAAAACTGGTACCCGGTTATTTTTCAGCAGATGCTATGCCGCAATGAACACGAAAACAAGGTGAAACTGATGCACACTCCGCAACTTCGTCAGGCGGGTCTGATGGTACTGCTGGCCGGACTCTTACTGCCTATGATCGACTTTTCAATCGTTAACGTGGCGCTGGATGCAATGGCGCATAGCCTGCAGGCAACGCCCACCCAGCTGGCGCTGATTGTTGCTGTCTATGGTATTACTTTTGCCGTTTGCCTCGCGATGGGAGGGCGGCTCGGAGATAACTATGGGCGGCGCCGGGTTTTTATCAGCGGTGTCGGGATCTTTGCCCTGGCTTCGCTGCTGTGCGGTATGGCAAGCGGGGCCGGGATGCTGATGTTTGCCCGCGCGCTGCAGGGAGTGGGTGCGGCACTTATCGTGCCGCAGATCCTGGCAACGCTGCATATTACGCTGCAGGGCAGGGAGCATGCGCGGGCGATTGGTCTCTATGGCGGAATGGGCGGGCTGGCGTTCGTGATTGGTCAGGTGCTGGGCGGCTTTCTTATCAAAGCCGATCCGGGTGGGTATGGCTGGCGCAGCGTGTTTCTGATCAACCTGCCGATCTGTCTGGGCGTACTGGTGGCTGCGCGCCGCTTTATTCCGGAAACCCGCAATGCGACCCGCGTACCGGTTGATATCAGCGGTGCGCTGCTGCTGGGCGGAGCCACAGGCGCACTGTTGCTGAGCCTGGCGCTGGGGCCGGTGCTGAACTGGCGCTGGCCATGCGTGCTGTTACTGCTGCTGGCGCCGCTGTTTTTGCTGCAGCTGCGACGGGTCTCTGTGCGTGCTGAAGCGTCAGGCCATTCACCGCTGCTGCCCCCGTCACTGCTGCGTTTACCCGGCGTGCGTTTCAGCCTTACGCTTGCCGTTATCTTTTTCTCCTGCTGGAGCGGGTTTATGTTTGTCATGGCTCTGACGCTGCAGTCCGGGCTTGGCTTCAGCGCCTTTGACTCCGGTAACGCTTTCATAGCGCTGGGGGTAGCCTATTTTATCGGTGCCATGCGGTCGACCGCACTGGTCACGCGCTTTGGTACGCGCACAATGCTGCTGGCTGGCTGTGCTATTCAGATCACCGGCCTGCTGGCTCTGATGGCAACCCTGCAGCTCCGGTGGCCGCAGGCGGGTATTCTTGCGCTGGCGCCAGCCACGGCACTCATTGGATTTGGTCAGTCTTTTATTGTCAGTACCTTCTACCGTATTGGCATGCGCGATATTCCGCATCATCAGGCGGGCGCCGGCAGCGCCATGTTGTCGACCGTGCAGCAGTCGGCGATGGGGCTGGGGCCGATGCTGCTGGGCGGCGTATTCTGCCATTTCAGCCAGACCGGATCCTGGCTGAGTGCTATCAGCGGTACGCTGGGGACTGAACTGCTCTCCATGCTGGTACTGGTGGCGATCGCCTTAATGCAGCATGACAACGTGGCAACCACACCCGCAGAAGGATAACGTTCACGGTAACGGCGGCGCTTCCGGCAGACGCTGGCCACTCTGCGCATCGAACAGGTGGATTTTTTCCATGCGCAGCGCAATCGTCAGCGGATCGCCGCTGCCTGCTGCGTGACGGCCAGGTACCTGCATATGCAGCGTATGCCCGTGCCACGTCAGATGCAGCAGCGTGGATTCTCCGGTGATCTCCGTAACGGCGACCTGCGCCAGACTGCCCTGCATCGCCGGTATCAAATCGTGGGGGCGGATGCCAATCATCAGCGCAGCCCCTTCCTGTGCCGCGTGCTGCCAGCGCGGAGGAAGCGGCTGCCAGAGATCTTCACATTCAATGCCCGGCACGCCATCACGCGTTACCAGGTGCGCCGGCAGCAGATTCATCGGAGGCGAGCCGATAAAGCGGGCGACAAACAGATCCGCAGGACGATCGTAAATGCTGAGCGGGGCGCCCTGCTGAACGATCTGACCTTCGCGCATTACCACAATCTGATCGGCCAGCGTCATCGCCTCGACCTGATCGTGCGTGACATAAATCATGGTGGTTTTAAAACGCTGGTGCAGCGCTTTGATTTCCGCCCGCAGCTCCATGCGCAGCTGAGCATCGAGATTAGATAGCGGTTCATCAAACAGGAAAACCTGAGGATTTCGCACCATCGCCCGGCCCATCGCCACGCGCTGACGCTGGCCGCCGGAGAGGGCGCGCGGGTAGCGCTGCAGCAATTTATCGATACCCAGAATAGCGGCAACGCGCGCAATCTTACTCTGCTGCTCCGCGCGGCCCACCTTTTTAACCTGCATATGAAAGGCGAGGTTTTCAGCCACGGTAAGGTGCGGATAGAGCGCGTAGCTCTGGAACACCATCGCCATGTCGCGGTCGGCCGGGTCGCGATCGCCAATCGGTATATCGTTCATCAGAATGGTTCCCTCTGACAAACTATCCAGCCCGGCCAGCAGCCTCAGCAGCGTGGACTTACCGCAGCCGGACGGGCCAACCAGTACGGTAAAACTGCCATCGGGAATGCTGAGACTGAGCGGATGCAATACCGTCTGTTTGCCGTAGCGTCTGGCGACGCTGACGAGCTCAATACTGGCCATAAATTACCTCTCCTCTGCTGAAAATGGCAGCTGTTGCCAGCCGGGATAGCGGCGTGGCTGCGTGCTGATCGCCTGTGATGCCACGGCAATGCCCCACTGCAGCGCGCGGCTCAGCGGCTGCTGATGTAACAGCGCGGTGAGAAAGCCGGCGTTGAAACTGTCACCGGCTCCTATGGTATCCACGACGGTGACGGGAGTGGCAGGCTGTTCCAGCCACTGCGCACCCTGCCAGCAGGCGGCACCGGCACTACCGCGCTTCACCACGCAGCCGCCACGTCCGCTCAGGGTTCCCGCCAGCTGCCGTGCGCTCTCCGGCAGCGTTGCCGCCGCGCCGAGGCCCAGCGTCTCTGCTTCATTCAGTAACAGCCAGTCGCAGAACGGCAGCCACCGGGCAACCTGCTGCCGTACTTCTGTGCTCCAGCCCTGCGGAGGCCAGCCGGTGTCTACGGCGATCGCAAAGCCGCGCTGGCGCAGCGCCTGCAGCAGCGCGGCATAGTGCGTAGTGAGTGCCAGACAGAGAAAAGTGCCGCACAGCAGGACAATATCTCCCGGCGAGGCACGCGGCGGGATTTGATCCAGTACGTCATCCGCGCTGAGCTGCGCCACGTGACCAAAATTGCTCAGAAACGAGCGCTCGTGATCGCTGTGCGTAATGCCAACGGTGACAGACGTTTCGCAGGCGTAGCGTCTCCAGTGCGCCGCACTGTTTGGGAAGTAGCCCGCCAGCCAGGCGCTGAGGCCATCATTCCCCTGATTAGCGACAGCGCGATGGCGAACCTGCATCGCTTCCAGTGCCAGCGCACAGTTACCCGCCGAGCCGCCCGGACGCAGTTCACTCTGAGGGAGCATGACTTCAGTGCCGCGCTGTGGCCAGCTATCCAGCGTACCCATAATTAAATCGGCGTTAACGTTGCCAGCGACGTAGAGCGTTGCGTTACAGTCAATTGTCATCCTTTACTCCCGCCGCTGGCCAGACCGCTCACCAGCGTTTTCTGCAGCCAGACAGCAATTAACAGAGGGGGAACCGAAGCCAGAATGCCAACCGCGGCAATCAGGCCGTCATCGGTTGCGCGTCCGGCAGTAAAGCCGGCAATGGTCACCGGCAGCGTTTGCGCCGTAATATTGCTGGTGAAGAGCAGGGCATAGAAAAATTCATCCCACGCCAGCAGCCAGCCAAACAGCGCTGCGGCGCCCAGAACCGGTTTTGCCAGCGGCAGCGTGATGCGCAGCAGCACCTGCCACACCCGCAGGCCATCAAGCCGCGCAGCCTGTTCAATATCACGCGGCAGAGTGTCAAACTGGTTTTTGAGCATCCAGGTCAGAAACGGCAGGATCAGCGAACAGTAAACGATAATCAGACCCGGGCGGGTGTTCAGCAGATCCAGCTGCTGCAGCAGAAAGTAGAGCGGCAGTACAAAGGCCACCGGCGGCACCATATAGATGGCCAGTGACGCAAACAGCCAGCCGTCGCGTCCGGGATAGCGCGAAAAGCTGAAAGCAGCCGGGATCGCCAGCAGCAGACAGACCAGCGTTCCTCCCGTCGCCACCAGCAGACTATTACCCAGCGCATGCAGAAACAGGGTTCCCGGTTCACCCGGCGCCAGCGACAAAAGCCGGCCGTAGCGGCTGAAATCCCACTGGCGCGGTATCCACTCCAGCGGCACGCGCGTCAGGTCGCTGGTGGCGCTGACGCTCATCAGAAACAGCCAGCCCATCGGGGCCAGAACCGACAGCGCCACGGCGCTGCCGCCACATATTTAGCCACAGATATCATCTTACGCTTCATGGGCACTCCCCCGGCGACGCTGCCGCCACAGCAGCAGCATATAGAGCGCAATCAGTACGGCACACAGCAGCGTCATCAGGATGGCATAGGCCGCTCCGCTGCCGGCGCGCAGATAGCTGAACGACTCCTGATAGACGTAGAAACTGAGCGTTTTGGTGCTATCTACCGGCCCGCCCCGGGTCATGACATAGATGATGTCGAATATTTTGAACGCATCAATGGTGCGCAGCACCAGCGCCACGCTGAGCGCTCCGACGATGGCCGGAAAGGTAATGGCGCGAAACCGTCGCCAGGCTGAGGCGCCGTCCAGGCGCGCCGCCTCAAAAAGATCGTCCGGAATCGACTGCAGCGCAGCCAGCACCAGCAGCGTAACCAGCGGATAGTTCTTCCACACATCAGCAAACATCACGGCGTTAAGCGCTGAGTCGGGTGAACCCAGCCAGCTGCGATAGCCATCCAGGATACCGAGCTGTGTCAGCAGCGCGTTGACGCTGCCGTAGTCCGGATTAAAATTAAGTCGCCACATCATCGCGTTAACGATTGTCGGCAGCGCCCACGGCAGGATCACCAGCACGCGCAGCACGTTGCGGCCGGTAAACCGCTGATTAAGCAGCAGCGCCACCAGCACGCCAATGACGGCCTCGAAAGCAACCGACACCAGCGTAAAATAGAGCGTGCGCCACAGCGAAAGCCGGAAGTCGGGATCGCTTAAGGCGTACAGGTAGTTCTCCACGCCGATCCAGCCGGGCGCATCGCCGCTGCTTATCAGGGCTGCGTCGGTAAAACTCAGCCAGATGGTCCGCATCAGCGGCCAGGCGGTAAGCAGCAGCATGACCAGCAGCATGGGGGCCAGCAGCACCCATGCCTGCCGTCGCTCACGTTGACGCAAACTCAGCATGCCCGCTCCTTAGCGCAGCCGCGCGGCACTTTTATCGACCGCCTGCATGGCGGCTTCCGGGGTCGCGCCGCCGGTCAAAACCTGCTGCAGCTGCTGCTGCAGCGTGCTGGAGAGACGCGAATAGTCTGCGGTTTCAGGACGTGACAGCATTACGCTCAGCGACGTGTCCGCTGCCTTAATCAGGCTCTCCTGATCTTTCATCACCGCCGCATCCTGATAAGAGCTTTTCCAGATAGGCAGGCTCAGACGGGCATAGTTGTTCTGCACCGGCTGAGAGGTCATGTACCGGATATACTGCCACGCCTGATCGGCATGGGTGCTGCCGCTGGCGATCCCGAGCCCCATTGAGCCGTTGACCGCGCCCGCTTTGCCTGGCGCATCGCCAGGTGCAGGCATAATGCCAACCTGACCCGCAACTTTGCTCTGTTTTGCATCGTTGGCCATGTTGTACATATAGGTCCAGTTCAGCGCGAACGCGGCGTCGCCATTGGAGAACGCTTTGCGCACATCTTCTTCCAGATACTCACGTGAGGCGGGGTTAGTCAGTCCGTCATCAAGCGAGCTTTTCATCAGTTTTACCGCCTGCAGTGAAGCGGGGCTGGAGAAGTTAAGTTTGCCGTTCTGGTAGAACTGCCCGCCAAAGCCGGAGACCAGCGTGGTGTAGTCGCATACCAGCGCTTCCGCCTGAGACCAGCTCCACACCAGCGGATAATTCACGATCTTTTTCTCTTTAATAATGCGCGCGTCATCCATTACCTGCTGCCAGGTTTGCGGCAGGTCGCGGATGCCCGCTTTCTCCAGCATCGCTTTGTTGTAGTACAGATATTTGGTGTCCAGAATCCACGGCATACCGAGCGTTTTACCGTTGAACACCACGGTTTTAAGCGCACCGGGGAAAATCTGCGCCTTATCTTCGGCACTGATACGGCCGCTGACATCCTGCAACAGGTTAAATTTTGTGAATTCCGCCGGCCAGATCGCATCAAAAAGCACCACGTCGTAGCCATTTCCGCCCGCACCCCGTGCCGCGACAATCTTGTCGTGCAGCGCTTCATACGGCACAAATTCAAGGTTGACCTTAACGTCCGGATTCGCTTTTTCAAAAGCCTGCGTCATGGCGCGAATATCGCTCTCGCTATAGGCTGCCTGAGTCATAAACAGCGCATTGAGTGAGGTGGCCGCCGTCGCGCTGGCAGCGCTGGCGAGCAGAAACAGTGCCAAACAACCGTGAACCGATTTTTTCATGATATGTCCGCCTGAAAGCTGTGAGAGATTAATTAAATCAATTTGATTGATTTAATAACGTGCGCAAAAGTGTGCGTCAGTTGCCATGCCACAGAAAGGTAAGCAAGCGATGTGCCAGAAACGATCTGCTGCGGGTCCTGCTTCTACTTTGCACGTTTTCCCGCCGCTGTCAGGTAAACAGGTTGTAAAATGTGCCAGCGATCATAGATATTGTTGCGGTGGCAGAGCGGCCAGGCGCGAAAAGGAAATAGCACGATGAGAACATCAGGGACTAACCTTGAACACGCGCGGGCGCATAACCGGCGCGTGATCATTGAGGCCATTCGCCTGCACGGTGAACTGACACGGGCTGAGCTGGCGCGGCTCACGGCCCTGACCGCGCAAACGGTATCTAATATTGTCGCAGAACTTGAACAGGCGGAACTGCTGATAAGCCATGGACCGCGACGTCAGGGACGCGGACAGCCCGCTATTCCCGTCACGCTGAATCCGGCCAGTGCGTTTTCAATCGGTATTCATCTTGATCACCAGACGCTGCTGATGGTGCTGGTAGATTTAACCGGCGAAATTCATTTTCGCCGTCTCATTATGGTGCAAAAACCGGAGCCTGCTGCCACGCTGGCGCGCATCGTCTCGGTGCTGGATGAGATTAAGTCGCAGCTGGGTGCGCGCTGGCGCAAAGTGCTGGGTATCGGCGTTGTGATGCCAGGGCCCTTTGGCGTTGAGGGACTCTCTTCACTGGGGCCGACCACGCTGCACGGCTGGGAAGATGTCGATATTGCAGGAGAGCTGGCGGCACTCAGTCAGCTGCCGGTGACGCTGGAAAATGATGCCACGGTAGCGGCAATTGGCGAACGCTTTCACGGCGTGGCGCGCCATCTTAATTCGTTTATCTATCTCTACATCGGTACCGGGCTGGGTGCAGGTATCATTGTTGATGGTCACGTCTGCAGCGGTGATGCACATAACGCCGGTGAAGTTGGCCATATGGTGGTGGATCCCGGCGGGCGCGACTGCTACTGCGGCAATCAGGGGTGCCTGGAACGCTATGTCTCGCTGCAGGCAGCCTATGAATTCTGCGGGCTTGATCCCATGACCGCGCTGCCGGACGATTTGCTGGCGGTGCCGGCAGAGCTGTTTGACGCGTGGATCGCCACTGCGCTGACGCCGCTGCGCCAGGCCATCAATATGCTGGAGTGCATCTTTGACGCGGAGAGCGTGATTATTGGCGGTATGATCCCTGCTGCCCTGCTGGAGAAAATCGTTGCGCGCCTGCCGCCGCTTTACCAGTCTGTGCGCGGGCGCTACCTGACCGCCACGCGCATACGGACCGGAATGAGCGGCAGTGATACCGCCGCGCTGGGTGCGGCAGCGCTGCCGCTGTTTGATGAGTTTAATCCGCAGTTTCAGGTATTAATGAAATGAGCATGATGATGCGCCAGGCTGGCGCCGGTAATCCTGCGCGGCGTCTGCATACCTTTTAGCCGTTTATTGCGCCGATGCGAAAAAACCTGTGCGGCCCGTTTCCTGCCGGCGTTATTTTATTTACATTGCCAGCAACTTTTTGCTGACCCAGCGGACTCTGCAATGACTATTCCTGCCTTACCGGTAATCTGCCTCGATCTTGGCGGTTCATTTATTAAACTTGGCGTGATGACGCAGGCTGAGCAGATCCAGCTGCTCGATCAGCAGCCGATGCCCGCCCGCTCCTGGGAAGCGTTTTGCGCTACCGTCAGCGATACGATCGCCAGACATCAGGCACATTTCAGCGCGCACTCCCCGGTCGCGGTTTCCACCGCCGGAATTGTCGCGCCACTGAGTGGCGAGATGTTTGCCAGTAACATACCTGCCTTTCACGGACGTCATATGGCGCAGGAGCTTGGCGCATACCTGCAGCGTCCGGTCACGGTCCATAACGATGCCGACTGTTTTGCCGTTGCGGAGGCGCTGGCCGGGGCCGGACAGGGGCATAAAGTGGTGCTGGGCGCTATCCTCGGTTCAGGCGTGGGCGGCGGACTGGTTGCAGATGGCCGGCTGATCACCGGTCAGAATGGCTTAACCGGTGAGTGGGGACATGGCCCGATCACGCTACGCGAAGTTGATATCGCAGGCAAAACGGTTGCCATACCGCGTCAGCCGTGCCCGTGCGGTCAGAGCGGCTGTCTTGATACTTATGGCGGAGCGCGCGGTCTGGAAACCCTGCACCGCGTGCTGCATGATGAAACGCTCAGCAGCAAAGCGATCGTTTCACGCTGGCAGGCAGACGAAAACCAGGCGCAGCAGACGCTGGAGGCGTGGCTCCAGCTGGTGAGTGAGCCGCTGGCCTACACCGTTAACATCACCGGAGCGAGCTGCGTCGCCGTCGGCGGCGGGCTGGCCTCCGTTGTTCCGCTGATAGCTGCCCTTAACGAGGCGGTGCAGCAGCGGGTGCTGCGCCGTACGCCGCAGCCGCTGGTGATCCCCGGCCGCCATGCTCATCAGGGTGGCATGCTGGGTGCAGCGCTGCTGGCGCTGGCTCACTGAGCCGCCAGTTTTTGCTGTAAAAACGCAATAAACTGCCGGTGGATCTCGCTGCGCTGGCGATGCTGCGGGTAGAGCGCATTAAGGTGCAGCGAGGCGGGCTGCCACGCATCCAGCACGCGTATTAATTCACCGCTGGCCAGCGCCGGCGCCACGATAAATTCCGGCAGCAGGATCAGCCCCAGCCCGGCAATCGCCGCATCGCGCAGCATTTCACCATTATTACTGACCATCGGCCCCTGAACTGCCACGACGCTGCGCTGCCCGTCCCTGAACAGCTCCCAGCCCTGCTGACTTTCCCGGCCGTAGCGCAGGCAGCGGTGCAGCGACAGTTCCGCAGGCGTCTCCGGCGCTCCGGCGCCCTGAAGATAGGCAGGGCTGCCGCAGATCAGCCGCCGGAATTCGCCCAGCCTGCGTGCGATCAGGCTGGAGTCGGGCAGGGTGCCGATGCGAATAGCCATATCAAATCCTTCTCCCACCATATCGACATGGCGATCGGCCAGCTCAACCTGAAACTGCAGGCCGGGATGCAGCGTGAGGAATTCAGCAATGTAGGGGGAGAGATGCGTAATGCCAAACGACATCGGCACGCTCAGACGGAAGTTACCCTGCAGAGCCTGATGACGACCGGATACTGCCAGTTCCGCTTCCTGTACATCATCCAGTATGCGCTGTGCGTGATGCGCAAACAGCAGACCATTTTCTGTCACCGAAAGCTTGCGGGTATTCCGGTTGAGCAGGCGGGTGCCCAGCGCCGCTTCCAGCGCCGCCATGCGGCGGCTGACATACTGCTTTGAAAGCATCAGCTGTTCAGCGGCTGCACTGAAGTTGCCCGCATGGATAACAGCAACGTAAATACGAAGATCGTCTATCTGCATAGTGTCCACTAATTCGTGACAGTGATTGTCATGACAGCACATTGTTGAGCAAATCAGTTTACGTATACTGAATCACATCAGGAAGCAAAATCGTTTCCCTTACTTATTCAGGAGCAGATCATGATTGAACAACGCCTTTCAAATCAGCGCGGCACTGGCGATCACGGCTGGCTGTATTCACGCCACACCTTTTCCTTTGCAGGCTACCGCGATCCACAGCAGGTGGGCTTCTCTGATCTGCTGGTGATTAACGACGACCAGGTTGCACCCGGTCGCGGCTTTGGTGCCCATCCGCACAATAATATGGAGATCATCTCCTATGTGCTGGAAGGTGCTCTGGAGCACAAAGACTCAATGGGTACCGGTTCTGTTATCGTGCCGGGTGATGTGCAGCTGATGAGCGCTGGCAGCGGCGTGACGCACAGCGAGTTTAATCACTCGAAAAGCGACAACGTGCATTTTCTGCAGATCTGGATTGTGCCGGCAGAGCGCAATACCGCGCCAGGCTATCAGCAGGTTTCCGTGGCGGAACAGGATAAGCGCGGCAAACTGCGCCTGATTGTCTCGCCGCAGGGCGAGTCCGGTTCGCTGCAGGTGCGACAGGATATGCGCACCTATGCCGGCCTGTTCAACGATAATGAGCAGCAGACGCTGACGCTGGCAGCCGATCGCTACGCCTATATTCATGTTGCGCGCGGCAGTATTGAGGTTAACGGCGTGCGCTTCAGCACGGGCGACGGCGCGCGGGTGCGTAATGAAACGGCGCTGACTTTTGCGAACGGTAATGATGCCGAGGTGCTGGTGTTTGATCTGCGTCCGCTTGAAGTGAATCATCCTCAGCGTTAATAGCCAAAAAGGGTAGCGTGCTGCGGCGCGCTACCCTTTATTCATAACTATTCTCCATTATTTCTTCACCATTGGCTGTTTTATCAGCGCTTAATTCGGAACCCGGACAGGGCCAGACTAAAATAAGAATTTTTACCTTTCTTAAATTTCTGCAGCACTTTAAATTCGCATCCTGAGACCCATGCCGCCTGCTGGCAAAGGGCGATCAAATAACTAACAACATTAACCTGATTGCATTCCATTATTAAATGGTAATGAGGATTTTGATGACTTTAAAACGCAGCTTTAATATTGCCGCCGTACTGGTGCTGGCTTTGTCTGTTACCGCATGCAGCGGCATGTCTCATCGTGGTAAAAATACCGCAATTGGTGCTGGTGTCGGCGCCCTGGGCGGTGCTGTGCTGACCGGCGGCAGTACCTTCGGTACGCTGGGCGGGGCGGCTATTGGCGGATTGATTGGCCATGAAGCAAGTCGTTAAACAGTAAATATGACAGGACGCGCATAATGGTATTATTGCGCGTCCTGTAAATAAGCTTATTTCTGCATTGCACGCCATTATTAAACAGGCGGAACAAACGTAATGCTTTATCAGCCTTAATCAATATTAAGCTGATGGATAGCCAGCACGGCTCGTGCAGCTTCTTTTCCTTTCTTAATAAAATGCTCGGTATAAAATGATTCCAGTTCATTGACCGGCTGAAAATTATGTGGCGTCAGTGAAACAGAAAACACCGGTACGTTGGTACTGAGCTGCACGCTCATCAGGCCGTCAACCACTGCCTGCGCAACAAAATCGTGACGGTAAATCCCGCCATCCACGACCAGCGCGGCACAGACAATGGCATCAAAACGACCGGTTTCGGCCAGGCGCTTTGCCAGCAGCGGCATCTCAAAAGCACCGGGCACATCATAGGTTTTCAGCACGCTGTCTGCGCCCTGCTCATTGAATTCACTGACAAATCCTGCCAGCGCATTGTTCACAATATCTTTATGCCAGCCAGCCTTGATAAAGGCGATTCTAATCTGTTCCATAAGTCTTCCGTCATTTGCCAAAGTAGAGTAGGCGGATAATTATCCGTAAAATCTCATCATTTTCATTAACATGAGTGTGTATAACATAGGCTGAGAGCGCGATCCACTCCGTTGCGATGCAGGTTTTTCATGTCATCTTCGGGCCGAAATCACGCTAGCGAATCTTGTGAAAAGTTGGCGCTGAAACTTTCCATTTGAGCCCGGTCTTCTCGCGTGCGCGGGTAAAGGCAACCATGATCTGATTTAAGCTCAACGCCGGGACCACGCGATCTGAGTCGTTGCTGAGCGCTCAAAGCTGATCAAGAACATCCAGGACTGAACGTTTTGCACCCATTAGCGTGTTGGCCATATCAATGACGATTTTCATCCCTGTTTAGCTTTGTTCGATGCAAATTTTCCGATCCCGAATATTCATCCATTTCATAGAATAAACATCGGTTATCAAATAAGAGTATTAATATCAGTTGCTTATATAAAATATGGCCACTTGACCACTTTTATCAGGTAGGTGATAATATGACCTCATGACCGCAATTAATGAGGTTAATATGAAAGTCCTGAATGTAGCCGAATCGAAAGCTCGTTACTCTCAGATTTTGAGTTCAGCGAGTAGCGGTGAAAGTTTCATCATTGCTAACCACGGCGATCCGATAGCCATGATAGTTCCTTATAAATCAGCGCCTCTGTTAAACCGTGTTGGCTTTTTAGATCATAAAAAGTATGCCATTCCTGATAATTTCAACGATTTCATGTCAGATGAAATCCAGTCGATGTTTGAAGGTGGCAATGACTAGTCCTGTAAGAACGCGGAACATCTTTAATCGCTATCTTCTTGATACTCACTATCTTATCTGGGCTTGCGCAGACTCTAAGCGTCTTCCGCAAGCCTGTTTCGATCTGATTGTTGATCCCTTAAACGAGCTATATTTTTCCGCCGCATCTATTCATGAAATCGCCATAAAATTCGCGTTAGGTAAACCTCATTTTACGGTTGATCCAGAGGAGATTTTGCGCGGCTTGCTCGCAAACGGTTATAACGAACTTCCCATTTCATCACATCACACCGTAAGTCTTAAACGTTTGCCTCGTGATATGCACGGCGATCCGTTTGACCGGCTGATCGTTGCTCAGGCGAACATGGAGGCGCTGACCTTAATCACGGATGATGAAAAAATTATTCGATATTGTTCAGATTACATTCCGATGAAAACGTTCTGATAAAAACACACCCGTCCCGAGCGGGTTTTTTATGGGCTAAATTCATGCATGAAACAATGACCGGGATCGAGCTGGGTGGCGTGCCCGATCGCACCTTCGGCAAAGTTTATTACCGCAGCATTACCGACCCACAGGAAGCAGCCAAAGCCCTCGCCGCGACGAATTAAGGCTTTGAGTCTTTCATGATCCCAGACGTAAACGTGGCATTACATTCGCTGTTTTCCGTAGAAAATATATTAATTTAATGTGATCTGATTTCTGGTCTCAGACGCCGATAAGCCAGAAAACCGCGTTCAAAACGGCTTCTAAGTTATTGTTTAAAAGTGTTGAGAAACCGTAAACAGTCGTTTTTTGCAGTGCAAGATTTAAGCGCCTGAAGAGAGCCTTAAAAGGCTCTCCTTGACGGCGTGATGCGGCTTGAATAAAACTAAAGATGTCGGGGGAGTCTCGCCACAGAGACTGAGAGGCTGATAGCGCAACCGCGCGGTTCAGCGACCCTTTGAACCTGACCCAGTTGATACTGGCGTAGGAAGACTGAGGGCGCCAGACCGGTGCCGTCCGGGATGTTGCAGCAAACGGCTGCACCTCCTTATCTCCCTTCCTGTATCCGCGGGTCTCAGTCAACACTGAGAGGCCGATGTGACCCTTATTTTTTATCCGGAAAACCGACAATGAGCCGCTGGAGCGTGTTAGGCGCAGGCGTCAGCGGGCTATGCGTGGCAACCCTGCTGGTGGAGCGCGGTGAATCTGTTGAAGTCATCGATGACGCGCAGCGTCTGCCCGCATCCTGGTATGCCGGTGGCATGCTGGCACCCTGGTGTGAAGCAGAAAGCGCCCCCGCCGACGTTATTTCACTGGGTCAGCATGCCGCTCGCTGGTGGCAGCCGCGCGTAAGCTGCGTTGAGCATCAGGGCACGCTGGTGCTGGCTCCGCCACGCGACAGTCAGGAGCTGAACCGTTTTGCGCGCCTGACTCACGCGCATCAGTGGGTCAATCCGGCAGAGGTAGAGCCGGCGCTGGAGGATCGCTTCGCACGGGGGCTGCTGTTTGCGGGCGAAGCACATCTTGATCCCCGGCTGGCGCTCACTGAGCTGCGCCAGAAGCTTGAGGCGCACGGTGCAACGTTCCATCACTCCGCGCCTTCCGGACAGATCATCGATTGTCGTGGCATTCATGCCCGCGACGCGCTGCCCTCGTTGCGGGCCGTGCGCGGTGAAATGATCATCTTACAGAGTCAGGATCTGCACTTTTCGCGGCCACTTCGTCTGCTGCATCCGCGTTTTCCCTGCTATCTGGTTCCGCGGCGTAACGGCTGCTTTATGCTGGGTGCCACCATGATCGAGAGCGATGATGACAGCGCGATCAGCGCCCGCGCCATGATGGAGTTGCTGAGCGCCGCCTGGGCGATACATCCGGCGCTGGCTGAAGCGCGCATTATCGAGAGCGCCAGCGGCCTGCGGCCCGCCTGGCCGGATAACCTGCCCGAAATTCGTTATGAAAACGGTATTTATTATCTTAACGGCATGTATCGCCACGGCTTTCTGCTGGCGCCGATGCTGGCAGAGCAGCTGATGCAACAACTGATTCAGGAGACCCCTTATGCAAATCCAGCTTAACGGACAGATCGTTGAAACCCAGGCGCAGACAGTCAGCGAACTGCTGCAGGAGCAGCAAATCGACGCCAGCTGCGTGGCGACAGCGCTGAATGGCAACTTCGTGCCCAGAAGCGCTTACTCCCGTCAGCCGCTTGCGGCAGGCTGCCAGCTGGAAGTCCTGTCACCGATGCAGGGAGGGTAACGCATGTTTTACGACTTTACGGGCGCATCGCGCTTTCTGCTGGGTACAGCAGGGTATCCGTCACCGGCCATTCTGCAGCAGGCGATAGCGGCGGCGGGCAGTGAAATTATTACCGTAAGCCTGCGGCGGGAGGGCAGTGCGGGTGCCGCGTTTCGCGACCTGCTGGCCAGCCTTAACGTTCGCGTACTGCCCAATACCGCAGGTTGCCACACGGTGAAAGAGGCGGTAACCACGGCGCATATGGCGCGTGAGCTGTTCAATACGGCCTGGATCAAACTTGAGGTGATTGGGCATGCCGATACGCTGCAGCCCGATCCGTTTGCGCTGGTGGAAGCCGCACGCATCCTGTGTGCTGAAGGATTTAGCGTATTTCCCTATACCACGGAAGATCTGATTGTTGGCGAGAAACTGCTGGCTGCCGGCTGCGAGCTACTGATGCCCTGGGGCGCACCGATTGGCTCAGGGCAGGGCCTGCGTAATATTGACGGATTGCGCGCCATGCGGGCGTGGTTCCCGGATACGCCGCTGATTATCGATGCCGGGATCGGTGCTCCTTCCCAGGCGGCGCAGGCGATGGAGCTGGGCTTTGACGGCATTCTGCTTAATACCGCCGTCGCGAAAGCGGGCGATCCCATCCGCATGGCAGCGGCGTTCAGCCAGGCCATTGCTGCGGGGCGCAGCGCCTGTGAGGCAGGGCTGATGGAAAAGCGCGATATGGCGATGGCATCAACGCCGGTATTCGGTCTGGCCACACTAAGCTGAGGAGAACAGGATGGAACGCTATCAGCGACAGATGATACTGCCGGAAATTGGTGCGTCAGGGCAGCGTAAGCTGGCGCAGGCGCGCGTGCTGGTAGCCGGCGCGGGCGGTCTGAGCGCGACGCTTCTGCCGCAGCTGGTGGGGGCCGGCGTGGGGACGCTACGTATTTATGATGCCGATGAAGTGGCGCTGCATAATCTGCATCGCCAGACGCTCTTTACGCAGCAGGATATCGGGCAGTCAAAAGTGCTCAGCGCGCGTCAGGCGCTGACGCAGCGCAATCCTGAGGTCAATATCGAAACCTGCGCACAGGCCCTGACGGCCAGCAACATCGCGCAGGCTATGGCTGACTGTTCGCTGGTCATCGACGCGGCCGACAATTTTGCCGTGACCTGGCAGCTTTCAGACGCCTGCTATGCGACCGGTACACCGTTTATCAGCGCTTCAGTGCTGGGCCGGCAGGGCTATGCGGGCGGATTTTGCGGAGGTGCGCCCAGCTACCGGGCGCTGTTTCCCCGGCTGCCGCGTACGGCTGCCAGCTGCAACACGGCAGGGGTGATGGGGCCGGCTGTGGCCGCGCTTGGCGCGATACAGGCGCAGATGGCGCTTACGGTGCTGCTTGATCTGCAGCCGTCTCCGCTGGGATTACTGGTCAACTGCGATTTTGTGAACTGGCACTTTCGCGCGTTTCGCTTTGATGAAGCGCAGGAGCCTGTCGTGCCGGGCGTGCCCTTTATCGACTGCTCGCTGCTTACCCCGGCAGATTGTATTGTCGAGCTACGCAGCCGGGATGAAGCGCCCCACAGCGTGGCAAGCCAGGCTGAGCGTATTTTGCCGGCAGATCTGGCGGCCTGGCAGCCACCCGCTGGGCGGCGCATCGTGCTGGTTTGCGCCAGCGGTATACGCGCCGCACAGGCGGCCAGCGAGCTGGCGGAGCGGGGCTATACGGACCTGGCGATTCTGGCGGCCAGCAGCAGTTAGCCGGCGGCAGGTTTTTCGGAAAATACTGGAATCCTGTGACTGTTATCACATGAAAAGCCACGCTAAACTAAACGCTTCTCATTTTGCTAAGGGATGATCGTCACAATGCTTTCACGTTTTACACTGGCTTCTTTAACCGCTGCCTTACTGCTTACCGGCTGCGCCCGTCATCACGCTGATGAGACTGCCAGCACCGCGCCGGCAGAGGTGAGTGCTGCCGCACCGATTGAGAACAGCAACACCGACACGCCCTTTGCCAGCGGACCTACGGTAATCAACGTTTCACACCTGGTTACGCGCACGGATGATGGATCGGCAGTGTATGTTACCGTTGACGGCCAGGAAGCGGGCATGCTGAAAAAAGGTGAGAATAAAGAGATCCGCGTGGCGGCAGGCAAGCATGAAATCGGCGGCTATGTACAGACGCTGTTTGGTTTTGGCAAAGTCACCATTCCGGGCGTTGATATCACCACGGATACGGCTAAGCCGAAACATGTGGTTTATTCAGTGACCCGCCAGCGTCCGCAGTTCAGTGAAAGCAGTACGCCTCCCGATAACTCCTGAGAAAGTGCGGTGCTGCAGCACCGCTCCCTCCCGCGATATTCATCTGGCTGTCTGACATCAGCTCAGCAGCGCATGAATAACATCAATGACATTGATTACCACAATAAACAGCACGAGGTGTGTGAGCAGGTTGCGCGATCGGGGTCTGGAATAAGACATTATCTATCCTGAATAGTTAGCCTGACAAATATGTGCTGTGGCTTACTATTACTGATTCAGAATAAGAATACCATGCCAGGCCATCTTAAACCGGAGGCGGACAAGGGTTACGCGTCAGGAAAAGCTGACCGGCTCTGGTTTGATAGCGTAAATGCAGAAGAGAATAGAGAGGAATCCGAACGGGATTATTCGTGATGCTGGCGCTGATAAGCGTGAGAATAGCGGTTAACCGCTGGCTCACTCATTAATCTTTGCCCGGCAGCGACACGCTGTTTTGCAGATGCTCACGTAAGTGATGGTGCAGGGCGCGAATCGCTGGCGAGAATTGCCTGCGGTGCGGACAGATCAGATGCAGTGGCGTCGCCTCACCTTTTACCTCAGGCAGAATCAACTCCAGCCTCCCCTGATGTACATCCTCAGCCACATCCAGCCAGGACTTATAGGCGATACCCATTCCTGCCAGCGCCCAGCGGCGTGCGACTTCCGCGTCATCACACATAAGGCGGCTTTTTACCGTGATAAGCTGCGCGCCCTCCGCCTGCGGAAAGCTCCATTTATCATATACGTGGCCTCCCATCATAAACGGCAGACAGTGATGGCGGGTGAGATCGGTCAGCGCGGCAGGCCGGCCATGTTCAATAAGATAATCGGGTGATGCGACCAGTACCCGCCGGTTATTTTCAGCCAGCGGCAGCGCAACGTAGCTGCTCTCCTCTAATTTGCCGTAGCGAATAGCGATATCTACCGGATCGCGGAAGACGTTACTGACCTGATCGGAGAGTGAAAGGCGCAGCTGCAATCCGGTATGCTGACGGCAGAAACGGGTCAGTAACGGCAGCAGGATATGCCGCCCGATATCGGATGGCATCGCAATTTTCAGTTCACCGCGCAGTTCGTCGTCATGACGCTGCAGACTCTCTGCACCTGCCTGCATCAGCGCCAGCATCTCCTGTGCAAAAGGCAGATAGCGCTCACCTTCGGCGGTCAGCCGCAGACTGCGCGTTGAGCGCGCAAACAGGCGACGATCGAGATCGCGCTCCAGCCGCTGAATCGCCGCGCTGACCTGACCCGGCAGCAGGTTTGCTTCGCGCGCGGCACGGGAGAAGCTGCCCAGCGCAGCTGAGCGGACAAACAGCGTAATATCTTCGAGACGAACCATGACGTTTTTACCTGGCAAACCGGATTTTCACTCTACGAGTGAAAGTCTTCCCCTGCAACGTCGATTTTTCCATGCGCCATTGCCCGCTATGCTTGATGGGTATTCAGAAAATCTGTCAATCACCATGGAGATAAGGCATGAAAGCCATTGTTTATAGTCAGAACGGCTTACCCATTTCGGATGAAAATGCGCTGTATGACGCTGACGTTGCCAAACCTCAGCCCGGCGCCCGCGATCTGCTGGTCAAAATCAATGCCATTGCGGTGAATCCGGTCGACACCAAAGTACGTAAAGGTGCCGCCACTGAGCAGCCGCGCATTCTGGGCTGGGATGCCGTCGGTGTGGTAGAGGCGGTGGGTGAAGCGGTTACGCTGTTCCGCCCGGGCGATGAGGTGTTTTATGCCGGCGATATCAGCCGGGCCGGCAGCTATGCAGAGTATGGTCTGGTGGATGAGCGCATCGCCGGCCACAAACCGCGCTCCCTGAGCGACGCCGATGCGGCTGCGCTGCCGCTGACGTCACTCACCGCGTGGGAGCTGCTGTTTGACCGTCTTGAGGTGCAGGCGGATGAGAACGCAGCGCTGCTGATTGTGGGCGCGGGCGGGGGAGTCGGTTCTATTCTCACCCAGCTGGCACGCAAACTCACCGGGCTGACAATTATCGGTACGGCATCCCGTCCTGAGACTGAAGAGTGGGTGCAGCAGCAGGGCGCGCATCACGTTATCAATCATCACCAGCCGCTGGCGGAGCAGTTGCGTGCGCTCGGCATCGACACGGTGAAGTATGTTGCGTCGCTGACCCATACCGACAGCTACTATACGCAGCTGATTGAGGTGCTGGCGCCGCAGGGCAAGCTGGCGCTGATTGACGATCCTGAGACGCTGGATGCCATGCCGCTTAAGCGTAAAGCGATCTCATTACACTGGGAGCTGATGTTTACGCGCTCGCTGTTTGAAACGCCGGATATGCAGCGCCAGCATGAGATTCTGCAGCGTATCAGCCAGCTGATTGATGATGGCACCCTGCAGACCACCGCCGGGGAGCATCTCGGCAGCATCAATGCGGCTAACCTGCGCAAAGCGCATGCGTTGATTGAGAGCGGACGCGCGCGCGGCAAGCTGGTGCTTAGCGGTTTCTGATAACGTGATTCACCCGGCACGGAGCGGCCGCTTCGTGCCGGGTTTCAGTCAGGAAAACGTCACCCGCTGCCTTAAGCTAATCTGATGGCCGTCGTAATTTTCGCTAACCCCCTAACTATTATAAGAATTTGCTCTGCAAATCGTGGCTGCCGCTCTGGCTGAATGCTGCGGGTCATGATATGACTGCTCTCTGTGCTTTCAGCCTTCCGGAGAGAATTATGTATAAGCGAATTTCACTGGCTCTGCTGCTCTCGTACTGCGTTATTCAGTCAGCCGCGGCGCAACAGACGCTGCGTTTTGGCGTCGATCCCACCTTTCCCCCTTTTGAATCCAAAGCCAGCGATGGCTCGCTGCAGGGGTTTGACATCGATCTCGGCAACGCCATTTGTGCCCAGGCCAAAGTGAGCTGCAAATGGGTTCAGATTGGCTTTGATGGCTCTATTCCGGCGCTGCAGGCAAAGAAGTTTGACGCGATTTTGTCAGCCATGTCGATGACGGAGAAACGACGCGAGCAGGTTGCATTCAGCGATATGCTTTATGTCACCCCCAGCGCGCTCATCACCCCGGCTGACAGCGCCCTGACTGATGATATCGCCACGCTGCGCGGTAAAAACATCGGCGTAGCGCAGGGGACTATTCAGGAAACCTACGCGCAGACTTACTGGGCACCCAAAGGCGTCAGCGTGGTCTCCTATCCCAACCAGATGGAGATTTATCCCGATCTCGTTGCCGGACGCCTTGATGGCACGCTGGCGAATGCGGTGTCTGCCGATCAGGGCTTCCTGAATACCGCAGAAGGAAAGAAATATGTGAATAAAGTGACCCTGACCGATAAAGCCGTATTAGGTAACGGCGTGGGAATCGGGCTGCGCAAAGATGATGTCGCAAATCTTAAACTGATTAATGCGGCTCTGGCAGAACTGCACCGCAACGGTACCTACGATCGTCTGGCGCAGAAGTATTTCAAATATAAAGTCTACCCCTGATCGGGATGTGTGGATCCGTTATCTGCCAGCAGGAGAATTATGCATAACCTGACCGATTACCGCACGCAACGGGCCCGCTTCCTGGCTGCCGTTGAGCATAAAAAAGGGGTGCTGCACACCTGGCAGCATCCGTTATGCGGTCCGGCCGGTGAAGCGCTGTTTACCGATCTTGCCGTGATTGGCAACCCGCACGCCTCGCGCGTCATGCTGATTATCTCCGGCACGCACGGCGTGGAGGGATATTACGGGTCGGATAATCAGATAGAGTGGCTGAACAGTCTCGATGCGGCCCGCTTACCGGCAGAGTGTGCCGTGATGCTGATTCATCTGCTGAACCCGTGGGGAGCGGCGCATCTGCGGCGCGTCAATGAAGAGAATATCGATCTGAACCGCAATTTTATTCCGTTCAGCGCGCCGCTGCCGGATAACGCTGACTATGCACGCTATCACGCGTTTTATCACGGCGAGCGGGCAGAGGCGGATCGGCTGCTGGCTGCCGCGCTGCAGCGCGACGGCTGGCCGGCGATCAAGCGGGTGGTGGAGGCCGGACAGTATCAGCACGCTGATGGTCTGTTTTATGGCGGAAAGCACGCCACCTGGTCGCAGCAGACGCTGCAGAAGATCGTAACCGGGCATCTGCTGCGGGCAGAACAGATCCTGAGTTTCGATCTGCATACCGGCGCAGGCGCATGGGGACACCCGATGCTGCTGGGCATTGCGCAGAAGCAAGTTCCTGTGCACGCCCGGGGACGCGAGCTGTATGGTGAATGGCTGACGCTGATCGATACCGGCAGCGGGCAGGAGAGCGCCACCGGCATCACGGCAACGGCCACCGGTTACGTTTCGCAGTTTCTGCTGGATCAGCTGCCGCACGGTGCCATCCTGCCGCTGGTGGTGGAGTGTGGCACTTACGCGGGTGAGGAGATGCACCGGCGGGTGCGGGACGATCACTGGCTGCACTTAGAGGGCGATGTGCAGAGTGCGGCCGGGCAGGCCCTCAAACAGCAGCTGGTTGAGGGGTTCTGGCCACAGGACCGCGACTGGCGCGAGCTGACGGCATTCCGCACGCAGCAAATTTTCCGGCGCGGCTGGCAGGCGCTGCTGTCACAGCCGGCCGTAAAACGTCATGCGGGCGGTCTCTGACAGCGCAATTCCTGGCTGCGTATTGTAAGCGAGCACCGCCAGCATGCGGGTGATATCACCTTCGGTCGGCGTTACGCGATGAAGCGAATTGCGTCCGCGAAACAGCACCAGATCGCCCGCCTCAATCGCCAGCGCATCCGGCGTGCGGGCTTCATTGAGCACTGCGGCGACGCCGTCGTAGTTCATCTCGCCCGCGTCAGCATCGCGCAGATCGCGTACGTACTGGAACACGCCGCCTGCCTGCGGCTTCTGCAGCAGCAGGGTAATGGCAAAGGAGGAGTTGTCGAAATGCCAGCCCAGCTCCTGACCCTGTGCGGCATAGTGCAGGTTGATTGACGAGAGCGGATCGGCATAAGGATAGAGGGCGCTCTCGTTCAGCACGTCGCAGAGAAACTGCTTAAACAGCGTGTCGTTGTACAGATGACGCAGCGGTGAGTCGTGAGCGATCGCCTCATCGGTAATACAGCCTTTGGTGCTGATGACATCGCGGTTACGGGGGTGGTCTGCGCTCAATGTCTCGTCTGTTTTCAGCAGATAGACGTTATGATTGCTGCGCGTATGCCAGGCAAGATGGCGCTGCGCGTTCCCTTCTGTAATGATAGCCTGCAGCGCTGCTGGCTGCAGAAATTGCCGCAGCACCAGGGCGCCGTGTTGTTCCAGCTGCGCGCGACACTGCGCGCGCCAGTCAGCGTCCGCCAGCGGATGCAGGTCACAACGTATTAATCCAGACATAGTGCGGTTCCCGATAGCAACAGTGTACTGAAACTCTACGTTGCTGCGGCGGGAATGCGTAACGATAAATCATTACTTCCCTGCTAAGGAAACGTTAATGTCCGTCAGTGCTTCGCGTCTGCCAAAGATCAGCCTTATTCTCGCGTTCAAAGCTGCTGCAGAGCTGGGCAGTCTTGCAAAAGCAGCCGCGCACCTGGCGCTGACGCCGGCGGCGATCAGCCAGCAGATCCGCCAGCTGGAGACGCTGCTGGGTCACGCTCTGTTTGTGCGCACGCAAAACGGGGTCATGCTGACAGAGAGCGGCCGGGCCTATCTGCGCTATGTTTCAGAAGCGTTTGATATCCTGCGGATGGGACAGCTCAGTCTGCGCCAGGCGGCCAGCCGGCCTGCGCTGACTCTGTACGCACTGCCGGCGCTGGCGTCAAAGTGGCTGATGCCGCAGCTGAACCACTGGCGCGCGTGCTGTCCCGCGAGCGACCTCTGCCTGCATGGCACCCATGCACAGGTCGACTTCAGCGCCACGCCGGCTGATTTCGCTATCGTATTCGGTGACGATCGCTATCCGCAGCTGGAGAAACAGCGGCTGTTTCATGACGAGGTGCTGCCGGTAGCCAGCCCGGCGCTGCTGCAGCGCTTCCCGCGCGATCGGCTATTTAACCAGGCGCCGCTGATCCATCTCGACTGGGGCAATGAGGGGCGTTTTCTGCCGGACTGGCAAAGCTGGCTGCAGGCGCGCGGCCACGGCGAACCCGCGCAGCAGCCCGCTTTCACCTTTAACCTCACGTCGCTGGCGATAGATGCTGCGGTTGCGGGGGCCGGGCTGCTGCTGGGTCAGCGGCGTCTTATTGCCGCTGAGCTGGCGCGGGGCGATCTGGCGATCGCAGATAGCTTCAGCCTGCCGCTCAGTAAGCCCTACTATCTCGCCTGGCCGCAGCGCACGCTGCAGCAGCCCGACGCCCGGGCGCTGATAGCGTGGCTCACTGCGCTTGCGGCCGCCTGATTTTACCCGCACGCTGTAGCCAGATAATCTGCACCGCTGCCGGAAGGGACGAGACTATGTCAGAAAATAAAGATTGGGTTGAGCTGCGACGCGACCAGGAGACCGGCATTGAGAGTATCAACGCCCACTTCAGCGGTCACGCTTACGACGCACACGATCACGATGAGCTGCTGGTCGGGGTGACCCGGCAGGGACTGCAGCGCTTTAACTGCCGTCGCGCACTGCATACCAGCACCCCCGGCCGCGTCATTCTTATTGAACCGGGCGCGGTGCATGATGGCCACGCGCCGGAGGCTGCGGGTTTTACCTATGTCATGCTTTACCTGCCGCAGCCGTGGGTGGCTGACATGATGCAGCAGCGCGGACAGGGAGATATCGCCCGGATCGGCGGCGCATTCCGGCATACGCTGACGGATGACGTGCAGCTTGCCCGCGCCACTGAAGAGGCGTGGTATGCCATTCACCAGCGCGAAGGGCGTCTGGCGCGCGATCAGACGCTGGAGCAGTTGATAACGCTTTTGTCGCGGCATCTTGAACGGCGTCCGGAGCGGCCTGAGACGGCGGCACAGCGTCAGATGCTGCTGCTGCGCGACTATCTGCATGATTTTATGGCACAGGATATCGGACTCGACGAACTCTCGCGTCTTGCCGGGCTGGATCGTTTTCGCCTGACGCGCCAGTTCCGGCAGGCGTTTGGTCAGTCGCCGCACGCTTATCTGGTGCGCCTGCGGCTGCGCGCGGCGCGCGCGCTGCTGGCGCAGGGCGTGGCACCGGTTGAAGTCGCTGCCCGCACCGGGTTTGCCGATCAGAGTCATCTCGGCCGCTGGTTCCGGCGCGCCTGGCATATGACGCCGGCGGCCTATCAGCGGGCGTGCACAAACGTTCTATACGGCGCACCGCCGCATCAGGAATGATAGCGTTTTCCTTTCTGAAGAGAGCGTTATGCCATGTCTGACACCAAAATTGCCCTGATCGTACGCGATGATTTAGCCACCTGGCAGCGTCTGAACGTGGTGGCGTTTATCGCTACCGGCCTTGCCGCCGGGGCACCGGAGATGCTGGGGGAACCCTACATCGATGCGCAGGGACGTCACTATGGCCGGATCGCCGGACAGCCGATGCGGGTGTTTTCCGGCAATCTCGCTGGCCTGCAGCGCGCGCATCGCCAGGGGCTGGAGCGTGAACTGACGCTGATACCCTATGTAGAAGCGATGTTTTCTACCGGCAACGACGCGGCTAACCGCGAGGTGTTTCTGGCAGAAAACGCGCAGGAGATGAATCTGGTTGGCCTGGCGCTTTTTGGTCCGAAAAAAGCGGTCGACAAAGCGATCAAAGGGCTGGCGCTGCATGAGTAGTCAGCCCGGCTGACGCGGCGTCATCCGCCGCGCACCGAGCCGCGCCAGATCACCTCTGCCTGATAAAGACGCGACGCGGGCGGCTCTCCATCCGTACCGGAGGCACCATGCTCGCCCGATTCCGTGGCGCTAAGCCAGGCCACGGCGTCACGTGCAAACTGCTCTACTGGCTGTGCAAAGGTTGTCAGGTTATAGGACGCCCAGCCCGCCTGCGCAATGTTGTCATAGCCGAACAGGCAGAGATCGTCTGGCACCCGTAGCCGGAAGCGGTGACGCGCTTCATCCATCACGCCGCAGGCGATAAGGTCTGTCACGCAAAATATCGCATCAGGCCGCTGCGCGCGCGTCAGCAGACGGTGTGCCAGAATTTGTCCGCTCTCATATGAGGTTGTCCCAAACCTCTCAACGGTAACGTGCAGGCCAGCGGCATCCGCAACGGCCAGAAACGCCGCTTCACGCTTCTGCAGACTGGGCGTGCCGGCCAGCGAGTTAGCAAAGGCAAGATGGCGGCAGCCCGCGCGCTGAAAGGCCATAACGGCGGTTTCAGCAGCGCTTTGCGCGTCCAGATGAATGCTGAGCGAGCCTGGCAGCGTTTCATCGCGGTTAATCAGAATGATGCGCTGTCCGTGCCGGTAGCACTGGGCGGTGATGGCACGGTCCGGCATGCCTGACAGGATAATCGAGGCGTCGGCGCGGAAATTGATCGCCTGCAGCAGCGCGGCCGACACGCTGCTGTCAGAGCGATCGGTATTGATCACCATCGCCACTTTGCCCGCCTCCTGCAAAAATTGTGTCAGCCAGCGCACCAGCGTCGCGCGGTAGGGCGTGGCGATCTCTGAGACAATCAGACAGACAATGCCGCTGCGGTTACGCACCAGGCCGCGTGCCAGATGATTTACGTGATACCCCAGCTCTTCTGCGGCTTTCATTACTCTGGCCCGCGTAGCGGCAGAGACGCTGGCACCCGGCGTAAAAGCACGTGAAACGGCTGACCGGGAGACTCCGGCCCGCGCTGCCACATCCTGCGCGCTGACGCCCGCTTTATCGTTATGCATGGTTACATCCTCAACTCCCGTCGCTTAACTGAGTCTGCCGCAAATTGCAAAGCTGTGCAAATTATCCTTCGGCTTAAATGTTGCATTTTTGTGACGCAGGCAGTCAATTGCAGAGTACAGCGTTTGACAGCCTATTTTCTGTCCGTTACTAATTTGCACACACGTGCAAATAACAATTAATGCGCACCCTCTGCCCGACAGGAGACTACTATGCGAACCCTATCCCTTGCCGTTGCTCTCACCCTCTCAGCGGCTGGCCTGCCGATAACCGCCTCAGCTGCAGGCAATCTTAATATGATCTGTTCAGCGGATGTCGTGGTGTGCGAACAGATGACGCGTATTTTCAGCCAGAGCCATCCTGACATCAAAGTGAGCATGGTGCGGCTGTCAGCCGGTGAAGCCTACGCTCGTCTGCGCAGTGAAGCGCGTAATCCGCGTACCGATATCTGGTGGGCCGGCACCGGCGATCCGCATATGCAGGCGGCGGCGGAAGGACTGACGCAGGTCTACAAATCACCGCTGCTCGATCAGCAGCAGCCATGGGCACAGAAACAGGCGGAAAATGCCGGTTATCGCACCGTGGGGATCTATGCGGGGGCGCTGGGCTGGGGATACAACACGAAACTGCTGGCAGAGAAAAAACTGAAAGAACCCACCTGCTGGGCGGACCTGCTTGACCCGGCCTTTAAAGGCGAAATTCAGATCGCTAATCCGAATTCATCCGGCACGGCATACAACACGCTGGCCACGCTGGTGCAGATTATGGGTGAGGACAAGGCTTTTGATTATCTGAAAAAACTCAATGCCAATATCTCACAATATACCAAATCGGGTTCGGCACCGGTGAAAGCCGCAGCGCGCGGTGAAGCGACGGTCGGTATTGTGTTTATGCACGATGCCGTCGCCATGCAGGTTGATGGATTCCCGATAAAAACCGTTGCGCCGTGTGAAGGCACCGGCTACGAAATCGGCTCGATGTCAATTGTGAAAGGCGCACGCAATCTGGCCAATGCCAAAGTCTGGTATGACTGGGCGCTCAGCGCAGAAGCGCAGTCGCATATGAAAGAGGCGAAGTCATTCCAGCTGCCCTCTAACCGCACTGCGGAAATCTCAGAATATGCGCCGCGTTTTGAGAACATCAAACTGATCGATTACGACTTCAAAACCTATGGCGATACGGCCAAACGTAAAGCGCTGCTCGGCCGCTGGGATAAAGAGATCGGCTCTGGCGCGCAGTAAGCCCATCTATGCAGACAGATATTCCGGGCTGGTGCAGATCGCGCCAGCCCGCTCCCTCCCGTTCGAGGTGTTATATGAATGCACATAATCGCCGTTTGACAGGCGCTCTGCTATCGGGGGCCGTAGCGCTGGCGCTGCTGCCCTGGTACAGCCTGGAAGCGGGTTTTTTTGATACCGGCTGGATCCTGTCGCTCTGGCGTGATGAGGCCAGCGCGCCGGCGCTGTGGCAGCTCGCGGCACATCCGTGGCTGTGGGGCGCGCTGACCCTCTGGCTGTTATGCGGTGTCAGTGGCCTGATGCCGGGCAGACAGCGCAGCGCGCTGCTGCTGTTATTCAGCGCGCTGGGGATTCTGTTTCTGGTGATTGAGGGCCATGCCATTGGCTACAGCGGCTGGAGCTGGCTGTGGCTGGAGAATCAGTTTGGCACGCTGGAACAGGGGCAGCCTGCAATGGGAGCTGGCGCAATTTTACTGCTGACCACCTTTCTGCTGCTTTTCGCCTTTGCGCTGGCCGAGCGCGGCGTGCTGAGAGGGGATGCGTTTGTTGTGGCGGCGCTGGTGCTGATCACCGCGCTGGTCAGCGTATTTGTGCTCTATCCGGTGCTGAGTATGTTTGTGGTCTCCGTACAGGATGTTGACGGCAGCTTTCAGCCCGATGGCCTGTTAGCTAACCTGCAGGATCCCTCAATCTGGAGCCTCTCCTGTCTGGCGGGCGGCAGCTGCGGGACAGCCTGGCGCACGCTCTGGCTGGCGCTGATGACGGCGACCGGCTCCACGCTGCTGGGCTCGCTTTCGCGCTCGCC
>NZ_MIPP01000001.1 GCF_002095385.1 Pantoea eucrina | reverse complement strand
CTGGCGTCGCTGCTGCGCGCTCAGGCGGCACGACACGGCTGCGCGCAGAGCGCACAGCCTTTTCATCCGCACGTTACCCTGCTGCGCCACGCCACACAGCGCATTGTGCTGCCGCCGCGCGGGTTTCACTGGCAGATGGAAGCGACCCGGTTTGCGCTCTGTTCATCGCTCTTTTCCCGCGGCCGTACGCGCTACAAAACCGTGGCGCGCTGGCCGCTCACTTCAGCCTGAGGATCCACCATGCAGTTTACTCTGCCGCTTAAGCCGGCTCGTCTGGTGGCGCGCTACAAGCGCTTTCTGGCTGACATCGTGACGCCTGAGGGCGACCTGCTGACCATCCACTGCGCCAACACCGGCGCCATGACCGGCTGCGCCACGCCCGGCGACACGGTGTGGTACTCCACGTCAGCCAGCACGACGCGCAAATATCCGCACAGCTGGGAGCTGACAGAGACGCAGTCGGGCCACTGGATCTGCGTTAATACGCTGCGCGCTAACCAGCTGGTGCAGGAGGCGCTGCAGCAGCATATTCCGGAATTATCCGGTTACACCCACTGCCGCAGCGAAGTGAAATATGGCACGGAAAAAAGCCGAATTGATTTCCTTCTGCAGGCAGAGGGCAGATCAAACTGCTATATTGAAGTCAAATCCGTCACCCTTTTACAGAATGGTAAAGGCTACTTTCCGGATGCGGTGACGGTCCGCGGACAGAAGCATCTGCGCGAACTCAGTGCAATCGCGGCAGAAGGTCATCGGGCCGTTTTGTTGTTTGCTGTTCTGCACACGGGGATTGAGGACGTTTCCCCGGCGCGCCATATCGACGCGCACTACGCAGAACTACTGGTACAGGCACAGCGCCGTGGCGTAGAAGTGTTTGCGTATCAGGCCACGCTTTCTCCTGAGCAGATGCAGCTCTCCCGACCGCTGCCGGTGGCAGCCTGCGCTGAGCTGTCATAATAGTGGCGATAAACTGTGTCAGGATGGAGCCGGAGGCGCGCTAAATACGCTTTTACTCACAGGCTTGTCAAGGTGTGTTCAGGAATAATTGCCAACCTTGATTGCTTCTGCTATTTATAGCGGCCTGTTTTTTTCCCTGATGGGAATCGATAAACCCAGAGCAGACAGGCCAGCCGTGCAGCAATCCTGCCGGGCAGTCTGAATCGCAACGGGTAGTGCGTGTTATCCAGGAGAAACAACATGCAAGAAGGGCAAAACCGTAAAACATCGTCCCTGAGTATCCTCGCCATCGCAGGTGTGGAGCCGTATCAGGAGAAACCGGGCGAAGAGTATATGAACGACGCCCAGTTAGGCCACTTCCGTAAGATTCTGGAAGCCTGGCGCAACCAACTCAGGGATGAAGTAGACCGTACTGTGTCACACATGCAGGACGAAGCTGCTAACTTCCCCGATCCGGTTGACCGTGCAGCGCAGGAAGAGGAGTTCAGCCTGGAACTGCGTAACCGCGATCGCGAGCGTAAGCTGATTAAGAAGATCGAGAAGACGCTGAAAAAAGTGGAAGATGACGACTTCGGCTACTGTGAATCCTGCGGTGTTGAAATCGGTATCCGCCGTCTGGAAGCGCGTCCGACTGCCGATCTTTGCATTGACTGCAAAACGCTGGCTGAGATCCGCGAGAAGCAGATGGCTGGCTGATGTCCATCCGCCTGTTCTCACCGCACAGCAGGGAAAATCAATCTTTCCCCGCCGTGCGGTGTATCTTCCAGTGACACCCTCTGCTATGTCCTCCTGTATTGGTCGCTTCGCCCCTTCGCCCTCCGGCGATCTTCATTTTGGTTCCCTGATTGCTGCACTCGGCAGTTATCTCAGCGCGCGTGCGCAGCAGGGCCGCTGGCTGGTGCGTATTGAAGATATCGATCCGCCACGTGAAGTACCGAGTGCTGCCACGCGCATTCTGCAGCAGCTGGAGCATTACGGGCTGGAGTGGGATGGTGAAGTGATGTGGCAGTCACAGCGGCATGATGCGTATCGGGCGGCGCTGGCCTGGTTGCGCACGCATCGTCAGAGCTATTTCTGCACCTGCAGTCGCCGGCGTATTCAGCAGCTGGGTGGGTATTACGATGGTTACTGTCGCGATCGCCAGCTCCCGCCGGATAACGCGGCGCTGCGCCTGCGCCAGCACGCGCCGGTCCGGCATTTTACCGATCGGCTGCGCGGGGAGCTGCTGGCGGATCCTCAGCTGGCGGAAGAGGATTTTATTATCCATCGCCGGGACGGGCTGTTCGCCTATAACCTGGCGGTGGTGGTCGACGATCATGACCAGGGCGTTACCGAAATTGTGCGCGGCGCGGATCTAATCGCCCCGACGGTGCGTCAGATTGCGCTCTATCAGCAGTTTGGCTGGACGCCGCCGGCATACCTGCATCTGCCGCTGGCGATCGCCGCTGACGGCAATAAACTCTCCAAGCAGAATCACGCCCCTGCCCTGCCCGCTGGCGATCCGCGTCCGCTGCTGGTGCAGGCGCTGCGCTTTCTCGGACAGCCGGCAGAAGAAGGCTGGCAGGATAGCCCGCTGGCGTTGCTGCTGAGCCAGGCCATTACGCGCTGGGCGCCGGCGCAGATCCCGTTACATGACGCGCTAAAGCCGGATGAAATGACAACGCCATTCCTAAATGGTTCGCAACAGGCTATGATTAGCCGCTGATTTTATTACCACCCATTTTTTGTCACTGTCGAGGTGTCCCATTTTTACCCGAGTCGCTAATTTTTGCCGGAGAGTCCTCAAGCGTGACGAGGAGGTGCCTGAAGAGGTGGAAGCTGAAAACCAGATGACCATCATTCCCCGGGAAAACCATAACATCTCACGCAAAGATATCAGCGAAAACGCCCTTAAGGTGCTCTATCGCCTGAATAAAGCAGGCTTTGAAGCTTACCTGGTCGGCGGGGGCGTACGCGACCTGCTACTGGGCAAAAAGCCGAAAGATTTCGACGTGACGACCAATGCCACGCCTGAGCAGATGCGCAAACTGTTCCGCAACTGCCGTCTGGTTGGCCGCCGTTTCCGTCTGGCGCACGTGATGTTTGGGCCGGAAGTGATCGAGGTGGCGACCTTCCGCGGCCATCATCAGGAAGAGAGCGAAGACGATCGCAACAGCTCGCAGCGCGGCCAGAACGGCATGCTGCTGCGCGACAATATTTTTGGCAGCATCGAAGATGATGCGCAGCGCCGCGATCTCACCATCAACAGCCTCTACTACAGCGTGGCAGATTTCACGGTCCGTGATTATGTGGGTGGCCTGCAGGATCTGCAGGAGGGCGTGGTACGCCTGATTGGCGATCCGGAGACGCGCTACCGTGAAGATCCGGTACGCATGCTGCGCGTGGTGCGCTTTGCCGCCAAACTCAATATGCAGATTGCGCCGGAAACCGCCGAGCCGATCCCGCGCCTGGCGACGCTGCTGAATGACGTTCCGCCCGCCCGCCTGTTTGAAGAGGCGCTGAAGCTGCTGCAGGCTGGCTATGGCTACCGCACCTGGCAGATGCTGTGTGAATATCAGCTCTTCCAGCCGCTGTTCCCGACCCTGGCGCGCCACTTTACCGAGCAAGGCGACAGCATGATGGAACGCATGCTGGCGCAGGTGCTGAAAAACACCGATACCCGGCTGCACAACGATTTGCGTGTCAATCCGGCGTTTCTGTTTGCCGCAATGTTCTGGTATCCGCAGCTGGAATCCGCTGAGCGTATCGCTCAGGAGAGCGGCCTGACCTACTATGACGCGTTTGCACTCTCCATGAATGATACGCTGGACGAGGCGTGCCGCGCGCTGGCGATCCCGAAACGCATTACCACCCTGGTCCGCGATATCTGGCAGCTGCAGCTGCGTATGTCGCGTCGCCACGGCAAACGCGCATGGAAGCTGATGGAGCATCCGAAATTCCGCGCCGCTTACGACCTGCTGGCGCTGCGTGCTGAAGTAGAAAAGAATCCGGAACTGCAGCGTCTCAGCCAGTGGTGGGGTGAATTCCAGGCCGCCGTTCCGGTCCAGCAGAAAACCATGCTGAACACGCTGGGGGACGATCCGCAGCCGCGCCGTAAACCGCGCCGTCCGCGCCGCCGCTCCACCGGTCCGCGTCGCGAACAGGGCAGCAGCAGCAACGCATCATGAATCGCGTCTATCTCGCCCTGGGCAGTAATCTTGCCGATCCGCTGCATCAGATTGATGCAGCGCTTGCGGCGCTCGATACGCTGCCGGAGACCTCCCGCGTGGCGACCTCATCGTTCTATCGTACGCCGCCCTATGGTCCGGCGGATCAGCCCGACTACCTGAACGCGGTAGTGGCGCTTGATACAGCGCTGCTGCCCGAGACGCTGCTGGATCACACCCAGCATATTGAGCTGGAACATGGCCGCGTGCGCAAAGCTGAGCGCTGGGGGCCGCGTACGCTCGATATCGATATCATGCTGTTTGGCAATCAGGTGATCCATACGCCGCGTTTAACCGTACCGCACTATGATATGCACAACCGGGCATTTATGCTGCTGCCGCTGCTGGAGATTGCGCCGGGTCTGCGCCTGCCCGATGGCCGTCCGCTGAGCGGCGTGCTCGCCACGCTGGACTGCAGCGAAATCACCCTCTGGTCCGTCTGACACGCGATAATTTCCTGCCGGTCATATCCCCCCTGCAAGCAATCCAGTACACTGCGCGCATCAGAAACGCCGGAGATTGCGATGAAACCAACCACTATCTCTCATCTGCGCCAGCTGAAAGCCAGCGGGCGCCGCTTTGCCACTCTTACCGCTTATGATTTCAGCTTTGCCCGCCTGTTTGCCGACGAAGGCATTCAGGTGATGCTGATTGGCGATTCACTGGGGATGACGGTGCAGGGGCATGACTCCACGCTGCCGGTCACGGTGGCTGATATCGCCTATCATACCGCCGCCGTGCGCCGTGGCGCGCCGCAGGCACTGATCATGGCTGACCTGCCCTTTATGAGCTATGCCACTCCGGAGCAGACTTTCGCCTCTGCCGCGCAGCTGATGCGCGCCGGTGCCAACATGGTCAAACTGGAAGGGGGTGCGTGGCTGGCGGAGAGTGTACGCATGCTGACCGAGCGCGCCGTACCGGTCTGTGGCCATCTGGGCCTGACGCCGCAGTCGGTAAATATTTTTGGCGGCTACAAAGTGCAGGGCCGTGATGAGGCGGACGCTGAACGCCTGCTGGCCGATGCCCTGGCGCTGGAAGCCGCTGGCGCACAGCTGATGGTACTGGAGTGCGTGCCGGTCGGGCTGGCGGCGCGCATCACCCAGGCGCTGACCATTCCGGTGATCGGCATCGGCGCAGGTAACGTCACCGATGGCCAGATTCTGGTGATGCATGACGCCTTTGGCATCACCGGTGGCCACATTCCAAAATTTGCCAAAAATTTCCTCGCCGAAACCGGCGACATTCGCGCGGCAATTCGCCAGTATATTGCCGACGTTGAGGCTGGCACCTATCCTGCCGCCGAACACAGCTTCTTCTGAATCCGGAGATTTATCGTGTTGATCATTGAAACGCTGCCGATGCTACGCCGCGAGATCCGTCGCTGGCGCCAGGCGGGCCAACGTATCGCCCTGGTGCCCACGATGGGCAATCTGCATGATGGCCACCTGACGCTGGTTGATGAAGCGCGCCAGCGGGCTGATGTGGTCGTGGTCTCGGTGTTTGTTAATCCGATGCAGTTTGACCGCGCGGATGACCTTGCACGCTATCCGCGCACGCTGCAGGACGATTGCGAAAAGCTTAACCGTCACGGTGTGGATTTGGTATTTGCACCGGCACCGCAGACGATCTATCCGCAGGGTACAGAGAACCAGACGTTTGTTGAGGTGCCGGTGCTCTCTGCGCTGCTGGAGGGTGCCAGCCGGCCGGGCCACTTCCGCGGTGTCGCCACGGTTGTCAGCAAACTGTTCAACCTGGTGCAGCCTGACGTCGCCTGTTTTGGCGAAAAGGACTTTCAGCAGCTGGCGATCATACGCAAACTGGTTGCGGATATGGGCTTTGATATCGACATCGTTGGCGTGCCCACCGTGCGGGCGAAAGATGGGCTGGCGCTGAGTTCGCGCAATGGCTATCTTACTGCCGATGAACGCAGGCTGGCACCGGGTCTGAGCCAGGTTATGCAGAGTATGGCGGAGCGCCTCAGCAACGGCGAACGCCACATTGATGAGATTATTGAACAGGCGAACGCCGCGCTGCAGGAAAAGGGGTTTCGTCCTGACGGGCTGGCAATCTGCGATGCCGTTACGCTGCAGCCGCTGACGGTGGAGAGCCAGCGCGCGGTGATCCTGATGGCCGCCTGGCTGGGCAACGCGCGTCTGATTGATAACCAGCAAGTGGATCTGATGGCGTAAGCCGTCGTTTAAACAGCACCTTAAGGGTATACCGCGATGATTCGTACTGTTCTGCAGGGCAAACTGCACCGCGTCAAAGTCACGCAGGCCGATCTGCACTATGAAGGCTCCTGCGCGATCGATCAGGATTTCCTGGATGCTGCCGGCATTCTGCAATATGAAGCGATCGATATTTACAACGTGACCAACGGCCAGCGTTTCTCCACCTACGCCATCTCCGCCGAGCGGGGATCAAAAATTATCTCCGTAAACGGTGCTGCCGCGCGCTGCGCCTGTGCCGGAGACATCATGATTATCTGCTCTTACGTGCAGGTAGAGGATGAAGTGGCGCGCAGCTGGCAGCCAAAGGTGGCCTATTTTGAGGGCGATAATGAGATGAAACGTCTTGCCCGGGCGCTGCCGGTTCAGGTTGCGTAGCGTTCAGCCATATTACGCTGAGCTGCCAGAAACAACAGGGGCGCCCTTCCGGCGCCCCTGTTTATTATCCTGCTAAATAAGATTCAGGTGCGTAAGCCGCGACCGCGCTGGATCAGCGTATACACCAGCACATAAAACACCACGATAAACGCTAACAGCACCGACAGCGTAAACACCAGCGGCACATCGTTAATGCCGAGGAAGCCGTACCGGAAGCCGCTGATCATATACACCACCGGATTCAGCTTCGAGACTGCCTGCCAGAATGGCGGCAGCAGCGCCAGCGAATAGAAGACGCCGCCCAGATAAGTCAGCGGCGTCAGCACAAAGGTCGGGATCAGGCTGATATCATCAAACGTGCGGGCGAACACCGCGTTGAGCAGACCCGCCAGCGAAAAGAGCACCGCGGTCAGCAGCAGAGTGATGGCAACCATTGGCCAGGAGAAAACGTGGAACGGCACAAAGAAGAGCGAGACCGCCGTCACCAGGATCCCCACGCAGACGCCACGCGCCACGCCGCCGCCGACATAGCCGGCAATGATGATGTGGGTCGGCACCGGTGCCACCAGCAGCTCTTCAATATTGCGCTGGAATTTTGCGCTGAAAAAAGAGGAGGCGACGTTAGCATAGGCGTTGGTGATCACCGACATCATAATCAGGCCCGGCACGATAAACTGCATATAGCTGAAGCCGTGCATGTCGCCAATGCGTGAACCAATCAGGTTACCGAAAATAATAAAGTAGAGCGTCATGGTGATCACCGGCGGGACCAGCGTCTGGATCCAGATGCGGGCAAACCGGTTAATCTCTTTGCTCCAGATACTCTTTAACGCGACCCAATAAAGATGCGTCATGCTCTGCCTCCTGCTTTACCCTGTGTCAGTCCCACAAACAGCTCTTCCAGCCGGTTTGCCTTGTTACGCATGCTCAGCACCTGTACGCCCTGCGCGCTCAGCTGACTGAATACGCTGTTAAGCCCCTGCTCACGCATCACTTCCACTTCCAGCGTCGAGGTATCCACCAGGCGATACTGAAAGCCCTCCAGCTGCGGCAGCGCGCTGCGCGGGGCGAGATCGAGAATAAAGGTTTCCGATTTCAGTTTAGAGAGCAGGCCTTTCATGGAGGTATTCTCCACCAGTTCGCCGCTCTGAATAATGCCGATATTGCGACACAGCATCTCTGCCTCTTCCAGATAGTGCGTGGTGAGGATAATCGTGGTGCCTTTCGCATTCAGCTCTTTCAGAAACACCCACATGGAGCGGCGCAGCTCAATATCCACACCGGCCGTTGGCTCATCCAGAATCAGCAGCTTGGGCTCATGCATCAGCGCACGCGCAATCATCAGGCGGCGCTTCATACCGCCTGAAAGCATGCGGGCGCGCTCATTGCGTTTGCCCCACAGATCGAGCTGGTTAAGATACTTCTCCGCACGTTTGTTCGCCTCTGCCCGCTCCACGCCGTAATAGCCTGCCTGGTTTACGACGATCTGCATCACGGTTTCAAACGGGTTAAAGTTGAACTCCTGCGGCACCAGCCCGAGCTGGCGCTTGGCATTGACCACATCTTTTTGCAGGTCGTAACCAAATACCCGAACGCTGCCGCCAGATTTATTGACCAGTGAGCTGATAATCCCAATGGTGGTCGATTTGCCGGCGCCGTTGGGTCCCAGCAGAGCGTAAAAATCGCCCGCTTCTACGTTCAGATCGAGACCTTTCAGCGCCTGTACGCCGCCGGGATAGGTCTTGGTCAGCCCGGAAAGTTCCAGTGCATAAGTCATTGCGAGTCCATATCCTGTTGTTGTGACATCAAAGCCTGATGAAAATGATAGTGCGCCCGCGCCAGACGTGCGGCGAATTCAGCAGAATTTGTGTTGAAATCAGACGTGGTGCGCCTGCGGGGAGCGCATGACGCGCTGTATCGTGCAGAAAAGTGCATCAGGCCCGCAAGTCAGTCACTTACGGGCGGCTGATTCTATCCCGGAACGGCCAAAATGACCCAGGTAGATTGTGCGGTTATGCGTCCTGCATGGTGACTTTGCCGATATAAGGCAGATGACGATAGCGCTGCGCGTAGTCGATGCCAAAGCCCACGACAAACTCATCGGGAATGGTAAAGCCGACATATTCGACCGGCACCTCAACTTCACGACGCTCGGGTTTATCCAGCAGCGTGCAGATGGCCAGCGATTTTGGCTCACGCAGGCGCAGGATCTCACGCACTTTGCTCAGCGTGTTGCCGGAGTCGATGATATCTTCCACGATCAGCACATCTTTACCGCGAATATCTTCATCGAGATCTTTCAGGATTTTGACGTCGCGTGACGACGACATGCCGCTGCCGTAGCTGGAGGCGGTCATAAAGTCGACCTCATGCGGAACATCAATCGCCCGACACAGATCGGCCATAAACATAAAGGAGCCGCGCAGCAGACCAACCAGCACCATCTCGCTGCCGCTGTCGCGGTAGGCTTCACTGATCTGTTTGCCCAGCTCGGCAATACGGGTTGCAATCTCCTCCCGGGAGATCATCACATCAACGGTGTGTTTCATTGCGTTCGCCTGGTTAAGGTTTTCAGAAAGCTCCGCAGTCTATCACAATGCGCCTGATGGCTAACCGCGCCCGCAAAACGCAAACGATTACGTAGCAAAATTTCCCGCGATGGCATTAACTCTATAGCAGGGTTTACGCGCTTTATCCTGATTCAGCCGGAGCTGCTATGGCAAACTCATCCAGCAATAAAGAACCTTCCGATCGGCGCACGCTGCATCCGGAAACGCAGATGCTCAATTACGGTTACGATCCGCGGCTGTCAGAAGGCGCGGTAAAACCGCCGGTGTTTCTTACCTCAACCTTTGTTTTCAACAGTGCCGAAGAGGGCAAAGATTTTTTTGATTATGTATCGGGTCGCCGTCAGCCGCCTGCTGGTCAGAGCGGCGGGCTGGTCTATTCACGCTTTAACCATCCCAACAGCGAAATCGTTGAAGATCGTCTGGCGATCTATGAAGGCGCTGAGAGCGCGGTGCTCTTCTCTTCCGGTATGTCAGCCATTGCCACTACGCTGCTTGCGTTTGCGCGGCCGGGCGAGATGATCCTGCATTCACAGCCGCTGTATGGCGGCACAGAAACGCTGCTGAGCAAGACGCTGCACGATCTGGAAATTAAAGCCGTAGGGTTCAGCGAGGGTACGGATGAAGATAAGGTTTATGAGGCGGCGAAGCTGGCGTGGCAGCGTGGCCGGGTCGCCCTGATCCTGATCGAGACGCCAGCCAACCCCACCAACAGCCTGGTGGATATCCGGCTTATTGCGCAGGTGGCGGATGTCATTGCACAGCAGCAGGGTTCGCGTCCGGTTATCGCCTGCGATAATACGCTGCTGGGGCCGCTGTTTCAGCATCCGCTGCAGCATGGCGCAGATATCTCGCTCTATTCGCTGACCAAATATGTGGGCGGCCACTCCGACCTTATCGCCGGCGCCGCGCTGGGCAGCCGGACGCTGATGAAATCTGTGCGCGCGCTGCGCAGCGCGATCGGCACGCAGCTCGACCCGCACTCAAGCTGGATGATTGGCCGTTCGCTGGAGACGCTGGCGCTGCGCATGGAGAAAGCCGCCGCAAATGCGGAACGGGTCGCCGCATTCCTGCGCGACCGGCCTCAGGTCGCGGCGCTGTTCTGGCTGCCCTATCTTGACGCACAGAGTGCGGCCGGAGAAACGTACCGGCGTCAGTGCAGCGGCGCCGGCTCGACCTTCTCCTTTGATATTCAGGGCGGTGAACCTGCGGCTTTCCGCTTTCTCAACGCGCTGACGCTGTTTAAGCTGGCGGTAAGCCTGGGCGGCACCGAGTCGCTCGCCAGCCATCCGGCCAGCACCACCCACTCTGGCGTGCCGCTGGCGGTACGTCAGCGCATTGGCATCAGCGACGCGACGGTGCGCCTGTCGATCGGGATTGAGCATCCGGACGACCTGATTGCGGATATCAGCCAGGCGCTGGAGGCGGCAGACGGCGGCTGACGCCGAGCGGCTCAGATGCCGCCCTTGCGGTCGTCTGGCTCGCTACGCGACCGTGAAGCCGAGCATCATGCCGGTATCTTCGTGCTCCAGCAGATGGCAGTGTGCCATATAGGCATGCTCCGCGCTGGCGGCATAGTCGAACCGCACTAAGACTTCGCTGCGCCAGCCGTTGACGTTAACCATATCTTTCCAGCCGGCACGATGCGCGGCAGGCGGCTTGCCGTTTTCTGACAGGATACGGAACTGTGCACCGTGAATATGGAACGGATGCAGCATCGCATCGCCCTCGCCTGAAATCGTCCACTTCTCGGTTTTACCCAGTGGCACGGCAAACATCGGCTTCTGCATGTTAAACGCTTCACCGTTGATCTTATTGCCGTGGTGAAAATCGTATGCGGCAGCGTCGTGCGCACCGTGATCCATCGGCATCGCGCCATGTTCGCTCTGTTCCATTGGCATGGCATCGTGTCCGCTGTGCGTCTCTGCCGCGCCATGGTCTGCCGCGCCCCCCATCGCCTGATGGCCATAACGATCCATCAGCGCCTGCATCCCCTGCTTATCCAGCTGCGGATCCATCATCAGCTGCAGCCAGCGGTTCTGTACGCCGTCACTGGCAGGCAGCGGCGGCAGATCCACCAGGGTGTCCGGCAGCGTCCCGCTCGCCATAATGCGCAGCGGCAGGATCTGCACCAGCGGCAGTGGCCGATCAAATGGCGGCAGCGTCATCCCCATCTGCGTCACCGGCAGCGTGACGATATCAAAAGGCTGCCCGTCAGAGGTATCGATCAGCACCTCAAAGCGCTCGCCCGGCAGCAGTGACAGCGACGTCACCTGTACCGGTTCAGCGAGCAGTCCGCCATCGCTGCCCACCACATAGACTGGTCGTTTATCGCTGGTGGCGATCTCCAGCGAGCGGGCGTTACAGCCGTTAAGCAGCCGCAGCCGCAGCCAGCCGCGCGGCACGGCGTGCTGCGGATACTGCACGCCGTTGGTCAGCATCATATCGCCAAACCAGCCTACCGCCGCGCGCATCACATCCAGCTGATAATCGATATGCGTGCCGGCGCTGTTAAGCTGTTTATCCTGGAAAATCAGCGGTACGTCATCGGCTCCCCACTGCATCGGCAGACGCAGCTTGCCGGACGCTTCATCCTCCAGCAGCACCAGCCCGGCTAATCCCTGCGCCACCTGATGACCGGTTTTGCCGTGCAGATGCGGATGAAACCAGCAGGTCGCCGCCGGCTGAGCGGGGGTAAAGCTCACCTGCCGCGTGGCACCGGGCGCGATAATCGCCTGCGGGCCTCCATCCACGTCCCCCGGGATAGCCAGGCCGTGCCAGTGTACGGTGGTCGCTTCCGGCAGCCGGTTATGAATATTGACCGTGACGCGCTTCTCCCGCTGCAGGCGCAGAACCGGCCCGAGCAGGCTGCCGTTATAGCCCCATGTCGGCACCGCTTTATCCTGCCACTGCGTGCTGCCCGTCATGGCGGTAAGGCTGTAGTGACCGCGCGCATCTGGCTCAAGCAGCGCAGGGATCGGCAGCAGCGGCCGCGTAGCCGCCATCAGTGAGCGGCTCCATAGCGGCAGTGCGCCTGCCGCGCTGAGCGCCGCGGTCAGTTTGAGAAAAGTGCGACGTTGCATACGCATATCCTTGTGATAATGAGGCACCCAGCCTAAACCCTGCCCCTGCGGGAGGGTCAAGTGCCGGGCAGCAAAATAGTAGCCTGCCCGTCGCCGGGGTAAAAGAAGCGGAATCCGGACGGTAACTGTGCTAACGTCAATGGATTGTCCTTTGCTGAGAACCATTATGACAAAAAGCATTAAGATCCTGCTGCTGGCGGGACTCTTTGGCTTCTCCACCAGCAGTTTTGCGCTGAGCGAGTCTGAAGCGGAAGATCTGGCTGACCTGACGGCGGTCTTTGTCTATCTGAAAAACGACTGCGGCTACCAGGCGCTGCCGGATGCACAAATTCGCAAAGCGCTGGTGTTTTTTGCCCAGCAGAACCGCTGGGATTTGAGCAACTACAGCAGCTACAACATGAAAGCGCTGGGCGAAGAGAGCTATAAAGATCTGAGCGGCATTGCAATCAATAACGATAAAAAGTGCAAATCGCTGGCGCGTGATTCACTGAGCCTGCTGGCCTACGTTAAGTAAGAATGGATCATGTGGCGCGGTGCCGGTTATCTGCCCGCCATAAACTGCCGGTAAGCCGCGATGACCGCCAGAAAGTCCTCCACGCCGCAGAACGAGAGACTCTCTTCATCGTAGTAGGCCATGCCCTCTTCCAGCCCCTCATCCTCAAGCGCCAGCTGGTTAGCGCGGATCATAACCTCTTCTTCATCCAGCCACAGCGTGTACTCATGTCCGATACGCTGCCACTGCTGATGGGTGCCTTTTACCGCACGCGCCGCCGCCTCCACTTCATCCAGCAGCCCGGCGTTGTCGCGGACCTCTTCGTTAAACCAGTGGCCTACCGCTTCGTGATCCATCGACATGCGCACCCTGACCTGGCCGGTGATATCGCGTAAAAATTCATACTCCATTGGGTTACCTCATACCAGTAGCGCGCCGGACTGCACGTTTATGTGCATTCTGAGCGCAGCGCGCGTAATAAAGTGGGATCGCGCTCGCATTATGCCGGGAGTGCCGCCGGTAAAAAAGGCATAAAAAAAGGGGGATGATTTGCATCATCCCCCCCGATTTACCCGTCGCGTTATACGGCGGTCTGGAAAATCACGCTGTCCGCTTTCGCGGTATATTGACCCAGCTGGTCAAAGTTGAGATAGCGATAGGTGTCGCCGGCCGTTTTATCCACCTGCACCATAAACTGCTGATACTCGTCCGGCGTTGGCAGTTTGCCAAGCAGCGAAGCGACGGCAGCCAGCTCGGCTGATGCCAGGAAGACGTTGGCGCCGTTACCCAGACGGTTCGGGAAGTTACGGGTCGACGTGGAGACCACCGTCGCACCGTCCTGCACGCGTGCCTGGTTACCCATGCAGAGCGAACAGCCCGGGATCTCAATACGCGCACCGCTTTTACCAAAGACGCTGTAGTAGCCCTCTTCGGTAAGCTGCGCCGCATCCATCTTGGTTGGCGGAGCCACCCAGAGACGCGTCGGCAGCTGGCCCTTATGCGCGTCCAGCAGCTTACCGGCCGCGCGGAAGTGACCGATATTGGTCATGCAGGAGCCGATAAACACTTCGTCAATCTTCTCGCCCTGCACGTCAGAGAGCCAGCGCGCATCATCCGGATCGTTTGGTGCACACAGAATCGGCTCTTTGATATCCGCCAGATCGATCTCGATCACCGCAGCGTATTCTGCATCTGCATCGCCTTCCAGCAGCTGCGGATCGGCCAGCCATTTCTCCATGCCCTCAACGCGGCGCTCCAGCGTACGGCGATCGCCGTAGCCTTCCGAGATCATCCACTTCAGCAGGACGATGTTGGAGTTCAGGTACTCGATGATCGGCGCTTTATCCAGCTTGATGGTACAACCGGCAGCAGAACGCTCAGCGGAGGCATCAGACAGCTCAAAAGCCTGCTCAACTTTCAGATCCGGCAGACCTTCGATCTCCAGAATACGGCCGGAGAAGATGTTTTTCTTGCCCTTCTTCTCTACCGTCAGCAGGCCCTGCTTAATCGCGTACAGCGGGATAGCGTGTACCAGATCGCGCAGCGTAATGCCCGGCTGCATGGTGCCCTTAAAGCGCACCAGCACCGATTCCGGCATATCGAGCGGCATCACGCCAGTCGCAGCGGCAAACGCCACCAGGCCGGAACCCGCCGGGAAAGAGATGCCAATCGGGAAGCGGGTGTGTGAGTCACCGCCGGTGCCAACGGTATCCGGCAGCAGCATACGGTTCAGCCAGCTGTGAATAATACCATCGCCCGGACGCAGCGAGACGCCACCGCGGTTCATGATGAAATCCGGCAGCGTATGGTGCGTGGTCACATCAACCGGCTTCGGATAGGCCGCGGTGTGGCAGAAGGATTGCATCACCAGATCGGCGGAGAAGCCGAGGCACGCCAGGTCCTTCAGCTCATCGCGCGTCATCGGACCGGTGGTATCCTGTGAACCCACAGAGGTCATCTTCGGCTCGCAGTACGCGCCCGGACGAATACCCTCAACGCCACAGGCGCGGCCCACCATCTTCTGCGCCAGCGAGTAGCCGCGCGTGCTGGTGGCGATATCTTTCGCCTGCACAAAGACGTCGCTTGCCGGCAGGCCGAGTGACTCGCGTGCTTTCGTCGTCAGGCCGCGACCGATAATCAGCGGAATACGGCCGCCGGCGCGGACTTCATCCAGCAGCACATCGGTTTTCAGTTCAAAGGTTGCCAGCAGTTCATTGGTTTCGTGACTGCGGACTTCGCCTTTATACGGGTAAACGTCAATCACATCGCCCATGTTCAGGCCCTCAACATCCAGTTCGATCGGCAGCGCGCCGGCATCTTCCATGGTGTTGAAGAAAATTGGGGCAATTTTACCGCCTAGGCAGAGACCGCCGCCCTTTTTGTTCGGCACGTACGGGATATCTTCACCCATAAACCACAGCACCGAGTTGGTGGCGGATTTACGTGATGAGCCGGTACCCACGACGTCGCCGACATACGTCAGCGGGAAGCCTTTCTGCTGCAGCGCCTGAATCTGTTTAATCGGGCCAATGTTGCCCGCCTCGTCTGGCTCAATACCATCACGCGGGTTTTTCAGCATCGCCAGCGCATGCAGTGGAATATCCGGGCGCGACCACGCATCCGGCGCCGGAGAGAGGTCGTCGGTGTTGGTTTCGCCGGTCACTTTGAACACGGTGGTGGTGATTTTTTCAGCCAGCTTAGGACGCTTCAGGAACCACTCGGCATCAGCCCAGGATTGCAGGATTTTTTTTGCGTGGGCGTTACCCGCTTTGGCTTTCTCTTCCACATCGTAGAAGTTGTCGAACATCAGCAGCGTATGGGACAGCGCTTCAGCGGCAATCGGTGCCAGTGCTTCGTCGTCGAGCGCTTCAATCAGCGCGTGGATATTATAGCCACCCTGCATGGTGCCCAGCAGTTCAACAGCTTTCTCGCGCGTAACCAGAGGAGAGTGGGCTTCGCCCGTTGCGACAGCAGCCAGGAAACCGGCTTTAACATAGGCGGCTTCATCAACGCCTGGCGGGACGCGGTTAACCAGCAGGTCAACCAGAAATTCTTCTTCACCCGCAGGCGGGCTTTTCAGCAGTTCAACCAGCGCGGCCATCTGGGAAGCATCTAACGGCTTAGGTACGATTCCCTGGGCAGCACGCTCGGCAACGTGCTTACGGTATTCTTCTAGCACGACGTTCTCCTCGCTCTCATTGTATAGCTTTCCGGTACACCTTGATGCTGTTAAACAGTAGGGTGAGGTGCCCGGTTCTGCGTCGGCCAGCATAGCAGGATTTCGCCTGATTGTTAATCTGTTTACAAAAAAGCAACATCCAGCCAATTTCCGGCATAACTGTCCGGGTATTCCCCTGCAGACGGAAAAAAAAGCGGCAGATATGCGGCAGGCGGTTTTCAGATCATAACTTTCAGCGTGGCAGAAAATGATCTGGCTAACCTTTAGTTATGCCTGCGGCTGTAACAGCAAAAAAAAACGGCCCCCGCAGGAGCCGTTGATCGCAGAAGTGAAACTTACTTCTTCTTCGCTTTCGCGTTTGGCAGATCGGTGATGCTGCCCTCAAAGATTTCAGCGGCAAGACCAACTGATTCATGCAGCGTCGGGTGCGCATGGATGGTGAGCGCGATATCTTCGGCATCACAACCCATTTCGATCGCCAGACCGATTTCACCCAGCAGCTCGCCGCCGTTGGTGCCGACTACAGCACCGCCGATAACGCGATGCGTCTCTTTGTCAAAGATCAGCTTGGTCATGCCGTCAGCGCAGTCAGAAGCGATAGCACGGCCTGAGGCCGCCCATGGGAAGGTGGAGACTTCGTAGCTGATGCCCTTCTCTTTGGCTTCTTTCTCAGTCAGACCTACCCATGCAACTTCCGGCTCGGTGTAGGCGATGGATGGGATCACTTTCGGATCGAAGTAGTGCTTCAGACCAGAGATGACCTCAGCGGCAACGTGGCCTTCGTGCACGCCTTTATGCGCCAGCATAGGCTGACCCACGATATCACCGATAGCGTAGATGTGCGGCACATTGGTACGCATCTGCTTATCGACACGGATAAAGCCGCGCTCGTCCACTTCCACGCCCGCTTTACCGGCGTCGAGGCCTTTACCGTTTGGCACGCGGCCAATGGCGACCAGCACCGCGTCATAGCGCTGCGCCTCAGCAGGCGCTTTTTTACCTTCCATCGACACATAGATACCGTCATCTTTCGCGTCAACCGCGGTGACTTTGGTTTCCAGCATCAGATTGAATTTCTTGCTGATACGCTTGGTAAAGACTTTAACCACGTCTTTATCCGCTGCCGGGATCACCTGGTCAAACATCTCAACCACGTCAATCTCTGAACCCAGCGCATGGTAAACTGTCGCCATCTCCAGACCGATGATGCCGCCGCCCATGACCAGCAGACGCTTCGGCACTTCACGCAGCTCCAGCGCTGACGTAGAGTCCCAGACGCGCGGATCGTGATGCGGGATAAACGGCAGCTCGATAGGGCGTGAGCCTGCGGCGATGATCGCGTTATCGAAGTTGATGGTGGTTGCGCCACCCTCACCTTCAACCACCAGGGTGTTGGCACCGGTGAATTTACCCAGACCGTTTACGACTTTGACCTTACGGCCTTTCGCCATTCCGGCCAGACCGCCGGTCAGCTGGTTGATCACCTTCTCTTTCCAGGTGCGGATTTTGTTAATGTCTGTCTGCGGCTGACCAAACACGATGCCGTGCTCTTCCAGCGCTTTCGCTTCTTCAATCACTTTCGCGACGTGCAGCAGCGCTTTTGACGGGATACAGCCCACGTTCAGACAAACACCACCGAGGGTGTTGTAGCGCTCAACCAGAACGGTCTCCAGACCTAAGTCAGCGCAACGGAAGGCTGCAGAGTAACCTGCAGGACCTGCCCCAAGTACCACGACTTGAGTTTTAATCTCTGTACTCATCATGACCTCTTGTTAGATTGCCGGCGGTCAGAGCGACCTTTCCCAGGCTCATGCTACCCTGTCGCCACCGGGACATTTCACCGCGAGAGTTTACAGAATTGTTAATAAACTGCCAACCGCGGTAACAACTGAATGCTTACAACAAGGCCGGCATTTGCCGGCCTTGATTAACTTCACATCACCAGACGGCGAATATCAGACAGCATATTGTTGATGATGGTGATGAAACGCGCACCATCAGCACCGTCGATCACGCGGTGGTCAAACGAGAGCGAGATCGGCATCATCAGACGCGGTGCAAACTCTTTACCGTTCCAGACCGGCTCCATGGCCGATTTGGAGACGCCAAGGATCGCCACTTCCGGCGCGTTGACGATAGGCGCGAAGTGCGTCGTGCCCAGGCCGCCAAGGCTGGAGATGGTGAAACAGCCGCCCTGCATATCGCTGGCGGTCAGTTTGCCATCGCGCGCTTTCTTCGAGGTTGCCATCAGCTCACGCGAGAGTTCAGTGATGCCTTTCTTATTAACATCCTTGAACACCGGAACCACCAGACCATTTGGCGTATCAACCGCCACGCCGATGTTGATGTATTTCTTCAGCGTCAGTTTCTGACCATCTTCAGACAGCGAGCTGTTGAAACGCGGCATCTGCTCCAGGGCCGCCGCAACCGCTTTCATGATGAACACCACCGGGGTGAACTTCACATCCAGCTTGCGCTTCTCAGCTTCCGCGTTCTGCTGCTTGCGGAACGCTTCCAGATCGGTGATATCGGTTTTATCGAAGTGCGTAACGTGCGGGATCATGACCCAGTTACGGCTCAGGTTAGCACCAGAGATTTTCTGGATACGGCCCAGCTCCACTTCTTCCACTTCACCAAACTTGCTGAAGTCTACCTTCGGCCATGGCAGCATGCCTGGCAGACCGCCGCCTGCAGCAGCAGCTGGCGCAGCCTCAGCGCGTTTCACCGCCTCTTTCACGTAAGTCTGCACATCCTCTTTCAGGATGCGGCCCTTACGCCCGGTGCCTTTCACCTTCGCCAGGTTAACGCCAAACTCGCGCGCCAGACGACGGATCACCGGCGTGGCGTGCACATAGGCGTCATTCTCAGCGAACTCACTTTTCGCTTCCGCTTTAGCCGGCGCAGGTGCTGCAGCGGGTTTAGCCTCCGCTTTCGCCGGCGCGGCGGCCGCTTCCGGTTTGGCTGCCGGTGCTGGCGATGGTGCGCCGCCTTCCACTTCAAAGATCATGATCAGTGAGCCGGTACTGACTTTGTCACCGGTGGCCACTTTCAGCTCTTTTACCGTACCGGCAAACGGCGCCGGCACTTCCATAGAGGCTTTATCGCCTTCAACCACAATCAGCGACTGCTCAGCGGTGACTTTATCGCCCGCTTTCACCAGTACCTCGGTCACTTCAACTTCATCACCGCCGATATCCGGTACGTTTACCTCTTTCGCGCCTGCAGCTGCAGCCGGGGCGGAGGTCGCCTCTTCTTTCATCTGTGGTTTCGCGTCGCAGCCGGTGCGTCGCCTTCTGCGTCAAAGATCATAATCAGTGAACCGGTGTTCACTTTATCGCCGGTAGCGATTTTGATCTCTTTCACTACGCCAGCAAACGGCGCAGGCACTTCCATTGAAGCTTTGTCGCCTTCAACGGTGATCAGCGACTGCTCAGCTTCAACCTTGTCGCCCACTTTAACCAGGATCTCTGTGACTTCGACTTCATCACCACCGATATCCGGTACGTTAACCTCTTTGCTGGCGGTTGCCGTTGCAGCAGCAGGAGCCGGCGCGGCTTCTGCTTTTTTCTCTTCGGCAGCCGGTGCAGCTTCTGGCGCACCTTCAGCGTCAAACACCATAATCAGCGAGCCGGTATTCACTTTGTCACCGACGGCGATTTTGATCTCTTTAACCACGCCCGCCTGCGGCGAAGGCACTTCCATCGAGCTTTATCGCCTTCCACAGAGATCAGCGACTGCTCAGCTTCAACGCTGTCGCCCACCTTCACCAGGATTTCGGTGACTTCAACTTCGTCCGACCCGATATCCGGTACGTTAATTTCGATAGCCATTACTCTTTACCTCTTAAGCCAGACGCGGGTTAACTTTATCAGCGTCGATATCGAATTTAGCGATAGCGTCCGCTACCACCTGCTTCTCGATTTCGCCGCGTTTAGCCAGCTCACCCAGCGCAGCCACTACCACATATGACGCATCCACTTCGAAGTGATGACGCAGATTTTCACGGCTGTCAGAACGACCGAAGCCATCGGTACCCAGCACGCGGTAGTCGCTGGCTGGCACGTAGCTGCGGACCTGTTCTGCGAACAGCTTCATGTAGTCGGTTGACGCTACGGCCGGCGCATCGTTCATCACCTGAGCGATGTAAGGCACGCGTGGCGTTTCAGTCGGATGCAGCATGTTCCAGCGTTCGCAATCCTGACCATCTCGCGCCAGCTCGGTGAACGAGGTTACGCTGTAGACATCAGAGCCGATACCGTACTCTTTCGCCAGAATCTGTGCCGCTTCGCGCACGTGGCGCAGAATAGAGCCTGAGCCCAGCAGCTGCACTTTGCCTTTCTTGCCTTCGACTTCTTCCAGCTTGTAGATACCCTTACGGATACCCTCTTCCGCACCCTGCGGCATCGCCGGCATGTGGTAGTTTTCGTTCAGCGTGGTGATGTAGTAGTAGATGTTTTCCTGCGCTTCACCATACATACGCACCAGGCCATCCTGCATGATCACCGCCACTTCATACGCGTAGGAAGGATCGTAGGAGATGCAGTTAGGGATGGTCAGCGACTGAATATGGCTGTGGCCATCTTCATGCTGCAGACCTTCGCCGTTCAGCGTTGTACGGCCCGACGTACCGCCAACCAGGAAGCCACGCGCCTGCTGATCGCCCGCCAGCCACATCAGATCGCCAATGCGCTGGAAGCCAAACATGGAGTAGTAGATGTAGAACGGGATCATCGGCAGGTTGTTGGTGCTGTAAGAGGTCGCCGCTGCCAGCCAGGATGAACCTGCGCCCAGCTCGTTGATCCCTTCCTGCAGAATCTGACCTTTCTCATCTTCTTTATAGTAAGCAACCTGCTCGCGGTCCTGCGGCGTATACTGCTGGCCGTTCGGGCTGTAGATACCGATCTGACGGAACAGGCCTTCCATACCAAAAGTACGGGCTTCATCCGCGAGGATTGGCACCAGACGATCTTTGATCGACTTGTTCTTCAGCATCACGTTCAGCGCACGCACGAAAGCGATCGTGGTAGAGATCTCTTTGCTCTGCTCTTCCAGCAGAGGTTTGAACTCTTCCAGCGTCGGCATTTCCAGCTTCTCAGTGAACTCCGCCTGACGGGTTGGCAGATAGCCACCCAGCTTCTCACGCTGGCCGTGCAGGTAGTTGTACTCTTCTGAGCCTTTTTCAAAGGTGACGTAAGGCAGCTCTTCGATTTTCTCATCAGCCACTGGCACATTGAAGCGATCGCGGATGTAGCGTACGCCATCCATGTTCATCTTCTTGACCTGGTGGGCGATATTTTTGCCTTCCGCGGTATCACCCATACCATAACCTTTAATGGTATGAGCCAGAATCAGCGTTGGCTGACCTTTGGTCTCCTGCGCCTTTTTCAGGGCAGCGTAGATTTTCTTCGGATCGTGGCCACCGCGGTTCAGCGCGAAAATCTCTTCGTCTGACCAGTCTTTCACCAGCGCAGCGGTCTCCGGGTATTTACCGAAGAAGTGCTCGCGCACATAGGCGCCGTCGCGTGATTTAAAGGTCTGATAGTCGCCGTCAACGGTTTCGTTCATCAGCTGAATCAGTTTGCCGCTGGTGTCTTTCTTCAGCAACTCATCCCAGCGTCCGCCCCAGATCACTTTGATCACGTTCCAGCCAGCACCGGCAAAGATGCCTTCCAGCTCGTTGATGATCTTACCGTTACCGGTGACCGGGCCATCCAGACGCTGCAGGTTACAGTTGATGATGAAGACCAGGTTATCCAGTTTCTCACGGGTCGCAATGGTGATAGCACCTTTGGATTCCGGTTCATCCATCTCGCCATCGCCAAGGAAAGCGTACACCGTCTGACCAGACGTATCTTTCAGGCCGCGATGCTCCAGGTACTTCAGGAACTTCGCCTGATAGATAGCGTTCAGCGGACCCAGACCCATTGAAACGGTCGGGAACTGCCAGAAGTCCGGCATCAGTTTTGGATGCGGATAGGATGACAGGCCGTTGCCGTGCACTTCCTGACGGAAGTTATTCATCTGCTCTTCAGTCAGACGTCCTTCAAGGAACGCACGTGAGTAGATGCCTGGAGAAATGTGACCCTGGAAGTAGACCAGATCGCCGCCATCTTTTTCGCTGCGTGCACGGAAGAAGTGGTTGAAGCACACTTCATAGATTGTGGCAGAGCTCTGGAAAGAAGAGAGGTGTCCCCCCAGCTCCAGATCTTTCTTCGACGCACGCAGAACTGAAACAATGGCGTTCCAGCGAATTGCGGAACGGATACGACGTTCGAGAGAGGTGTTGCCCGGATAGTCCGGCTCATCTTCTGTCGCAATGGTGTTGATATAGTTGCTGATCGCTGCAGCAGCACCGCCACCGCCAGCTACTTTTACACCACCTTTGCGGGCAGCGCTCAGGACCTGATCAATCAGATACTGCGCACGCTCAACACCTTCTTCACGGATGACCGATTCGATCGCCTGTAGCCAGTCACGAGTTTCGATCGGATCCACGTCATTCTGTAAACGTTCTGACATGGGGGGTATTCCTTATCTGTGTCTAATACGTTGAATTATCAGGAGCCTGTCTGCTTGTGTTGTGCTTCAGGTTCACAGCACAAGAAGACAGGCCCGTCGTTTATGTCGCACGTTCGTTGCCGTACGTTATTCCTTGCGTTGCTGTAAACGACGCAGGGAGCGTTCACGACGGCTCTGCTCCCGACTTCTGTCCAGCAAGATTTCCTCTATAAACGCCAGATGACGATGCGAGGCTTCGCGGGCCTGTTCCGGCTCGCGCGCCACAATCGCCGCAAAAATACTGGCGCGATGCTCGCTCACTTTCGCCAGCATTTCGCGGCGAGCGTAGAGCAATTCGAAATTCTGACGTACGTTTTGTTCCAGCATCGGGCTCATAGAGCGCAGCAGGTGCAGCAGCACCACATTATGCGCCGCTTCCGTGACCGCAATCTGATACTTCATGACGGCGTCCGCTTCGGCGTCGAGATCGCCGCTCTCCTGCGCCTGCTGAATCTGAAGATGGCAGTCGCGAATACGCTGGAGATCTTCATCGGTACCGCGCAGCGCTGCGTAGTAGGCAGCCACGCCTTCCAGCGCATGACGGGTTTCCAGCAGATCGAACTGAGATTCCGGATGCTGGGCCAGCAGCCCGACCAGGGGGTCGCTTAAGCTCTGCCAGAGGTTCTGCTGCACAAATGTGCCGCCACCCTGGCGACGCAGCAGTAAACCTTTGGCTTCCAGACTCTGAATCGCTTCGCGTAGCGATGGACGTGAGACATCAAACTGTTTGGCCAGTTCGCGCTCGGGGAGCAGTTTCTCACCCGGCTGAAGGGTCCCTTCCATAATCAGGGATTCCAGCTGCTGCTCTATCGCATCGGAGAGCTTGGGCTGGCGAATTTTACTATAAGCCATCTTCCCTTCTTATAAGCCAAACGTCTGGAGTAAATTGGTAATACCAATTGAAAAATGGTGCCCGTAAAGTAACAAAGTATTCACCTTGTGTCTATATGGCCACTCTCTTACTTCCAGCCCGATATAGCCCTGAACCCAGGCATCACGCCTTAAGCCGCCGTAGTAGCAGGAAAAAGAAACAACTGCGCGAAGTTGTTAACAGGTTTCACTTTTACCAAACCTTACACTGCAAAAGCGGTCATTTCTCTTATACGCCATAAGCGAAAGCTATTCGTGTTTAAGCATTATTCATGGCAGAAATAGCGCAAGGGAAATCACAGAGTAAATCGCTGCTTTTTCCATCACTCCTTAGCACAAAAAGCAAAAGCAGGTGCAAAGTCGCGCGCTTATCACTATTCTGGTCGCCTGAATAGCGTCTCGCTACAGAGAGCCAGTCTGAATTCGTAAAGAAAAGATTACACGCAGTATCACAGCCTTAAGTGCGGGCACTGCAGGCGCACAATAACAATACAAAGAGGTTTGTATGGAACAACAGCATGGCGAAGCGCTGCATCGCGGCCTGAAGAATCGCCATATCCAGCTGATCGCGCTGGGCGGTGCCGTCGGCACCGGCCTGTTTCTGGGTAGCGCATCGGTTATTAAATCTGCCGGCCCGGCCGTGATTCTGGGTTATGCCATTGCCGGATTTATCGCCTTTTTAATTATGCGCCAGCTGGGCGAAATGGTGGTTGAGGAGCCGGTTGCCGGCAGCTTCAGCCATTTTGCCTACAAATACTGGGGCAATTTTGCCGGCTTCGCCTCTGGCTGGAACTACTGGGTGCTCTATGTGCTGGTTGCGATGGCCGAGCTCAGCGCCGTCGGCAAATATATTCAGTTCTGGTATCCCGATTTCCCTGCCTGGGCCAGTGCCGCTATTTTCTTTGTCGTCATCAATGCTATTAACCTGACCAACGTCAAAGTATTTGGTGAGATGGAGTTCTGGTTCGCCATTATCAAAGTCGTGGCCGTTATCGGCATGATCCTGTTTGGCGGCTGGCTGCTGTTCAGCGGCAACGCCGGTCCGCAGGCAACCGTCAGCAACCTGTGGGCTCAGGGCGGCTTTCTGCCGCACGGCATGACCGGTCTGGTTATGATGATGGCAATTATTATGTTCTCCTTTGGCGGCCTGGAGCTGGTAGGCATTACCGCTGCAGAAGCGGACAACCCGGAAGAGAGCATTCCTAAAGCCACTAATCAGGTGCTGTGGCGCATTCTGATTTTTTACATTGGCTCACTGGCAGTGCTGCTGTCGCTGCTGCCCTGGACGCGCGTCACCGCTGACACCAGTCCGTTTGTCCTGATCTTCCATGAGCTGGGTGATGCGCTGGTCGCGAATGCGCTGAACGTCGTGATCCTGACGGCGGCGCTCTCGGTCTATAACAGCTGTGTTTACTGCAACAGTCGTATGCTGTTCGGCCTGGCCCAGCAGGGCAATGCGCCAAAAGCGCTGCTCAGGGTTGATCGTCGTGGCGTACCGGTTGCCACCATTATGGTCTCAGCGGTCGCTACCGCGCTGTGCGTGTTGATTAACTATCTTATGCCGGGAGAAGCCTTTGGCATCCTGATGTCTCTGGTGGTGTCGGCCCTGGTTATCAACTGGGCGATGATTAGCCTGGCACATATGAAATTCCGCCGTAAGAAAGATCAGCAGGGTGTCACTACGCGCTTCCGCGCGGTGCTCTACCCGGCCGGTAACTGGCTCTGCCTGCTGTTTATGGCCGCCGTGCTGGTGATCATGGCGATGACGCCTGGAATGGCGATCTCGGTATGGCTGATTCCGGTCTGGCTGGTTATTCTGGCGGTGGGTTACGCCATTAAAAACAAAACGCAGAAAGCCTGATAGTCCCGCGTGCCCGGTTCATCTGACCGGGCACCTCTGCCGATCGTCCTCACACTTTTTTTCCTGCACCCGTTTTGTCCATCTACGCGACTCATTGTTGATCACCTCTGCCTGCCGTTTGCGCTGATACTTTTCGCTCCACTTGTCGCAGGAGACGACGATGAAAAGTGCTGCACTCTCATTCAGAGAAAAACTGGGATATGGCATGGGCGATGCCGGCTGTAACATGATTGGTGGCGCGATCATGCTGTTTCTGAACTACTTCTACACCGATGTTTTTGGCCTGGCACCTGCGCTGGTCGGCGTACTGCTGCTTTCGGTACGCGTGCTGGATGCGGTAACAGACCCCATCATGGGCGCGATAGCGGATCGTACCCAGAGCCGATGGGGCCGCTTCCGTCCCTGGCTGCTCTGGGTCTCAGTGCCATATGTTCTGTTCAGCGTACTGATGTTTACCACGCCGGACTGGAGCTATGAAAACAAAGTTATCTGGGCCTTTGTCACCTATTTCCTGATGTCGCTGACCTATACCGCCATCAATATTCCCTACTGTTCACTGGGCGGCGTTATCACCAGCGATCCGGGCGAGCGCGTTTCCTGTCAGTCTTATCGCTTCGTGATGGTGGGTGTCGCCACGCTGATCCTCTCACTCTCACTGCTGCCTATGGCGGAGTGGTTTGGCGGTGACAACAAGGCGCGCGGCTATCAGCTGGCGATGAGCGTGCTGGCGCTGATTGGCCTGGCGATGTTTCTGTTCTGTTTTGCTAACGTCCGCGAACGAATCCGGCCTGCGGTGCCGACGCATGACGATCTGAAGAAAGACCTGCGCGATATCTGGAAAAACGATCAGTGGGTGCGCATTCTGCTGCTGACCTTCTGCAACGTCTGTCCCGGCTTTATCCGCATGGCGGCCACCATGTATTACGTGACCTGGGTCATGGGCCAGTCGACGCATTTTGCCACGCTGTTTATCAGCCTTGGCGTGATCGGCATGATGGGTGGCAGCACGTTGGCAAAATATCTCACCGACCGCTGGTGCAAGCTGAAGGTCTTTTTCTGGACCAATATCGCCCTGGCGCTCTTCTCCTGCGGGTTTTACTGGATCGATCCACACGCTACCGTCACGGTGGTGGTGGCCTATTTCCTGCTGAATATTCTGCATCAGATCCCCTCGCCGCTGCACTGGTCGCTGATGGCCGATGTGGATGACTATGGCGAGTGGAAAACCGGCAAGCGTATTACCGGTATGAGCTTTTCCGGCAATCTCTTTTTTCTCAAGGTCGGGCTGGCGGTTGCGGGTGCCATGGTCGGCTTTTTGCTGTCGGTTTACGGCTATGACGCGGGTGCAAAACAGCAGTCCGCCAGCGCCGTCAACGGCATTATGCTGCTCTTTACCGTAATACCCGGTGTCGGCTATCTGATCACCGCAGGCGTAGTGCGCCTGATGAAAGTGGATCGCAAGCTGATGCGCACGATTCAGGATGACCTGGCGCTGCGCCGCGCTAACTTTCGCGATTTGTCCGCTCCATCCCCGGCCGCAACCACTCAACCCGGAGAGATCAAATGACCTGGCCTAACCCTTTTATTACGCAGCGCGCCGATCCCTTTATTCTGCGGCACGGCGCTGGCTACTACTTTATCGCCTCAGTACCGGAATACGATCGGCTGGAGCTGCGCCACGCCAGCACGCTTGCGGGACTGCGTGAGGCACCCGCCGTTACCGTCTGGCGCAAGCCGGATCAGGGTGAATACAGTGAGCTGATCTGGGCGCCCGAGCTGCACCACATTAATGGTCAGTGGGTCATCTACTTTGCGGCGGCGCCGAGCCGGGAGATCAAAGAGGGACTGTTTCAGCATCGCATGTATGCGCTGGTCTGCGATAATGCCGATCCGCTGACCGGCTACTGGCAGCCCTGTCGCCGGGTCGAAACGCAGTTCGATAGCTTTGCGCTGGACGCCACCCATTTCGTCCATCAGGGTAAAAACTGGTATCTCTGGGCACAAAAAGATCCCGCTATTCCCGGTAATTCCAATCTTTATCTGGCCGAGCTGCTTAACCCCTGGACGCTTAAAGGCACGCCGGTGATGCTGAGCCGGCCTGAATATGAGTGGGAGTGTGCCGGCTTCAGCGTTAACGAAGGTCCGGCGGCGATCCGTCACGGCAACCGGCTGTTTGTGACCTACTCCGCCAGCGCGACCGATGAAAACTACTGTCTGGGTATGCTGAGTATTGACGTGCAGGCCGATCCGCGCGATCGCATCGCCTGGCAGAAGTCAGCGCGGCCGGTGTTTACCACCAGCTGGGAAAATCAGCAGTACGGGCCGGGACACAATAGTTTTACGACGGATGAAGCGGGACGCGACGTGCTGGTTTATCACGCCCGCAACTACACGGAAATTGAGGGCGATCCGCTGTGGGATCCCAATCGCCATACGCGCCTGAAATATTTCAGCTGGCGCGAGGATGGCACGCCCGATTTTGGCGTGCCTCCGGCAGATCACACCAGCGTGCCGTAGATAGTCAGGAGCGCCACCACCACCACCAGCACCAGCGAAGTGCGTTTTGCCAGCGCCACCGCCACGCGTGGGGTGGCGACTTTATCCGTGTGCGGATCGCGCGCCAGCGAGAACTGCGCCAGGCTGGTCAGCACCTGATACTGAGCGCGATGGAGGTCGCTCAGAGAAGCAAACCAGGCGGGCAGCGCGCGCTCGCCGTGACCCAGCAGCGCATAAGCGACGCCAGCCAGCCGCACCGGGATCCAGTCCAGCACGTGCAGCAGCGCATCAACACCTGAGGCAGCGCGTGCCTGATCTGATGCGTGTCGTGCCAGCCAGCTCTGCCAGGCGCGCAGAAAAGCGTACCCCACCAGCAGCACCGGCCCTCCGACCACGAACCAGAACAGCGGAGCGAGATAGAAACGGAAGTTGATCCAGATAAGCGCATTCTGCAGCTCGCGCAGGAACTCACGCTCGCTGCAGTTTGCCGGCACGCCATGAATGAGCGTCAGCTCTGCAGCCATCGCCTGGTGCGCCGCCTCATCATCACGGCTGGCAGCCTGCAGATAGTTATGATAATGCTGTCGCGCAGAACCGGCGCCGATACAGAGCAGTCCGGTCACAATCCAGAACAGCAGCTGCAGCAGCCCGAACAGCAGGCCATGCAGACTCCAGACCACCAGCCACACCAGCAGCATGGCTGCTGCGGTCATCAGAAGCGTGCGCGGCAGCGAAAAGCGCTGCCGGCCACGGAACAGCGGCTCCAGCCGGTGATCCAGCTGCCAGTGTTCGCCCATTTTAAACAGGCGTTCCCATCCCAGAACAAGTAACAAACTAAACAACGTCATAATGGCTCCTGCGGTGTCAGGTATTCTCCTGAGTAGTACCCTGTTTATAGCGTGACCAGTCAAACGCCGGGCCCGGATCGGTTTTACGCCCGGGTGCAATATCGCTATGGCCGGTAATACGATCGGCGGCCAGCGGATAGTGCTGCTGCAGCAGCGCGGTGACCTGCTGCAGCATGGCGTACTGGGCGTCGGTGTAAGGCAGCGTGTCGGTGCCTTCCAGCTCAATACCAATAGAAAAGTCGTTGCAGTTTTCCCGCCCGCTGAAAGCCGAAACGCCCGCATGCCAGGCGCGCTCGTTTAGTGAGACGTACTGTACCAGCTCACCGTCGCGGCGGATCAGGCAGTGCGCTGCCACGCGCAGCTGCGCGATATCAGCAAAATAGGGGTGTGCATCGGCAGGCAGCGAGCCGGTAAACAGACGATCGATCCACGGTCCGCCAAATTCGCCCGGTGGCAAACTGATGTTGTGGATCACCAGCAGCGACGGCGCTTCATTATCGGGGCGTGCATTAAAGTGGGGCGAGGGCACCTTACGGGCGCTGCTGATCCAGCCCTGTTCCAGTTTCATCTCTCTCATCCTTAGCAAAATCAGGCCGAGAATATCACGATTCAGAGCAGGGTTTAGCGTCTTCGTGCGATAGCGCGCTTTCTCATCCTCCGGTCATTGCCGCTGCCGCTGCAAAAACAGGCCAGCGTTATAACGCTTCCGGTGGCCCTGTTCTGCCCGGCGTTGTGAGCCCGCCCGGTACTGCAACTGTCGTTTGCTGCAATCGCTAAAAATGGCTGCGCGGCACGCTCCGTTTTTCAGGCGATACGCTTTCATCACCCGCGGGTGCTGCTTATCGTAGCGCTGCAGAACAAAGGAGCCCTGCTATGGAAAGACAACGCGGTTTTACCCTGATTGAACTGATGATCGTCATCGGCATCGTCGCTATTCTCAGCGCAATTGGCCTGCCTGCTTATCAAAATTACCTGCAGCGCGCAGCGCTGACTGACATGCTGCAAACCATGTTGCCCTATAAAACGGCGGTGGAACTCTGCGCCATTGAGCGCGGCGGTCCGGCACAGTGTCAGGCTGGTGAACACGGCATTCCGGCGGCCAGAGGCTCGCGCTATGTCGCCTCGCTCACCGTTACCGGTGGCGTGATTGCGCTTACCGGCCAGGAGAACCTCAGCGGGCTGAGCGTGGAGATGCAGCCCGTCTGGAACACGGCTGAAGGCATGCTTAACTGGCAGCGCAGCTGTACCAGCAGCAGCAGCAGCCTGCGCGATAACTGTCTGAACCAGTTCCGGTTTGCAGATAAGGATGAGACCAATGGCTGAGCATGATCCGACACTGCTGGCGCTGTGCGCCCGCTATCAGGCGCGGCTGCTGCAGCATGATGACACCCGGCTGCGCGTAGCCGTTACCGACTCTCCCCACCCGCAGCTGCTGGAGGCGCTGCAGTTCGCCTGCCAGCGTCAGGTAGAGATTGAGTGCTGGCCGGCTGCCCGCATGGAGCAGGCGCTGCACCCGTCACTATCCGATGAGCGGCTGCCTGAGCAGCGCAGCGCAGCCTCAGCAACCGAGGCGGTAAACCAGATTTTGCATCAGGCCGTACAGCGACGCGCTTCAGATGTGCATATTGAGCCTCAGCCGCAGGGATTGCGTATCCGGCTGCGCATCGACGGCGTGCTACATAATCTGCCGCGCTTGCCGGAGGTGCAGCCGGCAGCCGTGCTGGCGCGGCTGAAGGTGCTCGCCGGGCTTGATATTGCAGAGCGGCGTCTGCCGCAGGATGGGCAGTTTACCCAGGAGATAAACGGCAGCGATGCCGCCTTTCGCCTCGCCACGCTGCCGGTCAGCCACGGCGAAAAAGCCGTTGTACGCTTGCTGCAGGGTGAAAGCAGTGCGATTGCGCTGGATAAACTCGGTATGCCGCTGGCCCAGCTGCGTCTGCTGAAACAGGCTCTGGTTAAACCGCAGGGATTGATTCTGGTGACCGGCCCGACCGGCAGCGGCAAAACCTTTACGCTCTACAGCAGCCTCAGCGCACTGAACGTGCCGGAAAAAAATATCTGCAGCGTTGAAGACCCGATAGAGATCCCGCTGACCGGCATCAATCAGACTCAGGTGCGCCCCCGCAGCGGTCTCGACTTTAATCGCGTACTGCGTGCCCTGCTGCGTCAGGATCCGGATGTGATCATGGTCGGTGAAATCCGCGACAGTGAAACGGCCAGTATTGCGGTAAAAGCGGCACAAACCGGCCACCTGGTTCTCTCCACGCTGCATACAAACTCTACCGCTGAAACGCTGACGCGCCTCAGACAGATGGAGATCCCGGGCTATCTGCTGGGGCCAGCGCTGCAGCTGGTGATTGCACAGCGTCTGGTTCGTCGTCTCTGCCTGCACTGTCGCCAGCCAGCGCAGGCTATCGCTCATCTGCCTGCCACGCTCTGGCCCGGCACCCTGCAGACCTGGCGAGCGCCGGGCTGTGACCACTGTTTTTCCGGCTACTATGGGCGCCTTGCGCTGTTTGAAATCCTGCCGGTTAACAGCAGGCTGCAGAACGCCATCTCTTCAGATATGCCGCTGGAACATGTGCTGACGCTCGCCAGCGAGCAGGGAATGAAAACCCTGCTCAGCGCCGGTCTTGAAGCGGTAAGCCGCGGGGAGACATCGTTTGAAGAGATGCAGCGCGTGGTAGGGCTGGATAATGGCTAAACTCTATCACTACCGCTGGCAGGCGCTGGACACCATGGGCGAGCTGCAGGCAGGAGAGTCGCTGCTGCGCGATCGGGCCGCGCTGCTGAATCAGCTCGCCGATCGCGGCATGCTGATCGTGAGCTGGCAACGCGGCCGCTGCTGGCGCCGACGCGACTGGAAATGGCAGCAAAAAATTGAGCTGATGCATCAGCTGGCTACGCTGCTAAAAGCAGGGTTACCGCTGGCTGAAAGCCTGATGCTGCTGGCGCAGGGGCATCCGCATGCCGGCTGGCGCGTAGTGCTCGCGGGTCTGCAGCAGCAGGTGCTGGCCGGAGAGGCATTTTCGCAGGCGCTGCGCACGTGGCCCGATCTCTTTCCGCCCCTCTTTTCTGCGCTGATGCAGGTCGGTGAGACCACCGGACAGCTCGACAGCTGCTGCCTGCGGCTGGCGCAGCAGCAGACAAAGCAGCGCCTGCTACGCCAGAAGGTTGGCAAAGCGCTGCGCTATCCGCTCTTTATCCTGCTGGTGGCGCTGGCGGTCAGTGCCGGTATGCTGTTATTTGTGCTGCCGGAGTTTACTGCCGTCTATGCCAGCTTTGATGCACCGCTGCCCGCCTTTACCGCAGGCGTTGTCGCGCTGTCAGAAGGCATGCAGCAGACCGCACTGCCGCTGCTGTTGATCGCTGCCGGCTGCGCCATCGCAGCGTGCCAGATTGTATGCCGCTCCGCGCGCTGGCAGCGGCGCCTGCAGCATTTTATCCTGCGCCTGCCGCTGATCGCCCCGCTCTGGCGCGGTGCGCAGCTCAGCCAGATTTATGCCATTTTGCAGCTGACGCAGCAGGCAGGGCTTACGCTGCTGCACAGCCTGCAGACAGTGGAGATGACGCTGACGGCGCGCCTGTGGCGCGAAGCGATTATACAGCTGCAGGCGCATATCGCTGCCGGCGCCCCGCTGCACCAGGCACTGCAGCAGCATACGCTGTTTACGCCGCTCTGTGCCCAGCTGACAGGAGCCGGGGAAGAGGCTGGCGCGCTTGATATCATGCTGTCCCGGCTGGCAGAGTGGCATGAAACGGAAACCTCAAACCGGGCGGAGGCACTGGCTGCTGCGCTTGAACCGGCGATGATGCTGGTGATCGGTGCGATCGTGGGCACGCTGGTTATCGCCATGTATCTGCCGGTATTTGGTCTGGGAGAGGTAATACGTTAGCGGGCGCCTGCTGCGCCCGTCCGGAAGGTTTATCGGTTGAAAACGCGATTCTCCTGCTCTGCCACGCGGATAAACGTTGTACGCTTGGTCAGCTCTTTCAGACGTTCGGCGCCAACGTAGGTACAGGCTGAACGCAGGCCGCCCAGAATATCTTTGACGGTCTCTGCAACCGGCCCGCGCAACGGCAGCCGTACGGTCTTGCCCTCCGCCGCACGGTATTGCGCTACGCCGCCCACGTGGCGTTTCATCGCCGATTCAGAACTCATGCCATAAAACAGCATAAACTGCTCGCCCTGCTCTTCCACAAGCGTGCCTTCACACTCATCGTGCGCCGCCAGCATACCGCCCAGCATGACGAAATCAGCGCCGCCGCCAAACGCTTTGGCAATATCGCCCGGCACGGAACAGCCGCCGTCGCTGACAATCTGTCCGCCCAGACCGTGCGCGGCATCGGCGCACTCAATCACCGCCGACAGCTGCGGATAACCGACGCCGGTTTTGATGCGCGTTGTGCAGACCGATCCCGGGCCGATACCTACTTTGACAATATCCGCACCTGACAGGATCAGCTCTTCCACCATCTCTCCCGTCACGACGTTACCGGCGCAGATGGTCTTATCCGGAAAGCGTTCACGCGCACGCTGCAGAAACGCAACAAAGTGCTCTGAATAGCCGTTCGCCACGTCGATGCAGATAAACTGAAGCTGCGGCGAGAGAGCAAGAATCGCATTCAGTTTAGTGAAATCCGCTTCTGACGTCCCGGTTGACACCATGACGTACTTCAGCACGGAAGTGGGCACGCGCTGGATAAACGCCTGCCATGCATCAATACTATAGTGTTTATGAACTGCAGTAAGCACCTCAAAACCAGCCAGCGCTTCTGCCATGGTGAACGTGCCAACGGTATCCATATTTGCCGCGATAACCGGCACGCCGCGCCACTCCAGAGCGGAGTGCTTAAAGGTAAAGGTGCGTGCCAGTTCAACATCAGAACGGCTTTTGAGCGTTGAGCGTTTCGGGCGGATTAACACATCTTTAAAGCCCAGTTTGATATCTTCTTCAATACGCATAGCAGAGGGTCCTGGTTAGTGAAAACGAACCGCAGTTCGGGTAGCGCTCACGGCTCCAGTGTCGTTATCATACGCGCCATAACGGCGGTGGCAAGGGTGCGAATTTCACTTTACTTACGCTACAATCCGGTAAATTTAGCCGATCGCTAAGTATGTGATCGCCTTCTCACTTTTGTGACACTGCCGCCCTCTGATGCGCTGCATACCGGGAGAAAAATATGCTGTTTACCGTTGCGCTTACCGGCGGCATTGGTAGTGGTAAAAGCACCGTCGCTAACGCCTTTGCTGCTCTGGGCGTGGAGATCATTGATGCTGATGTGATCGCCCGCGAGGTGGTAGAGCCGGGCACGCCAGCGCTACAGGCGATTGTAAAACGCCATGGCGAATCCATTCTGACGGCAGAAGGCACGCTCTATCGCGCTCGTCTGCGGGAGATTATTTTCCAGCAGCCGCAGGAGAAAAACTGGCTTAATCAGCTGCTGCATCCGCTGATTAATGCCCGTACTCAACAGCTCAGGGCGCAGGCGTCATCCTCTTATGTTCTATGGGTGGTTCCCCTGCTGATTGAAAACAACCTGCAGCGCCAGGCCGATCGCGTGCTGGTGGTCGATGTAGATGAAGCGGTTCAGCTGCAGCGTACGCGTCAGCGCGACGGCGTGTCGCTGAGCCAGGCACAACGTATTCTTGCTGCGCAGGTGAGCCGCGAACAGCGCCTCGCCTGCGCCGATGATATTATTGATAATAGCGGCACACCCGAACAGGTGCTGCCGCGGGTTGCTGAACTTCACCAGCGTTATTTGCGCCTGGCAGCAACCGGACGGGATTAAGATAATGAGTACAGTTGTTCTGTTTGAGCATCCGCTGAATGAGAAGATGCGCACCTGGCTGCGCGTCGAGTTTTTACTCAATCAGCTGCATGAAACGGTACCGGTGAATCATTCCGTTGCCGCACTGGGCGTGTTTCGCATTCTTGCCGACCTGCTGGATATTTTTGAGCGCGGCGATATGCGGACCGAGCTGCTTAAAGAGCTGGAGCGTCAGCAGCAGAAACTGCGCGCCTGGCTGGATGTGCCCGGTGTTGATGAGCAGACGGTAAGCCAGCTCAGCAACCGCCTTAAACAGCTCTCCGCTGAGCTGCTGAGCGCACCGCGTATGGGCCAGCATCTGCGTGACGATCGGCTGATATCGCTGGTACGTCAGCGTCTCAGCATTCCCGGCGGCTGCTGCAGTTTTGATTTACCTGGCCTGCACATCTGGCTGCACCAGGAGCAGACGCTGCGCGATACGCAGGTAGCTGGCTGGCTGGCATCGCTTGAGCCGCTGCGTAACAGCCTGATGATGATCCTCGATCTTATCCGCCAGTCTGGCGTATTTCGTCATCAGACCAGCCTGAATGGATTTTATCAGGACGATGCTGAAGGAGCAGACCTGCTGCGGCTGCGGCTGACGCTGGAAGATGCGCTCTATCCGCAGATTTCAGGTCATAAAAGCCGTTACGCTATTCGTTTTTTGCCTCTGGATAGCGAACAGGGCGCGGTGCCTGCCCGCCTGAATTTTGAACTGGCCTGCTGTTAGAGGATATTATGCCGGAAGAGATGATTACCGTACCCTGCCCGAACTGCGGCAGAGATGTGATGTGGGATGAACTGAGCCCGTGGCGTCCGTTCTGCAGCAAACGCTGTCAGCTGATTGATCTAGGCGAATGGGCCGCAGAGGAAAAACGCATTCCCAGCAGTGGCGACCAGACCGACAGCGATGAGTGGAGTGAAGAGCAGCAATAAAACAGCAGGGGCATCGCGCCCCTGTTTCAGAGTTCGTCCGCCACCAGACGGGCAATCAGCGCATGGTTTGCAGCCGGAAACTCCTCTGCAATAAGATCGCGCTGCGCTACCCAGCGCTGCGGCTGCCCCTCGCGTCCCCATGGCTCACCCTGCCACGCTTCCACCAGAAAGAAATGCAGCGTGACGCGCAGGTCATCATAGGCGTGGTCAGCCTGGCCGATTGCGGTCGCACGGGTCACCTCAATACCGGTTTCCTCCATAAGCTCACGCTTCAGCGCCTGCTCCGCACTTTCATTCTGTTCAATTTTTCCGCCGGGGAACTCCCATTTGTTTGCCATATAAGAGCTGGCTGCGCGCTGCGCAAGGAAAATCTGGCGGCTGGCATTACGGATAATGCCGACTGCGACCTGCAGGTGCTTCATAGAGTTGATCCCGCTTTATTATCAAAGTGCGCAAAGTGTAAAACAGCGCGGCGCGGATGTTAATAACCCGGCCTGAACGGCGTCATAACCGTAAAAAAAAGGAGCCCGCAGGCTCCTTTTCAGGGTCAGGCCAGACGGCCGTGACACTGCTTATACTTTTTGCCCGAGCCACACGGGCAGGGATCGTTACGCCCGGTTTTACGTTCACCACCCTGGGCGGCAAGCGCCTCGGCGGCGGCGGTTTCATCATCCACGTGACTCAGCTGCTGCTGCTGTGCCAGACGTTCAGCTTCTTCGCGACGCTGCTGCTCCATCGCTTCAACTTCTTCCGGCATCCGCACCTGAACCTTGCTCAGCGTGCTGATCACTTCATACTTCAGTGACTCCAGCATTGCCGCAAACATGGCAAAGGATTCGCGCTTATATTCCTGCTTGGGATCTTTCTGGGCATAGCCGCGCAGATGGATCCCCTGACGCAGATAGTCCATCGCCGCCAGATGCTCTTTCCACAGCGAATCCAGCGTCTGCAGCATCACGCCTTTTTCGAAGTTGCGCATCATTTCGGTGCCGACAACCTCTTCTTTCGCCGCATAGCTTTCGCGCGCGCGGGTCATGATCCGTTCACGCAGCGTCTCTTCATGCAGATCCGGCTCTTTATCCAGCCACTCAGCAACCGGCAGATCGAGATCAAAATCGGTGCGCAGACGCTCTTCCAGGCCCGGCACGTCCCACATCTCTTCCAGCGACTGCGGCGGAATATAGGTGTCGATTGTCGCCTTAAACACATCCTCACGAATGCTATTGATGGTGTCAGACACATCAGAGACATCCAGCAGTTCATTACGCTGGCTGTAGATAGCACGACGCTGGTCGTTTGCGACGTCATCATACTCCAGCAGCTGCTTACGAATATCGAAGTTGCGGCTCTCAACCTTGCGCTGCGCGTTTGCGATCGCTTTGGTCACCCATGGATGCTCAATCGCCTCACCTGGCTTCATGCCAAGTTTGCGCATCATGTTCGAAACGCGATCGGAGGCGAAGATACGCATCAGTGCATCTTCCATAGAGAGGTAGAAGCGAGAAGAGCCGGCATCGCCCTGACGACCGGCACGGCCGCGCAACTGGTTATCGATACGACGTGATTCATGACGCTCAGTACCGATGATATGCAGACCGCCTGAGGCCAGTACGGCATCGTGACGCAGTTTCCACGCCTCTTTAATCGCCTGCACCTGCTCTTCAGACGGCGCTTCCAGCGCGGCCACTTCAGCCTGCCAGCTGCCACCCAGCACGATGTCGGTACCACGACCCGCCATGTTGGTCGCGATAGTCACCGCTCCCGGCTGGCCTGCCTGCGCTACAATATCGGCTTCGCTGGCGTGGAATTTGGCGTTCAGCACGCTGTGTTTAATACCGGCGCGCGTCAGTTCATTAGAGACCACTTCTGATTTCTCAATCGAAATAGTCCCCACCAGCACCGGCTGGCCTTTTGCCGTACAGGTACGAATATCTTCAATGATGGCATCGATCTTCTCTTTCTCGGTCATGTAGACCAGATCGGCCATGTCTTTACGCACCATCGGACGGTTAGTTGGCACCACGATAGTGTCGAGCTTGTAAATCGAGCTGAATTCAAACGCTTCGGTGTCCGCCGTACCGGTCATACCGGCCAGCTTCTCATACAGACGGAAGTAGTTCTGGAAGGTGATGGACGCCAGCGTCTGGTTCTCATTCTGGATATCCGCTCCCTCTTTGGCTTCAATAGCCTGATGCAGACCATCAGACCAGCGGCGCCCCTGCATGGTACGGCCGGTGTGCTCATCAACAATGATGACCTCACCCTCTTTAACGATATAGTCGACGTCACGCGTGAAGAGCGCGTGCGCACGCAGCGCAGCGGTGACGTGATGCATCAGCATAATATTGGTTGGCGAGTAGAGCGACTCGCCCTCTTCCATAATGCCCTGGCTGACCAGCAGCTCTTCAACCTTGACCAGGCCGCGCTCAGTCATGTGCGCCTGACGCGCTTTCTCATCGACCCAGAAGTCGCCTTCTCCCTGGAAGTTGTCAGAATCTTCTTTTTCCTGACGAACCAGGTGCGGGATGATTTTATTGACCTTGATATAGAGATCGGAGCTATCTTCCGCCGGACCCGAAATAATCAGCGGCGTACGCGCTTCATCAATCAGAATGGAGTCGACTTCATCCACCAGCGCATAGTGCAGCTTACGCTGTACGCGCTCTTCCGGGCTGAATGCCATGTTGTCGCGCAGGTAGTCAAAGCCATATTCGTTATTGGTGCCGTAGGTGATATCAGCCGCGTAAGCTTCACGCTTGGCAACCGCAGGCATGCCTGGCAGGTTGATACCGATACTCAGGCCCAGAAACTCAAACAGCGCGCGGTTGTTCTCTGCATCACGTTGTGCCAGATAGTCGTTGACGGTAACTACGTGCACGCCTTTGCCGCTCAGCGCGTTCAGGTAAGCGGGCAGCGTGGCGGTCAGCGTTTTACCTTCACCAGTACGCATCTCCGCAATGCACCGCTCATTCAGCACCATACCGCCAATCAGCTGCACATCGAAGTGGCGCATGCCAAATACGCGCTTACTCGCTTCGCGTACGGTGGCGAACGCTTCCGGGATCAGGCTCTCCAGCGCTTCGCCCTTTTCCAGACGCGCGCGGAATTCATTGGTTTTGGCTTTCAGTTCATCATCTGACAGTTTGACGAACTCAGGTTCCATCTTATTGATGACATCTACAGCTTTGCGCATGCGGCGCAGCGTACGATCGTTGCTGCTGCCAAACACTTTCGTTAACAGTTTGATTAACATGTTCAATTTTTCTCTTATCAGCCGGGATATCGCGGCCGGTTAACTCTTAAAAAGGGGAAAAGGGGGGCGTAATCAGGCAACGAAAGGTCCGGCGCGGATACCATCGCTGGTAGCCTGCCAGTCAGCAACGGCATGAGCTATCGGAGAGTGATAGCAGGCGTACGGCAGTTTCAGATGCGCGGGCTGCGGCTGCACAGGCGATGTCAGCAGCGCCTGCAGCGAATCAATCAGCGCCAGCTTCTGTACGGCAAGCGGCAGCGCGATTTCAGCTTCAGCTTCGGTGGCCGGTGACAGACTGAATGAGAGGTGGCGGATCACCGTGCGGATAGCGTGCTGATGCCAGTAATCGACATTAGCGCCAGGCCGGCGGGCGCTCTCCTGCAGCCGGATCAGGTGATCAAAGTGAACCACATTGCCGGTGAACAGGCTGCTGACCGGGGAGTCGCTGGCGGAAGGCTCGGCGTTTTGCGCGCAGGCAGGCAGGCCCAGACTGGCCGCCACCATCCCCAGCAGGAGATGTGGCCAGAAATAGCGCCTGCCTAATTGTCGCCAGCGTGAAAAGAGTCCGATCACAATCCGTCCGCAACGTTAATAACACATCCATGCGGCTGACATGCTGTCAGCCCGCTTATATGAGCGCCAGATAATAGCACTTATGTACGGCTTCCACAGCAGAGATCGGGCGGCTTACGGCGGATTTCACGCTTTTCGTACAGCATTTCACCAGACAGGCGGGCATTTTGCGGGCGGGCTTCCACGCCATCAGAGAGGCGAAAAAAACGGCGGATACCGCTGACCGGAGAGAGTGTCAGGGTATCCGCCGTTCTTATGACCGGCTGTTAAGCCAGGACTAAATTAGGTGCTTTAAACGCCAGCGGCAGCTCAGCTTCATCTTCGAAGGTGGCCCACTCCCAGGCTTCCTGTTTCGCCAGGACAGCCTGCAGCAGCTTGTTGTTTAACGCATGGCCTGATTTAAACGCCGAAAAGGCACCAATCACGTTGTGACCACACATAAACAGATCGCCGATAGCATCCAGCATTTTGTGCCGTACAAACTCATCTTCAAAGCGCAGGCCATCTTCATTCAGCACGCGGAAATCATCAAGGCCAATCGCACAATCTAAACTACCGCCCAGGCACAGGCCTTTAGACTGCAGATATTCAATTTCACGCATAAAGCCAAAGGTGCGCGCACGGCTGATCTGGCGGACAAATGCCTCAGCCGAGAAGTTGAGCTGGTAACGCTGCGAGCTTGAATCGATAGCCGGATGTTTGAAATCGATAGTGAAATCGAGCGAGAAACCGTTATACGGTTTGATCTCAGCCCACTTATCACCATCTTCTACCCGTACCGCCTGCTTAACGCGTACAAATTTTTTCGCGCTGTTAAGCTCTTCCACACCTGCGTCCATCAGCAGGTAGACGAAAGGTGCTGCGCTGCCATCCATAATTGGAATTTCTGGTGCATCGACTTCCACAATAATGTTATCGATACCCAGACCCGCCAGCGCGGCGTTCAGGTGTTCTACCGTTGAAATACGTACGCCTTCATCGTTCACCAGGCAGGTACTCAGCATGGTGTCGCGCACGTATTTTGCATCAGCCGGGAAATCAACCGGTGGATTCAAGTCGGTGCGACGATAGATGACCCCGGTGTTAGCCGACGCAGGGCGTAAAGTCAGCGTGACTTTTTTGCCGGTATGTAAACCGACGCCAGTCGCCTGAACAATACGTTTTAGTGTCCTTTGTTTGATCATCGCATTATCTCGCAATATTACCATCCGACCGCCAGTATAAATTACCGGCGGGCGAAGACTTTAGCACAAAGAGCGGGAAATCCCAATTATCAGCTTATTCTTAATCTGCCTGTTTACGCAGGAACGCTGGAATATCAAGATAGTCAGGCTCTTTACCGGAAGCGGCCGGCTGTTCGTTAACAACTTTCGCAGCAGGTTTCTGCTCCTGCGGCAGCGGCGCCATGCCGTGCTGCTGATAGCGGTGATCCATAACCGGTTGCGAAGCAGGTTTATTGGTCACCAGAGTGATTTCCGGACGCTTATCCATACCGATGCCGGTGGCCACGACGGTGACACGCAGCTCATCATTCATCTCTGGATCCAGTGAGGTACCGATAACCACGGTCGCATTGTCAGAAGCGAATGCGCGGATAGTATTACCGACGGTTTCAAACTCATCCAGACGCAGATCGAAGCCGGCAGTGATGTTGACCAGCACGCCACGTGCGCCAGAGAGGTCGATATCTTCCAGCAGCGGACTGGAAATTGCCATTTCAGCAGCTTCTTCAGCACGATCTTCACCGCACGCCACGCCAGAGCCCATCATGGCATAACCCATTTCTGACATCACGGTACGCACGTCTGCAAAGTCGACGTTCATCAGACCCGGACGGGTAATCAGTTCAGCAATACCCTGAACCGCACCTTTCAGTACATCGTTTGCTGCGCCAAAAGCGTCCAGCAGCGAGATACCGCGGCCCAGCACTTTGAGCAGTTTGTCATTCGGGATGGTGATCAGGGAGTCAACGTGCTTGGAGAGCTCAGCAATACCCTGCTCAGCAAACGCCATACGTTTTTTGCCTTCAAAGTTGAACGGCTTGGTCACGACAGCAACGGTCAGAATCCCGAGATCTTTAGCCACTTCAGCGACAACAGGCGCAGCACCGGTACCGGTACCGCCGCCCATACCGGCTGCGATAAACACCATGTCTGCCCCATCCAGCGCAGAACGCAGTGCTTCGCGATCTTCTTCCGCTGAGGTACGACCGACTTCCGGGTTAGCCCCTGCGCCAAGACCTTTGGTGATATTGGTCCCGATCTGGATCGTCTGGCCGACCGCTGTTTTACGTAACGCCTGAGCGTCCGTGTTTACAGCAAAGAATTCCACACCTTCGATACGCTCGCGCACCATGTGCTCTACGGCGTTGCCACCGCCACCGCCGACGCCGATGACTTTAATCACCGCGTCATTGGTTAATTCCATAGGTTCAAACATGATTTCTCTCCGTTATGTGCCTGTTCGCCTGGAGATCATAAACATTGCCAGCATGATCTCCTTTTATCAAAATTAAAACTCTTTCTTCAGCCAGCTGTTGATTCGTTTAAACCAATTGCCAACTGAAGCACGTTTTTCTGTTTCTGCGTCACCGTTCAGGTGTGACTCTTTACCATAGTGCAGCAGGCCCACCGCCGTGGAGTAGTAAGACTCCTGAGCGTAGTCGGTCAGGCCCGTAATATTCAGCGGCTGGCCGATACGCACCTGCGTATGAAACACGCGTTGTGCGCAGGCTGCCAGACCTTCAATTTGCGCCGCGCCGCCGGTTAATACAATACCGGCAGCAAGATGATGCTTCACACCCTGCTGGCGCAGCTGCTCCTGCAGTTGCAGAATCTCGTCGTTCACCAGATTCAGCAGCTCGGTGTAGCGCGGCTCAATGACTTCAGCCAGCGTCTGACGCTGCAGACTGCGCGGCGGACGTCCGCCTACGCTTGGCACTTCTACATTCTCATCTTTGCCGACAATCGATCCCAGCGCGCAGCCGTGGCGTACTTTGATCGCCTCAGCGTCAGTAGGCGGTGTACCAAATGCATAGGCGATATCGCTGGTCACAACGTTCCCGGCATAGGGGATCACCTTGGTATGACGCAGCGCGCCGCCGGTATACACCGCGATATCCATTGTACCGCCACCGATGTCGACAACACAGACGCCCAGCTCACGTTCGTCTTCTGTCAGGACAGAAAAGCTGGAAGCCAGTCCGGCAAAAATCAATTGGTCAACTTTAAGTCCGCAACGTTCAACTGCTTTTACGATATTTTTCGCCATATCGTTGTGACAGGTGATTAAATGTACTTTGGCCTGCATACGGACGCCGGATAAGCCCACCGGATTCTTGATGCCTTCCTGGTAGTCAATGGCATACTCCTGCGGAATGACATGCAGAATGCGATGCTCATCACGTACGCGCACTGATTTAGCCGTATGGACAACGTTTTCCACATCATCCTGAGTCACTTCCTCTTCGGAAATCGGAACCATCCCGATTTCGTTCTGACAGCTGATGTGTTTGCCCGATAAAGCAAGGTAGACCGACGAAATCTGGCAATCCGCCATCAGTTCCGCCTGATCGATGGCGCGCTGTACGCACTTCACCACCGACTCCAGATCGTTTACGCCGCCTTTGTCCATACCCCGCGACGGGCAGCTGCCCACCCCGATAATATTGACCATACCATCAGGCAGAATTTCTCCAACCAGGGCGGCAACCTTCGCGGTGCCAATTTCAAGTCCTACTACCAGTTTTCTGTCCGTTGCCTTGATCATTATGGTTTAGCCTGTGCCTGGTTCTGTTGCTGATTACTGTCCTGTGGCTCAATCGGTGCCGGAACCCAGCCTACTGCGGCGCCAGAGTCATAGCGTAGATCAACATAATCAACACGCTTGCTTTCATTCTGGCCCTGCAGCTGCAGCTCCGGATAGAGCTCAATAAAACGGTTCAGACGCTTCATGGTATCGCTCCGTCCCAGTTCGATGCGGATATCGTCCCCGGTGACCAGCTGCCATGAGCGACGCGCCGTCATCGACGCGACCTTCAGGGTAAACTTGCTGGCCTGGAGCACATCCCGCAGGGAGTGATAACCCGCCAGCACCTCTTTTTCACTGCCTTCCGGTCCATAGAGCATCGGCAGATTCTCTTTGCCGACATGACTGGCCGGAACGCTGAAGGAGACGCCATCGGCATCTACCATGTGCGAGTCGTTCCAGCGTGCAACCGGAACATACTCCACCAGATTTATCTTCAGCTCATCAGGCCACTGCTTGCGCACGCTGACCTGTTTAATCCAGGGTAATCGTTCAATCTGTTGCTGAATGATATCCACATTCTGCGACATAAAGGTCCCCGGGGCGCCCAGTGACAGAATCGCCTGGCGAATATCATCATGCGTGGTGTAGTGGGTTTGCCCCGTTACGACCAGCTTTGATAGCGGCAGACGTGAAGCGTCATTCATCCACTTCAGGACCACCAGGCCACCGGCTATCATGGTGCCCAGCACCAGCAGCAGAAACACAATGCCAAACAGCCGTGCGCCGTTGCTGCGCCCGGTGCGGGCTCGCTCCTGAGGTTCGCGGTTGCGTACGCGTAGCGCTGCCTGAGACATATCAGTCAGCCAGCGCCAGGATACGCGTTACCAGCTGCGGAAAGCTGTAACCCGCCTGCCGTGCCGCCATCGGAACCAGACTATGGCTGGTCATGCCCGGCGACGTATTGACCTCCAGCAGCTGAAAACGGCCTTCGCTATCGGTCATGACATCCACGCGTCCCCAGCCACTGCAGCCCAGCGACTGCCAGGCAGCCAGCACCAGCTTTTGCAGTTCAGCTTCTTTTTCTGCACTCAGACCGCTGGGACAGAAGTACTGAGTATCGTCAGAAATGTATTTTGCTTCATAGTCATAGAAAGCGCTGGCTGTTTTAATTTTAATGGATGGCAGGATTTCTTCCCCGACAATTGCCACGGTATACTCATCACCGCTTAAAAAAGCTTCAATCAGTACATCGTTGTCGTGGCGAAACGCTTCATCCAGTGCCGCTGGCAGATCGTCAGCGCGCTCAACCCGGCTGATGCCTACGCTGGAGCCTTCACAGCTCGGCTTAACAAACAGCGGTAAACTCAGCGCGTCAATAGCGGTAGCGGTCTGCGCATCGATTCCCTGCTGATACTGCTCCCGGGTCAGCCAGATAAACTTGCCTGACGGCAGTCCCCTGCCCTGCCACAGTAGCTTGCTGCGCAATTTATCCATGGTGATAGCAGAGGCCATCACGCCGCTGCCCGTGTAGGGTAGCTGCATAAAGTCCAGCACGCCCTGCAGCGTACCATCCTCACCACCGCGCCCGTGCAGCGCAATAAAGACTTTGTTAAACCCCTGCTCTTTGAGCGTCAGCACCGATACATCACGAGTATCCACACCGTGCGCATCAACGCCCATTTCCTGCAGGCCAGCCAGCACTGCGCTGCCTGAATTCAGTGACACCTCGCGCTCTGCTGAGGTGCCGCCCATTAATACGGCGACTTTATCAGCCATGACGCGCCTCCTGGTTCGGTGCAGCCTGCAGCTGGCTTTCAGCCAGCCGGCGCGCGATTTTGCCGATGTTGCCTGCGCCCTGCACAATCACTAAATCGTCACCTGACAGCAGGGGAGCCAGCGCATCCGGCAGGGCGTCATGCTCAGTCACCAGAATCGGATCGACTTTGCCGCGACTGCGGATTGCCCGGCAGAGCGAACGGCTGTCGGCACCCGGAATCGGTGCCTCTCCGGCCGGATAGACCTCCAGCATCAGCAGTACATCCACCTGGGAGAGCACGCTGGCGAAATCGTCAAACAGATCGCGGGTGCGGGTATAGCGATGCGGCTGGAACACCATCATCAGCTTTTTATCCGGCCAGCCGGCGCGCGCTGCCTTGATCGTGACATCCACTTCGGTCGGATGATGACCATAGTCGTCAACCAGCATCGCGCTGCCCGGCTTGCCGTTTACGGCAGCAGTATCAAACTCACCCAGCACGTCAAAGCGGCGACCAGTGCCCTGGAAACTCTCCAGCGCCGCGAGAATGGCCGCATCCTCAATGCCTTCCTCACTGGCGACCGCTACGGCTGCCGCCGCGTTAAGGGCGTTATGGCGGCTGGTGCATTCAGAGTAACCTGCAGCAGCGGTTTATCATGCCGGCGCAGGGTAAAATGCCCCTGCGCACCGCGCTGCTCATAGTTCTCTACCCGTACGTCCGCATCGTCGCTAAAGCCGTAGGTGGTAATCTGGCGACCCACGCGCGGGATCAGGTCGCGGATCACGACATCATCCACACAGAGCACCGCGCGACCGTAGAACGGCAGATTGTGCAGGAAATTGATAAAGGTCTGTTTCAGGTTCTCAAAATCGCCCTGATAGGTATCCATGTGATCCGCTTCGATGTTGGTCACAATGGCGACCATCGGCTGCAGATGCAGGAAAGAGGCGTCGCTCTCATCCGCCTCAGCAATCAGGTAGCGGCTGGTACCCAGCCGCGCATGCGTGCCTGCTGCTTTTACCAGGCCGCCGTTCACAAAGGTCGGATCCAGGCCACCTTCCGCGTAGATACTGGTGACCATGGCGGTGGTGGTGGTTTTACCGTGCGTACCGGCAATGGCGATGCCGTGGCGGAAACGCATCAGCTCGGCCAGCATCTCTGCGCGGCGGATCACCGGAATACGCTGCTCGCGCGCCGCCACCAGCTCGGGATTATCCTGCGCCACCGCGGTTGACACCACGACCACGCTCGCGTCGGTGACGTTCTCCGGACGATGGTTAAAATAGATAGTCGCCCCCAGCGAAGCAAGATGCTGGGTCACCGCGTTGGGCGCCAGATCGGATCCGCTGATGTGATATCCTTCATTCGCCAACACTTCGGCAATACCGCCCATGCCGGCACCGCCGATGCCAACAAAGTGGATGTGCCGGACGCGTCGCATCTCGGGCACAATTGAACGCAGTTTTGCCAGTTGTTGTGTATTCATCGCTCTCTGTTACCTGTTTTCCTGTTCGCACCCGCATACGGATGCAGGCCTATTCATCAGGCCCGAAAATTTACTTTGCAGCGCGCGCCACTTCACGGGCAACGCGTTCGGTGGCATCCGGGATCGCAACCTGACGGGCCTGTTCAGCCATGGTCAGCAGCGTCGCGCGGTCCCACTGGCGCAGCGTCTCCGCCACCCCTTCCGCAGTAAACTGCGGCTGCTCAAAAATTCTGGCCGCGCCCGCGTTTTCCAGCGGCAGCGCATTCCAGTATTGCTGGCGATCTTTATGCTGAAACGGCACGAAAATAGCCGGCAGACCTGCCGCAGCAATTTCGCTCACCGTCAGCGCACCTGAGCGACATACCACTACGTCCGCCCAGGCGTAGGCAGCGGCCATATCGTCAATAAATTCTGTGACCTTATGCTGCGGCTGACCTGCAGCCTGGTACGCCTGCTGCACTATCGCCTGGCCGCCTCTGCCGGTCTGATGCCAGAGGGTAATGGCGTCGCCCAGTTCGGCGGCGACCTGAGGCAGCGTCTGGTTCAGGATCCGGGCGCCCTGACTGCCGCCAACGACCAGCACCCGCAGCGGACCGCTGCGATCGCGCAGGCGTTCAGCCGGCGACGGCAGCGCCAGCACATCGGTGCGCACCGGGTTGCCGACAATATCGGCTGCAGGGAACGCCCCGGGAAACGCCTGCATCACTTTGGTGGCAATTTTTGCCAGCCACTTATTGGTGAGCCCGGCGATACCGTTCTGTTCGTGGAGCACGACCGGGATACCGCAGCTCCATGCCGCCAGACCACCCGGCCCGGAGACATAGCCGCCCATGCCCAGTACCACGTCGGGCTGCCACTGTTTCATGATGCGGCGCGCTGACGCCAGGCGTTGAAAATACGTACCGGGGCCAGCAGCAGCGCTTTGATCCCTTTGCCGCGCAGTCCGCTGATGCGGATGAAGTCGATCTCAATACCGTGTTTCGGCACCAGATCCGCTTCCATCCGGTCAGCCGTTCCCAGCCAGCGTACCTGCCAGCCCTGCTCCATCAGATGATGTGCCACTGCCAGACCAGGAAACACATGTCCGCCGGTTCCGCCAGCCATGACCATCAGCCGTTTGCTACTCATCGGGCACCTCGGGTAAACGCCTGCGCTTTCGCCAGGCGCGTTTCATAATCGATACGCAGTAAAAATACGATGGCGGTCGACATAATAATCAGACTCGATCCCCCGTAGCTGATCAGCGGCAGCGTCAGGCCTTTTGTCGGCAGCATACCGGCTGCCGCGCCGACGTTAACCAGTGCCTGGAAGCTAAACCAGACGCCAATTGAGCAGGCGAGAAAGCCGGAAAAACGCTGGTCCAGCTCAAGGGCGCGACGGCCAATCGACATCGCGCGAAAAGCGACGAAGAATACCATTAACAGGGCTAAAACCACACCGACATAACCGAGCTCCTCACCGATTATCGAGAAGATAAAATCGGTGTGCGCCTCCGGCAGATACTCCAGCTTTTGCACTGAGTTACCCAGCCCCTGCCCCCAGAATTCACCGCGGCCAAACGCCATCAGCGACTGCGTCAGCTGATAGCCGCTGCCAAACGGATCTTCCCACGGATTCCAGAACGAGGTGACGCGGCGCATACGATAGGGTTCGGCGATAATCAGCAGCACCACGGCAAAGATACCGGAGCCGATGATCGCAAGGAATTGCCACAGTTTGGCCCCCGCGAGAAACAGCATCGCCAGCGTGGTCACAAACAGCACAACCACCGTTCCGAGGTCCGGCTGCGCCAGCAGCAGTACGGCGAGGATCACCATAACGCCCATCGGCTTACAGAATCCCCAGAAGTTGTTACGCACCTCTTCCACTTTGCGCACCAGATAGCTGGCGAGATAGCAGAACAGCGAGAGCTTTGAGAGTTCCGCCGGCTGGATACGCAGCGGCCCCAGCGCAATCCAGCGCGATGCCCCGTTCACCGAGCTGCCCACGACCAGCACAATCAGCAGCATCAGCACGGACGCCACCAGCATGGCGTTGCTGTAGCGCTGCCAGAAATCCATCGGAATACGCAGGGTGACCAGCGCCATACCGAGAGCCAGCAGGATGTAAAACGCGTCGCGCTTGGCAAAATAGAAGGGATCGTCGTTCAGACGCTGTCCTACCGGCATGGAGGCGGACGTCACCATCACAAACCCGATAATAGCCAGACCAAACGTCAGCCATAAGAGCGTGCGATCGTAAAGCACCACCGGTGCGTCGTCGCCATCGCGTGCGCCCATAACCCAGTCGCGCAGACGCACGGACAGGAAACTGGCAATAGCGGTTCCGGGTATACGCATCAGCCAGACTCCTTCGCCAGTTGCGCGAAGAGATCGCCGCGCTGCTCAAAATTACGAAACTGATCGAGACTGGCACAGGCGGGAGAAAGCAGCACCATGTCACCAGACTGAGCCGCCGTTGCAATCTGTGCGACCGCCTGCTGCAGCGTTTCGGTACGTGTCGCGACCTCTGGCCGCAGCGCGGCCAGCGCATCGCCATCGCGGCCATAACAGAACAGGCGGATATTATCGCCCTGCAGATAACGCGCCAGCGGTGAGAAATCCGCGCCTTTGCCGTCGCCGCCGAGCAGCAGCCAGAGCGTGCCCGCTACCTGTAATCCCTGCAGCGCCGCTTCGGTACTGCCAACGTTGGTGGCTTTGGAATCGTTGACCCAGCGCACTCCGCGCGCTTCATGTACTAGCTGGAAGCGGTGCGGCAGACCGCTATAGGTCGTCAGCGCTTTCAGGCTCGACGCGCGCGGGATAGCCACTGCATCTGCCAGCGCCAGCGCAGCCAGCGCGTTAGTGTAGTTGTGCTGCCCCACCAGCTTCATCTCAGCGGTGTTCAGGATCTTTTCACCCTGGGCGCGCAGCCAGGTACTGCCCTGCTGCCGGGTCAGATGATAATCGCCCAGGTCGACACCAAAGCTGATACAGCGCCGATCGGCGCCGCGCACTGGCATAGTCATGCCATCATCGGCATTAACGACACAAATCGCCGCGTTTTCATAAATACGTAACTTGGCGGCGCGATACTGCTGCATGCCCAGCGGATAGCGATCCATATGATCTTCCGTCACGTTGAGGATCGTGGCAGCCGCCGCTTTCAGACTGTGTGTGGTTTCCAGCTGAAAGCTGGAGAGCTCCAGCACATAGAGCTGCGCAGGCGATTTCAGCAGCGTCAGCGCCGGCAAGCCGATGTTGCCGCCCACGCCCACTGCCCAGCCTGCTGCGCGGGCCATTTCGCCCACCAGCGTAGTGACCGTGCTTTTACCGTTGGAGCCGGTGATGGCCACAACCGGCGCCTGCGCTTCGCGGCAGAAAAGCTCAATATCCCCCACGATCTCAATACCAGCGTCCGCTGCTTCGCTCAGCGCCGGGTGCGCCAGCGCAATGCCGGGGCTGGCGACAATCAGATCGGCGGCCAGTAGCCAGTCGCTGTTGATACTGCCGGTATGACACGCTACCTGCTCCGGCAGCTTATCCAGGCCTGGCGGTGAGAGACGGGTATCCATGACGCGTGGCGTAACGCCCTGCCCCAGGAAGAAATCGACACAGGAAAGGCCGGTAATACCCAGCCCGATAATGACAACGTTTCTGCCCCGATAGTCAGCCATGATTAACGCACCTTCAGCGTAGCCAGGCCAATCAGCACCAGCATCAGCGAAATAATCCAGAAGCGCACGATAACGCGCGGTTCCGGCCAGCCCTTGAGTTCATAGTGATGATGAATAGGCGCCATGCGGAAAATACGCTGGCCGCGCAGTTTAAAGGAGCCGACCTGCAGGATCACCGACAGCGTTTCAACCACAAATACGCCACCCATAATCACCAGCAGAAACTCCTGACGCAGCAGCACCGCCAGCGTGCCCAGCGCGCCGCCCAGCGCCAGTGACCCGACGTCACCCATGAAAACCTGTGCCGGATAGGTGTTAAACCACAGGAACCCGAGCCCGGCCCCGACAATCGCGGTGCAGACAATAACCAGCTCACCCGCGTGACGCAGATAGGGGATATGCAGATATTCAGCAAACTTCACGTTGCCGGTTGCCCAGGCGACCAGCGCAAAACCGGCAGCGACAAACACCGTTGGCATAATTGCCAGGCCATCAAGACCATCGGTAAGGTTCACGGCGTTGCCGGTGCCCACAATGACAAAGTAGGCCAGCACCACATAAAATAGACCCAGCTGCGGCATCACATCTTTAAAGAAGGGCACCACCAGCTGCGTGGCAGGCGTATCTTTGCCAGCCACAAACAGCGCAAATGCCACGCCGAGTGAGATCACCGACATCCAGAAATATTTCCAGCGCGCGATAAGCCCTTTGGTATCTTTACGCACCACTTTACGGTAATCGTCAACAAAGCCAATGGCGCCAAAGCCGAGCAGTACCACCAGTACACACCAGACATAGGGATTGGAAGGGTAAGCCCACATCAGTACGGAGATGGTGATTGATGTCAGGATCATGATGCCGCCCATGGTCGGCGTGCCGCGTTTGCTAAAGTGCGACTCCGGGCCATCATTACGTACCACCTGGCCAATCTGCAGCTTCTGCAGCCAGGCGATCAGGCGCGGTCCCATCCATAATGAGATAAACAGAGCGGTCAGCAGGCTGACAATGGCGCGAAACGTCAGATAGGAAAAGACGTTAAAACCGGAATAAAATGCGACCAGATGTTCGGCCAGCCAGACTAGCATGTTCCTTTCTCCTTCAGTCCCTGTACTACCTGCTCCATGGCGGCACTACGTGAACCTTTAACTAAAATAGTGATCTCAGGATGCTGCGCGAGCAGCGCCTGCAGATGGGCGATTAGCGCGGCTTTGCTGGCAAAATGCTGGCCTCTGCCGCTGCTGTCGCTGATAAAGTGGCTGAGCTGACCGGTGCTGAGCACGGCATCCACGCCGGCAGCCTGTGCTGCGGCGCCCACCTGACGGTGGCACGCTTCCGCTTCCTCGCCCAGCTCGCCCATATCGCCTACCACCATAACGCGGAAGCCGGGCATCTCACCCAGCACCTGCGCGGCGGCCGTCATCGAACCCACGTTTGCGTTATAACTGTCATCCAGCAGCAACTGTGTCGCCGAGAGACGCACCGGGAAGAGGCGTCCCGGCACCGGCTGCAGCATTTTCAGGCCAGACTGGATGGCGGTCAGCGGTGCGTCGACCGACAGGGCCAGTGCCGCGGCGGCCAGCGCGTTGGCAATATTATGGCGGCCCGGCAGCGGCAGTTCGATAGCGATATCTCCGCGCGGCGTGTGCAGCGTAAAGCAGGTCACGTCAGGCCGCAGTACGATATCGCTGGCGCGAAACTCCGCATCAGTCAGCGGCTGCGGCGAAAAGTGCCACAGCGTTCTGCCGGCAAAATAGGGCTGCCAGTTAGCGAGATCGTGACTGTCGGCGTTTACAATCGCCGTGCCGTGCAGCGGTAAACCGGCAAAGATTTCGCCTTTGGCTTTCGCCACGCCTGCCAGTGATCCAAAACCTTCGAGATGCGCCGCTGCAAGATTGTTGACCAGCGCGGTCTCCGGCTGTACCAGCGCCGTGGTGTAGGCTATTTCGCCCTGGTGATTAGCACCAAGCTCAATCACCGCATACTGATGTGCCGCGGTCAGACGCAGCAGCGTCATCGGCACGCCGTAGTCGTTATTCAGGTTACCGGCGGTGTAGAGCGTTTCGCCACACTGGCGTAAAATCGCCGCCGTCATCTCTTTCACTGAGGTTTTACCCGATGAGCCGGTCAGCGCCACGACGCGCGCGGTCGACTGCTGACGTACCCAGGCACCAAGCTGGCCGAACGCAATGCGCGTATCAGCCACCACCACCTGCGGCAGCGCAACCGGTAACTGCCGGCTCACCAGCAGCGCCTGCGCCCCGCTGTTCATCGCCTGCTCAGCAAAGTCGTGCGCGTCAAAACGCTCACCCACCAGCGCCACAAACAGGCAGCCTGCGGTGACTTTACGGGTATCGGTCGTGACTTCATGCAGGGTCGCATCGCTGCCGTGCAGCGTACCGCCGCTGATGTCAGCCAGCGTTTGCAGCGTAATCGGGATCATGCCATTACTCCCAGCAGTCGGGCGACGGTGTCGCGGTCCGAGTAATCGAGACGACGATTGCCGATAATCTGATAATCTTCATGTCCCTTGCCGGCGACCAGCACGATATCTTCAGCTTTTGCCTGCATCACGGCGCTGGTCACCGCCTGCGCCCGGCCAGGCACGACGCGTGCGCGACCCGGATCGAGCAGTCCGGTCAGAATATCGTCCACAATCGCGGCGGGATCTTCGCTGCGCGGATTGTCATCGGTGATCACCACCACGTCAGCAAACTGTTCAGCAATCGCCCCCATCAGCGGACGTTTGCCTTTGTCGCGGTCGCCGCCGCAGCCGAATACGCACCAGAGCTGGCCCTTACAGTGAAGGCGCGCCGCTTCCAGCGCTTTCTCCAGCGCATCCGGGGTGTGCGCGTAATCCACCACAACGGTGGCTTTGCCCGCTGCACTGAAGACTTCCATGCGTCCGCATACCGGCTGCAGGTCTGCAGCGGTTGCCACTAAACTCTCCAGCGGATAGTCCATCGTCAGCAGCGTAGCCAGCGCCAGCAGCAGATTGCTGACGTTAAAGGCGCCCATCAGGCGGCTGTCAAAAGAGCCATCTCCCCAGCTGGAGCTGAAGCGTACGCGTGCGCCACCGTCGTGATACGCGACTTCAGTGGCATGGAGCCAGCGCCCGTGCCAGCCGGATGGCAGGTTGTTTGCCATGGTTACCGCGACCGCATCGGGCAGCTGCTGCAGCCAGCGATAGCCGGTCTCATCATCAGCGTTGATGATTGCGTCACCGATCTGATGTTCAGAAAAGAGCAGCCACTTGGCTGACTCATAGCTTTGCATGTCACCGTGGTAGTCGAGATGGTCGCGGCTCAGATTGGTAAATACCGCCGCAGCAAACGGCAATGCCGCCACGCGGTGCTGTACCAGGCCATGCGACGAGACCTCCATCGCTGCCAGGGTGGCGCCCTGCCCCACTAAGTCGTGCAGGATATGCTGAACCTCAACGGCCGAGCCGGTGGTGTTCTCTGCTGGCAGCAGCTGGCCATACAGGCCGTTACCCACGGTACCCATCACCGCGCCCGTTTCGCCCAGCAGGTTAGCCCACTGCGCAATCAGCTGGGTGGTGGTGGTCTTGCCATTCGTCCCGGTAACGCCTGCCAGCTTCAGCTTGCTGCCCGGCTGCTGATAAAAGCGTCCAGCCAGCGCGGAGAGGCGCTGCGGCAGCTGCGCCAGATAGATCACCGGCACGCCGTGCAGTTCACGGATATCGCCGTCACTGGCCTCGCCTTCCGCTTCGGCAATCACGGCGGCAACGCCCTGCGCAATGGCCTGCGGGATAAAGCGCCGGCCATCAGCATGATGGCCCGCTACGGCGATAAACAGATCGCCGGCCGCCGCCGCGCGGCTGTCCAGCGTCATGTCACGAAGGGGACGCGCCGGCGCGCCGGCCACCCAGGGGGCCAGTAAATCGCGCAGGTTACGATCTGTCACTTGATGCCTCACTTCTGTTCTTCACTAATTCGTTTTTATCCACGACAGGCAGTGCGTCCGGCTCAATATTCATGGTGCGCAATACGCCGCCCATGATGGCGCCAAACACCGGCGCAGAGACTGCACCGCCATAATATTTACCGGCCTGCGGATCGTTAATCACCACGACCAGCGCAAAACGCGGCTGGCTGGCTGGTGCCACACCGGCGGTGTAGGCGATATACTTATTGACGTAGCGGCCGTCGGGACCGACCTTTTTCGCGGTGCCGGTTTTAATCGCAATGCGATATCCTTTGATAGCGGCTTTTACCCCACCGCCGCCGGGCAGCGCCACGCTCTCCATCATATGCATTACCGTTCTGACCAGGTTCTCCGGAAAGACGCGCTCACCCGCAACCGGCGGATCCACTTTGGTAATGGAGAGAGGACGATTGATACCGTAGCTGCCAATCGTTGCGTAGACTCGCGCTAACTGTAACGGCGTTACCATTAGCCCGTAGCCGAAAGAGAAGGTGGCCCTCTCTATGTCAGACCACCGTTGTTTTTGAGGGTATAAGCCACTGCTTTCCCCGACCAGCCCCAAATTGGTCGGTTTACCCAGTCCAAAGCGCGCGTAAGTATCTACCAGCGCTGAGGAGGGCATCGCTAACGCCAGACGTGAAACCCCGACGTTACTCGACTTCTGTAAGACCCCGGTCAGGGTCAGTTCGTTATAGCGCGCCACATCTTTGATCTCATGACCGTTTACGCGGTATGGCACGGTGTTCAGTACGCTGTTCTCTTTCACCACCCCACGCTGCAGCGCAGTCATCACCACCATGGGCTTCACCGTTGAGCCCGGCTCAAAAATGTCGGTGATGGCGCGGTTACGCATGACATCTTTTGGCGTATTGCTGAGGTTATTCGGGTTGTAGGCAGGGCTGTTTGCCATTGCCAGGACTTCGCCCGTGCTGACATCAACCAGCACCGCCGTGCCCGACTCTGCTTTGTTAAAGGCGACCGCATTATTGAGCTCGCGATAGACCAGCGCCTGCAGCCGCTCATCAATACTCAGCGTCAGATTGTGTGCGGCACGGCTGTCGACCGACGAGATATCTTCAATGACGCGCCCGAAGCGATCTTTACGCACCGTACGCTCGCCTGGCGCGCCCGTCAGCCATTTGTCGAAGCTTTTCTCAATCCCTTCGATGCCCTGTCCGTCAATGTTGGTGAAACCAATCAGATGCGCGGTGACCTGACCGGCCGGATAGTAGCGGCGCGACTCCTGGCGCAGATAAATACCCGGCAGCTTCAGTTTTTTCACATAGTCGCCAATGGCCGGATTAACCTGACGCGCCAGATAGATAAAGCGTCCTTTGGGGTTGGCGTTGATGCGCGCGGCCAGCTGATCCAGCGGGATCGACAGCGCATCTGAGAGCGCTTTCCAGCGGCTATCAAGGGTGACGCCGCCGTGACCAATCAGCTCTTTAGGATCGGCCCAGATAGCATTAACCGGTACGCTGACCGCCAGCGGACGCCCGGCACGGTCGCTGATCATGCCGCGCGCCGTCGGCACCTCCTGCACGCGCAGCGAGCGCAGATCGCCCTCTTTAACCAGCCGATCGGGCTTGATCACCTGCAGCCAGGCGACGCGCGACAGCAGCCCGCCCAGCGCGAGTAAAATACAGCCGCACAGCAAAGCAAAACGCCAGCTTACAAAGCTGGCCTTATCTTCCTGTTTTTTTAACTTCAGCGTTTTGCCTGCGCCGCTCATTGAGGTCTGCGATTCCTTATTTCTGCACCACAATATTTTCCTGAGAAGGATCAACGTGCCGCAGCTGCAGCTTATCGGTTGCGATCCGCTCTACCCGGCTGTGATCGCCAAGCGCGTTCTCTTCCAGAATCAGGTTGCGCCATTCGATATCCAGCGCATCGCGCTCCAGCACCAGCTGTTCACGCTGCGCCGTTAGCAGGCGCGTTTTGTGCGTTGTGGTCACGACCAGTACCGAAGAGACCAGTACGGCAATCAGCAACAACACCGGGATCTTGCCAAAGCGCAGCAGGTCTCCGCCGATGACGCCGGGGAGACTGTGCCGCTCATTGCCAATCATGGCGCGGTCCTTTCAGCAATACGCAGCACCGAGCTGCGCGCGCGCGGGTTTTCCCGCACCTCTGCTTCGCCCGGAATGAGCTTGCCCAGCGTTTTCAGCTCGCGTCCGCCCAGCGCTTTCAGCTGGCTTTCCGTCATCGGAATTCCCGCCGGAACCTGCGGACCACGGCTTTGATCGCGCATAAAACGCTTCACCAGGCGATCTTCAAGAGAGTGGAAGCTGATGATGGATAAACGGCCACCCGGAGCCAGAACAGAAAGCGCGCCTTTGAGTGCGGTATCAATCTCTTCCAGCTCACTGTTGATCCAGATACGAATAGCCTGAAAGCTGCGCGTCGCCGGGTGCTTAAATTTATCTTTTACCGGCGTCGCGGCGGCAATGACTTCAGCCAGCTCTTTTGTGCGCGTCATCGGCTGCTCCCGATTGCGCTCTGTAATGGCGCGTGCAATGCGCTTCGCGAAACGCTCTTCGCCGTATGTTTTCAGCACAAAGGCGATATCAGCTTCTTCTGCCTGCAGCAGCCATTCAGCGGCAGAGTGACCCCGCGTGGGATCCATGCGCATGTCCAGCGGCCCGTCGCGCATAAACGAAAAGCCGCGCTCGGCGTCGTCCAGCTGCGGTGAGGAGACGCCCAGATCCAGCAGGACGCCACTGATTTTCCCGGTCAGCCCGCGCGCGTCGACATAGTCTGCCAGCGCTGAGAAAGGACCGTGCACAATAGAAAAGCGCGGATCGTTAATCTCAGCGGCGGCCGCAATTGCCTGCGGATCGCGATCGATGGCCAGCAGCTGTCCATTTTCGCCAAGCTGCGAAAGGATCAGGCGTGAGTGGCCACCGCGACCAAAGGTGCCGTCAATGTAAATGCCGTCTTCCCTGATATTAAGGCCGTTTACCGCCTCATCCAGCAGCACCGTGGTATGTTTAAAATTTTCCTGCATAGCTATAGCGATAAGTCCTGCAACCGCTCAGATAGAGGTTCCTGAGCTGAATGTTCTGCGTCAATATCATCCCTGACTTGTTGATACCAGGTCTGTTCATCCCACAATTCAAACTTGTTGAACTGCCCAACCAGCATCACTTCTTTTTTCAGTCCCGCATGCTGCCTTAAGGTATTTGCCAGCAGCAGCCGGCCTGCACTATCCATCTGGCATTCGCTGGCATGTCCGAGCAGCAGACGCTGTACGCGTCGCTCTGCCGGATTCATACTGGATAAGCGAGCCAGTTTTTTCTCAATAATTTCCCATTCGGGCAGGGTATAAAGCAGCAGGCAAGGCTGATGCAGGTCGATAGTAGAGACCATCTGACCCTGAGACTCTGCGAGCAGTAATTCGCGATAGCGCACCGGAACCGCTAACCGCCCTTTACTGTCGAGATTGACTAACGTTGCCCCGCGGAACATGCCAGCCTGACTCCTCAGCTACCGTTTTCACCACTTTATCCCACTTTTTACCACGAAACGAGTTTACGGAGCCGATGAAAACATTGTCAAGCCGCAACGGCAGGTGAATATCACTCTTTACATCCCGGAAAAATAAGCGGAAAGCGAAATAAAAAAGCGTGCGGAATGGCAAAGCAAAATTAAACCGATGAATAACAGTATAAAAATATCTGCTTACTTCAGACATGATTAAATTTGATTCAGATTTGGCTTAAGTACAGCAGCGCAGGGTTATGCGACAGCGGCGGCATTTTAGGGGATTTCTGAACGGAAGCCCAGCGCAAGCGCCTGCTGGCAGGGATTAAAAATGACTAACTTTTATCCAGCAGGATTAAATTGCTCGCTGTTTTGTGAAAATTAATGGCTGTTATTTACGCTTTTTTACGTCAGATAATTAATTGCCCGCCAGATAGTGAATAAATGGCGGGCATCATCGCGTCCGCTAACTCATTTTGTCAGGCGGCTTAACTGGCCACGATGAAATAAGTTACGGCGAATGCGCGTTAATCCGGGTTTGGGTTTGCGCGGCTCATCAAGAGACGCCAGCACCAGTTCCAGAACCCGCTCTGCAACGTCGCGATGACGCTGTCCCACCGCCAGTACCGGACAATCAAGGAAATCGAGTAATTCGTGATCGCCAAACGTGGCGATCGCCAGATCTTTTGGCAGCCGCCCTTCTCGTTTCAGCGTGACATCCATTACGCCCTGCAGCAGACCAAATGATGTGGTAAAAAGCGCATCAGGCATGGGATTTTCGTCCAGATAACGCTCAAACAGGGCAGCGGCGGCCGCGCGATCAAAACTGTTGCAGTAGAGGTAACTGACTGAACGCTCATCATCCTGCCAGGCTTCGCGGAAGCCCATTTCACGCAGAAAACTCACGGAAAGCTCCGGTAGCGCGCCCATAAACAGTACGTTTTTCACCGGGAGCTGACGCAATTCAGCCGCCAGCGCGCGCGCATCATCCTGATCGGCACCGACAACGCTGGTAAAGTGCTCACGATCCAGCGCGCGATCCAGCGCGACAATCGGCAGCGGATCGTTTATCCAGCGCTGGTAGAACGGGTGCTCCGGCGGCAGCGAAGTGGAGACGATGATTGCATCGACCTGACGCTGCAGCAGATGCTCGATACAGCGCATCTCGTTATCAGGCTGATCTTCTGAACAGGCGATAAGCAGCTGATAGCCGCGCTGGCGCGCCTGACGCTCCAGATAATTAGCAATACGCGTATAGCTGGTGTTTTCGAGATCGGGGATCACCAGTCCGATAGAGCGCGTGCGCCCTGCACGCAGGCCGGCAGCGACCGCATTGGGGTGGTAGTTATACTCGCGTACCACCGCCATCACTTTCTCAACCGTTTTGTCGCTGACACGATACTGCCGCGCTTTACCATTGATCACATAGCTGGCGGTGGTACGCGAGACGCCGGCCAGACGCGCAATTTCATCCAGTTTCACGATAACACCTTCATGTCGATAAGCCAGAGCTGGCGGAGATATCCGCAACGTAGCTGTGGATAAAATCTTTGTTACATCTAACCGCAGAAAACCGGCCTGAGCAACCGCTTTTCATCAGCAAACAAAGCTGGCGCATAAAATAAAAAAACCCGGCATTACGCCGGGTTAGAGTAAAGTGCAGTGATAACAGAGCGGGATTAACGCATGATGCGCTCGCCGCGTGATACGCCAACGATACCTGAACGTGCCACCTCAACAATCTCTGCTACTTCGCGTACGCTGTTGAGAAACGCATCCAGCTTGTCGCTGGTGCCTGCCAGCTGAACCGTGTAAAGCGTCGGTGTGACATCAACAATCTGTCCGCGAAAAATCTCCGCGCTGCGTTTCACTTCTTCACGGCCATAGCCGCTGGCCTGAATTTTGACCAGCATGATCTCACGCTCAACGTAAGCGCCCTGCCCCAGTTCAGTGACGCGCAGTACATCCACCAGCTTATGCAGCTGCTTCTCAATCTGCTCAATCACTTTTTCATCGCCCACGGTCTGAATGGTCATGCGCGACAGAGTAGGATCGTCGGTGGGCGCAACGGTCAGGCTCTCGATGTTGTAACCGCGCTGGGAGAAAAGTCCGACCACGCGGGATAATGCGCCCGACTCATTCTCCAGCAGCACCGATAGAATACGACGCATAATTAAGTCCTCTCCGTCTTGCTCAACCACATTTCATCCATTGAGCCGCCCCGAATCTGCATCGGATAGACGTGCTCGCTGCCATCAACGGTGACATCCACAAACACCAGTCGCCCTTTTGCCAGCGTATCCAGCGCCAGCTGCAGCTTTTCTTCCAGCTCGGCCGGATGCTGGATAGCGATGCCGACATGGCCATACGCCTCAGCCAGGCGGACAAAATCGGGCAGCGACTCCATATAGGATTGTGAATGGCGTCCGGAATAGATCATATCCTGCCACTGTTTCACCATGCCGAGGAAACGGTTGTTCAGATTGAGCACCAGTACGGGCAGATCGTACTGCAGCGCTGTCGATAGCTCCTGAATGTTCATCTGGATACTGCCATCACCGGTGACACAGATCACCGTCTCTTCCGGCAGCGCCATCTTCACGCCCAGCGCAGCCGGCAGGCCAAAGCCCATGGTGCCAAGGCCACCGGAGTTGATCCAGCGACGCGGCTTGTCAAACGGGTAATAGAGTGCAGCAAACATCTGATGCTGTCCGACATCAGAGGTCACGTAAGCCTCGCCGCCCGTCAGACGCGCGATTGTCTCTATCACCGCCTGCGGTTTAATCTTATCGCTGTTGCGATTGAACTCCAGACACTTACGGCTGCGCCAGGTTTCAATGTTCTGCCACCAGTCGCGCAGGCTGTCGTGCTGCTGCTGCGTGTCGCTCTGCGCCAGCAGCTCCAGCATCTGCACCAGCGTCTGTTTGGCATCGCCAACGATCGGAATATCTGCGCTGACCGTTTTTGAAATAGACGTCGGATCCACATCAATGTGCATGATGGTGGCATTCGGGCAATATTTTGCCAGATTGTTGGTGGTGCGATCGTCAAAGCGGACGCCGATGCCAAAGATCAAATCGGCGTTGTGCATCGTCATGTTGGCTTCATACGTACCGTGCATGCCAAGCATGCCGACACACTGACGGTGCGTGCCGGGAAACGCGCCCAGTCCCATCAGTGAAGTGGTTACCGGAATATTAAGCTGCTCAGCCAGCTGGCGCAGTTCCGCTTCGCATCCTGACGTGATCGCCCCGCCGCCGGCATAAATGACCGGCTTATGCGCACCCAAGAGCGTCTGCAGTGCGCGCTTAATCTGACCTTTATGGCCCTGCAGGGTCGGATTATAAGAGCGCATGCTGACGCTTTCCGGCCAGGCATACGGCAGTTTATTCGCCGGATTCAGGATATCTTTAGGCAGATCGATGACTACCGGGCCGGGACGCCCGCTGGCCGCCAGCCAGAAGGCCTTCTTAAGCACCGTAGGGATCTCTTCTGTGCTTTTTACCAGGAAGCTGTGTTTGACCACCGGCCGGGAGATACCGACCATATCGCACTCCTGAAACGCATCATAGCCAATCAGCGATGAGGGCACCTGACCTGACAGGATCACCAGTGGAATCGAATCCATATAGGCGGTTGCGATACCGGTGATGGCATTCGTCGCCCCCGGTCCAGACGTCACCAGCACTACGCCAACTTCGCCGGTTGCCCGTGCCAGACCATCTGCCATATGCACTGCGCCCTGTTCGTGACGCACCAGTACATGGTCAATTCCACCGACCGTCTGCAGCGCATCATAGATATCGAGCACTGCTCCGCCCGGATAACCGAATACCTGTTTTACGCCCTGATCGATCAACGAACGGACGACCATTTCGGCTCCTGACAACATCTCCATTTTCTGCCTCCAGGCGTCAGAAACAGCCGCGACGGGCAGCGCTGTCCAGCGCACGGTGTCGCATCTGTTCCCTTATCGCCAATTAAGATCAAAATCTTATGTTTATGCTCAGAAGAAGGAATTCATTTCCGCCTTCCAGATATCGGGAATCTACCTGAATGAATTCTTTTGAGAGTAGGACGATTACCATAACCGCAGAGCCTGCGGGCTGCAAACCGCCAGGCCCTGCGACGCGCGTTCCCGGACAAGTAAGCCTCTGACGTGCCGGGTCAGGGTACGATGAATAAACTGATCGGCAGGCATAAATTCAGAGGAATATGCTGGTCTGAAGATTATTTTCAGCGAGTTGTAAGAAATATATTTTTGTTATCGCCTGTTGCATCAGCCCACAATGTTTTTAACTTCTTTCTTTGCCGTGTGATTAACGTCAAAAATTGCCAGAGGCATTATATTATTCTGCCTTGCAGCCTGAGATTTGTATTTTCACCTGCCTCATACATTAAAATATAATAATAAAATCAACAATTTAATCAAAATAATCGCTTTATGATAGCGTACATTACATCTGCCCCTGCGATGCAGCACGCTATTTTTTTCGCGATCCTCCACAGGCGTCAATATTTCCAGCAGATCGCGCTTTTAGCGTAAGTAAAATAGCCCCTGATGCAGGGTTGACATCACATCGCTAATCCAGTACCAATATGTACAGCACACATTTTATGGGGTCTGATTCATGTTTCGTTCTTTCCGCCTACTCGGTCTACTACTAAACGCATCCAGTTTGCGCGGTAGACTCGTGGGCGAAATCAACAACTGATTCCAACCCGCTGAAAGTTAAAAACCCGCGCCACTGCGCGGGTTTTTTTATGCTCGTTGCACCGGCGAAGTTAATGCAAAAGGAAGATAACCATGAGCCAGCAAGTTATTATTTTCGATACCACTCTGCGCGACGGTGAGCAGGCATTACAGGCCAGCCTGAGTGTTAAAGAAAAATTGCAGATCGCCCTGGCGCTGGAAAGAATGGGCGTGGACGTAATGGAAGTGGGTTTCCCGGTCTCTTCTCCCGGTGATTTTGAATCGGTACAGACTATTGCGCGTACGATCAAAAACAGCCGCGTCTGCGGGCTGGCGCGCTGTGTCGAAAAAGATATCGATGCCGCTTACGAATCACTGCGCGTTGCCGACGCGTTCCGTATTCATACTTTTATTGCCACCTCACCGATGCATATCGCGACCAAGCTGCGCAGTACGCTGCCGGAAGTGATTGAGCGTGCAGTGCACATGGTAAAACGCGCACGCAATTATACCGATGACGTGGAGTTCTCCTGTGAAGATGGCGGGCGCACGCCGATTGACGATCTCTGCCGCATGGTTGAAGCCGCCATCAGCGCCGGTGCTACCACCATTAATATTCCCGATACCGTTGGCTATACCCTGCCTGGCGAATACGCCAATATTATCGGGCAGCTGGTTAACCGCGTGCCTAACATCGACAAAGCGATTCTGTCAGTGCACACCCATGATGATTTAGGCATGGCAACCGGCAACGCTATTGCTGCGGTACTGGCGGGCGCGCGTCAGGTTGAAGGCACGCTGAATGGTCTGGGCGAGCGCGCCGGTAACTGCGCGCTGGAAGAGGTGATCATGGCGATCAAAACCCGCCAGCAGATCATGAACGTTCACACCGCTATCAACCACCAGGAGATCTACCGCACCAGCCAGATTGTCAGCCAGATCTGCAACATGCCAATTCCGGCGAACAAAGCGGTGGTCGGCTCAAATGCGTTTGCGCACTCCTCCGGCATTCATCAGGATGGCGTGCTGAAAAACCGTGAAAACTACGAAATTCTGACGCCTGAATCGATCGGCCTGCACAAAATTCAGCTGAACCTCACCTCCCGCTCCGGACGCGCGGCGGTAAAACATCGTATGGAAGAGATGGGCTATAAAGAGGCTGACTACAACCTCGACGCGCTGTATGACGCCTTCCTGAAGCTGGCCGATAAGAAAGGTCAGGTGTTTGACTACGATCTGGAAGCGCTCGCCTTTATCAACAAACAGCATGAAGAGCCGGAATTTTTCCAGCTCAACGAATTCAACGTGCAGACCGGCTCCAGCGTCACGGCAACCGCTTCAGTCCAGCTCGGCTATGGTGAAGAGACCAAAGCGGATGCGGCCACCGGCAACGGTCCGGTTGACGCGGTCTATCAGGCGATCAACCGCATTACCGGCTTTGACGCCGAGCTGGTGAACTACAAGCTGACGGCGAAAGGTCACGGCGAAAATGCCCTGGGCCAGGTGGATATCGTAGTGAACTACAACGGACGCAAGTTCCACGGCGTAGGTCTCGCTACCGATATCGTTGAATCCTCTGCCAAAGCGATGATCAACGCACTGAACAACATCTGGCGAGCCCGACAGGTCGAAAAAGAACTGCAGCGTAAATTTAAAGAACAGAAGGAAACGGTGTAACTATGACTCACTCATATCATATTGCGGTCATGCCTGGCGACGGAATCGGCCCGGAAGTGATGGCGCAGGCGATGAAAGTGCTCGACGCGGTTCGCACCCGCTTTGGCATGCGTATCACCACCAGCGAATATGATGTTGGCGGTATCGCCATCGATCGTCACGGTGAACCACTGCCGCCTGCGACCGTAGCCGGGGCTGAGCAGGCAGACGCGATTCTGTTTGGCTCCGTTGGCGGCCCGAAGTGGGAGCATCTGCCGCCGGCTGGCCAGCCGGAGCGCGGGGCGCTGCTGCCGCTGCGCAAGCATTTCAGACTGTTCAGCAATCTGCGCCCTGCCGCGCTCTATAAAGGTCTTGAAGCATTTTGCCCGCTGCGCAGCGATATCGCGGCGCGCGGTTTTGATATTCTCTGCGTACGTGAGCTCACCGGCGGCATCTACTTTGGTCAGCCAAAAGGACGCGAAGGCAGCGGTGCACACGAGCGGGCATTCGATACCGAGGTTTACCACCGCTTTGAGATTGAGCGCATTGCACGTAACGCCTTTGAAGCCGCACGCAAGCGCCGGGGTCATGTCACCTCCATCGACAAAGCTAACGTGCTGCAAAGTTCGGTGATGTGGCGTGAAATCGTGAATGAAGTGGCAAAAGCGTATCCTGACGTGCAGCTGGCGCATATGTATATCGACAATGCCACCATGCAGCTGATCAAAGACCCCTCGCAGTTTGATGTCCTGCTCTGCTCCAACCTGTTTGGCGACATTCTCTCTGATGAGTGCGCCATGATCACCGGGTCGATGGGCATGCTGCCGTCAGCCAGCCTGAACGAAGAGGGTTTTGGCCTGTTTGAACCCGCTGGCGGCTCTGCGCCGGATATCGCCGGACAAAATATCGCTAACCCGATTGCCCAGATCCTGTCGCTGTCGATGCTGCTGCGCTTCAGCCTGAACGCCGCCGACGCGGCGAATGCTATCGAACAGGCGGTCAGCCAGGCGCTGGAAGCGGGCCATCGCACCCGCGATCTGGCGGGCGACGGCCCTGCTGTCAGTACGGATGAAATGGGTAGCCTCATCGCGGGCTTCATTGCCGGAGAAAAATAAAAATGAAAAGCTTATACCAGAAGTTATTTGACGCACATGTCGTTCACGAAGCGCCCGATGAAACGCCGCTGCTCTATATTGACCGTCACCTGATCCACGAAGTGACCTCCCCGCAGGCGTTCGACGGCCTGCGCGCGCACGGCCGTAAAGTGCGTCAGCCGGAAAAAACCTTTGCCACCATGGATCACAACGTTTCAACCCAGACGAAAGATATCAATGCGTCGGGTGAAATGGCGCGGATTCAGATGCAGGAACTGATGAAGAACTGCGATGAGTTCGGCATTCAGCTCTACGACCTGAACCATCCCTTCCAGGGCATCGTACACGTGATCGGGCCGGAACAGGGCATGACCCTGCCGGGTATGACCATCGTCTGCGGCGACTCACATACCGCCACGCACGGCGCCTTTGGTTCACTGGCGTTTGGTATCGGCACTTCGGAAGTTGAGCATGTGTTTGCCACTCAGACGCTGAAGCAGGGTCGGGCGAAAACCATGAAAATCAATGTGTCGGGCGCCGCTGCGCCGGGCATTACGGCGAAAGATATCGTGCTGGCGATCATCGGTAAAACCGGCAGCGCCGGCGGCACTGGCTATGTGGTGGAGTTCTGCGGCCCGGCGATTGAAGCGCTGAGCATGGAAGGCCGCATGACGCTGTGCAATATGGCGATTGAGATGGGCGCGAAAGCGGGCCTGGTGGCGCCGGATGACACTACGTTCGCCTACCTGAAAGATAAACAGTTTGCGCCGAAAGGCGACGACTGGGAGCAGGCCGTGGCCTACTGGCGCACGCTGAAGTCAGATTCGGACGCAGCGTTTGATAGCGTGGTGACGCTGAACGCCGCCGATATTGCCCCGCAGGTCACCTGGGGCACCAATCCGGGTCAGGTGATGGCGGTGGATCAGGCGATACCCGATCCCGCCTCGTTTGCCGATCCGGTTGAGCGCGCCTCCGCTGAAAAAGCGCTGGCTTACATGAACCTGCAACCGGGCGTGAAGCTGACCGACGTGGCTATCGATAAAGTCTTTATTGGCTCCTGCACTAACTCACGCATTGAGGATCTGCGCGCTGCCGCAGCGATTGCCAAAGGGCGTAAAGTGGCACCCGGCGTGGTCGCGATGGTCGTGCCGGGCTCCGGCCCGGTTAAAGCGCAGGCGGAAGCGGAAGGTCTGGATAAAATCTTTCTTGAGGCGGGTTTTGAGTGGCGTCTGCCGGGCTGCTCTATGTGTCTTGCCATGAACAACGATCGCCTGAATCCGGGCGAGCGCTGCGCCTCGACCAGCAACCGCAACTTTGAAGGCCGTCAGGGCCGTGGCGGCCGTACGCACCTGGTCAGCCCGGCGATGGCTGCCGCCGCAGCGGTCTCCGGCCGTTTTGCCGATATTCGTGAACTGACTCAGGGAGCTTAAGCGATGGCGACTAAATTTACGCAGCACACCGGTATTGTCGCGCCACTGGATGCGGCCAACGTGGATACCGATGCCATTATTCCAAAGCAGTTTCTGCAGAAGGTCACCCGCACCGGCTTCGGTGCCCACCTGTTTCACGACTGGCGTTTTGACGATGATGCCGGCACACAGCCTACCGCCAGCTTTGTGCTTAACAAGCCTGAGTTTGCCGGTGCCAGCATTCTGCTGGCGCGCGAGAACTTCGGCTGCGGCTCCTCCCGTGAGCACGCCCCCTGGGCGCTGACCGACTTCGGTTTCCATGTCGTCATTGCGCCAAGCTTTGCCGATATCTTTTACGGCAACAGCTTTAACAATCAGCTGCTGCCGGTGCGACTGAGCGAAGAGGATGTTGACGCACTGTTCCGGCTGGTTGACGCCAGTCCGGGCATGCGCTTTACGGTGGATCTGGAAGCACAGACGGTCACGGCAGGCGACAAAACCTATACGTTTGAGATCGATAGCTTCCGCCGCCACTGTATGATTAACGGTCTGGACAGTATCGGCCTGACGCTGCAGCATGAAGAGTCGATCGCGCGCTACGAGCAGCAGCAGCCCGCTTTCCTGCGATAATGATTAAACGCCGCTACGTCAGGTAGCGGCACGCTTTACGCGCCGGCGATCTCCGTCGCCGGCTTCACATCGCGCACGCGCGCGACCAGCAGCAGCGCCAGCACGGACATGCCCAGCGCCACCTGATAAACCGATTCATGCCCGAAGCGCTCGCTCAGGATCCCCTGCAGCAGCCCGGCCACGATCAGCCCGGTGGAGATGGAGGTGGTAAACAGCGTTGTTGCCGCGCCCGCCCGGCCGGGCATCAGATCCTGAAACCAGAGCATGCCAATACCGGCGATAATGCCGATAAAAGCGGCGTTAAACAGCTGCAGCAGCATCAGCGCAGTTTTTGAGTTAAACAGCACCAGCCCGAGATAAAAGAGAATTGCCGCCACGCCCGCCACCAGCATCAGCGCGCGCTTACCGACGCGCTTCGCGTAAAAGCCCGCCAGCAGCATAATCGGGATCTCCAGGCCGGCGGCCGTTCCCATCAGCAGGCCCGCCAGCTTTTCCGGCAGCCCCAGCGTGTTGCTCATGTAGAGCGGCATATCAATAAAGTACATGGTGTTGCACGCCCACATGATTACTGAGGCGATAAACAGCAGCATCACCTGCGCATCTTTCCACGGGCTGACCTGCAGCAGCAGCTGCTCCGGCGTCGCCACCACGCGCGGTACCGACGGCAGGCCACGCCAGATCAGCAGCATACTCAGTAAAAACATGCCCGCCACCACGGCAAACAGCGTGACGAAACCGAAATTGAGCGCCAGCGCAAATGAGAGCGGCGGACCGATGACCCACGCCAGCGACAGCTGCGCCCGCATCACCGAACTGAACATCACCACTTCACGCGCTGATGCGTCCGCGTACTCCCGCGCCAGCGCAAATATCTGCGGTATTGCGACGCTGGCCAGCGCGGAGAGCAGCACGCCCAGGCTTATCAGCGTGGCGTAGTGACGGTTAAACGCAAACAGCAGCGCGTTCAGAATAGCCATCAGGCAGCAAAAGAGGATCAGGTGGCGCCGGTCGCCGCGCGTATCGGAGCGCTTTGCTACCAGCATACTGATCACAATGCCGCCGAGTGCGTTAATGGTGAAAAAGAGCCCGACCCAGAAGGGGCGTACCTGCACCTCGCGGGTCAGAAACAGGCTGAGGGTCGGTGCCTGCAGCGCACCCGCAACGCCCGCCATAAAAGTGACAACCATAAAAGCGAGATAGACCGGATCGGGGCGGCGCTGCCGCGTTAACAGCGACTTCATGCAGAAATCCCTTTGGAAAAAACAGAAAAGAGTAGCGAAAGAGCGTAGACGATTTCACACCGCTATGAAAAAGCCAGCAGAGAAAAATCTGCTGGCGGTGTAATTGCACCCTACTCAGAAAAATGTGCCACACGGGCGACACAGCTGGTTGAGCGCCACCCGGATCGGGTGCCTCCCGCTCTTCCATTGAGTGGCAGTATGCCTCTATTATAGGGCAATAAACACTGAGCGAAATCGCCACGGAGTTCCCCTTTTATGTCTTCGGCCCGTCTGCAGCAGCAATTTATTCGTCTCTGGCAGCAGTGTGAAGGTCAGGATCGGGCGACAACGCTTGATGCACTGGCCAGCACTCTGCACTGTTCGCGGCGCCATATGCGCAACCTGCTTCAGGCGATGCAGCGTGAAGGCTGGCTGACCTGGCAGGCTGAGGCGGGACGCGGAAAGCGTTCGCAGCTGCGCTTCCGCTGTACCGGTCTGGCGCTGCAGCAGCAGCGGGCAGAAGCGCTGCTGGAGCAGGACGGTATTGACCAGCTGGTTCAGCTGGTTGGCGACAAAGCGCAGGTGCGGCAGATGATTGCCGCCCACCTTGGCCGCAGCGTGCGTCAGGGAAAGCATATTCTGCGCGTGCTCTACTACCGTCCGCTGCAGAACCTGCTGCCCGCCTCGCCGCTGCGCCGCTCGGAAACGCATCTGGCCCGCCAGATCTTCAGCGGCCTGACGCGCATAAATGAGGAAAACGGAGAAATCGAACCCGATATTGCTCATCACTGGCAGCAACTCTCCGCGTGGCAGTGGCGCTTTTATCTGCGTCCGGCCATCCGCTTTCATCACGGGCGCGAGCTGGAGATGGCCGATATTCTTGATTCGCTGCAGCGCAGCGCCGCTCTGCCGCTGTTTGCGCATATCTCGCAGCTGCACTCGCCGGCGCCCTGGACGCTGGATATCTCGCTGACCCAGCCTGACAGCTGGCTGCCGTGGCTGCTGGGCAGCGTCAGCGCCATGATCCTGCCGCGCGAATGGCCGTCCCTGCCCGACTTTGCCCGTCAGCCTGCCGGCTGCGGCCCTTACAGCGTGGTACGCAATCAGCAGACGCAGCTGAAAATTGCCGCGTTTGATGACTACTTTGGCTACCGGGCGCTGATTGACGAAGTCTCAATCTGGGTGCTGCCGGAAGTCAGTGACGAGCTGGTCTACTCTGGCGTAAAACTGCAGGGCAGCGAGGCGGATGAGATAGCGGAAGAGAGCCGTCTGGAGGAGGGCTGCTACTTCCTGCTGTTTGACCAGCGCTCCGCCTGGGGACGCCATGCCGGGTTCCGCCGCTGGGTCAGCGATCTGCTTAATCCGGTTACCCTGCTGCATCATGCCGATCCCGGCTATCAGCGTTACTGGTTTCCTGCCTGGGGCCTGCTGCCGCGCTGGCACCATCGCCGCGATCTGCGGGCGGCGGACAAGCCGGAAGGTCTGACCCGGCTGACGTTAAGCTGGTACAGCGACCACGTCGAGCATGAAGGCATCGCCAGCGCGCTGCGTCCCCTGCTGGCGCAGCAGGGGGTGGAACTGATCACCCGGGTGATGAGCTACGAAGCGTGGTTTGCCGGCGCCGGAGAGAGCGATATCTGGCTCGGCAGCGTTAACTTCACCCTGCCGCTGGAGTACGCGCTGTTTGCGCAGCTCTATGAGCTGCCGCTGATGCAGCACTGCATTCCGCTGGCGTGGCATGAGGATGCTGCGCGCTGGCGTGAGAAACGCCTGCCGCTGGCTGAGTGGGCGCGCCAGCTGGTAGATCAGGACTGGCTGCATCCGCTGTTTCACCACTGGCTGCTGCTGGAAGGCCAGCGCAGCATGCGTGGCGTACGGCTGAACACGCTGGGCTGGTTCGATTTTAAATCTGCCTGGTTTGCGCCGCCGGCGTTATGACGCTTTCACGCCGTGGCGGAAATGTCTACACTAAGCCGTTCTCAACGGGGTGCCTGCGTCGTCAGGCTGAGAGAAACCCGTCGAACCTGATCCGGTTAATACCGGCGTAGGGATTTGAGATGTGCCAGCCTCAGATCCTTTGCGACTCACTCATATCCTCTCCTTAAGGAGCGCAAAGTGTTAAAGAACGTTCTGCCTGTCCTGCTGCTGTTGTCCGCACCGGTATTCGCCGCCAGACCGCTACTGACCGTCTATACCTATGATTCGTTCGCTGCTGAATGGGGCCCTGGGCCGGCGGTAAAGAAAGCGTTTGAAGCGGAGTGCGGCTGCGAGCTGCGCTACGTGGCGCTGGAGGATGGCGTCTCGCTGCTCAACCGTCTGCGCATGGAAGGGAAAAACAGTAAAGCGGACGTTGTGCTGGGACTGGATAACAACCTCCTGCAGGCGGCGGAGAAAACCGGCCTGTTTGCTAAAAGTCAGGTCGATACCGCGGCGCTGCAGCTGCCTGAGCGCTGGCAGAACGACACCTTTGTTCCTTTCGATTACGGCTACTTCGCCTTTGTGTATGACAAAAACCGCCTGAAGAATCCGCCCGCAAGCCTGCAGGAGCTGGTTGAAAGCCCGGAGAAATGGCGCGTTATCTATGAAGATCCGCGTACCAGTACGCCAGGCCTCGGCCTGCTGCTCTGGATGCAAAAAGTGTTTGGCGATCGCAGCGACGCGGCGTGGCAGAAGCTGGCGGCGAAAACCGTTACCGTCACTAAAGGATGGAGTGAAGCGTACGGCCTGTTTCTCAAGGGCGAAGGCGATCTGGTGCTGAGCTATACCACGTCGCCCGCTTACCACATTATTGAAGAGAAGAAAGAGAACTACGCTGCTGCCACCTTCAGTGAGGGGCACTACCTGCAGGTCGAAGTCGCCGCCCGGCTGGCCGGCAGTAAACAGCCAGCGCTGGCACAGCGTTTTATGCAGTTTATCGTCAGCCCCGCTTTCCAGCAGACGATCCCCACCGGCAACTGGATGTACCCGGTGATCAAAAGCGATTTGCCGGCTGGCTATCGGGCGCTGAACGTGCCGCAAAAAGCGCTGCAGTTTTCACCGGCAGAAGTGGCTGACCAGCGCGCCGCGTGGATCAGCGCCTGGCAGCGGGCTGTCAGCCGCTGATGCCCGGCTGGCTGATACCCGGCGCGCTGAGCGCGCTGCTGCTGTGCGCCGTGGCGCTGCTCGCTCTCGGGGCGCTGCTGACGGCGGCCCCGCTGCCGGACATGCGCAGCCTGCTCAGTGACAGCTATCTGCACCACGTGCTGGCGTTCTCATTTGAGCAGGCGCTGCTCTCGGCACTCTGCTCCGTGCTGCCGGCCGTGCTGCTGGCGCGCGCGCTCTATCGCCGCCGCTTTCCTGGCCGCGCGCTGCTGCTGCGTTTATGTGCGATGACGCTGGTGCTGCCGGTGCTGGTGGCGGTATTTGGCCTGCTGAGCGTCTACGGCCGCAGCGGCTGGCTGGCACAGCTCTGCACGCTGCTGGGTATTCCCTACCACTTCTCTCCCTATGGCCTGCAGGGTATTTTGCTGGCGCACGTCTTTTTTAACCTGCCGCTGGCCACGCGCATGCTGCTGCAGGCGCTGGAGAGCATTCCGCCGGAGCAGCGTCAGCTGGCGGCTCAGCTTGGGCTGCGCGGCTGGAATCTGTTCCGGCTGCTGGAGTGGCCCTGGCTGCGTCGCCAGATCCTGCCGACCGCGGCGCTGATCTTTATGCTCTGCTTTGCCAGCTTCGCCACGGTGCTGGCGCTGGGCGGCGGGCCACAAGCGACCACGCTGGAGCTGGCGATCTACCAGGCGCTGAGTTTTGATTACGATCCCGGCCGCGCCGCGCTGCTGGCACTGCTGCAGCTCAGCTGCTGTCTGCTGCTGGTGCTGCTCAGTCAGCGCTTCAGTAAAGCGATCCCTGCCGGCAGTCAGACGCTGCAGGGCTGGCGCGATCCGCAGGATAGCGGGTTTGCACGCGTCAGCGACACGCTGCTGATTGCTCTCGCGCTGCTGCTGCTGCTGCCTCCGCTGGCAGCGGTGGTGGTCGATGGCGTGCGCGGCGGTGTGGCCGGCGCACTGCAGCAGCCGGCGCTCTGGCAGGCCACGCTGACCTCGCTGCGCATCGCCCTTGGCGCGGGCGCACTCTGTGTGATCCTGACAATGATGCTGCTGTGGAGCAGCCGCGAGCTGCGTCAGCGCCAGCATCGGGCGAGCGCACAGGCGCTGGAGCTGAGCGGCATGCTGATTCTGGCGATGCCGGGCATCGTGCTGGCCAGCGGCTTTTTCCTGCTGTTTACCGCTACCTCCGGGCTGCCGGCGCGTGCCGACGGGCTGGTGATCTTTACCAATGCGCTGATCGCCATTCCCTACGCCATGAAAGTGCTGGAAAACCCGATGCGCGATATCGCCGCACGCTATGCGCCGCTCTGCGCCTCGCTCGGTCTCTCCGGCCTCAATCGCCTGAAGCTGATTGAGCTGCGGCTGCTGAAGCGTCCGCTGGCTCAGGCGCTCGCCTTTGCCTGCGTACTCTCGATTGGCGACTTTGGCGCAGTGGCGCTATTTGGCAACGCCGATTTCCGCACCCTGCCCTGGTATCTTTATCAGCAGATCGGCGCCTATCGCGGTGCCGACGGTGCCGCGACCGCCTTGCTGCTGCTGCTGCTCTGCCTGTTACTTTTTACTCTGATGGAAAAACTGCCGGGACGCCATGCTGACACTCACTGATCTTACTTACCTTTATCAGCATCTGCCGATGCGTTTCAGCTTCAGCGCTCAGGCGGGTGAACGGCTGGCGATACTTGGTCCGAGCGGCGCCGGTAAAAGCACGCTGCTGAGCCTGATCGGCGGCTTTCTGCCGGTCAGCCACGGCACGCTGCTGATTAATGGCCGCGATCACACCCGCAGCGTACCGGCGTTGCGTCCGGTCTCGATGCTGTTTCAGGAGAACAATCTCTTTCCGCACCTTTCGGTACAGCAGAATCTGGCCCTGGGTCTGCATCCGGGCCTGAAGCTCACGCGCGACCAGCAGCAGCAGCTGAGGGAGATTGCACACCAGACCGGACTGCATGATTTACTGACGCGCTTGCCTGGCGAGCTCTCCGGCGGCCAGCGGCAGCGGGTGGCGCTGGCGCGCTGCCTGCTGCGCAACCAGCCGGTACTGCTGCTGGATGAGCCTTTTTCGGCGCTCGACCCGGCGCTGCGCCGCGAAATGCTGCAGCTGGTGCGTACGGTGTGTGACGCACGCAATATCACGCTGCTGATGGTGTCGCACAGTCTGGAGGATGCGCAGCAGATTGCCGCACGCAGTCTGGTGATTGCTGATGGCCGGATCGAGTGGGATGGTGAGACGGCGGCGCTGCTTCGGGGTGAGAGCAGCAGCGCCGCGCGCCTGGGTATTACGCCAGCTTAAGCGAAGAAGACTTTCCAGAGCAGCTGCAGGAAAACAGGCATCATCGGATGAAACAGCAGCGCGATAAACGCGGCGCTGCCCGCTACGGCCATCAGCGGCGCCAGCCAGCGCAGGCGCGCTTTCGGCAGGTAGCGGGTTGCCCAGTCGCGCGTTTTGTCACTGCGCCACCAGCGCCAGAGCAGCCATCCGCCCAGCCAGAGCAGAATCGTTACCAGCAGCAGCAGCCATTTAAAGCTGTCGCCCTGCGCCTGCGGCACATCAATGGCCACACCGGCGAGGATCCCCGGCAGCAGATAGGCGGGCGGCCACAAAATACAGCCGATGATATTGGGCGGCAGAAACTTCCGCACCGGCAGCTCAAGCATGCCTGCCGCCAGCGGGATCAGCGGGCGTGTCGGGCCGACAAAGCGCCCCACCAGCACGGTAAACATGCTGTGCTGATGCAGCGCATGCTCGGTCTTATCCAGCAGGCTTTGATACTTTTTCAGATACTTCCAGCGGTGCAGCGGCCCCTGAAACTTCCAGCCGATACCGTAGGAGATCCAGTCGCCCAGCAGGCAGCCAATCAGCCCCGCCGCCCACGCCGGATAGAGGCCAATCTGACCGCTGCCCACCAGCGCCCCCAGGCTGGCCATCAGCACGGTGCCCGGCAGCAGCAAACCCACAAACGCCAGTGATTCAAGAAAGGTCACCAGAGCGACGGCGAACAGCGCGTACTCCAGCGATTGCGTAAACAGGTGTTGAATCCAGGCTTCCATAGCTATCCTCTGCGGAATATGAAGGCTGGATTGTCCTGAGCCTGCGTCAGGGCGTCAAGCTTTTCCCGCTGCGCTGCAGAGAGTTGCCGACACTGTATAAACATCCATGATATACTGCGCATAATTTCTACTCCGGAGTCACCGTGACAGAACCGCGCGCAGGCTATCTGCTGACCCGTCACTGGCGGGATACCCCTTCAGGCAGCGAGATCACGCTGTGGCTGGCAACCGATGCCGGGCCGCAGCGGCTGGTGCTGCCCGCGCAGGAGTCAGTGGCGTTTATTCCGGAAGCGTTCCGCCGTCAGACCGAAGCGCTCATCCGCGACGAAGCCCATACCCGTCTGCAGTCGCTGACGCTGAAGGATTTCCATTATCGTCCGGTGTTTGGCCTCTATTGCCGCAGCCATCGTCAGCTACAGCAGCTGGAGAAACGTCTGCGTGAGAACGGCATCAGCGTTTATGAAGCTGATATCCGGCCACCCGAGCGCTATCTGATGGAGCGCTTTATTACCGCCCCGGTCTGGTTCAGCGGCGAGCCGCGCGGTGAGACTCTGATCAACGCCCGCCTGAAGCCGCATCCCGACTACCGGCCGCCTCTCCGCTGGGTGTCGCTGGATATTGAAACCACCGAACGCGGCGAGCTTTACTGTATCGGGCTGGAAGGCTGCGGTCAGCGTCAGGTGTATATGCTGGGCCCGCCCAACGGCGACGCCAGCGCGCTCAGCTTTGAGCTGATTTACGTTGAGAGCCGCCAGCAGCTGCTGGAGCGGCTTAACGCCTGGTTCGCGCGGCACGATCCCGATGTGGTCATTGGCTGGAACGTGGTGCAGTTCGACCTGCGGGTGCTGCAAAAGCATGCCGATCGCTACGGCATTCCGCTGCGCCTCGGCCGTCAGCAGCAGCCGCTGGAGTGGCGTGAACACGGCTTTAAGCCGGGCATCTTCACCGCCCAGCTCGCCGGCCGCGTCGTGATTGACGGCATTGAAGCGCTGAAGTCTGCCTACTGGGATTTTCCCTCTTTCAGTCTGGAATCCGTTGCGCGCGAGCTGCTGGGTGAAGGTAAAGCGATCAATAATCCGTGGCAGCGCATGGAGGAGATCAACTGGCGCTTTGCCCATGATAAACCCGCGCTCGCGACCTATAACCTGAAAGATTGCGAGCTGGTTACGCGCATTTTTCACCATACCGCCATCATGCCCTTTTTACTGGAGCGTGCCAGCGTTAACGGCCTGGCGCTGGATCGGCACGGTGGCTCGGTTGCGGCGTTCAGTCATCTCTATATTCCGCGTATGCATCGCGTGGGGTATGTAGCGCCCAATCAGGGCGACGTGGCGCCGGAGGCGAGCCCCGGCGGCTATGTGATGGACTCCCGTCCCGGCCTCTACGACTCCGTGCTGGTGCTGGATTACAAAAGCCTCTATCCCTCAATCATCCGTACTTTTCTGATTGATCCCGTCGGGCTGGTTGAGGGCCTGGCCCATCCGTCTGACGCAGATTCTGTGCCTGGCTTTCGCGAAGCGCGCTTCTCGCGCCACCTTCACTGTCTGCCTGACATCGTGGCGCAGATCTGGCAGGGGCGTGATGCCGCAAAGCGCGACGGCAACGCCCCGCTCTCCCAGGCGCTGAAAATCATCATGAACGCCTTTTACGGCGTGCTGGGCACCAGCGCCTGTCGCTTCTTTGATTCACGCCTCGCCTCCTCCATCACGCTGCGCGGCCACGCCATTATGCAGCAGACGCGGGCGCTGATTGAGGCGGAAGGGTTTACGGTGATCTACGGTGACACCGACTCCACGTTTGTCTGGCTGCAGGGCAAATATAGCGAGGAGCAGGCAGCGGCCACCGGCCAGCGGCTGACGACGCTGATCAACCGCTGGTGGCAGCAGCATCTGCAGCAGACGCTCGGTCTGACAAGCGCGCTGGAACTGGAGTATGAGACGCACTTCAGCCGTTTTCTGATGCCCACCATTCGCAACGCCGAACAGGGCAGCAAAAAGCGCTATGCCGGGCTGACCGGCAGCGGCGAGCAGCAGCGTCTGGTGTTTAAAGGGCTGGAGTCAGTGCGTACTGACTGGACGCCGCTGGCGCAGCAGTTTCAGCAGCAGCTCTATGGCCGCATCTTCCGCGGAGAACCCTGGCAGGCCTATATCCGTGAAACGGTCGCGCAGCTGATGGCCGGCCAGCTTGACGATCTGCTGGTGTATAAAAAACGCCTGCGGCGACCGCTGCATGAGTATGAGCGCAACGTTCCGCCGCACGTGCGCGCGGCGCGTCTTGCCGATGAACATAACCGCAGGCTGCAGCGTCCGCTGCAGTACCAGAAAGGCGGTTCCATTCGCTATGTGATGGCGACCGCCGGGCCGGAGCCGCTGGAGGTGCGTACCACGCCACTCGACTACGATCACTACGTCAGCAAACAGCTGCAGCCGATAGCGGATGGCATTCTGCCGTTTGTCGGCGACGACTTTGCTACACTGATTACCGGGCAGCTGGGGCTTTTTTGACAGGTGACGAATGCCCTGCCATCCAGTACCATAGCGCCCTTCCTGTATTTCAGCATGCACAACCTGACCAGACATCTGTCTGGCGCTTTGTTATTGCCTGAGAGCAGGCGAACGTCTTTAAGTCATTCAGAGAATCGAGCAAAAAATATATGGTATTTACACTGGGTCAACGCTGGATAAGTGATACGGAAAGTGAACTGGGACTGGGTACGGTCGTGGCGCTGGATACGCGCATGGTCACGCTGATGTTTCCCGCAACCGGCGAGAACCGCCTCTATGCCCGTCATGATTCTCCGGTCACCCGCGTGATTTTCAATCCGGGTGATACCGTTACCAGCCATGAAGGCTGGCAGATGCTGGTTGATGAAGTGCGGCACGAAAATGAGCTGGTGACCTACATCGGTACCCGCGCTGATACTGAAGAGAGCAACGTGGTGCTGCGCGAAGTGATGCTGGACAGCAAGCTGGTCTTCAGCAAGCCGCAGGATCGCCTGTTCGCCGGTCAGCTCGATCGCATGGATCGCTTCGCCCTGCGCTTCCGCGCGCGCAAATACCAGAGCGAGCAGTATCGCCTTGCCGTCAGCGGCCTGCGCGGCATGCGCACCAACCTTATCCCGCACCAGCTGCATATCGCACACGATGTGGGCCGCCGCCACGCGCCGCGCGTGCTGCTGGCAGATGAAGTCGGCCTGGGTAAAACCATTGAAGCGGGCATGATCATCCAGCAGCAGCTGCTGGCGGGGTGCGCCGATCGCGTGCTGATCGTGGTGCCGGAAACGCTGCAGCATCAGTGGCTGGTAGAGATGCTGCGCCGCTTTAACCTGCGCTTTGCTCTGTTTGATGACGATCGTTATACCGAAGCGCAGCACGACAGCGACAATCCGTTTGAAACAGAACAGCTGATTATCTGCTCGCTCGACTTTGTGCGCCGCAATAAACAGCGTCTGGAACTGCTGGCGGATGCGGAGTGGGATCTGCTGGTCGTGGATGAGGCGCACCACCTGGCGTGGAGTGAAGCGGCGCCCAGCCGCGAATATCAGGTGATTGAACAGCTGGCGGAGAACACGCCGGGCGTACTGCTGCTTACCGCCACGCCGGAACAGCTGGGGCTGGAGAGCCACTTTGCCCGTCTGCGCCTGCTCGATCCCGATCGCTTTCACGATTTCAGCCAGTTTGTCGCCGAGCAGCAGCACTATCGTCCGGTGGCCGATGCCGTCAGCTCGCTGCTGGCGGATCAGGCGATCAGTAAAGATGAGATGAACCTGATCAATGAGCTGATTGGCGAGCAGGATATCGAACCGCTGCTGCAGGTTGCTAACAGCGACCGCGACGGTAAAGAGGATGCGCGCAAAGAGCTGGTCTCAATGCTGATGGACCGCCACGGCACCAGCCGCGTTCTGTTCCGTAACACCCGTAACGGCGTGAAGGGCTTTCCAAAGCGCGAGCTGCAGCAGATCCGTCTGCCGCTGCCGGCGCAGTATCAGACAGCGATCAAAGTCTCCGGCATTATGGCGGCCCGCAAGTCGCCGGAAGAGCGCGCCCGGGACATGCTCTATCCGGAGCAGATCTATCAGGAGTTTGAAGGCGATAGCGGCACGTGGTGGAACTTTGATCCGCGCGTTGAGTGGCTGATGGGCTATCTCACCAGCAACCGCAAAGAGAAAGTGCTGGTGATTTGCGCCAAAGCGGCCACTGCGCTGCAGCTGGAGCAGGTGCTGCGCGAGCGTGAAGGTATTCGCGCGGCGGTGTTCCATGAAGGTCTCTCCATTATTGAGCGCGATCGCGCCGCGGCGTTCTTCGCCTCGCAGGAAGAGGGCGCGCAGGTGCTGATCTGCTCGGAGATCGGCTCTGAGGGCCGTAACTTCCAGTTCGCCAGCCGGCTGGTGATGTTCGATCTGCCGTTTAACCCCGATCTGCTGGAGCAGCGTATCGGACGCCTCGATCGTATCGGTCAGCTGCACGATATCCAGATTATGGTGCCCTGGCTGGAGAAAACCGCGCAGGCGGTGCTGCTGCGCTGGTATCACGAAGGGCTGGACGCGTTTGAGCACACCTGCCCTACCGGCCGCGCTATTTATGACGCTGAATATAACCAGCTGATTGAGTTCCTGGCGGCACCGGAAAACCCGCAGGGTCTCGATGAGTTCATCCTGAAAAGCCGTAAACAGCATGATGCGCTGAAAGCGCAGCTGGAGCAGGGCCGCGACCGACTGCTGGAGCTTAACTCCAACGGCGGCGAAGCGGCGCTGGCGCTGGCTGATGCCATTGCTGCTCAGGATAACGATACCGAGCTGGTAAACTTTGCGCTCAACCTGTTCGACATTGTCGGCATCAATCAGGAGGATCGCAGCGACAACCTGATTGTTCTGACCCCTTCCGATCACATGCTGGTGCCCGATTTTCCCGGTCTGCCGGAAGATGGCTGTACGATTACCTTTAACCGTAATCAGGCGCTGTCGCGCGAAGATACGCAGTTCATTACCTGGGAGCATCCGCTGATCCGCAATGGTCTGGATCTTATCCTCTCCGGCGATACCGGCAGCTGCGCCCTGTCGCTGCTGAAGAACAAGGCGCTTCCGGTCGGTACGCTGCTGGTTGAGATGATCTATGTGGTTGAGGCGCAGGCGCCGAAACAGCTGCAGCTTACCCGCTTCCTGCCACCGACGCCGGTGCGCATGCTGATGGATCGCGCAGGTAATAATCTGGCGGGCAAAGTGGAGTTTGAGAGCTTTAACCGTCAGCTTAACGCAGTTAACCGCCACACCGGCAGCAAACTGGTCAACGCTGTCCAGCAGGATGTGCATGCCATTCTGACGCAGGCGGAGCAGGCCGTGGTGCCGGAAGCGCAGGCGCTGATTGCCGCGGCGAAAGCGGAGGCGGATGAAAAGCTGAGCGCAGAGCTGTCGCGACTCGAAGCACTGCGCGCCGTCAATCCCAACATCCGTGACGATGAGGTTGAGGCGCTGGAGAGCAATCGTGCGCAGGTGCTGGCCAGCCTGAGCGAGGCGGGCTGGCGTCTCGATGCGCTGCGCCTGATCGTCGTAACGCACCAGTAAGCAGGCGAGACTGACATGCTGATGGAACCCTACAATCCGCCGTCCGAACCCTGGCTGCATATTCTGTATCAGGACGCGCACATTATGGTGGTCAACAAACCGAGCGGATTGCTCTCGGTGCCGGGCCGGCTGGAGGAGCACAGGGATAGCGTGATGACGCGCATCCAGCGTGATTTTCCGCAGGCGGAATCGGTGCACCGGCTCGATATGGCGACCAGCGGCGTGATTGTGGTGGCGCTGAATAAGGCGGCAGAGCGCGAGCTGAAGCGTCAGTTTCGCGAGCGTGAGCCGTCAAAGCACTACGTGGCGCGCGTCTGGGGCCATCCGGCAGCGGAAAAGGGCCTGATCGATCTGCCACTGATTTGCGACTGGCCGAACCGGCCAAAGCAGATGGTGAGTCACGAACTGGGAAAACCGGCTCAGACGGAGTATGAAGTGCTGGAGTATGCCGCCGATAACAGCGCGCGCGTGCTGCTGAAGCCCATTACCGGTCGTTCACACCAGCTGCGCGTGCATCTGCTGGCGCTGGGACATCCGATCCTCGGCGATCGTTTCTATGCGCATGAGGCGGCGCTGGCGATGGCAGCGCGTCTGCAGCTGCATGCGGAGTCGCTGACCATTACCCATCCGGTATTTGGCAGCAGCATGACATTTCGGCAGCCAGCGGAGTTCTGACCTGCGTCACCCCGCCCTCTTTCCGGTAAAAAGGGCGGGATGGCCGGGCTATTTAAACCCTTTCTCTTTGCGGATCAGGTCGTATGCGGCCTGAATCTCCTGCGCTTTCTGTTTCGCCATCTCCATCATTTCCGGCGGCAGACCTTTCGCCACCAGCTTATCGGGATGATGTTCACTCATCAGCTTGCGATAGGCGCGTTTAATGGTGGTGTTATCATCACTGCTTTTCACGCCCAGTACGCTGCAGGCGTCTTCCAGCGTGGGTCCGCGCTTCGTCTGCTGCCAGCCGCCGCCTGAGGCACCCGCACCGCCAAACTGCTGTCCGCCTTCCATCATGCGCAGAAACTGATCGAACTGCTGGCGTGAAATCCCCAGCTCTTCGGCAATCACATACAGCACCTGCCGCTCGTTCGGATGCAGCGAACCATCCGCAAATGCCGCCTGAATCTGAATTTCCAGAAACATCCGAATCAGATCGAAACGGCCAAAACAGGCGCTGCGCAGCTCACGCAGTTTGTTGCGCAGCGGATAGTCGCTCTGTTTCCCTTCACGAAAGGCGCGCTGCGCGGCAGTGCGGGCCTCTCCGTGCAGCTGCATACGATCCATAAACAGCGATGCAATCTGAATATCCGCTTCGGTGACGCGCCCTTTTGATTTGGTCAGATGACCCATGACCTGAAACGTCGTGCTGAAAAACAGCGTCTGCCGCGACTGATTATTGGCAAAATATCCCTGCGCTTTTACGCTGCGCACTTTATCAATCAGATGACCAATGATCAGACCCAGGACAATGCCCCAGAACCCCGCGCCTGACATCACGCCAAGCGCAAGACCAATAACTTTTCCCCAGTAGCGCATAAACTCCTCAATTCGCCATGCTTGTGGCTGAAAATTGCATTATCATACCTGTCATTTATCTCCGCGCCTAACGGCAACGCAGACAGAAAAGGATTAACGCTGGCACTACGCCGGGCGGTAAGTTAGTCTCTGTCCGGATTGTCGGCATGATGCCAGTGTCCATGGAATTATCGAAACCGCGTATGAAAAAACGTATACCTACCCTGCTGGCAACCATGATTGGTGCCGCACTTTATAGTCAGCACGCGCTGGCCGACGATTTGATGTCGCAGTGTATGCTGGGCGTGCCAAGCTACAACCGCCCGGTTATCAATGGTGACGCTAACTCCCTGCCGGTAACCATCAATTCCGATTCGGCAAAAGGCAATTATCCGGACGATGCAGTATTCACCGGTAATGTCGATGTGCAGCAGGGTAACAGCCGTCTGCGCGCTGACGAAATGCAGCTGCATCAGCGTCAGCAGGAGGGCCAGACCGCGCCGGTACGCACCGTGGATGCACTGGGCAATGTGCACTATGACGATAATCAGGTCATCCTGAAAGGTCCGAAAGCCTGGTCCAATCTGAACACCAAAGACACTAACGTCTGGAACGGCAACTACCAGATGGTGGGTCGCCAGGGACGCGGTGATGCCGACCAGATGAAGCTGCGTGGCAATAACCGGTATACCATCCTCGAAAATGGCACTTTTACCTCCTGTCTGCCGGGCTCTAACAGCTGGAGCGTGGTGGGATCAGAGGTGATCCAGGATCGTCAGGAAGAGGTGGCGGAGATCTGGAACGCGCGTTTCAAACTCGGCAATGTGCCGGTGTTTTATAGCCCTTATCTGCAGCTGCCGATCGGCGATCGTCGTCGCTCCGGTTTCCTGATCCCGAATGCGAAATATGGCAGTAATAACGGCTTCGAATTTATGCTGCCGTACTACTGGAATATTGCGCCGCAGGCGGATGCCACGCTGACGCCGCACTATATGAGCAAGCGCGGTACGCAGCTGCAAACGGAGTTCCGTTACCTTACGGTGTTTGGCGCCGGCCTGATGGAGCTGGATTACCTGCCGTCCGATAAGCAGTATGAAAAAGATCGCGCGGCGCGCTCTTCTATTGAAGACGATCAGGACTCTAAACGCTGGCTCTTCTTCTGGCGCCATTCAGGCGTTTACGATCAGCACTGGCGCTTTGCGGCGGATTATACCAAGGTCAGCGATCCCTACTATTTCAACGATATCGACTCGAAATATTACAGCTCGACCAATAACTATGCGACGCAGAAATTCAGCATCGGCTACGCGGATACCAACTGGGATGCGACGCTGTCGACCAAAGATTTCCAGGTCTTCGGCAATACCAGCTCTGCCAACGTCTATCGTGCTGCGCCGCAGCTTGACGTTAACGCCTACCAGAATGATATCGGTCCGTTTGATGGCCGCGTCTACGCCCAGGCGGTGAAGTTTACCAACGTCAGCAACCGGATGCCGGAAGCGACGCGTCTGCATATTGAGCCGACGCTGAATCTGCCGCTCTCCAACGGCTGGGCCAGTCTCGATACCGAAGCAAAACTGCTGGCGACGCACTATCAGCAGGACAATATCGAAAGCTATAACACCCGCTTTAATCCTGACGCCACAAACAACAACAGCGGACGGCTGAAAGATTCCGTAAACCGTACGCTGCCGCAGTTCAAAGTGGATGGCCGTCTGGTATTTGACCGGGATATGGACTGGTCGCAGGGCTATACCCAGACGCTGGAGCCGCGCGTTCAGTATCTCTATATTCCGTATCGCGATCAGAGCAACATCTATCCTTACGACTCTACGCTGCTGCAGACCGACTATACCGGCCTGTTCCGCGATCGCACCTATAGCGGTCTCGATCGCATCGCCTCCTCAAATGAAGTGGCAAGCGGCGTAACAACACGCATTTATGACAACGATCTGGTTGAACGTTTTAACGTTTCTGTAGGTCAAATCTACTCGTTTACTCCGTCGCGTACCGGCGTAAACCAGACGAATAAAGAAGATGATACCGGCAGCCTGGTATGGGCTGGCGACACGTACTGGAAAATCAGCGATCGCTGGAACGTCCGTGGCGGACTGCAGTATGACACCCGTCTCGACAACGTTTCACAGGGTAATACGGTACTGGAGTATCGCCGTGATGCCGATCGCATGCTGCAGCTGAGCTATCGCTACAGCAGCCCGGAATATGTCGCGCAGGCGCGTAACAACGCCAGCCTGATCAACAATCCGATTTATAAAAATGGCATTTCGCAGGTCGGTGCAACCGGCAGCGTACCGATTGCCGATGCCTGGTCGCTGGTGGGGGCATACTATTATGATACCCGCAACAGCCGTCCGGCAGAGCAGCTGGTAGGCGTGCAGTACAGCTCCTGCTGCTACGCTATTCGTCTGGGTTACGAGCGCAAGATTAACGGCTGGGAAAACAACGACAGTAAATATGACAACCAAATCTCATTCAACATTGAGCTGCGTGGTCTGAGTTCCAACTACGGCTTAGGCACTAATGAAATGCTGCGTCAGGGCATTATTCCCTATCAGCGCGCATTCTGATGTTGTGATGTTTGACAGGCGATCCCGCAGTGCGGAAACAATAATGGATAAAGTATGAAGAACTGGAGAATGCTGATTCTGGGTGCGGCGATGTCGGCCGGCACCGCTTTCGCAGCCCCACAGGTAGTTGATAAAGTCGCCGCCGTCGTGAACAACGGCGTGGTGCTGGAAAGTGACGTCGATAACATGATGCGCACGGTAAAATCCCAGGCGCAGCAGGCGGGTCAGCAGCTGCCTGAGGACCGTACGTTGCGTCATCAGATCCTTGAGCGTCAGGTCATGGATAACATTATTCTGCAGATGGGTGAAAAAGCGGGCCTGCAGATTAGCGATCAGCAGCTGGATCAGGCGATCCAGAACATCGCTGCGCAGAACCGTATGAGCGTCGATCAGCTGCGCAGTCGCCTCGCCTACGACGGCATGAACTACAGCGACTACCGTGCGCAGATCCGTAAAGAGATGCTGATCTCTGAAGTGCGTAACAATGAAGTGCGCCGTCGCGTCACCATTCTGCCGCAGGAAGTTGATACGCTGGCGACGCAAATTGGTTCACAGAACTCGCAGGGCACCGAGCTGAATATCAGTCAGATTCTGCTGCCGCTGCCGGAAAATCCTACGCAGCAGCAGGTTGACGATCAGGAAGCGCTGGCACGTCAGCTGGTGGGCGAGATCAAAGGCGGTGCCGATTTCGGTAAGCTGGCGGTGACCTACTCAGCCGATCCTCAGGCGCTGAAAGGCGGCAACATGGGCTGGGGTAAAATTGAAGAGCTGCCGACGCTGTTCTCACAGGCGCTGAGCAGCGCGAAAAAAGGCGATGTGGTCGGTCCGATTCGTTCCGGCGTGGGCTTCCATATCCTCAAAGTCAACGATCTGCGCGGTGAGAGCAAGAATATCTCGGTCACTGAGGTACACGCCCGCCATATTCTGCTGAAGCCATCACCGATCCTGAGCGACGATCAGGCGCGTGAAAAAATTACGCAGCTGGCCGCTGACATCAAAAGCGGAAAAACTACCTTTGCCGCTGCTGCCAAACAGTTCTCTGACGATCCGGGTTCAGCTAACCAGGGCGGCGATCTTGGCTGGGCGTCACCCGACATCTACGATCCCGCTTTCCGCGACGCGCTGCTGAAGCTGCAGAAAGGTCAGGTCAGCGCACCGGTGCACTCTTCGTTTGGCTGGCATCTGATTCAGCTGCTGGATACGCGCCAGGTGGATAAAACCGATGCGGCGCAGAAAGAGCGCGCCTATCGCCTGTTGTTCAACCGTAAGTTTGCAGAAGAAGCGCAGACCTGGATGCAGGAGCAGCGCGCCAGCGCCTACGTGAAGATCCTTGATGGCAACTGATAGCTATCGCGTTGCGATCACGCCCGGCGAACCCGCCGGGATTGGTCCTGATCTTACGGTGCAGCTGGCACAGCGCAACTGGCCGGTTGAACTGGTCGTCTGTGCTGACGGCGAAGTACTGCGGCAGCGTGCCGCGCAGCTTGGCCTGCCGCTAACCCTGCAGCCGTGGCAGCCTGACCGCGCTCCGCAGCCGCAGCAGGCGGGTACCCTGACGCTGCTGCAGATCGATACGGCACAGCCGGTGGTGCCTGGTCAGCTCTGCGTGGCTAACGGTGCGTACGTCCTTGAGACGCTGGCGCGCGCCTGTGACGGTGCGCTTCAGGGCGAGTTTGCGGCGCTGATCACCGGGCCGGTACACAAAGGCGTCATCAACGACGCCGGCATTCCGTTTACCGGCCATACCGAATTTTTTGCCGATCGCGCCGGTGGCGATCGCGTGGTTATGATGCTGGCAACCGAGTCGCTGCGCGTAGCGCTGGCAACTACCCACCTGCCGCTGAAAGATGTCTCTGCCGCCATCACGCGCGAGAGCCTGCGTGAGGTCATCACCATTCTGCATCAGGATTTACAGCAGAAGTTTGGCCTGGCGCAGCCGCATATCTTTGTCTGCGGCCTCAATCCGCACGCTGGCGAAGGCGGGCATATGGGGCGTGAAGAGATTGACACTATTACGCCAGCGCTGGATGCGCTGCGTCAGCAGGGCATCCGTCTGACGGGGCCACTGCCGGCCGATACGCTGTTTCAGCCTAAGTATCTGCAACATGCCGATGCGGTGCTGGCGATGTATCATGACCAGGGATTGCCGGTCCTTAAATATCAGGGTTTTGGCCGGGCGGTGAATATCACCCTGGGCCTGCCTTTTATCCGAACCTCTGTCGATCACGGTACCGCGCTGGAACTGGCCGGTCTTGGACAGGCAGAGCCGGGCAGCTTTATCACGGCGCTTAATCTCGCCATCACTATGATCAAGAGCAGTAATGAATAATCGCGTCCATCAGGGGCATTACGCCCGTAAACGTTTCGGGCAGAACTTCCTGAACGATCAGTACATTATCGATAGCATCGTCTCTGCTATTCATCCGCAAAAGCAGGAGGCGCTGGTCGAGATCGGTCCCGGTCTCGGTGCCCTGACCGAGCCGGTAGGCGAACGCCTGGACGCGCTGACCGTCGTTGAGCTGGATCGCGATCTGGCGGCTCGTCTGCAGACGCATCCGTTCCTCGGTCCCAAGCTGACCATTTATCAGCAGGATGCGATGACCTTTGATTTTGCTGCGCTGGCGCAGGAGAAAGGTCAGCCGCTGCGCGTGTTCGGCAATCTGCCCTACAACATCTCCACGCCGCTGATGTTTCATCTTTTCAGCTATACTGGTTCGATCAAAGATATGCACTTCATGCTGCAGAAAGAGGTGGTTAACCGTCTGGTTGCCGGCCCGGGCAGTAAAGCATATGGTCGTCTCAGCGTGATGGCGCAATATTACTGCCAGGTGATCCCGGTCCTTGAAGTGCCGCCGCAGTCGTTTACGCCGCCACCTAAAGTGGATTCTGCCGTGGTGCGACTGGTGCCTTATGCACAGCCGCCTTACCCGGTCAGTGATGTTAAGATCCTGAGCCGCATTACCACCGAGGCTTTTGGTCAGCGTCGTAAAACGTTGCGTAACAGCCTGGGTCATCTGGTTGCGGCGGGTGCGCTGGAAGAGTTAAATATTGATACCTCACTGCGTGCTGAAAACGTCAGCGTTGCGCAGTATTGTCAGCTGGCAAACTGGCTGGGTAACCATCAGGCAAAAACAGCGGAGAACTAAGTGCATGAGTGATATGGCGCGCGTCTGTGTTCAGGTACTGAGTCAGTATGTGGAATCGCAATCCTCACCGGACGAGGATCGCTACGTGTTTGCCTATACCATCACTATCCGCAATCCCGGGCGCACGCGCGTTCAGCTGCGCAGCCGCTACTGGCTGATCACCAACGGCAACGGCCGCGAAACGGAAGTTCAGGGCGATGGCGTAGTGGGCGAGCAGCCGTTTATCGAACCGGGTGGCGAATACCAGTATACCAGCGGTGCGATTCTGGAAACGCCGATGGGCACCATGCAGGGCCACTACGTTATGATCGATGAAGAGGGCAGCGCCTTTAACGTCGATATTCCGGTGTTTCGCCTCGCCGTGCAAACCCACATTCACTGATCCCCCCCGCCCGGCTCGTCCGGGCGGCGCGTTTTACCGGACTGATATCATGAGTACATATCTGATTGGCGATATCCACGGCTGTTACGATGAGCTGCGCGCGCTGCTGGCGCAGGTAAGCTTTGATCCGCAGCAGGATGAACTCTGGCTGACCGGCGACCTTGTGGCGCGCGGTCCCGGTTCACTTGATGTGCTGCGCTACGTAAAATCACTGGGTGACAGCGTACGCATGGTGCTGGGTAATCATGACCTGCACCTGCTGGCGGTTTTCGCCGGGATCAGCCGTAATAAACCGAAAGATCGCCTGACGCCGCTGCTGGAGGCGGACGATGCTGATGCGCTGATCAACTGGCTGCGGCGCCAGCCGCTGCTGCAGGTTGATGAAGAGAAAAAGCTCGTCATGGCGCATGCCGGCATTACCCCGCAGTGGGATCTCGCGACGGCAAAAGCATGCGCGCGTGAAGTAGAAGCGGTGCTCTCCAGCGACAGCTATCCGTTGTTTCTGGATGCGATGTATGGCGATATGCCCAACAACTGGACGCCGGAACTGAGTGGCCTGGCGCGCCTGCGATTCAGTACGAATGCCCTGACGCGCATGCGTTTCTGCTTCCCCAACGGCCAGCTGGATATGATCTGCAAAGAGGCGCCCGACTCCGCCCCACCGCCGCTGCGGCCCTGGTTCAACGTGCCGGGTAAAATGGGCAGTGACTACACGCAGATTTTCGGCCACTGGGCCTCCCTTGAAGGCAAAGGCACTCCCGATCACGTTATTGGTCTGGATACCGGCTGCTGCTGGGGCGGCACGCTGACACTGCTGCACTGGGAAACACAGCAATACTATGTACAGCGCTCCCGGCGTGAAGCCGCACTGGCCGCTGAAGGCGCCGCCGCGACTCCTCCGCTAAACAACACGCCATAAAAAAAGCCCCGCGATGTCAGCGGGGCTTTTGCGCAGGGCGCGCATTTATGCACGCCAGGCAGGGATCAATTAACGACGCCGATCCAGGATCTCAAAGCAGTAGCTGTGCGAATTTTGCGCATCCGCATCGTGGAACTCGCTGAACGTCGACTGCCACTCATCTGGCTCGTAATCAGGGAATTGCGTATCCCCTTCCACTTCAGCATCAATATGCGTCAGGTAAAGACGATCGGCGCGGGGCAGCATCTGCTCATAGATACGGCCGCCGCCAATCACCATAATCTCTTCTGCGTCACCGGCTGCCTCGATTGCCGCTTCCGGTGAAGTGACCCAGGTCACCCCCTCGTGCGTACCGGGCTGGCTGCTGACCACAATATTGAGCCGGCCTGGCAGCGGACGGCCAATCGATTCAAAGGTCAGACGCCCCATGATCACCGGTTTATTCAGCGTAGTACGTTTGAACCAGGCGAGATCGGCGGGTAAGTGCCACGGCATGGCGTTTTCCATACCAATAATGCGATCCGCAGCCAGTGCTGCGATCAGACTAATCATGATTTAAAACCTGCTGGAAAAAATTGGCGCAATGATACGTAAAGGCGAAAGTTTCGTCGATAGGCCAGCCGTGCTATTTGCGTAAAGCTCTTTTTGCCGCCAGATTCAGGCTGCCGGGCAGAGCTTTACACCGACTTTACTGCGATTAACGGAGAGAGCCGCCATAATCGCCTGCGCAGCTGGCACAACTCAGCGGCATTAGCGGCAGATTTTCAGAAAGAGTGTAAAGAAAAGCGCACTGAGCGGCTCCACGCGGAGCCGCTGCAGTCATCAGAAGTCGTAACGCAGACGGACCAGGTTCACGTTGCCCAGCGCCTTGCTGGTATCGGAGGTGATGACATATTCATAATCAACGCGGAAGCCGTAGTCGAGCTGCGCACTGATGCCCACGCCATTATCAATACGCTTATAGTGGCGTCCGTTGACGAACTCCAGGCGATCGCCCATCACGTAAGGCTGCAGGGTTTTCACCGCATACTGGCCTACAGCAAATTTATAACCGGCAAAATATTCGATGCCCCAGGCGTCATCCGCAAAGTAGTTTGTTGCGCTTTTCAGGCGGGTTGGCGCAAAGTTCTGATACCAGCCGGCGCCTGCCGCCAGCGTCCAGCTATCCGGCGTCCAGCTGACCGAGGTGCCCCAGATATTCTGATCGTAGCGCTCGCTGTCGCCGTTGCCCGGATTGCGTACGGTGGCACGGGTATAATTCCACGCGGTTCCCCACGCCAGCTCATCGCTGATGTGATAGTTGACACCCAGCGATCCGCCGCCGTTGCGCTTGTAGCGCAGGCCGTTACCCGGCAGATATTCGGTATCCTCAAACAGATAAGAGGCGTACAGATCGGCGGCGCCGGCACGGGTTTTATACTTCAGCATTTTGCGCGAGCGATAGCTGCCGTCGTAATCGCCGTTGATCCCGACGCCGGAACCCTGGGCCAGCATATCGTAATCCCAGATATCGGTTTTTGCGCCAACCACATCGTAATAGACGCTGTTTTGCTGACCAAAATAGAGTTCGCCGAGGCTGCCACTTTTAAAACCGGTATAGAGCTGACGACGTGAGGTATCGCGTGCGCCGCTGGCATAGTGATGGTCCCAGCCCCACCACGCCGGGAAGTTAACGCCCAGCTCATAGTAGCCTACCCAGCTCAGATCTTCTGCGATCGCGTAGTCTGCGCCAAAGCGAAAGCGCGAGCCACCATCGTAGCCGTTACGCTTATAGGATGTGTCATTTACGCCATTCTGATGCATAAACTGCGGGCGAATGCTGCCGCCCACTTTAAAGCCAAGGCGATCGAACGCATTGTTCGCCTGAGGATCCTGCTTCAGCAGAGTAATTTCAGCCTGGCTGGCGAGCGGCGCAGCCATAAGTAACGCAGCCACTGCGCTAAGAGTCAAAGCACGCATGTTCATTTTATATTTTCCGGTGAAGGTAAAGGCTCTATGGTTGAGCGCGCCAGATAGTAAGGTGCCCTCACCGGATCGCGGGTTATAAATTTGTGCGAAAAATCTTAAAAAGTTATTTAGCAGCACCAATAGCTAAAAGTTAAGCCAAATCAGCAGGTTTGCTATAGCTACTCTGTTTCAGGCAAAAAAAAACGGCCCCATACGGGGCCGCTGTCTCTTACGGACGCTGCGCTTATTTGCCTTTCAGCTGCGCATGCATCTCCTGTACTGAAGTCACTTTCTCAGTGGGATCCGCATTCAGGGCCATCGCAGTCGCGAAGCCGCCGTTCAGCGTGGTGTCATAATGCACTTTATACTGCAGCGCGCTGCGGCGAATCAGCTTAGAGTCTTCAATCGCCTGACGTCCCGCCGTGGTGTTAACAATATAGGTGTATTCACCGTTCTTCAGGCGATCCTGAATATGCGGGCGTCCCTCATGCACCTTATTGACCAGGCGTGGATTGATACCGGCTTCACCCAGCACCACCGCCGTACCGTGGGTAGCGTCCAGCTCAAAGCCAAACTTCTGCAGCTTCGCCGCCAGATCGACGATGCGCTTTTTATCGCCTTCACGCACCGAGAGCAGCGCACGACCGCTTTTCTTCATGTTGCTCTGCGCGCCCAGCATCGCTTTACCGAAGGCTTCAGCAAAGGTACGGCCGACGCCCATCACCTCACCGGTGGAGCGCATTTCCGGTCCCAGAATCGGATCGACGCCCGGGAATTTATTGAACGGCAGCACCACCTCTTTCACCGAGTAGTAAGGCGGAATGACCTCTTCCGTCACGCCCTGCTCCAGCAGGGTTTTGCCCGCCATGACGCGAGCCGCCACTTTGGCCAGCGGTACGCCGGTAGCCTTGGAGACAAATGGAACGGTACGTGCCGCACGCGGATTCACCTCAATCAGGTAAACCTCGTTATCTTTGACCGCAAACTGCACGTTCATCAGACCGCGTACGTTAAGTTCAAACGCCAGCTTCTCAACCTGCTGACGCATCACGTTCTGGATCTCGCTGCTCAGCGTATAGGCCGGCAGGGAACAGGCTGAGTCACCGGAGTGAACACCCGCCTGCTCAATATGTTCCATGATGCCGCCAATCAGCACCCGCTCGCCGTCGCAGATGGCATCCACATCGACTTCCACCGCATCATCCAGGAAGCGATCCAGCAGTACTGGCGCATCGTTAGAGACGGATACCGCGGTCTGGAAATAGCGCTTAAGATCCACTTCGTCATAGACGATTTCCATCGCACGGCCGCCCAGTACATAGGAAGGACGTACCACCAGCGGATAACCGATACCGGCAGCTTTCTCTACCGCCTGCTCCAGCGTGGCAACCGTGGCGTTAGCCGGCTGTTTCAGTTTCAGACGATCCACCGCCTGCTGGAAACGCTCGCGGTCTTCAGCGCGGTCAATGGCGTCCGGGCTGGTACCGATAACCGGTACACCGGCCGCTTCCAGCGCACGCGCCAGTTTCAGCGGCGTCTGGCCACCATACTGCACGATAACGCCTTTTGGCTGCTCAATTCGTACAATCTCCAGCACATCTTCCAGCGTAACCGGCTCAAAGTAGAGGCGATCGGAGGTGTCATAATCGGTTGAGACCGTTTCCGGGTTGCAGTTAACCATGATGGTTTCATAACCATCTTCACGCAGCGCCAGCGATGCGTGGACGCAGCAGTAGTCAAACTCAATACCCTGCCCGATACGGTTTGGTCCGCCGCCCAGCACCATGATTTTGTCACGATCCTGATTCGGGTTCGCTTCGCACTCCTCCTCATAGGTGGAATACATGTAGGCGGTATCGGTCGAGAACTCAGCGGCACAGGTATCCACCCGCTTATAGACCGGATGCAGATTGTACTGCTGACGCAGCTTACGGATTTCGCTTTCTGCCACACCCGCCAGCGCTGCCAGACGCGCATCAGCAAAACCTTTACGCTTCAGCGCGCGCAGGAAGCCGGCATCCAGCGCGTTAACGCCTTCACGTGCAACCTGCTCTTCCAGACGCACCAGCTCTTCAATCTGTACCAGGAACCAGCGATCTATGTTGGTGAGATTAAATACGCCATCCACCGACATACCGGCACGAAACGCGTCAGCAACATACCAGATGCGATCCGAACCAGCGTCTTTCAGCTCGCGGCGGATACGGGTCAGCGCGTCGGCGTCATCCAGATCCACTTTTGGATCGAAGCCGTTAGCGCCGACTTCAAGGCCGCGCAGCGCTTTCTGCATCGACTCCTGGAAGGTACGGCCAATCGCCATCACTTCACCCACTGATTTCATCTGTGTAGTGAGGCGATCGTTGGCACCCGCAAATTTCTCAAAGTTAAAGCGCGGGATCTTAGTCACGACATAGTCGATTGAGGGTTCAAACGACGCCGGCGTGCGACCGCCAGTGATATCGTTCATCAGCTCATCGAGCGTAAAGCCCACCGCCAGCTTAGCCGCGACTTTAGCAATCGGGAACCCGGTGGCTTTGGACGCCAGCGCGGAGGAGCGCGATACGCGCGGGTTCATTTCGATTACGATCAGACGACCATCTTTCGGATTTACGGAGAACTGAACGTTAGAGCCGCCGGTTTCCACACCAATCTCACGCAGCACCGCCAGCGAGGCGTTACGCATGATTTGGTACTCTTTGTCCGTCAGCGTCTGCGCCGGTGCCACAGTGATGGAGTCGCCGGTGTGAATGCCCATGGCGTCGAAGTTTTCAATTGAACAGACGATGATGCAGTTATCATTTTTATCGCGCACCACCTCCATCTCATACTCTTTCCAGCCAATCAGCGATTCATCAATCAGCAGCTCGTTGGTCGGAGAGAGGTCGAGGCCGCGCTCACAGATCTCTTCAAACTCTTCGCGGTTGTAAGCGATACCGCCGCCGGTGCCGCCCATGGTAAAGGAGGGACGAATAATGCACGGGAAACCGACCTCCTCCGCGACCTTCAGCGCCTCTTCCATCGTGTGGGCGATACCCGAACGGGCGGTATCGAGACCGATGCTTTTCATCGCCACGTCAAAGCGACGGCGATCTTCAGCTTTATCGATAGCGTCAGCCGTGGCGCCAATCATGGTCACGCCAAACTCTTCCAGCACGCCCTGGCGCTCCAGCTCCAGCGCGCAGTTCAGCGCGGTCTGCCCGCCCATGGTTGGCAGTACTGCATCCGGGCGCTCTTTTTCGATGATTTTGCGCACCACTTCCCAGTGGATTGGCTCAATATAGGTCGCGTCAGCCATTTCCGGGTCGGTCATGATGGTCGCCGGATTGGAGTTAACCAGAATGACGCGATAGCCCTCTTCACGCAGCGCTTTACACGCCTGCGCGCCCGAGTAGTCAAATTCACACGCCTGACCGATAACGATCGGGCCAGCGCCAAGGATCAGGATAGATTTTATGTCAGTACGTTTTGGCATCGGAGGCTCCTGATTACTTCGCGTTTGAACGGTAGGCTTCAATCAGTTCGATAAAGTGATCGAACAGCGGCGCCGCATCGTGCGGGCCAGGACTCGCTTCCGGATGTCCCTGGAAGCTGAAAGCGGGTTTATCAGTACGATGAATACCCTGCACGGTCTGGTCAAACAGCGACACATGCGTCACGCGCAGATTGGCCGGTATCTGGCTCTCATCGACGGCGAAACCGTGGTTCTGTGCGGTGATCATCACAGTATTATTATCGAGATCTTTTACCGGATGGTTGCCGCCGTGGTGACCCAGCTTCATTTTGACGGTTTTTGCACCGCTGGCCAGCGCCAGCAGCTGATGCCCCAGGCAGATACCAAATACCGGGATTTCTGTCTCCAGAAACGCCTGAATCGCGCGGATTGCATAGTCGCACGGCTCCGGATCGCCCGGGCCATTAGAGAGAAAAATGCCGTCCGGATTGAGTGCCAGCACCTCTTCTGCTGGCGTCTGCGCCGGCACCACCGTCAGGCGGCAGCCGCGATCCACCAGCATACGCAGAATATTGCGCTTGGCGCCGTAGTCATAGGCGACCACGTGATACGGCAGTGCGTCAGCTGACTGCTGCTCAGGCAGGCCATCCTGCAGCGTCCAGCTCCCCTGCTGCCACGTGTAAGTCTCCGTGGTAGCCACTTCTTTCGCCAGATCCATACCTTTCAGCCCTGGGAACGCCTGCGCTTTCTGCAGCGCCAGCGCGGCATCCGGCGCGTCACCCGCAATGATGCAGCCGTTCAGCGCGCCCTTTTCACGCAGCAGACGCGTCAGCTTACGCGTATCGATATCAGCGATGCCGACAATATTATTACGCTGTAGCCAGGCAGAAAGGCTCTCTTCACTGCGGAAGTTGCTGGTAATCAGTGGCAGGTCGCGGATCACCAGGCCCTGAGCGTGAATCTGGTTTGATTCATCATCTGCGATATTGACGCCAACGTTGCCGATGTGGGGATAAGTAAGAGTAACAATCTGGCGGGAATAGGAGGGATCAGTAAGGATTTCTTGATAACCGGTCATTGACGTGTTGAAAACGACCTCACCCACTGCCGAACCCGTAGCCCCGATGGCCCGACCGTGGAATTGGGTTCCGTCTTCCAGAACCAAGAGCGCTGACTTAATCAAAACATCCTCCAGGGAATAAACAGTCATAATATATGCATATTAATTCATAATACTGGCCTGAATCAATGTAAAAACCGCCTGACTGCTCGATTTTTGGCAAATTGCGCGCATTCTAATGATCACCTCTGCTGATGTCTACCCGGAAAGGCTATTTTTTTATGTTTTTCGGAGGCTATAACTAAAATATAGTGCAAACAGGGCAAAAGCAGCATCTTAATAGGGTAATTAATCGGTTGCCTGACAACAATAACCGCCGAATAAGCGGAGCTACGCAAAATATTTGACCAAATGGTCAAATTTAATCTTAGCAGCTGAGAAAAAGATGAGTTAACTTGCAAATAAACCCATTACGAAGATATTTTATGGCGAAGAGGTTATTTTGACAAAATAAAGGGCAATAAAAATATTGCCCTGCCAATCAATGGACTAGCGACTGAAAAACCACATCACGATGGCTCACAACAATCAATTTTTTGCTAAATTAAGCACATCACGCATGTCATAAAGACCACTTTTTCGCGACTCAACCCAGACTGCAGCCCGGACGGCACCTTTTGCAAAGGTCATCCGGCTTGAGGCCTTGTGGCTAATCTCTATCCGTTCGCCGATATCAGCAAACAGAGCAGTATGCTCACCAATGATGTCGCCGGCGCGCACCGTGGCAAAACCGATAGTGTGCGGTTTGCGCTCACCGGTATGGCCTTCACGCGCGTAAACCGCATGATCCTCCAGCTTCCACTCCATGGCGTCCGCAATGGCTTCACCCATTGCCAGCGCGGTTCCTGAGGGCGCATCAACTTTATGGCGATGGTGCGCCTCAACGATCTCGATATCCGCATACTCCCCCATCACTGAGGCCGCCTGCTGCAGCAGATTCAGCATCAGGTTGACGCCAACGCTGAAGTTGGCAGCGAACACAATGCCAATATCCTCTGCCGCTGTACGAATTGCGGCTTTTCCGGCGTCATCAAAACCGGTTGTGCCAATCACCATCGCCTTTTGATGCTGGCGGCAAAAGGTCAGATACTCCAGCGTGCCTTCCGGACGCGTGAAGTCGATCAGCACATCGAAATCGTTCACCACCTTTAGCAAATCATCGGTGACGATGACGCCGGTTTTACCGATGCCCGCCAGCTCACCCACGTCTGTACCCAGCAGTGAAGAGCCGCTGCGCGCCAGCGCAGCGCCCACCGCCACGCCTTCCGCCTGATGCGCGGCCTGAATCAGATTTCGTCCCATGCGGCCCGGCGCACCAACAATAGCTAAGCGGATATCACTCATATTTATTCATTCCTGATACAAAACTATGCATGCAAAGCGTAAACAGGTTAACCATCAGCTAACCGTCACGCCACAATAAAAAAGGGATATAAGAATTTCAGGACAGCGATAAAACATTATCAGTAAAAGCAATCCCGGCGGCTGGTTGTGGCGAGGCACGCAGCCGTACATAAAGAAAAGGCCGAACAATGTCGGCCTGATACGGTAGCAAATGTTAAACGCTTACTGCACGTTGCGCACGTCAACGCGCAGCTCTTTCGGCACTTCGAATACGATATTTTCTTCGCGGCCGATCAGCTCAATAGCTGCTTCACCACCGAGTTCACGCAGGCGCTGGATCACCTGCTGTACCAGAATATCGGGCGCAGAAGCACCTGCCGTCACGCCAATACATTCTACGCCGGTTACCCACTCTTCCTGAATATCATCCGCTGAGTCGATAAGCTTCGCCAGCTTGCCTGCGCGCTGCGCCAGTTCAGCCAGCCGGTTAGAGTTAGAGGAGTTTTTTGAGCCGACCACCAGCACCACTTCAGCATCCTGTGCCAGCACGCGCACCGCTTCCTGCCGGTTAGTGGTGGCATAGCAGATGTCATCTTTGCGCGGGCCGATAATGGCCGGGAAGCGCTGACGTAAGGCGTCAATGACGTCAGAGGTGTCATCAACTGACAAGGTAGTCTGCGTCATAAAGCAGAGGTTGTTCTCATCTTTGACGGTCAGCTTAAACACATCTTCCGGTGATTCCACCAGATACATGCCGCCATTCGGGTTGCTGTATTGCCCCATGGTGCCTTCCACTTCAGGATGACCGGCGTGACCAATCAGGATCGCCTCAACCCCTTTACGGCTGGCACGCGCCACTTCCATATGGACTTTCGTTACCAGCGGACAGGTGGCATCAAACAGCATGGTCAGATTGCGCGCTTTTGCTTCAGCGCGTACCGCCTGCGACACACCGTGTGCTGAGAAGATCAGAATGGCACCATCCGGCACTTCACCGATCTCTTCGATAAAGATCGCGCCACGCTCGCGCAGGCTGCTCACTACATAACGGTTGTGCACCACTTCGTGACGCACGTAGATTGGCGCGCCATACATCTCCAGCGCCCGCTCAACGATGCTGATAGCGCGATCCACTCCGGCGCAGAAACCGCGCGGGTTAGCTAACAGGATTTGCATTGTTATCCTCCAGCGCCGGATCGATCTCCAGTACTTCGATATCAAACCGGACAGGCTGCCCCGCCAGCGGATGATTAAAATCCACGGTGATTGAGTCACCGGAAATTTCGCGGATTACGCCAGGCATCTCGCTGCCGCCCATGCCGCTGAACAGCATGATTGCGCCGATTTCCGGCTCGCCCGCGTCGATAAAGTCGCGACGCGAAAAGTACTGGATCAGATCCGGGCTGCTGGCGCCAAACGCATCTTCCGGCACCAGGGTAAAGGCGAGCTGATCGCCCGCTTTGCGCCCCAGCAGCTCGCGCTCCAGCGCCGCCGACAGGCTGCCGTCACCCAGACGGAACAGCGCAGGCTTGCCGTTAGCACGGGTGGATTCGGCAGTAGAGCCATCCTCCAGCTTGAGCGTGAAATGCACCAGCAGCGCGCTATCGGGCTGAACTGTCTCTGTCATCGGTTACCCTTACTCTCTTTTTCATCATGCCTGCGCCTGCAGCCGTGACCGGCATGCAGGCAGCAGACGTCAGGATGTTGCTTTTTTGCCGCTGGGGCTGAAGAACCCCTCAAGCACCACCAGCGCCGCGCCGATGCAGATGCCGCAGTCAGCGATATTGAACGTGGCGAAGTGCCAGTTACCGACATAAAAGTCGATAAAGTCGACGACAAAACCGTGCCAGGCGCGATCGAACAGGTTGCCAAGCGCCCCGCCAACAATCAGCGCATACGCAATATTGCTGAGCCTGTTGCTGGCGCGGTTGCGATACATCATCACCAGCAGCGCGACCACAATGGCAATGGCAATACCGGCAAAGAACCAGCGCTGCCAGCCACCTTTGTCTGCCAGGAAACTGAACGCGGCGCCATAGTTATGCGCATAGAACAGGTTCAGAAACGGCATCAGCGGCTGCGTTTCATGCAGCATCATATTGTTCATGACCCACACTTTGCTGGCCATATCGATACCAATGACGACCAGCACCAGCCAGATCCAGCGCAGTCCGGTAGAACTGAGTTTAGTCATCAGGCAAATTTCCGTACTTCACCGTCACCGGCTACGTTTGAGTAACAGCGTCCGCACACGTCGGCGTGCTCCGGATTCTGGCCTATGTCGGTAGTATAGTGCCAGCAGCGCGGGCACTTCTCGCCTTCTGCTTTATGCAGAACGATTTTCAGCCCTTTCAGCAGGTCGCTCTGCTGCGCCTCATCGCTCGCTGTTGCGTAATCGGCTACCGTCGCGCCGGAGGTCAGCAGCACAAAACGCAGCTCGTCGCCAAGCGCCTGCAGCTTCGCACCCAGTTCCGGCTCCGCGTAAAGCGTGACCGTCGCTTCCAGCGCGCCACCGATGCGCTTGTCGCTGCGCGCCTGCTCGATCGCTTTGTTGACTTCGCCGCGGACTTTCAGCAGATCGGCCCAGAACGCATCGTTCATCGGCTCATCCGCCGCAAGACCGAACAGATTGTCATACCACTCTTCAGTGAAGACATACTGCGCGCGTTCGCCCGGCAGGTGACCCCAGATCTCATCAGCGGTAAAGGACATGACAGGCGCCATCCAGCGCACCAGCGCCTCCACAATGTGCCACAGCGCGGTCTGGCAGCTGCGACGCGCCAGGCTGTCGCCCTTCGCGGTGTACTGGCGATCTTTAATCACATCCAGGTAGAACGACCCCATCTCAATGGAGCAGAAGTGCATCAGACGCTGCACCACTTCATGGAAGTCGTAGTTTTCATAGGAGGCAACGATATCCTGCTGTGCAGCCAGCGCACGTCCTACCGCCCAGCGATCGACCACCACCATCTCTTCCGGCGTAACGCAGTCAGTAGCCGGATTAAAGCCCGCCAGGTTAGCCAGCAGGAAGCGTGCGGTGTTACGAATACGGCGATAGCTGTCGGCAGCGCGTTTCAGGATCTCATCCGATACCGCCATTTCGCCGGAGTAGTCGGTAGAGGCGACCCACAGACGCAGAATGTCGGCGCCAAGCTTATCCATCACATCCTGCGGCGCTACCGTGTTGCCGATCGACTTCGACATCTTGCGACCCTGACCATCCACGGTAAACCCGTGCGTCAGAACCTGACGATAAGGCGCTTTGCCTTTCATCGCCGTAGAGATCATCAGCGAGGACATAAACCAGCCGCGATGCTGATCGGAGCCTTCCAGATACATATCCGGCGCGTGTCCCTCAAACTCCGGACGCGCATCGACTACCGAGAAGCTGGTTGATCCGGAGTCAAACCACACATCCAGCGTATCCGGCACTTTCACGTACAGATCGGCGTCGTCACCCATCAGTTCGCGCGGATCGAGATCCCACCACGCCTGAATGCCATCCTGCTCCACGCGCTGCGCCACTTTCTCCATCAGCTCAAGCGTGTCAGGGTGCAGCTGCTCACTCTCTTTATGCACAAACAGCGCCATGGGCACGCCCCAGGTACGCTGACGCGAGATGCACCAGTCAGGACGGTTGGCAACCATCGCTTCGATACGCGCCTGACCCCAGTCCGGGATCCACTGCACGCCTTTAATCTCTTTCAGCGACTGCGCGCGCAGCCCCTGCTGATCCATGCTGATAAACCACTGCGGCGTCGCCCGGAAGATGATTGGCGTTTTGTGACGCCAGCAGTGTGGGTAGCTGTGCAGCAGTTTCTCCACGTGGAGCAGCGCGCCCTTCTCTTTCAGCAGCTCAACAATCATGTCGTTAGCTTTGAAGACATTAACGCCATCAAGCGACGGATAAGTGCCCGGCAGATAGGTACCATCTGGTGCCACCGGGTTAGCGGTCTCGATGCCATACTTCTGACCGATTACGTAGTCATCCGGGCCGTGTCCAGGCGCGGTATGCACCGCACCGGTACCCGCTTCCAGCGTAACGTGCTCACCCAGCACCACTTTCGACTGAACCTGCGTCAGGAACGGATGCTGAAACAGCTGCAGCTCCAGCGCTGCCCCCTGGCATTCACCCAGCACCTGCCACTCGCTGATGCCGGCGCGCTTCATCACGCTCTCCACCAGATCTTTAGCGAGGATCAAGCTGCGGCCCTCAATCTGGACCAGCTGGTACTCAAATTCAGGATGCAGGGAGATCGCGCGGTTGGCGGGCATGGTCCACGGCGTGGTGGTCCAGATCACCAGTGAAACCGGCCCCTCTGAGGCGCTGACGCCAAAGGCTGACCGCACCGCGTCGGCATCCAGCGCGTTGAACATCACGTCGATAGACGGCGAGGTTTTGTCGTAATACTCAACTTCCGCTTCCGCCAGCGCTGAACGGCAATCCATACACCAGTGCACCGGCTTCGCGCCTTTGTGCAAATGGCCGTTACCGATGATTTTGCCCAGTGCACGGATGATGTTGGCTTCGGTCGTGAAGTTCATGGTCAGATAGGGACGATCCCAGTCGCCCAGCACGCCAAGGCGGATAAAATCTTTTTTCTGCCCTTCTACCTGCTCAGCGGCATAGCTGCGGCAGGCGGCACGAAACTCTGCCGCGCTGACTTTCTCGCCCGGCTTGCCAATCATCTGCTCAACTTTGTGCTCGATCGGTAAGCCGTGACAGTCCCAGCCCGGAACATAGGGTGAGTCGTACCCTGCCATGCCTTTCGACTTGACAATAATGTCTTTCAGAATCTTGTTAACAGAGTGACCAATATGAATATTGCCGTTTGCGTACGGAGGGCCATCATGCAGGATGAAGGTTTTTTTCCCTTTTTTGGCGGCGCGGATGATGCCGTAGAGATTGTCATCGTACCAGCGCTGCAGCATGCCCGGTTCGCGTTTGGCCAGATCGCCACGCATCGGGAACCCCGTTTCCGGCAAATTCAGGGTAGATTTATAGTCACTCATCAGATTCTCGATTCCGTCTGTCGGTCATTAAACCGGTGTTTGTAGCCCAAAGAATTGGCGGGCTGTCACCACATCTTTTGCAATTTGTTCTTTCAGCGCATCCAGCGAGGAAAAGCGCTGTTCGTCGCGGATCTTCTGTTTCAGCACCACCTCAATATGGCGGCCATAGAGATCCATATGTGTGTCGAGCAGATGAACTTCAAGCTGCTGACGTAAACCTTTTACCGTCGGGCGGGTACCGATGTTGGCGACGCCAGGCACCGGCTCTGCGGTCAGACCCAGCACTTCCACGGCAAACACGCCCTTAACCGGCGTGACCGCGCGACGCAGCGGCAGATTAGCGGTCGGGAAACCTATGGTACGGCCCAGTGCATCACCGTGCACCACGCGGCCTGAAATGCTGAAGGGATGGCCAAGCAGCTGCTGCGCCTGCGCAAAATCATCCTGCGCCAGCGCATGACGGACAGCCGTACTGCTGATGCGCTTACCGCTGTCGCAGAAGGTCTGGGTGCTGATGACCTCAAAGCCATACTCTGCACCCGCTTTCTGTAATAACAGGAAATCCCCTTCGCGACCAGCGCCGAAGCGGAAATCATCACCCACCGCCAGAAAACGCACGTCGAGTTTCTCCACCAGCAGCTCGCTGATAAAACGCTGAGCCGGATAAGCGGCAAACTGACGATCAAACCGGATGCAGAGTACGGCGTCGACGCCAGCACGCTGCAGCCAGCGCAGTTTTTCACGCAGCCGCGTCAGACGGGCCGGTGCTTTTTCACCTGCAAACAGCTCCAGCGGCTGCGGTTCAAACAGCATCACCACCACCGGCAGGTTGCGCTTACGGCCCTCTGCAATCAGCTGCGCCATCAGCGCCTGATGACCGCGATGCACACCATCGAAATTACCAATGGTCAGAACGCAGCCGCGATGCTGCTGTTTCAGATTATAAATACCGCGGATTAACTTCATGGCTGACTCAAACCGGTGGAAATCGGCGGATTATACCCTTGAATAGCGCTCAGGTTAACCCGTATACACGCCTTTCCTGTGCTGAAGCGCCCTCTGGCCCGCCGGCGCGCAACAAATCACCATACCCGATGAAGAAATTGTTGCGAAATACTGTATTCAGAGCGGGGTTGCTGGTAGAATCTTGCGCCATCAATTACGTAAGCGGGTGTCGTGGTTAAAACGACGCTTATTTGCACAAATCCATTGACAAAAGAAGGCGCAAAAGGCATAGTCCTCGGCCTTTGATTTGTCCATATAGAACACATTTGGGAGTTGGACCTTGGCTAATATCAAATCAGCTAAGAAACGCGCCGTAACATCTGAGAAACGTCGCAAGCATAACGCGAGCAACCGTTCTATGATGCGTACTTTCATCAAGAAAGTATACGCGGCTATCGCAACCGGCGACAAAGCTGCTGCGCAGAACGCATTCAACGAAATGCAACCAATCGTGGACCGTCAGGCTGCTAAAGGTCTGATCCACAAAAACAAAGCTGCACGCCATAAAGCAAACCTGGTGGCTCAGATCAACAAACTGGCTTAATCGCCCGTCTGTTTTTCGCTTTGTAGAAAGAACCGGCTTATAGCCGGTTTTTTTGTGCCTGTTATCTGCCGCTGGCAGAGTATGAGGAGCTGACGCCTCCTCTCCGGTTAACGCAGCTTAACGCGCAATAGCGTATAGCCAATCACCGCTGACAGCAGCGAGCCGCTAAGAATACCCAGTTTCGAGAACGTCACCAGCTCTTCATGCGCGGCGTCAAAGGCCAGCGAACTGATAAAGATAGACATGGTAAAGCCGATACCGCACAGCACGCCTATGGCCATGATATCGCGTATCGTTGTCCCGCCCGGCAGCGCCGCCAGACGCAGTTTTACGGCCAGCCAGCAGAACAGCGTAATACCCAGCGGTTTACCAATCAGTAACCCGAGGATAATCCCCAGCGGCTCTGGTGAGAACACATCACCAAAGGTGATACCACTCAGTGAAATCCCGGCGTTAGCAAACGCGAACAGCGGCAGAATCAGCCAGTTCACCCACGGCATCAGACCGTGCGCCAGATGCTCTGCCGGTGAATGCCCCTCTTTCTCCTCCAGCGGTACAAAGAAGCCGACCACCACGCCTGCCAGCGTGGCGTGCACGCCTGATTTCAGCACCGCGGTCCAGAGCACAATTCCGACCAGCATATAGACGGCGATGTTACGCACGCCACAGCGGTTAAGCAGGGCCAGAACCACGATGGCGGCAGCCGCCACGCTGAGCGACAGCACGGAGAGATCGCTGGTATAGAAGAGAGCGATAATCACAATGGCGCCAAGGTCGTCAATGATGGCCAGCGCCATCAGGAACACTTTCAGCGCCACGGGAACACGACTGCCAAGCAGCGCCAGCACGCCCAGGGCAAACGCGATATCGGTCGCGGTCGGGATCGCCCAGCCGTTGCGGGCAATCTCGTTATCATGGTTGAAGATCAGGAAAATCAGCGCCGGCGCAACCATGCCGCCGAGGGCAGCGATCACCGGGAAAATGGCGCGATCGCGACTGGCCAGCTCGCCGCTGATTAACTCGCGTTTTACTTCCAGGCCGATTAGCAGAAAGAACAGTGCCATCAGCGCATCGTTGATCCACAGCAGCAGGTTCTTGCTGATATCAAGCGCGCCAAAGCGGATCTGCACCGGCTCAGCGAGAAAGCTCTGATAGCCAGCGGCTGTCTCTGCACTGTTTGCCAGAATCATGGCCGCGACCGCAGCGAGAATTAATACCATGCCGTTGCTGGCATCACTTTCTATAAAGCTTTTCAGCAACGTTTTAATCGAACGGGGCTTATTCACAACTCCTCCTGAGCAAAAACAATTTGTTAAGGAGTGTAACCGCGTTAACCCTGTGATAAAAGCCGCTTGCCGCGTCTTTACGCCAGTTTAAAATTAATAAAAAAGCGGAGAGTCACCTCTCCGCTTTTCGTGTGTTGCCCTGACGCTGAATCAGCGCGTCAGGTCATCAAAGAACTTCTTCACGCCGTCAAAGAAGCTTTTTGAACGCGGGCTGTTCTTTTCACCGCTCGGGCCACCAAAGCTCTCTTCCAGCTCGCGCAGCAGCGCTTTCTGCTTATCGTTCAGGCTGACCGGGGTTTCCACCACCACGCGGCACAGCAGGTCGCCAACGGCGCCACCGCGCACTGATTTCACGCCTTTACCACGCATGCGGAACAGCTTGCCGGTCTGGGTCTCCGCAGGCACCTTCAGCTTCACGCGGCCGTCCAGCGTCGGCACTTCAATCTCTCCGCCCAGCGCCGCCATCGCAAAGTTGATCGGCACTTCGCAGTAGAGGTTATTCTCTTCGCGCTCAAAGATAGGGTGCTTCTTCACCGATACCTGAACGTAGAGATCGCCCGCCGGTGCGCCATGCTCGCCCGCTTCCCCTTCGCCACTCAGACGAATACGGTCGCCGGTGTCTACCCCCGCCGGAATTTTTACCGACAGCGTTTTCTGACGCTCTACGCGCCCATGACCATGACAGGCGTTGCACGGATCTTTGATGACCGAGCCGCGACCGTGACAGGTCGGACACGCCTGCTGTACGGTGAAGAAACCCTGACGCATCTGTACCTGGCCTGCACCGTGGCAGGTCGGACAGGTCTGTGGCTGCGTGCCCGCTTTGGCGCCGCTGCCGTGGCAGACGTCGCACTCTTCCAGTACCGGGATGCGGATCTCTTTGGTCACGCCGCGTACCGCTTCTTCCAGCGTCAGCTCCATGTTGTAGCGTAAATCGGCACCGCGTGATGCACGCTGACGGCGACCGCCGCCAAAGATATCGCCAAATACGTCGCCAAAGATATCGCTGAAGTCTGCGCCGCCACCGCCGAAGCCGCCACCAAAGCCGCCGCCACCGCCACCCTGTTCAAAGGCTGCGTGACCATACTGGTCATAGGCCGCACGCTTCTGAGCATCCGTCAGAATTTCGTACGCTTCCTTCACTTCTTTAAATTTTGCTTCGGCTTCTTTGTCGCCCGGATTACGGTCCGGGTGATATTTCATCGCCAGGCGCTTATAAGCCTTTTTGATTTCACGCTCATCAGCCGATTTTGAGACGCCTAAGATCTCGTAAAAATCACTCTTAGCCATTTTGTTCTGCCCTTAACATAGTTGCACGGGCGTGGAGAAACTCCTACGCCCGTGCTGGTTTCAACGGCTGTCAGGCCAGCCGTCGCGCCCGGTCAGGGGCAATTATTTTTTATCTTTAACTTCTTCGAACTCAGCGTCGACCACGTCATCCTGCTGCTGTGCTGACGCGTCGCCGGCGTCCGCTGCGCCTGCCTGACCCTGCTGCTGTGCCATCTCCATTAGTTTGCCGGAGACTTCCATCAGCGCCTGCATTTTCGCTTCGATAGCCGCTTTGTCTTCGCCTTTCAGCGCGGTATTCAGCTCAGTCAGTGCAGCTTCGATAGGTGCTTTGTCTTCTGCAGAGAGCTTATCGCCCGCTTCATCCAGCTGCTTGCGGGTGCTGTGCGCAATCTGGTCACCCTGGTTGCGCGTCTGTACCAGCTCTTCAAACTTGCGGTCAGATTCAGCGTTCGCTTCCGCGTCACGCACCATTTTTTCGATCTCATCCTCGTTCAGACCAGAAGAGGCTTTAATGGTGATTTTCTGCTCTTTACCGCTGTTTTTATCTTTCGCTGACACATGCAGAATACCATCAGCATCAATGTCAAAGGTGACTTCGATCTGCGGCATACCGCGTGGTGCAGGCTGAATGCCGTCGAGATTAAACTGACCCAGCGATTTGTTATCGCCAGAACGTTTACGCTCACCCTGCAGCACGTGAATGGTCACGGCAGACTGGTTATCTTCAGCAGTAGAGAACACCTGACTGTGTTTGGTCGGGATAGTGGTGTTCTTGCTGATCAGCGCGGTCATTACGCCGCCCATGGTTTCAATACCCAGCGACAGCGGCGTTACGTCCAGCAGCAGAACGTCTTTCACATCACCTGCCAGTACGCCACCCTGAACAGCAGCACCGACCGCTACGGCTTCATCCGGGTTAACATCTTTACGCGGCTCTTTGCCGAAGAACTCGGTCACTTTCGCCTGCACCATTGGCATACGAGTCTGACCACCTACCAGGATGACATCGTTGATGTCAGAGACTGACAGGCCAGCATCCTGCAGCGCAACTTTCAGCGGCTCAATTGAACGGGTTACCAGGTCTTCTACCAGAGATTCCAGTTTCGCACGCGTCACTTTGATGTTCAGGTGTTTAGGACCGGTTGCATCTGCCGTGATATATGGCAGGTTAACGTCGGTCTGCTGCGCAGAAGAGAGTTCAATTTTTGCTTTCTCAGCGGCTTCTTTCAGACGCTGCATCGCCAGCGGATCGTTATGCAGATCGATACCCTGGTCTTTCTTAAACTCGGCTACCAGATAGTTGATCAGGCGGCTATCGAAGTCTTCACCACCCAGGTGGGTATCACCGTTGGTTGCCAGTACTTCAAAGGTTTTTTCGCCATCAACGTCGTCGATCTCAATGATTGAGATATCGAAAGTACCACCACCCAGGTCATAAACCGCGATAGTACGGTTGCCCTGACCTTTGTCCAGACCGTAAGCCAGCGCTGCTGCGGTTGGTTCGTTGATGATACGCTTAACGTCCAGGCCCGCGATACGGCCCGCATCTTTGGTCGCCTGACGCTGTGCGTCATTGAAGTAAGCCGGTACGGTAATAACCGCTTCAGTCACCGCTTCACCGAGGAAATCTTCCGCGGTTTTCTTCATTTTCTTCAGCACTTCAGCAGAGATCTGCGGCGGTGCCATTTTCTGGCCCTTCACGTCCAGCCATGCGTCACCGTTGTCAGAACCGGTGATTTTGTACGGCATGATTTTAATATCACGCTGTACTTCTTCGTCCTGGAAACGACGACCAATTAAACGCTTGATAGCGAACAGGGTGTTCTGCGGGTTGGTCACTGCCTGACGTTTAGCCGGCTGACCTACCAGCGTTTCGCCGTCTGCGGTATACGCAATGATTGACGGCGTGGTGCGATCGCCTTCAGCGTTTTCCAGCACGCGTGCCTTGCCGCCGTCCATGATCGCCACACAAGAGTTGGTTGTACCCAGGTCAATACCAATAATCTTACCCATCTAAACGTCTCCCACGTAAATTCTTTGTCAAATTGGGTTGTGATGCAGAGATGTGGTCGTTACCGCCACTTTCAACTGCGACTGCAGGCTTTTTTGCTGCCTCACAACGCCCGATGACAAGTAAATGGGGCCGCTTCGATGCGCATCAAGGGTTAAAAGCAAAAAATATTTCGATTCTTTTACCCGGAAGGGATAAATGGCGGAAAAATGTACAACTTCAGCAGCAGTACGGCGGAGCAGTGCTGCCCGCCGTACCGGGCTCATCAGGATAAAGAGCGCGAGGAGTGCCCCGCTGGCTGACGTGCGTCACGCCACAGCCAGCAGCCGACAGCGGCACCGATCGCCGCCAGCGCCAGCACATACCAGGCCGGTGCCATAGGCGTCAGCTGCATCATCAGCGTTACGCTGACGGGCGTCAGGCCGCCGAAAATCGCGTAAGCAACATTGTATGAGAAAGAGATGCCGGTAAAGCGTACCGCTGGCGGAAAGGCGCGCACCATGACAAACGGCACTACGCCTACCACACCGACGCTCAGTCCCGCCACGCCGTACCAGAAAAACAGCATCTGCGGCGCGCTGCCGGTGTTTTGGAAAAAGTGCCAGCTGCAGAAAGCCAGCAGCAGCGATCCCGCTATCAGCGTACGCGCCGCACCCGCGCGATCTACGATCCAGCCTGCCAGCACGCATCCGACCAGCAGCATTACGGTCGCCAGGCTGTTGGCCTGCAGGCTCAGCGCAGCAGGCACGCCCTGTTTCTGCATCAGTGCGGGCGCCATTAAAATCACCACTACAATGCAGGCGGAGAGCAGCCAGGTCAGCAGCATTGAGATCGCAATACTGCGCTTGTGGTGCAGCAAAATAGCCTGCAGCGGCAGCCGTTCAGACAGCGTTTTCCGCTGCTGCATCTGCTGAAATACCGGCGTTTCATGCAGCCAGCGACGCAGGTACATCGCCAGCAGTCCAAACAGGCCGCCGAGAAAGAACGGCAGCCGCCAGCCGTAATCGCGCATTGCCGCTGGCGAAATCGTGCTGTTAAGCAGCGTCGCTACCAGTGAACCCAGCAGGATACCGGCAGTGAGGCCTGCGGTCAGGGTGCCGCAGGCAAAGCCGGTACGCTTTTCCGGAACGTGCTCAGCAACAAATACCCAGGCGCCCGGCACTTCACCGCCAATTGCCGCCCCCTGCAGCATCCGCAATAGCAGCATTAGCAGCGGTGCAGCGATACCTATGCTTGCATAGGTGGGCAGTGCGCCCATCGCCAGGGTCGGCAGCGCCATCAGCAGAATACTCAGGCTGAACATCTTTTTCCGGCCGACTTTGTCACCAAAGTGCGCCATAACAATGCCGCCCAGCGGTCGCGCCAGATAGCCGGCAGCAAAAATACCAAACGTCTGCACCTGACGCAGCCAGTCAGGCATATCGGGCGGGAAAAAGAGCTCGCCAATGACGGCAGCAAAGAAGATAAAAATAATGAAGTCGTAGAATTCCAGCGCCCCGCCAAGGGCAGCCAGCGACAGGGTTTTATAGTCCTGCCGGTTAAGTCGATGCGAGGTGAGCGAGTCCATAACGGTGCGGTATCCAGAGCCGGGAAAGGTAGAGCAGACGTTACTATACCGGCAAACCCGCACCACACCAGCAAGGCTGAATTTTATGCCTGAAAAGCCTTATATTCAGAGGTTTGTCTCACGCCGTGCGCTTTTGGGACGAAATGCTGCTACCACTGCCGCATGCGTCTCGATATAGGGTCCTTCCAGCAGCTGCAGGCAGTAAGGCACGGCGGCAAAAATTCCGGGTACCCTTACGCTGCCATCCTCCGCTTTTACCCCTTCCAGCGTCTCCTTAATCGATTTCGGCTGGCCGGGCAGATTCAGGATCAGCGACTGTTTGCGGATAACCCCTGCCTGGCGTGACAAAATGGCAGTGGGTACAAACTGCAGGCTGATCTGACGCATCTGCTCACCAAAGCCAGGCATTTCGCGATCCGCTACCGCCAGCGTCGCATCCGGCGTCACGTCACGTCGTGCCGGCCCGGTACCGCCGGTGGTCAGCACCAGATGGCAGAAGCGTTCATCCACCAGCTCGCAGATCGCCTGTTCAATCATCGGCTGTTCATCCGGCACCAGCCGCGTCTCCAGCTCGAAGGGTGTTGCCAGCGCAGTGCTGAGCCAGCTCTCCAGTGCCGGAATGCCCTGATCCTGATAAATGCCGTTTGCTGCGCGATCGGAAACGGAAATTAATCCAATGCGTAAAGTATCCATAAGAGTATCGCTGTGGTTAGCCGCGTGGCGGCAAAGAAAGAGAGATGCAGAAAGGATAATACAAAGCGCAGAGCAGAGAAACGCGTAATGCCGCGGCGGCGAGGCACCGCCACGGCGTCATGCTTACAGCAGTTCGGTCAGCATCTTTTCAAGTTTGCCCTGATCAACGGCAAAGTTGCGAATACCTTCCGCCAGCTTAGTCACCGCCATAGGATCCTGATTATGCTGCCACAGGAACTCCGCTTCGGTCATTTTCGCCGGACGCTCGCTGATCTCGCCGCTGTAGCTCAGCTTGCGCTCAACGCTGCCTTCGCTCTCAGCCAGCTCTTTCAGCAGGCCCGGAGAGATGGTCAGACGGTCGCAGCCCGCCAGCTCAATGATTTCGCCCACGTTACGGAAGCTGGCACCCATCACTACAGTTTCATAGCCGTGCTGTTTGTAGTAGCTGTAGATTTCAGATACGGACACCACGCCTGGATCTTCATGCGGCGCATACTCTTTTTTATCGGTGTTCTGCTTGTACCAGTCGAGAATACGGCCTACGAATGGAGAGATCAGGAAAACGCCCGCTTCTGCACAGGCGCGTGCCTGCGCAAACGAGAACAGCAGCGTAAGGTTACAGTTGATACCCTCTTTTTCCAGCTGCTCCGCTGCACGGATGCCCTGCCAGGTTGAAGCGAGTTTGATCAGAATACGATCGTTGCTGATGCCTGCGTCGTTGTAGAGTTTGATCAGGCTGCGCGCTTTCGCGATGCTCGCTTCGGTATCGTAGGAGAGGCGTGCATCAACTTCTGTGGAAATGCGGCCCGGGATCAGTTTGAGGATCTCCAGCCCGATGTTGACAGCCAGTTTGTCAGAGACCAGCGCCAGCTGCTCTTCCTTGTTGCTGCTCTGCTGACGCGCCCAGCCGATCGCTTCATCAATCAGCTTGCGGTATTCAGGGATTTGGGCAGCGTTGAGGATCAGGGAAGGGTTTGTCGTGGCATCCTGTGGCTGATAGAGCTTCATCGCTGCAATATCACCGGTGTCGGCGACCACGGTAGTCAGCTGACGCAGGGAAGTAAGTTTATCCGTCATGGTTCTCTTTTCTCTTTGGTTGACTGTCAGGGTATAAAAGGCTGAATCGATAATATCACGCGCAATCAGCGGCGCAACATCGTGGCGTGCCCTTTACGATAGCGCTGACGAATAGGAGTGATTTGCCGATTGATGCCGCTTTTTTGATACACTCCGCGCAATAAATTTTCCGTTAATGTCCTGATATTTAAGCAGGCGCACAAGGAGACCCGGTATGCTGATGGTGATTTCACCGGCTAAAACGCTGGATTATGAGAGCCCGCTTGCCACCCCCCGCTTTACCCAGCCTGAGCTGCTGGAAAAATCGCAGCAGCTGATTGACGTTGCGCGCGCCCTCTCTCCGGCTGATATCGCTTCGCTGATGCGTATCAGCGACAAGCTGGCGCACCTGAATGCCGAGCGCTTTAACCAGTGGCAGCCGCACTTTTCGCCGGAAAATGCGCGTCCGGCTATTCTGGCGTTCAAAGGGGATGTTTATACCGGCCTGCAGGCTGAACGCTTTAGCGAGGCAGATTTTGATTTTGCCCAGCAGCACCTGCGTATGCTCTCTGGTTTGTATGGCCTGCTGCGCCCGCTGGATCTGATGCAGCCCTACCGGCTGGAGATGGGTACCCGACTGGCAAACCCGGCTGGCCGCGATCTCTATAGTTTCTGGGGCGATACGCTCACGGAAGCGCTGAATCAGGCGCTACAGGCGCAGGGTGACCAGGTGCTGATTAACCTGGCGTCAGATGAATATTTCCGGGCGGTAAAGCCGGCGAAACTTAATGCCCGGCTGATAAAGCCGGTGTTTCTGGATGAAAAGGGCGGCCACTATAAGGTCATCAGTTTTTATGCCAAAAAAGCGCGCGGTCTGATGAGCCGTTTTGTGATTGAGCATCGTCTGACACAGCCAGATCAGCTGAAGCAGTTTGATGCAGATGGATACCGTTTTGATGCGGCAGCCAGCCAGGGAAATGAGCTGGTGTTTAAGCGTCAGGAACAGCGATAAATCAGTTTATGCCGGGGCGTCATCGCGTTTCGTATGCGCATCAATCCGGGCGCCATGAATGGCGCCCCTACAGGGGATGGGAGATATCCGTAGGGGGCGCATTTATGCGCCCCTGGCGTGTTTATGCGCCCCTGGCGTGTTTATGCGCCCCTGGCATCATCACGTTTCGCACGCGCATCAACCCGGGCGCCATGAATGGCGCCCCTACAGGGGATGGGATATCCGTAGGGGGCGCATTTATGCGCCCCTGGCGTGTTTATGCGCCCCTGGCATCATCACGTTTCGCACGCGCATCAACCCGGGCGCATGAATGGCGCCCCTACAGGGGATGGGAGATATCCGTAGGGGGCGCATTTATGCGCCCCTGGCGCATTTATGCGCCCCTGGCGTGTTTATGCGCCCCTGGCCGCCATGGACTACGCCCCGATCTGTTACTGCAGCAGGAATTTGCGTAGTGCGGCAAACTCTGCCGACATCTGGTGTGACAGCAGCGGCAGATCGGCGCGATCGGCCAGCGCCTGCGGCAGCGTAAGCGTCTGTCCCAGAATCTCCTCTACGCTCTCGCGGAATTTCGCCGGATGCGCTGTACCAAGGAACAATCCATACTCACCTTCCTGCAGCTGATCGCGCAGCAGACGATAAGCGATGGCCGCATGCGGCTCTGAGAGATAACCCAGATCGGCCAGCTCGCGCATCGTGGCCTGCGTCGTCTCATCAGAAACCGCACCGTAAGCGAGATCGGTCAGACGCCAGGTTTTACGGCGGAACAGCTCTTCCACGCGCGGCCAGTTATTCGGCTGGCTGACATCCATTGCGTTTGACAGGGTAGCCACGGTGGCATTCGGCTGCCAGGCACCGTTGCCAAGAAAGCGCGGTACGGTGTCGTTGGCGTTGGTTGCGGCAATAAACCGTTTGATTGGCAGACCGAGCGATTTCGCCAGCAGGCCGGCCGTGAGATCGCCAAAGTTACCGCTGGGTACGGAAACCACCAGCTGATTACGCTGCTCCTGCGGAAGCTGTGCGACCGCCTCAAAGTAGTAGCAGATCTGCGCCAGCAGACGGCTGATATTGATGGAGTTAGCGGAGTTAAGGCCAATCGCTTTTTTCAGCTCCTCATCATCAAACGCCTGCTTAACCAGCGACTGACAGGTATCGAAATCGCCATCAATTGCGATAGTTTCAATATTGCCACCCAGCGTGCAGAACAGTTTTTCCTGCAGGGCGCTGATTTTGCCCTGCGGATAGAGGATCACTACACGCACATTGTCCATACCGTAGAAAGCGTGCGCCACGGCGGCCCCGGTATCACCCGAGGTGGCAGTCAGAATAGTGATCTGCTCATCTGCGCCGGAGACATAGGAGAGCATCTGCGCCATAAAGCGGCCGCCGAAATCTTTGAATGCCAGCGTCGGGCCGTGGAACAGCTCCAGACAGGCGATATCTTCGCTGACTTTCGCCACCGGTGCCGGGAAGGTAAAGGCCGTTTTGACCCGCTCAGCCAGCTGATGCGGGGTAACTTCATCCCCGATATAAGCAGACAGGATTTTGCTGCTGCGGCTGACAAAGTCCATCTCCAGCATCGCATCGATATCGGTCAGTTCAAATTCCGGCAGCTCCAGTGGAAAGAACAGCCCCTGCTGCGAGCCCAGCCCCTGTTTGACTGCCTGCGAGAAGCTGACCTGCTCGTTGTGATCCTTAAGATTATAGAGTTTCATACGTTATCCCAGTTTACGTGCGCCAGCCGTATCAAGACGGCAGATATGGACGAAGCCTTCTTCATTCTGCAGATAGTGCTGGCTCAGCCAGTCTGCCATCCGCTGCGCCGTTGCCATCTCATTGCAAACAGCGAAAAGCGTCGGACCGGAGCCCGAAATGCCGCAGGCCAGCGCGCCGATATCGGCTGCCGCCTGCCGTGCCGCGGCGAAGCCCGGCAGCAGTTTGGTGCGGTACGGTTCGGCCACCACATCCTGCATTAACTTAGCCGCCAGCTGCGGCTGCCGGGTATGGCAGGCGTGAATAAAGCCCGCCAGCAGGCGGCCATGTTTAATCACATCCTGCTTGCGATATTGCGCCGGCAGAATCGCCCGCGCTTCCGCGGTAGAAACTTTAATGCCGGGATACGCCATAACCCACAGCCACTCATCAAAGCACGGCACCTGCTGGCTGATAATCCCCTGCTCTTCAATCATTAATTGTACGCCGCCGAGGAAGCAGGGAGCCACATTGTCATAATGTACGCTGCCAGAGATACGCCCTTCCAGCTCGCCCATCAGCGCCAGCAGTCCGGTATCGCTGAGCGGCTTGCCGCAGAATTCGTTCATCGCCATTAAGCCTGCCACGACGGAACAGGCGCTGGAGCCGAGGCCGGAGCCGATCGGCATATTTTTCTCCAGCGTCATCGCCACCGGCACTTCTTTGCCAATCGCCTGACAGAAACGCTCCCAGCATTGATAAACGATATTTTCTTTGGGATCGTCAGGCAGCTTGCTGACAAAACGACCGCGATTCTCAAGGCTGAAACGATCGGCCGCTTCAACTGCCACACAGTCGCCCAGCAGCGATCCATCCACCGGCGACACTGCGGCTCCCAGCACGTCAAAGCCAACGCTGACGTTGCCGATGGAGGCCGGTGCATAAATTTTTACCATCATTAAACTCCTAACTTCCACGACAGCGTACGCAGCAAATCAGCAAACACGCCCGCTGCGGTAACATCATTCCCTGCACCATACCCGCGCAGTACCAGCGGAATCGGCTGATAGTAGCGGCTATAGAACGCCAGCGCATTTTCACCGTTTTTCACTTTGCACAGCGGATCGTTGCCATCTACTGCCTCAATTTTAACGCTGCAGTGACCATCTTCTGCAATCGCTCCGACAAAACGCAACACTTTGCCTTCATCGCGCGCCTGAGCGACCCGTGCTGCAAAGGCATTATCCAGCTCCGGCAGACGCGCCATAAACTGATCCGCATCCGCCAGTTCAGTCAGGCTGGCAGGCAGAAGCGGCTCGATGGTGATATCGCTCAGCTCCAGCTGATGCCCCGCTTCGCGCGCCAGGATCAGCAGCTTGCGCGCCACATCCATTCCTGACAGGTCGTCACGCGGATCGGGTTCAGTAAAGCCCATCTCGCGCGCCAGCGTGGTTGCCTGGGAGAGCGACATCCCCTCATCCAGTTTGCCAAAGATAAAAGAGAGCGAGCCGGAGAGAATGCCGGAAAACTTAATCAGTTCATCGCCCGCGTTCAGCAGGTTCTGCAGGTTTTCAATCACCGGCAGACCGGCACCGACGTTGGTATCATAAAGAAACTTGCGACGCGACTTCGCAGCGGCAGCCCGCATCTGCTGGTAGTAGTTCCACGAGGAGGTGTTCGCCTTTTTATTAGGCGTCACGACATGAAAACCTTCGGCAAGGAAGTCAGCATACTGGTCGGCCACCGCCTGACTTGAGGTACAGTCGACGATCACCGGATTAAGCAGGTGATACTCTTTTACCAGCCGGATCAGACGTCCGAGGTTAAACGGCTCGCGCGCCTCACTCAGCGCCCCTTTCCAGTCTTTAAGGTCGATACCGTGGACGTTGGTCAGCAGCGCGCGCGAATTTGCGATCCCGCAGACGCGCAGATCGATATGTTTGCCTTTCAGCCACGCCTGCTGGCGATGCAGCTGATCCAGCAGCGCACCGCCGACGCCGCCGACGCCGACAACGAACACTTCAATCACCTGATCGGTCGCGAACAGCATCTGATGCACAACGCGCACGCCGGTAGTCACATCGTCATTGCTTACCACGACAGAGATTGAGCGTTCGGAAGAGCCCTGGGCGATCGCCACGATATTAATATTGGCGCGTGCCAGTGCCGAAAAGAATTTTGCGGAGATGCCGCGCAGCGTACGCATGCCATCGCCTACCACTGAAATCACCGCCAGCTGCTCCAGCACATCCAGCGGATCGAGCAGGCCCTCTTTCAGCTCAAGATGAAACTCCTCTTCCAGCACGCGCCGCGCGCGCGCCTGCTCGCTCTGGGGTACGCAGAAGCTGATACTGTATTCGGAGGAGGATTGGGTGATCAGCACTACGGAGATGCCGGTGCGGGACATCGCAGCAAACACGCGCGCGGCCATGCCCACCATGCCTTTCATGCCGGGGCCGGAGACGTTGAACATCGCCATGTTGTTTAGGTGGGTGATGCCTTTAACCGGATTTTCGTCATCGCTGCCCTCGCCGCCAATCAGCGTACCGGGCGCTGCGGATTAGCGGTGTTTTTAATCAGGCAGGGGATCTGAAACTGTGCGATCGGCGCAATGGTACGCGGGTGCAGAACTTTGGCGCCAAAGTAGGAGAGCTCCATCGCCTCCTGATAGGACATCGACTTCAGCAGGCGTGCATCGGGCACCTGACGCGGATCGCAGGTATAGACGCCATCGACATCGGTCCAGATTTCGCAGCAGTCAGCGCGCAGGCAGGCGGCCAGTACGGCAGCAGAGTAGTCGGAACCGTTGCGCCCCAGTACGACCAGCTCGCCTTTTTCGTTACCGGCGGTGAAGCCAGCCATCAGGATCATATGATCGGCCGGGATCTGACTGGCGGCAATGCGCCGGCTGGATTCAGGGATATCCACTGTGGACTCCAGATAGTGTCCCACGGCCAGCAGCTTCTCAACCGGATCGATCACGGTCACCTGATAACCACGCGCCTGCAGCAGCGCCTCCATAATGGCAATCGACAGCTTTTCACCCCGGCAGATGATAGCAGCATTGACCGCGTCCGGGCACTGCCCCAGCAGGCTGATACCGTGCAGCACCTGCTTAAGCTGAGCAAACTCCAGCGCAACAAAGGTATTGATGCGCTCAGCGTCAAACCCCGGCTGGGCGGCCGCAAGCCCCTGCAGGAGATCGGCAAAAATGCGCTCGGCGTCGCTGATATTCGGCAGGGGATCCTGGCCGCTGATGGTTTTTTCAATCATCGCCACCAGGTGATTAGTAATTTTTGCGGGTGCAGAGAGCACGGTGGCAACCTGTCCCTGCTGCGCATTGCTTTCCAGAATGTCCGCTACGCGCAGAAAACGCTCTGCGTTTGCTACTGAGGTTCCGCCGAATTTCAGCACTCGCATGGTTAAAACTCTCCTGAATTTTTGCCGAAAAAAAAGCCCGCACTGTTGAGGTGCGGGCTTCTTTTTTATTTTTTCCTGTATGCGTCAGCCCGCACCGTTACCTGTGGTAATGGTGGTGGTAATAATTGTTGTGGTGTTCAGGCTGTCGTTACGCATTAAGATTTTTCTGTCTGTCTTTGTCTTGTCCGTCTGCCTTCCAGAAGTAAAGCAAAGCGCACGTTAAGTCAACGAATTTGTCTTTTGCCGCTGAACCTGCAGCCGGGCAGTGCTGCGCTGGATCGGGTAAATGGTGTTGCGATCGTTCAGCCCCGAGGCAAGATGCCCGATCAGCAACTATCTGTTCAGGATTTTGCCGAGTAATGCTCTGCCAGCTTTTTTTCCACATCGTGCAGCAGCCGGTGCAGCATTGCGCTGTCGCGCTGCTCCAGCAGACCGATGCGTTGATCGATCCAGTCCACCATCTTGGTGTCATCGCTCACCTCAAGCGTCGTGAGCAGCTGCTGAAATCGCTGACGCAGCGCCTGCAGCTGCAGCGCATTGGCCGTTTCTGCCGGGGTGACGGTGACCTGATTAAGCGAGGCGAGCTGATAGCAGTAGACCATTACCGCCTGTCCCAGATTGAGTGAGGGATAATCCGCCGCCATAGGAATACCGGTCAGCAGATCGACCTGGTCCAGCTCCTCGTTCGTCAGCCCGCTATCTTCACGACCAAATACCAGCGCAATGCGCGGCAGCCACTGTCGCTTTTCCTGCAGAATAGTTTCTACCTGCACAGGCGTGGCATAGTAGCGAAACTTCGCCCGGCTGCGCGCCGTGGTGGCAACAGAAAAATCGACATCGGCCAGCGCGTCACTTAGCGTGGCATACGTCTGAACATTGTTGAGGATTTCACCGGCGCCGTGCGCAACGCGCCGCGCCGCCGGATCCTGCCACGCATCGCTGGCGACAATGCGCAGCTCTGTAAAACCCATGGTTTTCATCGCGCGGGCAGCGGCACCAATATTTTCCGGACGGGCGGGTGAAACTAAAATCAGGGGAAAAGACATAATTTTTCCAGTAGCAAATTAACACTATGCGCTATGGTGGCATGCAGCGAAAAAAATACCAATTGTTATGCAGTGATAAAGCAGAATGTTAATAATGTTAAACTGCCGGAATAAATTGTACTGATGGCATTTATCGCGATCAGGCAGATATTATGCGCTTATAAAAAATAAATCCTGTTAATTCATAATACTACGCCAGCTATTTATGCAGTTTGCATACGTTTAAAAGCGCGGGCTAAATGTAGCGAAAATGCTGCTTTTTGTGAGCTAAGCTGGCAATACAGGAGAAGTTTTTCATAAAAGTGTTAACGTGCTACACTTGCTTTTGATATAAGTCAACGAAGCGTTGTTTTTATGCTTATCGGTTGTTGCTGGTGCTGTTAGGTTGCTGTTAATGCGGTTAGGATAAACGTTATTCCGATCCCAACGGGGCGCACAGATATTCATTCTGACCGGCTGAGCTGACACTGAAGTTGACCTGATGGATGGTATATTCCGAAGATTATTTCGTACTCCGGCTGCGCACACGCCTTTATTCTGTCGCGGCAACGGCGGTACGCCCTGTTTTCGATTTGTTGGCAAATTTTAGGTAGCAAAACATGCAGACCCCGCACATTCTTATCGTTGAAGACGAACTGGTCACGCGTAACACGCTAAAAAGTATTTTTGAGGCGGAAGGTTACGTGGTCTATGAAGCCACTGACGGTGCTGAAATGCATCAGGTTTTAACAGACAATGACGTAAACCTGGTGATTATGGATATCAACCTCCCAGGGAAAAATGGATTGCTGCTGGCGCGCGAGCTGCGTGAACAGGCAAACGTCGCGCTGATGTTTCTGACCGGTCGCGATAACGAAGTGGATAAGATCCTTGGCCTGGAAATTGGTGCTGATGACTACATCACCAAACCTTTTAATCCGCGTGAGCTAACCATTCGCGCGCGTAATCTGCTGTCGCGCACCATGAACCTGGCGATGCCGGGTGAAGAGCGCCGTCAGGTAGAGAGCTACCGCTTTAACGGCTGGGAGCTGGATATCAACAGCCGTTCCCTGATCAGTCCAAACGGTGAGCAGTATAAGCTACCGCGCAGCGAGTTCCGCGCGATGCTGCACTTCTGCGAAAATCCGGGCAAAATCCAGACGCGCGCCGATCTGCTTAAGAAGATGACCGGTCGCGAGCTTAAGCCGCATGACCGTACCGTGGACGTCACGATTCGCCGTATTCGTAAACATTTCGAGTCAACGCCCGATACGCCGGAAATCATCGCCACCATCCATGGCGAAGGCTATCGCTTCTGTGGTGAGCTGCAGGATTAAGTTAAACAATAAAAAAACGCCCGTTCGGGCGTTTTTTTTGGCTGCTTTAGTGCCACGGCATAATGGGCACTGCGCTTAGCGCGTTTTTCGGCGATCCATCCACAACCTTATCTGAGTAGCTCAGATAGACCAGCGCGTTGCGTTTCTGGTCAAAAAAGCGCACCACCTGCAGCTTCTTAAACACCAGCGACGTCCGCTTACGAAACACGACTTCTCCCTGCGCCTTGCCTTGTGCGATTTTCTCGCTAAGCTCTACAGGCCCTACCTGCTGGCAGGAGATAGCCGCATCCGATGTATCTTCAGCCAGCCCCAGGCCCCCTTTGATACCGCCGGTTTTAGCCCGGCTGATATAGCAGGTGACATTTTTCACGTCCGGATCGTCGAACGCCTCGACCACGATCTTATGATCGGGGCCGAAAATTTTGAATACGGTGTCAACAGAGCCGATCTCCTCCGCCAGCGCGACGGGAGTGAGCATAAAAGTTGCCAGCGTGACTATAAGAGCGCGATTTATTGTCATTGGGTTACCATTGCAAAGGAAAGAGATGTGGCGATAATGTACCGTCACCAGAACAAAGAACCAAACCTGAACGGGTTATCACCCGCATTGATATAGCACAGTTGATCAACACACAAGCGCCGCGCGTTTGTGCATTTAGTGCTATTATTCGACGACTTCATCGTTGCGCCACCAGAGAGTTATGAGGATGTTTTATGGACCAAGCCGGTATCATTCGCGATTTGCTTGTCTGGCTGGAGAGCCATCTGGATCAGCCGCTTTCACTTGATAACGCTGCACTGAAAGCGGGTTACTCCAAATGGCACCTGCAACGGATGTTTAAAGAAGTCACCGGACACGCCATCGGGGCCTATATCCGTGCGCGTCGGCTCTCCAAAGCCGCCGTGGCGCTACGTCTGACCAGCCGCCCTATCCTCGATATCGCTCTGCAGTATCGCTTCGATTCACAGCAGACATTTACGCGCGCGTTTAAGAAACAGTTTAATCAGACGCCCGCCTGGTATCGCCGCTCATCCGAGTGGAACTCTTACGGTATCCGCCCGCCCATTCGTCTGGATAACCAGCCCGTGCCGGAAGCACAATTTGTCACGCTGCCGGAGACGATTCTGGTGGGCCAGACGCAGAGTTATACCTGCGCGCTGGAGCAGATCTCCCGCTACCGTGATGAGATGCGCGTGCATTTCTGGAAACAGTTCCTGCTGGAAACCGATACCGTGCCGCCGGTGCTTTATGGTCTGCATCAGGTGCGCGCCAGCCATGAGAAAGATGATGAGCAGGAGATCCTCTATACCACTGCCGTGCCGGCCGATCAGCAGGCGCTGAATATGCAGTCAAACCAGCGCGTGACGCTGGAAGCGGGCGACTACGTGCAGTTCAGCTATGAGGGTCCGCGCGTCGCGCTGCAGGAGTTTATCCTGATGCTCTACGGCACCTGCATGCCGCTGCTGGGGCTGATCCGTCGTCAGGGGCAGGATATTGAGCGATTCTATACCCACGGCGGCAAAAAGCGCAGCGAACCGCCTGCCGATATTCGCTGCGAATACCTGATCCCGATCCGCCCGCAGCCCGTTAATTAATCGCCAAAGAACCTCGTCGGGCGCATTAACCCGGACGCCATTAATGGCGCCCCTACATTTTCCGTAGGGGGCGCATTAATGCGCCCCTGGCCGCGGTAAAAAACGTCATCACGTTCCGTACGCCCATTAATTCGGGCGCCATTAATGACGTCATCACGTTCCGTACGCCCATTAATTCGGGCGCCATTAATGACGTCATCACGTCCCGCGCGCGCATTAACCCGGGTGCCATTAATGACGTCATCACGTTCCGCACGCGCATTAATCCGGGCGCCATTAATGACGTCATCACGTTCCGCACGCGCATTAATCCGGGCGCCATTAATGACGTCATCACGTTCCGCGCGCGCATTAACCCGGGCGCCATTAATGGCGCCCCTACATTTCCCGTAGGGGGCGCATTAATGCGCCCCTGGCAGCTCATCCAGCGCAGGGGCATCCAGATGCGAGACGTCGCCGGCGGTCTCTACAATCCAGCCAGACGCCAGCCAGGCACTCTGCTGATGATCCACGCGTGAAATCGAGCAGTTACGCAGGCGCAGGCGTCGTTCCGCATGCGCCGGTAAACCCAGAATGGTGCTCACCAGGGCACCCAGCGCCATACCGTGGCTGACCAGCAATGGCCGGCTGCCGGCTGGCAGATCGAGGCAGGCGTTCAGCGCATCATGCATGCGCGCCGCCAGCTCGCTCATCGACTCGCCGCCGGGAATGCGCCCCGCTTCGGTGCCATCCACCAGCGCCTTGCGCCAGCGCTCCTCTTCCGCCGTCAGGCCATCAAGCGGACGCTGCTCCAGACAGCCCATATTCAGCTCGCGCAAACGTGCATCCAGCGTAACCGGGCAGCCGCAGGCGTCAGCGATAATCTCTGCCGTACGCCGGGTGCGGCCTAAATCGCTGGCAATGACGTGCGTAATGCCCAGCGTTTTCACCCGCTCACCGACCTGACGCGCCTGCTGTTCACCTTTATCCGTCAGAGCACTGTCGGACTGCCCCTGAATGCGTCGGGCCGCATTCCAAACCGTTTCACCGTGACGAACAAGATAGACCTGTAACATGCGTAATTTCCGTTATACTGCGACAAATTTGCCTTGAGGGTTCAATCAATTATGTACCATGTTGTCGCAGCCACCACCAATCCGGCAAAAATTCATGCGGTTGCGCAGGCGTTCAGCGACGTATTCGGTGAGGGATCCTGCCATATTCGCGGGGTAGCGGTCGAGAGCGGCGTGGCGGCGCAGCCGCTTAGCGATACAGAAACGCGCAGCGGCGCACGTCAGCGCGTGATTAATGCCCGTGCGGCCGCGCCGGAGGCGGATTTCTGGGTGGCTATTGAAGCGGGCATCGAAGGCGACTGCGCGTTTGCATGGATGGTAGTGGAAAATGCACAGCAGCGCGGTGAATCACGCTCTGCCAGCTTTACGCTGCCGCCGGTTGTGCTGGCAGGATTAGCAGCCGGGCGCGAGCTGGGCGATGAGATGGCGCGCCTGACCGGGGTCGACAATATCAAACACAAGGGCGGCGCGATAGGCGCTTTTACGCAGGGCCTGCTGACCCGCTCCAGCGTCTATCATCAGGCGCTGATCCTCGCACTCTGCCCGTTTACTCATCCGCTTTATCAGCAGTAATCAGCCGCGATTCCAGCCAGCGTCTGAGTTCGGGTGGCGCCTCTTTCAGGCTGTTAGAGCCGCGCGTTATCGTCGCAATGCCCACGCCCAGCTCGTTTTTCAGTTCGCGCTGGCTGATATCGCCGTTGATTAACGCTTCGATAATGCGCAGCCGCGTGCCGAACGATTCACGTTCATCGGGCGTCATCATCAGCTGCAGCATCGGCAGCGCCACGTTATCGGCAAACGCATGCTGCATCAGGTCGATAAAACGCAGCCAGTGATCCTCAGCGGGCTGCTCAGAAAGGGATGAAGGCATAGTGGCTTCCGTACTCATTAACGAGTACGGAAGCATAGCACACTCAGTAACGCTGATTCCACTCGCTGTCGCTGAGAATCTTGTCAGGTTTCCCCATGAAGTAGCGATAGTAAGCGTCATACGCCAGCACGTTCTTCACGTAGCCCCGCGTTTCAGAGAACGGAATCGTTTCAATAAAGGCCACGGCGTCCAGTTTGCCTCCGCTGTTATTACGCCAGCTGCGCACCCGCCCCGGCCCGGCGTTATAAGCGGCGGAGGAGAAAATGCGGTTCTGCCCGAACTGCTGATAGACATACTCCAGATACTGCGTGCCAATCTGGATATTGGTTTGCGGATCAAGCAGCTGGCTGCTGTTTGCGTAGCCGGGAATATTGTACATTTTCACGGTATGCGCGGCCGTGGCTGGCATCACCTGCATCAATCCGCTGGCCCCGACCGGGGAGCGCGCTTTCGGGTTCCAGGCGCTCTCCTGGCGCGAGATGGCCATGGCGTAGCTCGGATCGATCGCCTTATCACCGGTGTATTGCTGATACAGATTGCGCCACGCCAGCGGGAAACGCTCTTTCAGGCTATCCCACATTTTTGCGCTAATCGTGGCCTGCACGCTCAGATCCCACCAGTCCTGCTGATTCGCGTAGTGCGCCAGCATCTGCTGCTGCGTGCGGGTTTTACTGACGATCAGGTTTGCCCACTCGCTGCGCGCCAGGTTATCCATGCCCCAGTACATCAGCTCGCGTACGCGCGCCATCTCCGGTCCCTGCACGATGCTGTTGTCCGCGGCCGGCGCGTCATCAATCTTCAGCGGATAGTCGGTGCCAAGGCGCTGCGCCGCCACCATCGGATAGAAGCCGCGCTGCTGCATCAGCTTACGCAGAATCTCATCGGCTTCATCTTTGCGCCCCTGCGCTATCAGTAAATCCGCCTGCCAGTACTGCCACTCATCTTTTTCTTTCGCTTCCGGCGGCAGGCGCGCAATCCAGGTGTTGAGGCCACGGCGGTCGCTTTCGCTCAGCGCAAGGCGCACGCGACGTTCGATAAGCGCGGTGGATTCACTGTTCATCACCACGGCATCGCGCCAGCGCGCCTGCTCTGAGGTCAGGTCAGCCCCCATCATGCGCCATACCACCGCCTCTTTCAGATCCTGCTCTTCTGCCTGACTCATCTTCTGCGCTTTAACCAGCTGCGGGATCATCATGCGCGCGTTATCCATATCTTCGCGCGCCACGCGCGCAAAGGCGTAGCTGGTGGCCATACGGGTAAAGTCGGTCGGCCCCAGCGTGGCGGCAAACGTCGTTACGGTCTGCGGATTCTGCTGCAGGGCCAGCAGTGCGCTGGCGGTGGTCTGGTAATCCGCCGGCAGCATTTTTGCCAGATAGTTTACCAGGCTGTCGTTACCCGCTTTCATCGCCAGGCGGATACGCTCCAGAATGGTGATCGGCGAGAGCTGGCCTGATGCCTGCCAGACTGAGAAGAGCCGGTCGCAGTCAGCGGGCAGTGCCGAGCCGCGCAGCCAGATACTTTTCGCGCCGGTAAACGCCGTCTGCTGCTGGCCGGTGGCCCATTTAGCGTAGTACCAGTTGCAGCGCGCCTGCACCGGCTTCGGCTCATCCGGACTGAAACTTAAAATCCCCTGCCAGTCCTGCCGGTGCGCCAGCACGTTCACAAATCGCGTCTGCAGCGATTTGGCTGGCGGCAGCGTCGGATACTGCTGAATAAAGTTTTTGATCGCCAGCCCCGCTTCCTGATCGAGATCCTGCGCCAGCAGGCGATACTGCAGATAGGGATAGAGCGGATAATCCTGCAGCGTCGGCATCAGCTGCTCAACCTGGTCCATCTGTTTGTTATCCCAGGCCTGCTTGATCTGCGCATAGCGCTGTCGTTGCTGATCCAGCGAGTCGGCCCATACGCTGCCTGCCGTGCTGACCAGACACATCCCTATCATCCAGTTACGCCACTTCTCCACTCCGCTCTCCTCTCTGCTTCGGTCCAGCGTATGCCGGACTCCCTTCATGCTAACCAGGGCTTTCGTCTCTCGCCACGTTCTTAACAAAATTTACCTGATGAACAGGCTCCTGCCCCCTGACCCGCCTGTGCACCTGCAACGCAGTTTACGCCACGGCGCCTTTAAGGCTACTATTGACCACCCGCTGCTGACGCCGCCGCAACCGCCTGAAACCTGTCAGGATTGTCGCGTTCAGGGGCTCAATGGCAAACCGCATCCGCTGCTCTGCGGCAGAACACCACTTTTACCGAGATGCTTATGGAAACCCGGCGCGACGAACGACTCAATAAGCTGGCCCAGGCCCTGAAACGCACCGATAAGCTGCATCTGAAAGAGGCGGCGCAGCTGCTGGGCGTCTCTGAAATGACCATCCGCCGCGATCTCAGCGAATCGGCCTCGCAGGTGGTGCTGCTTGGCGGCTATGTGGTCAGCGATCCGAAACACCATGCCGGACACTATTTTGTTTCCGATCAGCACGGGCACAACGCCGCGCGTAAACGGCGTCTGGCGCAGGCCGCCGCCGCGCTGATTCGTGAAAATGATACGGTGTTTTTTGACTGCGGAACCACGCTGCCCTACGTCATCGACGCGATTCCGGACACCCTCGCCTTTACGGCAGTCTGCTGCGCGATGAACACCTTTCTGGCACTGAAAGAGAAGCCCGCCTGCAGCGTGATCCTCAGCGGCGGCGAGTTTCACGCTGACAACGCGCTGTTTACGCCAGTCGGCAATCACTCCATTCTTGATGATCTCTGCCCGGCGCTGGCGTTTATCTCAGCAGCGGGAGTGGATCTGCAGCAGGGCGCAACCTGTTACAACCTGAATGAGCTGGCGATGAAGCACCACGCCATGCTGCGCGCGCGTGAACGGGTACTGGTGGCAGACAGCAGCAAATATGGCAAGGTGCTGCCTGCCCGTATCAGCGCGCTGCACCGTTTCGAGCGGCTGGTCAGCGACAGCGCCCCCGACGCCGCGCTCAGTGCGTGGCTGGCAGAGCAGGCGATTACGCTGCATCTGCCCTGATCGCCGTCAGCGCGTACAATTACGCAGCAGTGCGCCTGACATCACGCCTGTCACGCAAGTTTCACCGCGGCGCGGCTGTGATTAGGCCGTGAAAACCGCTAAACTTCACCATCTGACGTTCCACTATTTACAGACCAAGAGGCTCATCATAACGTGGCTCAATTCGTCTATAGCATGCATCGCGTCGGCAAAGTGGTACCGCCGAAGCGTCACATTCTGAAGAATATCTCTCTCAGCTTCTTCCCGGGCGCCAAAATCGGCGTACTCGGTCTGAACGGCGCAGGTAAATCGACCCTGCTGCGCATCATGGCCGGTATTGATAAAGATATCGAAGGGGAAGCGCGCCCGCAGCCGGGCATTAAAGTGGGTTATCTGCCGCAGGAGCCGCAGCTCAACCCGGAACACACCGTGCGTGAATCGGTTGAAGAAGCGGTGGCGGAAGTCGCTGGCGCTCTGAAACGTCTTGATGAAGTCTACGCGCTGTACGCCGATCCCGATGCGGACTTCGACAAGCTGGCCGCCGAACAGGGCCGTCTGGAAGAGGTGATTCAGGCGCACGATGGCCACAATCTGGAAACCCAGCTCAACCGCGCCGCTGACGCGATGCGTCTGCCGGAGTGGGATGCCAAAATCGGCAACCTGTCGGGTGGTGAGCGCCGTCGTGTGGCGCTGTGCCGCCTGCTGCTGGAAAAGCCGGACATGCTGCTGCTTGATGAACCGACCAACCACCTGGACGCGGAATCTGTCGCCTGGCTGGAACGCTTCCTGCACGACTTCGAAGGCACCGTGGTCGCGATTACCCACGACCGTTACTTCCTCGATAACGTTGCGGGCTGGATCCTGGAGCTGGACCGCGGTGAAGGTATCCCGTGGGAAGGCAACTACTCCTCCTGGCTGGAGCAGAAAGATCAGCGTCTGGCGCAGGAAGCGTCGCAGGAAGCTGCACGCCGCAAATCCATTGAAAAAGAGCTGGAGTGGGTGCGTCAGGGTGCGAAAGGCCGTCAGTCTAAGGGCAAGGCGCGTCTGGCTCGCTTTGAAGAGCTGAACAACAGCGACTATCAGAAGCGTAATGAAACCAATGAACTCTTTATTCCGCCAGGCGCACGCCTCGGCGATAAAGTGCTGGAAGTGAAAAACCTCAGCAAATCGTATGGCGATCGCGTCCTGATTGACGATCTGTCGTTCTCGCTGCCAAAAGGAGCTATTGTCGGGATTATCGGGCCGAACGGCGCGGGTAAATCGACGCTGTTCCGCATGATGTCTGGTCAGGAGCAGCCCGATTCCGGCAGCATCGATCTGGGCGAAACCGTGAAGCTGGCGTCGGTCGATCAGTTCCGCGATGCGATGGATAACTCTAAAACGGTATGGGAAGAGGTCTCTGGCGGCCAGGATATTATGCGTATCGGTACCACCGAGATGCCAAGCCGTGCCTACGTCGGACGCTTTAACTTCAAAGGCACCGATCAGGGTAAACGCGTAGGCGAACTCTCCGGTGGTGAGCGCGGACGTCTGCACCTGGCGAAACTGCTTCAGGTAGGCGGCAACCTGCTGCTGCTGGATGAACCGACCAACGACCTCGACATCGAAACCCTGCGCGCGCTGGAGAATGCCCTGCTGGAGTTCCCGGGCTGCGCGATGGTGATCTCGCATGACCGCTGGTTCCTCGACCGTATTGCCACCCATATCATCGATTATCAGGATGAGGGCAAGGTTGAGTTCTTTGAAGGTAACTTTACCGAATACGAAGAGTATAAGAAACGCACTCTCGGCGCGGATGCGCTGGAGCCGAAGCGTATCAAATACAAGCGTATGGCGAAGTAACCTGCTGATAAAAAAGGCGCCTCCGGGCGCCTTTTTTTATTGTGCTCAGGCGTTAATTGCCCAGCCGCTCTTTGACCAGCTCCACACAGCGCAGGAAGCGCGCATCGTAGTTGTCCTCCTGCACGTGCACAAACTCAACGTTATTTTCCCGCAGCATGGTCACCAGAATAGACTGAAACTCGCGCCGGTCTACCGAGCTGCCAAGGCTGCGCAGGCCATCCGCCACCCAGGGCACGTTGTTCTCCAGCAGGATCACCAGGTCAAAGCGGTACTCATCGATCAGCGCCTGCACAAAGGGGTGTTCGCGTCCTTCATACTTCAGGCAGAACGCCTGAGTGGTAATAAAGTCGGTATCGATAAAGGCGACTTTATTCGCGTACTTGACGGCAAAATCGATATATTGCGCCTGACCCAGCGCGATTTTATCGTAGTCAGAGTACTGCAGCGCCATCTCATCGCCGCCGAGGTGAGAGAAGACGTAGTCGCGGCCATACTCCCAGGCGCTGGTGGTATTAAAGATATTCGCCAGCTTGTTGACCAGCGTGGATTTGCCGCTCGACTCGCCACCCAGCACCGCGACGGTGCGCACAAAGAAAGGCTTCACTTCGGTCGGAATATATTCCCAGTAGCGAAACGGATCCTGACGGATCTGGCTGCCGCTGATGCTCATAAACGATCGGTGTGGATCGATGACCCGCGCCGGGATCCCCAGATACTGCTGATACATCGGCGCATCCGGCTCTTCGCTGGTATAGACGCAGTCGGGCACAATCCCCTGCTCTGCCAGAAACGCGCTGACGCCTGCGCTCCAGAGATCCCAGCCGTGCGGATAGGGTTCGATTCCCTCTTCGTTGAACGAGTGAATACGAATGTTTTTCTGGTATTTGAATGTCTGCAGCAGCCAGCGCAGACGATCGCTGATGGTGGGCTGCTGCGACATGGCGCTGTTCTCAAACAGTGCGCGATCGCGCGGCTCATCGTGGCCCATAATAATATGCAGCTCATCCACCTGACTGCAGGCGCGCTGGATCAGGTAGATATGGCCGGTGTGCAGCGGATAGAACTTGCCAAATACCACACCCACGGTTTTCTCACGCCGCGGAAACTCCAGCCCGAGAAAGTGATGCAGCGCCGCCAGTTTCTGCGCACCAGGGCTTTTTATTTTCGCGTTAAGCAACTGGCTCAGGTAGCCCTTGGTCATTCCGCTGGCGTCAGCCACCTGCTGCAGCGTATGGCCCTGCTGCCGAATCGCGCTCTTCAGATAGTCAAATGATGACACTCAGTGCCTCCTGCGGACAATAAACGGCGGTGCGGTCTTTAAGGCGGGGCGCATTAATGCGCCCCCTGCATATCGCGGCGGCGGCATTTATACCGCCCTGGCGAAATTACAGCTCATCCAGAATGGCCAGCGCATCCGCCAGCTTCTTCGCGCTGTAAACCTTCATGCCATCAATCGTTTTCTTCGGCGCGTTGCCGGCCGGCACGATGGCGCGCTTAAAGCCGTGCTTGGCTGCTTCAGAGATACGCTCCTGGCCACTCGGTACCGGCCGGATCTCACCTGCCAGCCCGACTTCGCCAAAGATCACCACATCCTGCGGCAAAGGACGATCGCGCAGGCTGGAAACCATCGCCAGCAGCAGCGCCAGATCGGCACTGGTTTCCGTGACTTTTACGCCGCCTACCACGTTAACAAACACATCCTGATCCGCCATTTGCAGGCCGCCGTGACGATGCAGTACCGCCAGTAAAATCGCCAGACGGTTCTGCTCCAGCCCTACCGCTACGCGGCGCGGATTGCCCATCATCGAGTGATCCACCAGCGCCTGGATCTCAACCAGCAGCGGCCGGGTACCTTCCCACACCACCATCACCGAACTGCCTGACGTGATCTCATCGCCGCGCGACAGGAAAATAGCTGAAGGGTTGCTGACCTCACGCATTCCCTGCTCCGTCATGGCGAATACGCCCAGCTCATTCACCGCACCAAAACGGTTTTTATGGCTGCGCAGCGTGCGAAAGCGCGAGTCGGCATCGCCATCCAGCAGCACCGAGCAGTCGATACAGTGCTCCAGCACTTTCGGACCTGCCAGCGAGCCATCTTTGGTGACATGGCCGACCATGATAATCGCCACGCCGCGCGTCTTGGCAAAACGCGTCAGATAGGCGGCGGTCTCCCGCACCTGCGCCACGCTGCCGGGAGAAGACTGAATATCCGCCATGTGCATCACCTGGATGGAGTCGATAACCATCAGCTTCGGCTCTTCCTGCTCGGCAATCAGGCAGATCTGCTCAATACTGGTTTCCGACAGCATATTCAGGTTGTCCGTGGGCAGTCCCAGCCGGTGCGCGCGCATCGCCACCTGCTGCAGCGACTCCTCGCCGGTGACATAGAGCGTCTTCATGCTCTCCGCCAGCTTGCACATAACCTGCAGCAGCAGCGTCGATTTACCGGCACCGGGGCTGCCGCCAATCAGGATAGCGCTGCCCGGAACCACTCCACCGCCCAGGACGCGGTCAAACTCTTTAAAGGTGGTGGTGAAGCGCGGCAGCGCCTCAAGGCTAATCTCCGAGAGCTTCTGCACCCGGCTGCTGCCGGCGTTACCTGCATAGCCGCTCAGGCGCTCATTGCGCGCAGCGGCAGGCGAGGCAGCAATACGCACCTCAGTGATGGTGTTCCAGGCGTGGCAGGCGCTGCATTGCCCCTGCCAGCGCGGATAGTCTGCGCCGCATTCGTTACACACGAAGGCGCGTTTTGCCGCTTTGGCCAAATCAGTTCCTCAGTTAACGCTCTTCATGAATCAGGCTGCCGGTCAGGATGCAGAACACCCCCATCAGGTCAGCGTGACGGATAGTGACTTCCGTCTGCTCATTCACTTTAGGTTTAGCATGATAGGCAATACCCAGTGCTGCACGCTTAATCATCGGCAGATCGTTGGCGCCATCGCCCACCGCTACCGTCTGCTGCGGTGCGATATCAAAACGCTGTGCCAGCTGATGCAGGGTATCCGCTTTATATTGCGCATCGACAATCTGTCCGATCACCTCGCCGGTGAGTTTACCGTCGCGCATCTCCAGCTCATTGGCGACGGCCGCCGCCAGATGCAAGGTCTGACGCAGGTGATCCGCATAAAAGGTAAAACCGCCAGACGCAATCGCAACCTGCCAGCCGAGCGCCTGCAGCTTATGCACCAGCGTGGTCAGGCCCGGCATCAGCGGCAGAGTGTCGCGCACCTGTTTAAGGATAGCGGCATCGGCGCCAGCCAGCTGCGCCACGCGCTCACGCAGGCTGGCTTTGAAGTCGAGTTCACCGCGCATCGCCCGTTCGGTGACCTCAGCCACCTGCTCACCGCAGCCCGCCAGTCTGGCGATCTCATCAATGCATTCGATCTGGATCGCCGTAGAATCCATATCCATCACCAGCAGCCCTGGCGTTTTCAGATGCGGGATTTTGCCGAGCGGCGCCACGTCGAACCCGGCATCATGCGCCAGCCGGGTGGCACGCGGCGTCAGCGAGCCTGCCAGCCGGATCACCTGATATTCGTCAACGTTCCATGCGCTGACAATCACCATGGCGGCCCCCAGCTGATGCTGATAATCAGTCAGCTGCTGTTTATCGAGTCCGCGCCCATACAGCAGCCAGCCCGTGCGGCCGGCACGGTAGTCCAGCGGCATAACTTCATCACCGCTCAGGGAGAGGGGTAAACCCGGCCAGAGTGAGACATCGGCGGGCAGATCGCACCAGGTAAGACGATTTGGCATTACAGCTCCTGTAGGGACAACAAAACCACGCAAGAGGCTACCTTGTCTGCGCGGGTTCTGGCAACATAATTGCCAGCCTTTCTGCTGCTATGTCACATGGGTTTCTGATGGTTAAAACTGCACTGAAATTTCGCCTGCATCGCACGGTGATTGTTCTTATCTCTCTGGCGCTGCTGGTGGTGCTGATGCAGGGCGCCTCATGGTTCAGCCTGGGTCATCAGATGGCGCGCTCTGAGCAGGTTGAAGAGCTGGCCCATACCCTCACCCGCCAGGTGGCGTTCAGCCTGAAGCCCCTGATGGATAACAGCGATGATAACCGCACGCAGATTGCCGCTATTCTCGATCAGATGACGGATAACAGCCGCATCCTTGATGCCTCCGTCTATGCCGACGATGGCAGCCTGGTGGCACACAGCGGTGAAACCATCAACGTACGCGACCGTCTGGCGCTGGATGGCAAACGTGCCGGCAGCTACTTCAATCATCAGATTGTGCAGCCGCTGGAAGGCAAAGAGGGACCACAGGGTTTCCTGCGCGTGACGCTGGACACGCACGTTCTGGTTACCGAATCACGTCAGGTAGATAACACCACCAATATTCTGCGCCTGATGATGCTGCTGGCGCTGGCGATTGGCATCATTCTGACCCGTACTCTGCTGCGCGATCGCCGCACCCGCTGGCAGCAGTCGCCCTTCCTGCTTACCGCCAGCCGCGCGGTGAAAGAAGATAAAGAGGAAGAGCCGGCAGAAACACCCGGTGCGCAGGAAAAGACGCGCTAAGCGCCAGCCTGAGCCGCAGGCTGTTCAGACAGATACAAAAAAACCAGGCCGCTGCTTCTGCCTGGTTTTCGGTTTTTAACGGCGCGCTTTAAGCGGTAAGAATAGCCTGAAGCTGAGCGAGGTTTTTCACCTGAAAATCAGGGGTAATATCCGCAGGCAACGGGCGCGTGCCGTGATCGATCCAGCAGGTTTTAAGACCCGCATTTATTCCCCCGAGAATATCAGACTCGGGCGTATCGCCAACCATCAGTACGCGCTGTGGTGCCGGATTGCCGAGCAGCTCCAGCGTATGGGCAAAGATTTTTGCGTCCGGCTTGGGAACACCAACCTGCTCTGAAATCACCAGCGCATCGAACATATCGTGAAAGCCCGTGCGCTCCAGCCGCGCCTGCTGCAGGGCCGTAAAGCCGTTGGTGACGATCGCCATTTTGACGCGGCCTTTAAGGCTCTGCAGCAGTTCAGGCGCGCCTTCCAGCGGCAGGCAGATCTCCGCCATCGCATTAAGGAAATCGCTGTTCAGGATATCCGGCTCTACGCTGAGCTTCTCTCCCCAGAGCGTAAAGCGCTGCGTCTGCAGCTGTGCGGCGGTGATGGTGCCGTTCTGGTAATCCACCCATAAAGGCTTATTGATCGCCTGATAATCGGCGTAATCGCGATCGCTGAACTGCACGTCGTAGCGGGTAAACATGCGCTGCAGTCCGGCAAAGGCATCGAAATGAAACAGTGTTTCGTCAGCATCAAACAGGATGCAGTCCCAGTCGTTTAACATGGTGCTCCTTAATCAGCGGTCAAAGTGTCAGCGCCATAATGATGGCGTCTTCCCGTCCGCCTGCGGTGGGGTAGTAATTGGGGCGCACGCTGACCTGGTGAAAATCGAGCTGCTCATACAGGGCAATCGCCGCGCGGTTTGAGGCGCGCACCTCCAGCCAGAGGGTCAGCACATCGCGCTGCTCCAGTTCGCCGATCAGCGTCTGCAATAGCTGACGCGCATAGCCGCGGCGCTGAAAGTCGGGATCAACGGCGATGTTAAACAGCGACGCCTCATCCAGCACAACCTGCGTAATGGCAAAGCCGGCAAGGCGTCCGTCACTGTGCAGCCCGAAGTTGAGAAAGCGTTCCCCCTGATTACTGGCGAAGGTCTGTTCACTCCAGGGAAAAGCGTGCGCCCGGCGTTCAATGGCGAGCTGCTGCGGCCGATCGTCAGCCGTGATGAGCGAGATAGTGGTCATGGTTACACATCTGTTGCCACAGCGCGCGCCTGGCTGCGCCGCTGCTAATCAGTTCATTAAGGACGGCGCTGGTGAATACCACACCGTTAAAGGTGTGCCCGCTCTCCACGCCCAGCAGCCAGCCGGGACAGGCTACCTGCTCTGGCAGCATCGGCAGCTGCTCCGGCGTCAGCGTCATCACCTGTGCGGGCAGAATATCCAGCGCCCGCAGCACGTCCCGTATCAGAGGCTCATCCAGTGCCGGCGGGTGTTCCGCTACCAGCAGCAGGCGCGTATCGGGTGCCAGCCTGACGGCGATCTCCCCTTGCAGCACGCGCGGACGCCGCAGCTGATACTGCGTAATCCCCATCTGCTGCAGAAGCCAGTCGCGTCTTGTACTCATGCTGTTTTCCGCTATGCCGTAAGTAATGCGCGCTATGCTAGCAAACCCGTCGAACATGCGCCAACAAAGCACTATAATCCCCGCTCTGATTTAACAGGAGCGTTCCATGTCTGCTTTTACCCCGGCCAGTGAAGTTATTCTGCGCCACAGTGATGAATTTACCACCCGCCACGTGCTATTTGCGGGTGACCTGCAGGATGACCTGCCCGCCCAGCTGGAAACCGCGCTCAGCCGCGTTCATACCCAGCAGTATCATCACTGGCAGAACCTGAGCCATCGGCTGGGCGATCGCGCCGTATACAGCCTCGTGGCCAGCGCGGCCGATGTGACAGACTGCACCACCCTGATTTACTTCTGGCCTAAAAATAAGCCGGAAGCGCAGTTCCAGCTGCAAAATCTGCTCGCGTTACTCCCTGTCGGCAGCGATATCTTTGTCGTGGGCGAAAACCGCAGCGGCGTACGCAGCGCCGAAGGCATGCTGGAGCAGTGGGTGACGCTGGAGAAAATTGACAGCGCGCGTCGCTGCGGCCTCTATCATGGTCAGCTGACGCAGCAGCCTGAGTTTGACGCCAGCCAGTTCGGCAATACTTACCAGCTGGATGAGATGACCATCCATACGCTGCCGGGCGTATTCAGCCGCGATGGCCTGGATATTGGCAGCGATCTGCTGCTGTCGACCCTGACGCCGCACACCAAAGGAAAAGTGCTGGATCTCGGATGCGGCAGCGGTGTTTTAGCCACCGCGCTGGCGCAGCACTCGCCGAAGGTACGGCTGTGGCTGTGTGATGTGCACGCCGCTGCCATTGAAGCGAGCAAAGCCACGCTGGCGGCAAACGGGCTGGAAGGCGAGGTGTTTGCCAGCAACGTCTTTAGCGACGTTACCGGACGTTTCGATCTGATCATCTCTAATCCGCCGTTCCATGACGGCATGCAGACCAGCCTTGATGCGGCCAACAGCCTTATCCGCGGCGCGGTGAAGCATCTGAACAGCGGCGGCGAACTGCGTATTGTGGCGAATGCTTTCCTGCCTTATCCGCAGATACTGGATGAAACCTTCGGCAGCCACGAAGTGCTGGCGCAGACCGGCCGCTTTAAGGTTTACCGTGCGGTTTATGGTCGTGGCGCGCGCGGACGCTAAGCGCCTGATGCGGCGATAAAGCGTTGCTTTTTCCAGCAGTCGGTTTATCGCCGTAAAATATCTGTTGACGCATTGCGTAAAACCTCTAGAATGCGCCTCCGTGGTTAGCAATACTGTAAAGTGTTGCCGGTATGCGAAGGTGGCGGAATTGGTAGACGCGCTAGCTTCAGGTGTTAGTGTCCTAACGGACGTGAGGGTTCAAGTCCCTCTCTTCGCACCAATAATCACAGAGTTTATATCGCGTGCACTGCGCGAAGGTGGCGGAATTGGTAGACGCGCTAGCTTCAGGTGTTAGTGTTCTTACGGACGTGAGGGTTCAAGTCCCTCTCTTCGCACCATGCGGTGATATAAACAGACAACACGATGCGAAGGTGGCGGAATTGGTAGACGCGCTAGCTTCAGGTGTTAGTGTTCTTACGGACGTGAGGGTTCAAGTCCCTCTCTTCGCACCACTGTTGTCACCTCTCTCCCGGCAGTTAATTCCCTGAATGTTACTCTCCTGCTTATCACGCGCTGCGTGATGTTGCTGTTTCTGCACGCTGCTAACCCAGATGAAAATTCACTGACGCTGCCGTGATGCCGCCCGCCAGCGCGACGCAGGATGGCAGCAATATATAGTGGCGCAGCCGCTGGTGAAACAGCATAACCAGCGTCAGCAGAAGCATAACAATCATGATCGCCCGCCACTGCGCATAGCCCGGTTCCCATAACGCAAACAGCGGCATAGCGGTACAGGGCAGCAGAATACCCCAGCCACTATCCAGGCGCTTACCCATTATCCAGCTCACACCCCACAAGCCGCAGGCAGCCAGCATTGCTGCGATCATCATTACGCCCCTTAATGATAAGAATTACCATTATCATATGACAACCATTCTCATTCTGCAGCGAATTTTTCACCGCATGACAGAAATACTGGAAAATGCTAAATTGCCGCCGATAACACACCTGATAACAACATGAAACGTGCTGACTATCCGCATAGCAGAATTAACGCTGCCGGGTAGCGCTTTGATATTTCAGGGCTGTCACGGGTAATAATAATGAAATTAAACGCTTACGATGAACTGAAACAGAGCAAATATCGGCTTTCGCTGATGCTGTTTTTGTTTCTTAATATCGCCGTTTCACTTTTTTGCCTGCTGCCCTGCCTGAACGTTCAGATACCGATATTTACCCTACCCGCAGTGCTGGTCGCGGGTTTCAGCACCACGCTGCTGCTGCTTTGCCTGATAATGCCCGGCCTGCGCTTTCCCGTATTAACGCCGGTCGCGCTGCTGCTCGGGCTGCTGTGGGCGTGGCATATTAATCAGAAATATCATCTGATTTCTGCGTTTGATAGCAGCTATTTAATTATCAGCTTACTTAGCGTCTTTTTTATCAGCGCTATCGCGCTGAGCGACTATTTAACGGCATTTTGCCTGCATATTCTGCCGCCGGTGCTGACCGTGCTGCTGCTGGATAAGGGACAGCACCTGACCACTATTCTGTTTACTATTACGCTGCCGCTGATTGGATTTTCCCTGCTGCATTTGATGCGCCGGCGTTTTGACCATTTTACCCGGCAGCTGATTGGCCAGCTGTATGAAGAGAAGCAGAGCTTCAGCGCGCTCAGCATGCTCGATCCGCTGACCGGCCTCTATAACCGGCGCGGGCTGCAGAACCGGCTGGAAACCATTCTCGAGAACCATGCCGGCAGCCACTTTATCCTGCTGCTGGATATCGATCACTTTAAAGCCTATAACGACAATTACGGACATGCGATGGGCGACCAGGCGCTGAAGCGCGTATCGGCCGCGATCCGTGACGCCGTCCGCTCGCGCGATGTGGTCACCCGCTATGGTGGCGAAGAGTTTCTGGTACTGCTGACCAATGTCAACGCGTCAATCGCCATGAAGCTCGCCGAGCGCATCCGGCAGTCGGTGCTGGAACTGGAGATCCCCCATCGTTCTAATACCGCGGTATCGACTCACGTCACCGTCAGCGCCGGCATCGCGCCGATGGCTGCGCACGATTTTGAGCGGGCCATCGCCAACGCTGACCGTGCGCTCTATGTCGCCAAAAACCGCGGGCGCAATACCATTCTGGCCTGGGAGGCGCTGCCGGCACGCCGGCAGGCGATTAGCGAGCCGCACTAAAGTGATAAATACAACGCTATAGCAATCTTATGCTGCTGCTATCTTGCTCACTCAATCAGGAACGATTATCATTTGTTTTTCGTTTCCCGTTATCATTCAGGATTGGCATGGCTACGATTACGCGTCAGGCGCACCGCTTCAGTGAGCAGTCCCCGATCTTCATGCAGCGCGATCGCACGCTGGTACGCGCGCTGCAGGAGCTGATCCATGAGCAGTGCAGCGACCGTCAGGCGTATGTCAGACTGGGAGAAACCGCACCGGAAGGCGCTTTGACGCTGGCTGAATGGTCGGCACCGGAGCACTTTCAGTCTCTGACGCAGCGCTACGGTGACTATCTTTATCGCAGCCATCCTGATACGCCGCGGGAGGCGAAGCCGCTGCAGTCACTCTGGGCGCAGTGGTACTTCGGCCTGCTGGTGCCCACGCTGATGATGGCGCTGCTGCATGAGCCGCGTGCCCTCAACTGCTCACCTGAATATATCCGCGCTGAGTTTCACGAAAATGGCCATCCCGCCACCTTCTGGCTGGATGTGCAGGAGGATGAGCCCGCGCGATTTCTCTCTGCCCCGCAGCGTATGGCGCGCCTGATCCAGGCCTGCCTGCAGCCCGCCGTGGAAGGCATGACACAGCACGGCGACATCAATGCGCGCCTTATCTGGAACAACATGGGATACCTGATCTACTGGTTCCTGGGTGAACTCCGCGCGCAGCTGCCCGCCGCGCTGATCGACCAGCTGGAAGAGATGCTGTTTTTCACGCCGTCGCTGCCGGACGGCAGCGATAACCCGCTTTACCGCACCATGATTATGCGCCACGGGACGATGGAGCGGCGCAGCTGCTGTCAGCGCTATCGTATTCCTGACGTCGAGCGCTGCGGTAACTGTACACTGAAAGCGCAATAAGCACGCGCGCGCCGTAAATTCTCCTTTTCTCTCGTTTACACTTTTTTCGCCTTGTGGCAGCGTTCAGGTTCAGTTTTTACCGGAGAACACCATGAGCCTGGAGTCGGTACAGCAGTTCTTTGCTGAGCATGCGCCGGATATCGAAATTATTGAAACGCCTGAAAGCACGGCCACCGTGGCGCTGGCGGCACGCGTTCACGGCGTCTCAGCGGGGCAGATTGCCAAAACGCTGTCGCTGAAAGTGAAAGAGCAGGTGGTGCTGATTGTTACCCGCGGCGACGCGCGTCTGGATAACCGCAAACTGAAAGCCGCCCTGGGCGCCAAAGCGCGCATGCTGAGCGTGGATGAGGTGGTGAACTGGACCGGCCATCCGGTCGGCGGCGTCTCTCCTTTTGGTCTGGAAAACCCGCTGACCGTGTACTGCGATATCTCCCTGCGCAGCTTTGATGAGGTGCTGCCTGCCGCGGGTTCAGTGCGCAGCGCGGTACGCATCTCACCGCAGAGAATGGCGGAGCTGACCCATGCCGCCTGGATCGACGTCTGTGAAGCGCTTTGAGGGCACGGATCTTATCGCGCCGTCGCTGTCACGTTTCAGAGCCGGGTCGGCAAACGGGTAAAAGCCTGTTCAAGCATATCCAGCAGCAGCGCATTATCAACGTGCTGAAGGACATGGACCAGCGCCCCGGTTTCTGGCGGGATCCCCACATCAAGTCGCAGCGGTGGACGGTAACGCCAGCTCTTGCCGCGCGTTGCACCGGGACGCAGCTCGATATCCACGTAATAATCGGCGCCTTCCGCCACGCGCTGGTTCAGCAGCCAGGCGACCACCAGCGCATCATGGATCCAGCAGCCTGGCAGCCGCCGGGTCCGCATTGAGTAGTCGATCCAGGGGCCCAGCGTCTCGCGGATAAACTGCGTCAGCGGATGCGATTGCGCCGTGATGCGCGCGAGATCGTCGCGGGTCAGCAGCGTCTGCGTGGTGGCGTCCATCGGCACCAGGGTGATGGTGGCACCGCTGTGCAGTACCTGATGCGCCGCCTCCGGATCGAGACCAAAATTGGTATCTTTGATGTAGTCATCAAGCGCAAAGACGCCGCCCATGATCACAATCTCCGCTACCGATTCAGCCATCTGTGGATAACGCTGCAGCGCCTGCGCCACGTTTGTCAGCGGCCCGATAGCGACCAGCGTAAACTCTCCCGGGTTATCGCAGATCAGCTGGCCCATCACGCCGGCAGCGTCATGGCCGTCCGCCGCCATCACCGCTGGCTGACGCACGCCCTGCCACAGCGCGGCCAGCGCCGGATCGGCCAGATTATCCAGACGCGCCCGCCACGGCAGCGGATCTTCGCGCAGCGCCTGCAGCGCCCCCTGCACCACCGGAATATTCAGCCCGAGACGTTTCAGCAAATCTTTTGCCACGCGCGCGCCCGTCGCGCTGGGCGTGTTACCGGTGACCGTGGTAATCAGTTCCGGCGACAGCGCGGGTGATGCCAGCGCCAGCGCAATCGCCAGTCCGTCATCAGTATTTGCACCTGCGATGCCATTCCCCGGATCGCAATCAATAATCACTCTTTTCATAATGTTTTATCGTTATTGTATTTAAGGCTGCAGGCAGCCACAGGACTCGCCGGTTTCGATATAGTGCGGCAGCTCGGCCATCACCCCCTCCTCCGGCTGGTTTTTCAGCATAGCAATAGCGCGCTGCGCCAGCTCAGACAGCGGCTGTCGCACCGTGGTCAGCGAAGGCACATGAAACGCGGCCTGCGTGGTACCGTTGAAACAGACCAGCGCCACATCCTGCGGCACGCGGATCCCCTGCTCGGCAAACGCGCGAATACAGCCAATGGCCTGGCCTTCGTTACTGGCAAACAGCGCACGCGGTACGCGACCGCTGGCGATCATGCGCTGCGCCGCGTCGTAGCCGCCCTGCCGCGAGTAATCCGCCGGGAAAATCAGGCTTTCATCCACGGGCAGCCCCCGCTCCTGCATCGCATCACGCCAGCCCTGAATACGATCCCGGGCGTAAACATCGCCGGCGGGCCGCTTATCATGCCCACCTGCTGATAACCGTGACTCAGCAGATGCCGGGTGACATCACAGGCCGCCAGCCGCTCGTTCATGCTCAGCACGCTGACGCCGGGGCGCGGGGTAATGCGATCCAGCATCAGCAGCGGCGTTCCGCTCGCCTGCACCACGTCAATATAGGGATGACGATCGACGCTGTTATAAAACAGTCCGTCGATCTGACGGTTAAGCATGCCCTGAATCAGCTCCAGCTCACGCTGACGATCGTCACCGGCATCACCCAGCAGCATAATATGGCCGTGGTTAAGCGACTCCTGCAGCAGGACATGCGCCATGGAAGCGACAAACGGGTTCGCAATGTTCGGCACAATCAGACCAAAAGTTTTGGTGGTGCCGGAGGCCAGCGCGCGCGCTACGGCGTTAGGCCGGTAGCCCGTCTGCTTAATGGCAGCCAGCACCCGCTGACGGGTCGCTTCCGCCACCGGGCGCGGCCCATTGTTGATCACATAGCTGACCACGGCTACCGAGGTGCCTGCGACGCGGGCGACATCGGTACGGGTAACATTTCCGCCGGGAGATTTTGCCAAATTAGCCTCAATATAAATGCCGCTGGCCGGATTCACCGGCCAGCGTTATGTCAATGGTACTGCCTGCAGCTGCGCGTCAGATGGCATCCTCCGGCAGATTAAGGTCGCGACCGCGCGTTTCCGGTGCGACAAACGTCGTCAGAAATCCGATAGTGGCCATCGCGCTAAAGTAAACGGCGATTGGCCACCAGTGGCCGGTCCATGAGAGCAGCGCTGCCGCGACCAGCGGCGCAGTGCCGCCAGAAAGAATCGACCCCAGCTCTTTTGCCACTGCCATTTTGGTATAGCGATGCTTCACGCCAAACATCTCGACGCCCCAGGCCGCCTGTACACCAAATATCCCCAGCGAAGCGAGCGCCATTCCTGTAACGATGACAGCAATAATAATTGTCGGATCGCGGCTATCCATCAGGCTGAAGGCGGGCCACGCATAGATCATCAGCAGCAGGCAGAAACCACGATAGGTAATGCGGCGACCAAAACGATCGGAGAGCCAGCCCGCAAACGGAATAATCAGGAAGCCCAGCAGCGAGGCGATAAACACCGCCGTGGTCGGTACCGACTTATCCAGCATCAGCACTTTTGCTACGTAACCGACAATAAAGCCCTGAGCCAGATATGAAGGACCATTTTCACCGATGCGCAGACCCACCATGGTCCAGAACGCCCGCGTACGCTGCCAGACGCTGCGGCTGTCAGTTTCAATGTGCGCCCGGGAGAGCGTCTCGCTGCGCTGCGCCTGCAGTTCAGCCTGCTGACGCTCAAACACCGGCGTTTCGCGCAGATGGCGGCGGATCCACAGCGCCACGACGGCGATCAGGACGCTGCTCAGAAAAGGAATACGCCAGCCCCAGGCCAGCAGACTCTCTTTATCCATCTGGATCACCGCCAGCCAGACCAGAGAGGCGATCAGCGTGCCGCTGTTTGAGCCCAGCGCGATTACGGAAGAGACCAGGCCGCGTCGTTCAACCGGGGCATACTCGCCCAGCATAACGGTGCCGCCAGAGAGCTCCGCCCCCGCTCCCAGTCCCTGCGTAAAACGCAGCAGTACCAGACAGGCAGGTGCCCAGAGTCCAATTGTTGCATAAGACGGGATCAGGCCAATCAGCGTGGTTGAGGCGCCCATCAGGATAATCGTACTGATCATCACGACTTTGCGCCCTTTGCGATCGCCAATCCAGCCAAACAGCAGCGCGCCTATCGGGCGGGCGATAAAGCCGACTGACCAGGTGGCAAAGCTTGAGAGCAGCGCCATAGCGGGTGTCGCTTCCGGAAAAAAGATGTCGCCAAAGATGATACCTGCCGCCAGGCCATACAGCGCAAAGTCGGCATACTCCATTGCCGTACCGAGCCAGCAGGAGAAGGTTGCGCGCCAGAAATCTTTGCGGCCAGCGGGAGTTTGCAGCCGTTCATCAGCTGCGGTGAGGTGAGGTGAGTGCTGTGCAGTGGGATGATGTTCCGTCATAACCCTTTCTCTTAGTGAAGTGAAAACAGTAAACGCCCTTCCATGGGTCTGTTCCCTTGCTTAAGCAAGCAGAACGTCCCGGTGACGACGTTCGACAGGCAAATCCTGAAAGATCAGTAAGGAATTCCCTGGTGTTGGAATTCATCTCTCTGCTGCGTTTCGCCGGTGTTTAATTCACCGATCGTATTAGCACAGCAAATGTAACATGTTCATTTCAGGGCCGTAGCCGCGTCTGGCACCGTGAGTTATCACTGGGGAGACAGTCTATCTACGCGCGTAGATAAATCAAGCGGCAAAACGAAAATTAGTTAGATTATTTTGACTATCCACCCTGATTAATACCAAAAAAATACGAGAATTCAGGTAATTGCATGCGTTTTAATTAAGCAAAAGCCGTATTAAAACGCAGCAACGGGTATCAGTAATTTATCAATAGCTGCGCAGTGCCTGCTGACGCGCCGCCTTTATGCCACCTGCAGATGACAATGAAATGACAGCGGCTGCCTCAGCTCAGCGTAAAATAACTTAACGCCTCACAGCCTGTGCCCGCCTGCGGTGTGGCTATCACCTTTCGCTGCGCCAGATCGATAACGCTTAACGACCCATCGCCTTCATTCGCGATAAGCAGCGTGCGGTTATCCTCACTGAAACAGCCATCCCCTGGCCGGCACCCTACGCGCAGAGTACCTGAGGGATTAAGCAGATCGTCAAACAGCGTAATCAGTGATTCATCATGCCCAATCGCAACCAGCCGTTCGCCACTGGCACTGAACCGCACAACCTGGCAGGGCTGCTGGTGGCCGGCCAGCGTAATACGCTGCCGGACCCGGTGGCTCTGCCGATCGATCACATAAAGCAGCGGTGCGTCGGCGGCGCTGGCGACCAGATAAGGATGTCTGGGCGAGGCAGCAATACCGGCTATCGGACCAGGCAGCAGAATGTTATCAATGACGCGGCCTTCTGCCTCACATAAATCGATTACTGTGATGCTGGCGTCCTCTTCATTTTCCGTAAACAGCTTGCGTCCGCTGGGGGAGAGCGTCAGCCGGTGCGCGTTATGCGAAGGCAGCGGTATGGTTTTCTCTACGCGATCGGTATGCGGATCGATGACCGCAACCGCCGCGCTGTTTTCACAGCAGAGATAGACTTTGCCGTCACGCCCCAGCTGTCCGCTGTGCGGCGACTGCAGTGGCGTAAGGTCGATAAAGCCGCTGATCCGGCGCTGACGCAGATCGATAACAGCGACTTTATGCCCGGGATAAGGATTAGCGCCGTGCACGCCGCTGCCATAGAGCGGGACATAGGCTTTTTCCAGTGCGGGCAGCATCAGCAGCTCGTGCGGGCGCGGCGGAAACGCATTCAGCTCCTGCTCAACGGCAAAGCTTTCCGGATGCAGAAACAGCACCCGGTTCCCCTGTTTATCAACGGCTATCAGACCGCGGGCAGATGACTGCATAATCACTCCTTAAACAGAATGCCTGACTAAAGCGTAGCTAAGCTGTATGACGAAGGTAAATTTCGCTCTGATACCAGACTAAAATCCAGCAGGGATAAACGTTCATTTCTCACCACAATTTTCACATTCCCGCACTTCAGGCTGTACGCAGAGAACGATCTTAGGATTAATCCTGGCGGGAAAAAATAAACTGTGAAATTCGTCACGCTGTTATTTTGTTAAATTTTTATTGTTAACGGCAGCTTCATTTTCCGCTTTATCTGAAAGAGAAAAAAAGGATTAGCGCAATCGCGAAGAATGTTTTATTAAGCTCATTGTAATACTTTTACACACAGCCCCCGTAAGGAAACATAAGAGCGCCTAAGGCGCCAGCATCAGGGACTCCTTGCCCATAATCACAATAATCAGGTGCATCATGTCAAAAAAACGTCTTCAGCCGGCGCGCGCGCTCTGGCACAACTGGAAAAGAATAGCGTTTACCGGTCAGTCATTACTGCAGAAAAAACAGCATAATGCGCTCTGCGCGCCGGAGTATGATCCCAGCGAAGAGGACAATATCGTGTTACTTTCTGGTGAGAAGACGTTGCCAGAGATCCCGAAAAAAGTATGGCTGTACTGGGATACAGAATATTTACCAAAATCGTTACAGGCGAATATTGCTAAAATACGCCGCGATAATCCTGACCACAGCGTTCACCTGTTAAATAAATATTCTGTGAAAGAAGTCCTGCCCGATTTTATATTTACCTCAGCACAATTAACGGCGCAGCAGAAAAGCGAAGTGATCAGGCTTGAGCTGCTATTACGCTACGGCGGCATCGCTATCGACTGCGCTGCGCTGCTGTTTGAAGATCTGAGCTGGGTACATAGCGCTCATCAGGAACGCCCGATGGATGTGATCGGCTATTATTGCGAACGCTCAACGCTGAATTATCTCGCGCCTGTTATTGAGACCTGGTTTCTTGCTGCTGCGCCAAATAATCCTTTTATTCGCGAATGGCAGAAGCAGTATGCGCCCATCAAGCATCAGGGTGAGCAGAGCTTCTTTAACGAAATGCGAAAGCGTGATGACTTTTCGCTGCTGACGCAGAGAATCGCTGAACCGGCACAGCAGCCGGGTGCGCTGGCGCAGCAGGCGGCCATGCGCGAATATCGCCGCGTTAATCTCTTTCTGCGTAAATGCGAAGCCAGCGCCTTTTACTATCAGCGCCTGAACAACTGGAAAAGCGACGCCTTTACGCATGCCATTCTGTTTCATCAGCGCCCGCATACGCCGCCGCCGGTTATTAAGCTGGATGGTCACGCACAGCTGCATCTCGACTTTAACCTGCGTCTGGGAAACTACAACCGCAGCAGCCTGCTGGGCGCAATGATGCAGCCTGCTGCACCGCTCAGCGTGGCGCTGCCCTCACCCGTTAACAAAGCGAGCGCGTAGCCAGTGAATGAAGGTCGTCACCGCACGCGGCACCTGTGCCGCGTAAGGGCGCACCACCCAGAGGCGGTCGGCAAAGGCGTCGACCGCCTGCCACGATGAGAGCACCGGCTGCAGCGCGCCGCTTTCCAGCGCTGCGCGGGCGCTGAAATCGGGCAGCATGGCAATGCCTGCTCCCTGCAGCGCGGCGTCCCGAATCGACTCGCTGTTATTGGTGGCGAAATTTCCCTGAATTTTTACCGTCAGCATTTCGCCGCCCTGATGCGACTGAAAGCGCCACTGCGGCGCATCGGGACCGCGCGGATACCACAGGCAGTTATGCTGAAGCAGCGCGTCCGGAGTCTGCGGCACGCCGTGCTGTGCCAGATAGGCGGGCGAAGCCACCAGCAGCGCGCGCGTGGCGCACAGAGGCAGCGCGACGTGCGTTTCCGGCAGCGACTGACTGTGGCGGATAGCGAGATCAAACCCTTCCCCGCCGAGTGACACCAGGCGGTCAGTCACATCCAGCTGCAGGCGCACCTGCGGATATTCCCGCAGAAAATCGCCGATAATCGGCACCAGCTGCTGCCGGGCAAACGCCACCGGCGCGCTGATGCGTACCTGTCCGCGTACCGGCCCCGCTTCATCACGCACGCGATACACGCTTTCCGCTATCCGGGTAAAGGGTTCACGCAGCTCGCCAGCCAGCTGCTCACCGGCTGACGTCAGTCGCACGCTGCGCGTGGTGCGCTGAACCAGAGCAACCCCGGTCAGCGCTTCCAGCTCTTTAATTTTCTGACTCACTGCCGCTTTACTGACATCCAGCCGCTCAGCGGCGCGGGTAAAACTGCCCTGCTCCGCCAGTACCGTCAGCCAGTAAAGATGTGTCCAGAGCGCTTCGGTTTTCATCGACTTACCCGCCATTGTTCAAAATAGTGAACAATCATTTTATCGCAGTCGCTTTTTCTTTGCGCACGCAGCGGGCAGCATAAGCCTCACTTATGCGACTTTTACGCCACTACTGCGAGGGTTTACCAATGCCATTACTCACTTTCGATCTGATTCAGGGCCGCTCCGAGGCTGAAGTTCGTACGTTACTGGATGCCGCCCATCGCGCCGTCCTGACTGCGTTCGGCGTGCCTGAGCGCGACCGCTATCAGATTGTTCATGAAAACAAAGCGTATCAGATGGTTTTCCAGGATACCGGACTGGGCTTTTCGCGCACGGATAATCTGGTGATGGTGCGGGTCTACACCAGCCCGCGCAGTGAGGCGCAAAAAAGCTGTTTTATGGCAGAGCTGGCGCGCGAGCTGCGTGAAAGCTGCGGCGTGCAGGGCCACGATCTGATGATAAGTTTTATCACCAACAGCAAAGGTGACTGGAGCTTTGCGCACGGTGAAGCGCAGTATCTTACCGGTGCGTTATAAGCCACAGTCTGCCCGATACGCTACCGCCGCCGCGCTTATCATCCCGCCTGGCGGCACGATTCCGAATGTACCGCACAAATCCCGCCGGACAGGTTGCAGCCCGGTGACAGCCAATATAGATTGACGCAAACCCCCTGAAGAGGGCGCGCGGCCGCTGGCGCCGCGCTATTCATCTATCGTGAGGATTTGCCGTTGGCATTGCTTTCAATCGTGCTGTTTCTGACCGCCATCATCATTTACGCCTCTAAAGCCGGACGCAATACGTTCTGGTTCAGCCTGATGCTGCTGCTGCTGACGCTGTTTATTGTGCTGAATGCAACGCTGTTCGCCAGCAACTATTTTACCGGTGACGGCATCAATGATGCGGTGATCTACACGCTGACCAACAGCCTGACCGGCGCCGGCGTCAGTAAATATGTGGTGCCCGCTATCGGGCTGATTATTGTGCTGTTTCTGCTGTTCTGCTTTCTTTCATGGATTTTGCGCCGCCATAAACGTCCGCATCATCTCGGCTGGAGCCTGCTGGCGATCGCCTGCGCCGCCGGCTCGGTGCAGACCACGCCGGCGTTTCGTCAGGTTAAAGATCTGATTGCGTCGCACGCGCACGCGGGCGACTCCGATTTCGCCACCTGGTACATCACGCCGCAGAACCGTATTGAACAGCCCGCGCTCAACCTGGTCTATATCTACGGCGAGAGCCTGGAGCGCACCTATTTAAATCAGCAGGCTTTTCCCGACCTGGCGCCGGAGCTGAGCCGCGAGCAGGCGCAGAGCCTGGATTTTAGCAATACCGCGCAGCTGCCCGGCACCGACTATACCATTGCCGGCATGGTCGCCTCACAGTGCGGTATCCCGCTGTTTGCGCCTTTTGACGGTAACGCCTCAGCCGCGCTCTCAAGCTTCTATCCGCAGAGTCTCTGCCTCGGCGATATTCTCAAAAACAGCGGCTATGAGAACTGGTTTATTCAGGGCGCCGATCTGCGCTTTGCCGGCAAAGATACTTTTCTGCTTTCGCACGGCTTCGCCGCATCGAATCTCTATGGCGCGCAGGAGCTGAAAAGCCGCGTGGCCGATCCCGACTACCGCAACAACTGGGGCTTTTACGACGACACCGTGCTGGACGAGGTGTTTGAGAAGTATGCTGAACTGTCGCAGCAGAACAAACGCTTTGCCCTGTTTACCCTGACGGTGGATACCCATCATCCTGATGGCTTTATCTCCCGCAGCTGCCAGCATAAAAGCTATCAGTATGAGGGCAAAATGAACCAGTCATTCAGCGCCGTCGCCTGTTCACAGGAGCACGTGGCGCGGCTGATTGAGCGTATTAAAGCTTCGCCGTGGTTTAAAAACACCGTTATTGTCGTCAGCTCCGATCATCTGGCGATGAACAATACCGCCCACCCCTATCTGACGAAGCTGCCGCGCCGCGATCTCTTTATAGTCATTCGCGGCGATCGGCCGCAGGCGGAGGTGCGCGATGCGCCACGCAGCACGCTGGATAACGGCGCCACGGTGCTTGAGATCCTCGGCGGTGACAAGGCGCTGGGACTTGGCCGCAGTTCACTCTCTACGCCGTCGCTCTCCACGCAGTTTGACGACATGGCGAAAAAGGTCAGCAGCTGGAAAGCTGATATTGTGCAGCTGTGGAATTTTCCGGCCAGCATGAAAGAGTTCACCATCGACCAGCAGAAGAATACCTTTACCTTCTCCGGCGCCACGTTCCGCCTGCCGATCCTGTTCCGGCTGGGCAATAAGCAGGTTGAACCGCTGCCGGAGGGAGAGTATGCCGCGCCGCTGCGCTATCAGCTGGCCGATTTTGCCGCGAACGACAAATTTGTCTGGGCCGACCGCTGCTTCAAAATGGCGCGACTCTGGAAGCCGGAGCTGGCGCTCTCCACCGATCTCTGCCTGGCGATGGGCCAGATGGGCGGCCAGCCCAGCGTAGTGCGTATCGATCAGCCGCTCTGGCACGGCAAAACGCACTTTCCGCCGCTGCGCGTCAGCCCGGAAACCTGGCGGCTCAATCAGCAGCAGATCCGCATTGAGGATAATGACATTCGCTACGATGCCGACAGCTTTGTGCTGAACGTGCCGGGCGCTCCGCACAGCATCCGGCGCTTTAGCGGCATCTCGCGCCCGGAGAGCTGGGGGCGCTGGTCCAATGCCAATCTGGCTCCGGAGGTGAATATTGAGTATGCCGAACCGCTGCCGTCGCGGTTCGATCTGGTGATCACCGCGCGCGCGTTTGGTGCCAATGCGCAGCAGCCGATTCCGGTACGCGTAGGCAGCGAGGAGCAGGTCCTGCGGCTGGACGATAGCTTCTCCACCACCACGCTGCACTTCAGCAATCGCGACGGCAGCCATAATCTGGTGATTGTGCCACCGGCGCCGCAGCTGTCGAATCAGGACAATATTGTGGGTCAGGCGCCGCGCAAGCTCGGCATTGGCATGGCGGAGATCCGCATCGTGCCACGCCCCTGAGAGCGGGCTCAGTCGCGCGGGCGCAGCGTCTCCAGCCGCTCCCGCTGCGCACCATCGGCGCTGAAATTATCCGGCGCCAGCCAGCGCTCAAAGGCGAGCTTTAATACCGGCCAGTCGCCATCGATAACAGAGAACCAGCAGGTATCGCGGCTGCGGCCTTTATACACCATTGCCTGACGGAACACGCCTTCGGGCTGAAAACCGAGCCGCAGCGCCGCCTGGCGCGAAGGCTGATTGCAGCTGTCGCATTTCCATTCGTAGCGGCGATAGCCGAGCTGGTCAAACGCATACGCCATCAGCAGAAAGTGCGCCTCAGTGGCCATGCGGGTACGCTGCAGCAGCGGTGAAAACACCACATATCCCACTTCCATTACGCCGTGCTGCGGCTCGATACGCATCAGCGCGAGCGTACCCACCGCCTGCCCGCGCTGCAGATCGATCACGGCAAAATGCAGGTAATCGGGATTGTGCTGGCAGGCGGCGGCGAACGTCAGCCACTCACGCTGCGATGCCGGACGCTCCACGGGCAGCCAGGTCCAGCTGCTATCGTCCGCGGCGTGCGCATGCGCGGCGCTGAGATCGGACGCGTGGCGTGACGCATCCAGCGGCTCAAGGCGGCAGTAACGCCCCTGAAGCGTGACGCGCTCCGGACGCGGACGCGGCTGCCAGTCAGGCAACGCACTCCCCGTCGGCTGGCCAAACTCATTAACGGTCGGGGCCATCTTTTCTGCCTCTGAAATAAAACAGGCGGACCCGGTGGCCCGCCTGCTGGCGTTATCCTTTAAAGAAGATGTCGCCCGATTTGCCCATAACGATTTTGCCGCTGTCATCGGTGATCTGAATATAGTTGGCGTTGATGTAAGCCCAGTGTGCACCAGCCTGCGGAGCGGGCAGATGACGCGCCTGCCAGTCAGTGATGGTGTACTCTTTTTTGCGATACTCTTCCGGTACCACATCGCCGACCTTGTGCTCTTTGTAGTCGATAATGATGGTGTGCAGATTGTAGTTGTTGGCGGCGGAAGGCTGCTCGCCGGTGCCGTTGTTAGACGGGCGAACCGGCGCGTCGTCGCCTGATGCAGCAGGTGCCTGAGCGGCTGGCGCATCGGCGTCTGGCACCGGCGCGGCGTCAGGGGCCTGCACATCCGGCTGCTCTACCTGAGGCGGCATCGGCACGCTATTGGTCTGCTCATCCGCTGCCAGTGCAGCTGGCGTCAGGCTGAGCGCGCCCAGAAACAGGCCGGCAGATAAAAGGGTTACGTGTGTCCTGCGCATTGGTGATTCCCACTCTGATTAATAGTCTGATGTCCATTTACTGACAAGCGCACCGGGCCAATGGTTCCCGCTGCCGTGCGGCGCTCGTCGCGTCATGCCACAGCATACCTCAGCCTGGCCCGATTCAGGCGCGCTAAAATTGCAAATAATCGTGATAATGCCGCTATAATCGCGCCATGAGATGCGGGCCTGGCCCGTACAGAATATTACGTGCAGGAGAGAACTGATGAATCAGGGGCCGTTAACGGAAAAAGAGCTGAACTGGCTGGATGATATGCTGGAGAAGTATGGCAATGCGCACTCCGTGGTAGATACGGCCGAGCTGGATGGGATGCTGACCGCCCTGCTCTCCGGCCCGAATGATATTGAACCCAGCGAGTGGCTGGTGGCGATGTGGGGCGGCCAGAAGCATATCCCTAAATGGGCTAATGAGCGCGAGATGGATCGCTTTATGACCCTGACCTTTCAGCACCTGAATGATATTGCTGAGCGTCTGGCCGATTTTCCGGAGCAGTTTGACCCGCTGTTTGGCCTGCAGGAGATGGAGGGCCAGGAGTTTACCGTGGTCGAAGACTGGTGTTACGGCTATATGCGCGGCGTCGCGCTGGACGCCGACTGGTCACAGCTGCCTGAATCGCTGCAGCCGCAGCTGCAGGCGATTGCCCTGCACGGCAGCGAAGAGCAGCGCGAAGCGCGCGAGGCGCTCGATCCGGACGCGTTCGAAGCGAGCATGGAGGCGATCCGCCCGGCGGCGCTGGAACTGCACGAATACTGGCAGGCCGAGCGCATGGCGCAGCCCGATCCCGAGCCACAGCTGCCGTTCTTTGCCGGTGACAAAACCGGACGCAACGATCCCTGCCCGTGCGGCAGCGGCAAAAAATATAAGCAGTGCTGCCTGAATAAATAACCTGCGTTGGGGTCGCATAAATGCGGCCCCTACAAATGCCACCGTAGGGGCGCCATTTATGGCGCCCTGGCCACACCGCGCACCTGACCCTGGGCCGCATTAATGCGGCCCCTACAATAATACCCGTAGGGGCGCCATTCATGGCGCCCTGGCCACATCCGGCACATGCCCCCGGGCCGCATTAATGCGGCCCCTACAGCAATATCCCCAGGGGCGCCATTCATGGCGCCCTGGCCACACCGCGCCTAATCCAACCCGGGTCGCATAAATGCGACCCCTGCGGGTATCGCGCTCAATCCACCCCGGGCCGCATTAATGCGGCCCCTACGGGTATCGCGCTCCATTTTATCTCGGGTCGCATAAATGCGCCCCCTACATTGGTATCCGTAGGGGCGCCATTCATGGCGCCCTGGCCACATCGCGCACCTGCTCCCTACAAACGCCGCCACAGGGGCGCCATTTATGGCGCCCTGGTACCGTGCGTTCTGCAATCAGGGAGCGGGTCTGACGTCGCTGACTAATACCGGCAACTGCCAGGCGCCGCCGGCGCGGATGGCGCGGCACATGCCGGTGGTAGCATCGCTACTCTGTACAAAACTGCGGCCATCCCAGACCCATGCGGCGGTACTCCAGCAGTCGCCAATGCCGCGGCCTTTCTGCGCTTCGCTGATCGCTCCGGCGTGATAATCGGAGCCGGAGTCAGTGATCAACTGCGGTGACCCCTGCAGCGCGCTATCCATCAGCCAGTAGCCATACCCTTCGTTATAGGCGCCGCGCCAGCAGAGGGCGGCGATCAGCACGTGGTCCGCATCCACAGCGGTCAGCGTCGGCGGCTCTGCGCCCTCTTCCGGCTGATCGTCTGCCGGTGCGAGATTATCGCAGCTGTCATCATCCGTCAGCGTAGCGATAAGCGCCGGCTTGATCCGCGCCAGCTCCTGCGGCGTCAGCGGACGCGGCTTTGCCTCAACGGTTCTGGCCTGGATAATCACCGGCATGGGTACGGCGGGCGGCACGCTGCTTTCCGGCTTGCTGCCTTTACGCACCAGCGCACCCGGCGTGCCGATGCGCCCCTGCGCCTCATCCATTTTCAGCAGCACGGCAAAAGCGCCGTTGGCAGAGAGATCAAACGGCTCGGCACCGCCACGGAACTCCACGCTGCCGCTGCCTTTAATGGCAGTGATAATCGACCGGGTCTGCGCATCGGTCAGCGTCCACTCATCGTTATCAGCCTTTGCCAGTTCACCCAGCGGGCGATCGTCGATCCAGAGCGTCAGCGTATCGACCTGCTTTGAGTCATCATCGCCGGTATCCGCCAGCACCACCCGGCCATGCGTCGCCGTATCCGGCCCGCCCGCCCGCGTCAGCAGCACCGATCCCCCCGCGCCCTCTTCCGCGCTGTAGCCTGCCGCACGACAGGTCAGCGTGTTATCGCACGCCAGCTCCCACTCTTTGTGAGCAAACGAGACGCCCTCTTCAGCTATCGCCGGTAACATCAGGGCGTTAAGCAGAGGGAGCGCCAGCAGCAACCGTATCTTCATGCCATGTTTTCCATCAGAATAAAGCAGCAGTGTGAGGATTTTTTGCAGGCAGGAGAAGTGAATTTTTACAGCGGCAGAGGCGCACGCACCTCTGCCGCTCAGCGCTTAGCGGCTCAGTTCCGCCTGCGCGTCAGCCAGCTCTTCACGCGCCTCAGTGAGTTTGCGCTGCTGTTTTTCAATCTTATCGCGGCGGCCGCTGGCCTGCGCTTTTTGCAAATCCGCTTCGCGCTCGGCCACTTTCTGCTGCTTCTCCGCCACTTTCTCCTGACGCTCCTGCAGCAGGCCCGCATCGGTGCAGTGCTGCTGATTTTCACGCAGCGCTTTTTCCAGCCCGTTAATGCGCGCTTTATTGCCATATTCGCGCGCCATCTCCAGCTCCTGCTGGATCGACTGCTGTTTCTGCTGACAGCCGCCGGCAGCCTGCGCGGCGGTGGCAGAGAGCGCTGCTGCCAGTGTAATCAGTGCAATCGCAGTTTTTTTCATGGTTTCATCCTGAAGGTAGAGTAAAGCGCTTATTATACGGCGGGTTCTTAACAGATTCTTAAAAGCGCAGCGCGGCAAAGAGAAAAAGCGGCTTTTTTGATCCGGATCAGGTTTGTGGCTTTCTGCTGTGGGAGGCGGATGGGGTATCCGGAGAGTAGCGGTATGTTGCTAACAGCGCCTGTAGCCGCAAACTGAAGTTCATATAAAAAGACGTCTGCGGGGTATGTAATGCCACATCAGCAAAAAATGTATATAGCTTTGCATGCAGGATTCAGGCAGGCAGATTTGCTTTCCTCAAATGCAACAACCGGAGACAATCACCCGGCAAGGCCTTAATGCGCCATGCCTGTAATACATTGATTAAAATAAAAAATGTCAAGATTTGGATGGGTATCAGAATATGGAAAATAACAGAATCAACAAGCGATTTATAAAACTGCGCGCCTGGTTTTTAACGATCCTTACACCCGCATTTGCGTCAACGTCAATTGCAGCGCTCTTCGTATGGTCGCACCTTGCACGTATCGGGCAAACCGGACTATTTTTTGACAGCATCTCTTTCTCGTCACTGTTTGGTTACCTGATGGTCTTTGCCTGTGTCAGCATGCTTCTTTTTTGCATTGTATTATTTATGCCCTCGCTGCTGACCGGACTTTTTATTTTCAACTATCAGGGGGAAAGTCGTTTTCGTGACGAGCTGACAGAAAACAATATCAAAATAGTTCTTCTGACCTCGCTATTATCAACGCTAATAATTTTTGGCTATTTCTTTCTCATGCGTAACTCAGAAAGAGAAGTTGCACAGAATGTATTCCTTCAGTTAAGTACTATCTGGCTTTGCAGCTTTACACTTTCTCTTTGGTTCAATGGCTCAATAACATACAGACAGGTAAGCACGGAAAATAAGAGAAAGAAGATAAAAAGCTTTCTTTTCATGCATGTTTTACAGCCAACTCTTTTCTCTCTTGCAGCCTGTATATATATTTTCCCTCTTGAATTATTTCTTCGCACCCTGGAATTCCCGGAAGGGACAAACGAGTTCTGGCAGGCGCTGACGGTAATATCACTGTCTATTTTTCTGATTATTTTCTCACTGATACCTGGCGTTGTGTTCCTCAGATTAAGATACCGAACTACCTTATTGCATCAGGTAACAGTGACTGGTGGAATAATGGCTGAAATACTATTTATCATTTTTACATTTGTGCATATGGTACCTGCTCTGATACTAACGATGTTCCTTAAAACGTCCGGGATAATGGATCTGGCCCCTCATATCTATGGCGTCCCGTCCGCATCCTATCCTGCTGAATATTTCAGAGATTCAGCCTGGCAGGAAGAACGATCTTCAGATAAAAAATACTACCTGCTTAAGGCGGTAAAAATTTATTCGCTCGGAGACATACGCCTGATCTGTCCGCTGAGCATTATTCAATCATATAAAGATAGCCTTCAATATCAACTCCTGGATACCGACTATGATGATAGTGTTCGCAGCAGGCTTCAGGATGCAGTTTCCCGATGCCGCAGGGTAAAGAGTCAGGAACTGCTGACACTTGAAAAATTACCACAGGCGGAAACCAAAAAGTAAACCAGCAAGAAATGCGCAGCGATGTCCACTCAGAAAAAAGTGAACATCGCCGCATTGTTGCGAGGATATTACCTATCAATGATATGGCTAACTATGGGAAAGATAAAAGCAGGAATTTTAAATCAGGCTTTTCCCCTCAGGAAAAAGCAGGCCAGAACTTTGCAAACTGTCACCAACGAAAAATGGCACTACCCATAAACGCAGCGGGTTTTCCTGTTGATGGCTGAACTCATAGGGATGAGGCAACGGCTGTTTAAAACCCTCATGTGAAGGATAAATCAGCCGCATATCTCCTGCTCCTTTTTGATAGTTAACGCCATAGGCCAGCATCTGGTAAAGGTCAGTCTGCGACTGTTCGAGTGTCGCCTTTCCGCCTTCGACCATTTTCCATTTAACATCACAAATCATCGCCTGCTTCTCACACTCCCTGCGAGGTTGCAGATAGATATCGGGTTTGAGCTTAAATACACCTTTGCCATTAAGACGAACCAGGGTATGCGAATCCACCTGAGCCTTCACATGCCAGTTATCGTTATAATGATGACGCATCCATGCAGTTACAAAAGATTCAAACACAGCTTCCATAGGGAAAAGTAGTGAAATAGCGTTAGCATCACCCTGCATACAGTGAGGTGACTGCCCCAGAAGAATCAGCTTCGCCCATGCCAGCGCATGTTCATAATGGTTCATATGCCGGTCGAGACGTACCTGGCCGAAGGCAACACTGACATCATTGACAGATGTAATGTCGTCAAAATACATTTTCAGGGAGTTAATTTGCAGAAGTAATTGAGGGTTACTGACCTGCCGATAGATTTTATCAATCGCAGTTTTGAGTATCCGGTTTTCAGGACGATCGGCGCTGTATTCATCAAACTCCACCTGAAAACGATCCCGACGCACGCAGTTTTTACTTAACTGCGCTGAGACCCTTAACTTTCCTTTCATCCAGGGGAGATTATCCTGCTGGCGTATATAGTCGCGCTTGAGCCCCTTCCTCACAATCTGCTGCACACTATCGATAAACTGCTGAATAAAAATATCCATCAGCGGCATTTTCGAGGTTCTGACACTGGATACGGACGTGGCGATATGACGAAAGGATTTTAGCGTACGCAGCATCATTAAAAGCTGCCGGCGTGCAGTGTCAACGTTATCATCATGTCGCCCGGTTTTAGGCAATACTTCGATAAACGCATTCCCCGGAAGAGAGATAACGCCAGCATAGTTTTTTACCTGCAGCGTTTTCACGCCACGTTGACTGCGCAGGGTGAGCAGACGATGGGTATTATCCGCATCATCACTCAGGCAGCGCTGTTCAAGCCACCCGAACAGATGTGCAGGTAGTGCGAGCGCATAATTTACGCGCCCGCTGTCTTTGTCACTGACCAGATATCCATATTCAAAGACTGTAAAACGCTGCCGCGAACTCATTTCCCCGGCTCCGCATCCTCTTTATGTGGAACATAGATTTGTTGCCAGGCCAGCGGATTGTCCCAGACTTCGTCTTCTTCAGGAGTAAGCTGGAAACTGGCACCGATCTCATGCAGTTCATCGGTCCCGCTCTGACCAAAGAGATCAGCAAACTTTTTCTGGTCTTTTACCTCGCGCACAAACTGAAGGTGAGATTTGTTATCCTTTTGGTTATCACCCAGCACCATGCGGATTTTTTGCCAGTCGTTGTAGAAATACTCTTCCAGCAGCGGCAGCACCTTGTTTCGCATGATCCGTTTGAGTCGCTCAAATGCCAGGTCCTCATCATCCTTCGCCTGAACAACCGGGATGAAAAAGGCATGGCCCAGGGTATGCTCACGGTCATACAGTACCTGGATACGATCATTCAGGGTCTGCAGCAGACGTTTCAGGTCGATACCTTTAACAACGGTATCTTTAAGAACATCGGTGTCAGGCAGCATGGCCTGAAACTCGAATCGACGACGCAGTGCAGTATCCAGTGCAGTAAGCGAACGATCGGCGGTATTCATGGTGCCAATCAGATAAAGGTTGTTCGGTACGCTAAACGGATCAGGAGAATAAGGTAGCATCACACTTAACGCCTCTGGCTCTCCGGCACGTTTAGACGTCTCTATCAGCGTGATCAGTTCGCCGAAGATTTTGGAGATATTGCCACGGTTAATCTCATCAATAATCAGGACATAGTTCTGCCGCTTTTCCGGTTCCGGTCCCTGTGAATGTGAAGGTAATTTTTCTTTTTCAATCAGGTGATGAAGAATGCTGCGCACATAGGACGGGTTGTGTACTTTTACCTGCGAGTCCTGGTACATCAGGCGAATATCTTTAAGGTAAGCATTGTAACCTTTCCCTAAATCCGCTTTTTTCGATTGCAACGGAAAAATGCCAAAGCAGGTCTTGAGTTTGTAAGCCAGCTGGAAGGCCTTACCATGCTGCGTTTTCAGGGTAATGCTTCCCTCTTCAGCCAGACGCTCTTGCAAACGGATTAGCGCATCATCAAGCTTTTGCTGAACCCCGGCGTGTCCAAACGTAGCATCTTCACAGATCTGCTTAAAAATGCCCGGTTTGATTTCGTAGCTGACGCCACCATCTTCGGTGGTTTCCGCTCTTAGTCCCTCGATAAACTCTTCATAGCCAAAACTTTGATGGAAGGTAATAAAGCGCACGCGTTTTTCAGCAACCAGACGGTCATAAATCGTTTTCAGCTCGCGACGTCTTTCGCTTTCATCTTTACCTAACTGCTGTGAATAAGCTGCAGGTTCGCAAGCGCGGACAGCCAAATCGATAGTACGGTACGTTTTACCGGTGCCTGGAGGGCCGTAGAGGATGGTATTTTTGGGCAGTTGTGGAGTGGCAATTTCCTCGTCCTGATCGTCCTCGGCCACAGCAGCCTCGCTGCCAATAGAGGCAATATCATTCTTCCCGGGAATAACCTGCTCGTAGAGATGCCAGAGTGACATATTCAGTTCAATAGGATCAACATTATCCCCCAGCGCCTGGTGTAAGGTTTTTTTTAGCACTATGTTGCTGGCGAACCACTCTTGTCCCTGAGGTAGACCAAGCTGAAAATGGTTATTACAGTAGTTGTAGCTGCTGAAAAAGTTGCTGATATTCACGACGCTGGTAATTTGCGAAGGGTAGAGCGCAGCAAAAGCACGATGGCAAAGCGCCCGGTAAACCTTTTTCAATACTCCGTTTGTTTTCAGTTGAATCAGGTGCTTAATCACCTGTTCATAATTCTTCTGCGTGCATCCTTTCGCAATCTGAAGAGTAAGATCGAGCAACTCGTCCTGTGCATTTTCGAATTCAGCCAGGGACATGCCACCCTGCCTGAGGCTGGAGATACCATTACTACGTTCGTACCAAATCTGCCGGATCGTATCCGCCGAAAAATTGGGTTTTTCGGCCTGGATCTGTTCTGCCAGCTGACGATAGCGCTTGCCCCATCTTGGGCTGTATTGCGTGTTTTTTGCAATATGAGAATGAAAGAAAGGGGCTAATGCAGCGGGATCCTGAACCATCACATACTCCATGTGTAAGGCGATTTAGAAATGAGATAAATACATCTTATCGGAATAATCTTAATCAAGTCACTATTCATTTAACGTTAGCAGCAACGAATTCAGATGAGTATGAATGAATAAAGTACTGGCGCATTAACTTTGCATCAAAGTGGTATCATTTTGATTTCAAATATAATGTTTCTTTCCAGTCAGGCAATATGGCGCTGACCTGTAAGGAGGGGAACGTGGCCAACAGCGAAGAATGCTGAGCAACCGATGTGCTGGCGGAGGTGATCGCTTCGTGATAGTTAACCGCTCCCGATGCGATGTCGGGAGCTGTTTCTTATTCAGACGCCTTTTTGCTTACCGGATATAACCTGAATAAACTCCTGCACCTGCTTTTGTTTCCGTGCCGACAGCTTGCATGCCTGACGCAGCGACTGCATGAGTTCAGACTCTTGCTGTTGGGCGATGAGCACAATGCAGCCTTTCATTACCTTCACTTCAACTGCCATGCCACTGGCAAAACCAGCCTCTTCCAGCCATTGCCCTTTCATGGTAATAGCAGGAATTTGACGATAATCCGGATAGCGGCTCGCATAGCCAACGGTTGTTTGGCGATTATTTGTCGCAAAGACTTCTGGCTCAGCAGATTGTGCAATAGAATGCGTGTTAGTCATGATTACTATTCCTTCTAAATAGTAGTTGTGATTAGCGGCGCGGGTGTGTTGGCGCACATCCGCGCCGCGCTAAATACCTGTACATATCATCAGTAAAGTGATGGAAAGTCCAGTTTAAAATAGTGCGAAATAAGCTATTTATAAAATCATTTGAATATAAAAATTACGCTTTTGTTGGCAGGAAATAATAAGCAGCGCACCAGTAAGGTGCGCAAAAATAAGGATCAGGATTTTTTACGCGAGGCTTTTTTACCTGTACTGGCTGCCCGTTCGCCTTTGATTTTTTCCAGCAACGCGGCGGCGCTGTTTTCACCACTAATTAACTCCGGGTTTTCTGCCCGCCACTCGGCGGTGAGTTCACCACGGAATGCTTTTGCCAGAATCGATTGCGTCAGATTATTGACGCGGGGAAGTGCGTTGTTGACCTGTTTTTCAATGGTGTCGGCGTAGGCGAAGAGTTGTTCTACGCGGCGAACGATTTCCTGTTGCTCCTCTATATGAGGTAATAAAACATGTAGCGATAGCCACTCAGGGAAATAAACTGTTGTATGCGTAGAGCCTTTACCAAATTTAAACAATGATTCTTTTTCAGCCACAAATAGCCACTTTAACCAATCGGCATAAATTACTTCTGATGGTAGCCAGTTTACAAAATCTTGGCTCGTTGCCATAGATTTCCCCATCTTTACAACATATCCTACGGATGCTGTCCTGCTTATACAAATGGTACCTTCAGGTAATAATCTGCTTGCAGAATTAGCTATACCAAGCTCATTAGTTTTTTGCTCTGTATCCAATATAGTTGAAGCATGATTTTTGTTGGCATCCTTGATTCCAATCCAGCAAATATCGCCTCCCCAGTATTCTGGTTTACTTCGACTTGGAGTGTGACCAGATTCCATTCGTGCAACATCAACGAGGGGTACCCACTGCCATTCTAAGACTTTAGATTCTTTGGGATTACCTACAGCTGTCGCGTAAGTGCCATGTATTAATGATGCAGAGCGCGATTTCCAGCGTGCGGGACGAGGTAGCGGAACATGATTTTTTAATAAATTCTGTGTTGTTTTGCTGGGATTTTCGTTTTGCCATACTTTAGTTAATTTACCTTCTACCGCTGCAGCCAGCACGGCCTGACGAAAACGCTTCAGGATTTTGGGGATTTGCTCAAGACGTGCTTTGGTGCTGTCTACCTGCGCCAGCAGCGTATCAAGTTTTTCAGCGATGTTTTTTTGTTCTGTATGTGGGGCGATAACGAAGGGCAACGTTTTAGCAGAGCTACCTGAGATCTCTTTAAATGTCTTACCTGTACCTTTTTCTTCCGCAATATCTATTATGTTAAATGCACGTAAAAATAGTCCGATTCGCCAGGCGTTTGAGTAATTTTTCCTGTCGTGTGTGTGTCGTCTGGTCTGGGCGCTGTGTTGGTGCTCTGCGGACGCTCTCAGGGTCATGAGGTGCTGATGTGCAGGCAGGCCGCTATGTGTCTGGCGTGGGCATTATTCACCGCTGCCGCGCTCAACTTCATGGCGACTCGGAACTCGGAAGAAAATTGATGCTTAAGTGATTGATATATTTTCCAAAGATGATTGTATCCTGTCAGCCCAGCCATGCCACGCCCAGCAGATCCCCAAGAGAGCCAGAGATATTTTCCAGCCCTTCTATATATAGAGGCACCCGGCATCGTGAATTCGCGCCCGGGGGCGGTTGATTTTGTGACAGGATTATCATTGGCAACTTGAGTATCAGGCATCAGCCAGATTGGATAAATGACGAACAACCATCCGCAGCGTTCACGTATTTTGGGCGATTTTCGTCAACAAGTTTACCCTGTTGATTTAACCCCTGTTTTTATAGACATGTGAATTAAACCGCTTTAAACGCGCTGTAAACGATTGTCGTTGTTTAGCTAGCTATACATCAAAAACTGTTAGAAAAGCGCTGAGAATCGATCTGACGAACGATGAAGACAGAAAATGTGCATAATTGGATGGATTTAGATGTGCATAACGTAGGGGACGTGGTAGCATTGGAATGCTGGTGATCATAGATCCCAGAAACGAAAAAGCAGCTATCAGGTAAATGGCCTAGGAACCGACACCCGATAGCTGCTCATGCTCCAGTACAGAGACTGAATCGGCCCAACCAGATTTTGCACATCTGGTTAAGCCGTTGCGGAAGATTACGGCTAATTGACGTAGATTTCCAGAAGATTTTGCATTTATGCAAATCTAGATGACATCTCTGATCTGGGTTGATCCGTACTATATCGGAGTAACTCATTATGACAGATAAAGATTTTAATCAGCGCAAAGTAACCGACGACTACGCACCTGAACAAGCCCTCATCAAGTTAGCTTCTTTCTTTGATGGTCACCCATCGGCTTTAGAAGCAGTTCAATGTCTCAACCGTACTCAAGCCTGTGTACTCGCTGCTCTTTTAGACAGTAAATCCATTACGACATCGGGTTATACTATTCCTGCTGATTACGGTGTAAAGCGAGCTTCTGCTGTGATCCATGCCTTAGAGAAGGAATACTCCTTCCCTATCTCAAGTCGCCGTGTCGAAACAGAGTCAGATGTGGGGAACCGGACTAAACAGTCACTCTTTTTCATTACCCCAGAGGATCAAGAAAGGCTTAAAGCTGAGCCGGAAGTGGTATTCAAAGAACGTCATGACAGTGCCTGCCGTAAAAAGGAAAGCCAAGCTCAGAAAGATATCAGACGATTGGTGAAAGAATACGGTGAGGATGGTGTTCAAGAACTTCTGAGAAGAGCGGCAAACGACGAAGCTGGCCCGGATTCTAACGCAGGTTGATAGCGTGAACTTTAATCTTGGTTGGGGCTTCGGCCTCAACCAATTCTAGCTATCGATCAACGCGGAAAACGTATGAGTAAGGTGCTCAGCTTGATGAATATGAGACTCGATGGACTCACAGTGATTTAAAGTGTTGTAGAAAATCCGCATCTAATGTGTCGTAATCCCACTCCTGCTGGCGCAGGTCTCGAAGCCTCTTCCTGTTTAATTTAACACTACGCGTGTTACGTTTAGCCTCGTGTGCAAGCAATCGACCTTCAACTACCTTTAGCACCTTCTTCTTACGCATACATCACCAGAGTTCAAATTCCACTCTATTTTAGTGCGCTACCTGTTTCAGGACAATAGTAGCCATAAAGCCCCGTTGGTGGTAAGACAACAAGCGGAGCGGAGCGACATCATCAGGTTTATGTCAGTCAGTGAAGTTTATCAGGATAACCGTGTACCCTTGCGGGAGCGTGGCTGAAACGCTGGCAGAGCTTGCATTTGGTGTGCAAGTACCGAGACCACCATAAAACCTGTTTATCCTCTGCATTGTCATCACGACAGGTAGCATTAAGAGGGCATCGGGCTGAAATGCGATTCACTGAAAGTTTGCGGGAGAGTTTTGAGACGTTGGCTACGTCATTAGCTTCAAGTTTGATGCTGAACGGTGCGACTGTTCACGCTTATACATGTTTGAGCCTAGAATTACACGCCGCTGGAGGTTAACATCCCGATTCGCCACTACTAACCACAGCGGCAATTTCAGGCGAAGCGAAGATAGCAATTTTCCCGTGCAGAAAAGACAGAAACTTTTTTCTAATCCATTGATTTTACAGGAAAATGAATAGATGGTGCGAAGGCCGGACTCGAACCGGCACGTATTTCTACGGTTGATTTTGAATCAACTGCGTCTACCGATTTCGCCACTCCGGCATGGATAAGGATACGGAAAACGCTGGCGATTATACCGTTACCCGTGGGGTGTGCAACCGCTATTGAGCAGCGCGTGCGCTGAGCGTTGAAAAAAACAGCGTCATCATCTCATCTGAAACCAGAACACTCTCAATCTGCATGGCCCTGCCCCCTTCTCCGGAACTTTCTGAGATCTTCCTCCTCATATCCTGCATTATCGGCGTCTGAAAGACGGAACCATGAGGTTACACATGAATAAATCAATGCAACGCGGCGTTTGGGCATGGGGTATGGCGGCAGCACTGGTCGCGGGCAGCGCGTCGGCGGCGAGCTGGCAGGATCAGCTGAGCAGCGCCGCTTCACAGCTCTCGCAGCAGCAAAACAGCAATACCACCAGCAGCAATGGCGCGCAGAGCGGAGGGCTCTCGCTCTCCACATTGACCGGCCTGCTGAACGGCGGCGATAAAGCGGTAAGCGCCAGCAATATGACCAACGCGGCGGGCGTGATGGAGTACTGCGTGCAGCATAACGTGGTGGATAACAACGTGAAGTCGGTGAAAGAGCAGGTGCTGAGCAAACTCGGCCTGAGCACGCCGGCGGCGCAGGAGCAGAAAACTGATTATCAGCAGGGTATCGCGGGTCTGCTTAATACCGGTAACGGCCAGCAGCTTAACCTGCAGAGCCTGAGCAACTCGCCAATGGGCGAGAAGCTTAAAACCAAAGCGTGTGATGTGGTGCTGAAGCAGGGCAAAAAATATATCGGCATGTAATCAGCGCCGTGTGCCGGGGCGCTCTCCCGGCCTTATCGTGCTGATGAATGAGATTTTTTATGGCCAGATGCGTACGCTGCTGGCCTCCCCATGTTTTTCTGTGCGCCCTGACGCTATAGTGAGATTTTGTAGCAAACAGGACAGCGCGCATGAAAGGCATCAACATAGCGATTTACTTCGATCCCGATCTGATTCGACTCTGCGTACATGAGCAGGATGACAGCTACCTCAACCAGACCTTTCAGTATGACGACAGCGTCATTGAAGAGATCTATCAGTGGCTGGAACAGTACACGCCAAAGCGCACCCATATCTGCCTGATTGAGCACGACACCGCTGATATCCTCGCCGATGAGCTGACCGATAACGGCTATCACGTCCATCAGGTGAGCCAGCATGACCTGCTGAGCTGGTTCGCCAGCGAGCCGCCCGCTACGCCGGATGGATCGCCGGTGCGCGCCCTGCTGCGCTATCTCGAGAGCGAACGCCCGGCGGAGTATGAGTCGCGCACGCCGCAGATCGAAGCGCTGATGGATCTGCTGGATGAGCTCGACGCGCTGGAAGGCGTGGATGAGGTGGAGGATGAAGATAGCCTGCCGGATAACGTGCTGCGCCTGATGAAGCAGAAAAAAATCAGCGCTGATGATGCCGCGCAGCGCCTGCTGCCGGAGGTCAATGAGCGCATTCGTGAACACCTCATTAACTACCCCGAACTGATGACGCCCGAGCTGCTGGAAGATTTTTTCCCCGAGATGATCGAAGCGCTCGATACGCCAAAGCACTGAGTAATACATCCTGTCACAGGGCTGCGCACGCGGCCCTGCCCTGCGGAGATGCATGATGCTGGAACTCTTCAAAGCGATAGGCCTCGGGCTGGTGGTGATCCTGCCGCTGGCCAACCCTCTGACGACCGTGGCGCTGTTTTTAGGGCTGGCGGGCGAGATGAATTTTCAGGAGCGTAACCGTCAGGCGCTGCAGGCGTCGGTCTATGTGTTTCTGATCATGATGGTCGCCTGGTACGCCGGCAACGCGGTGCTGCACACCTTTGGCATCTCGATTCCCGGCCTGCGCATGGCGGGCGGACTGATTGTCGCCTTTATCGGCTTTCGCATGCTGTTTCCGGCAAAACCGGTCGGTCATTCGGTAGAGGCGCGCCATAAAAAAGATGAGCAGGATGCCAGTGACGATCCGCGCGAGACGGTGAATATCGCCTTTGTGCCGCTGGCGATGCCGAGCACCGCCGGTCCGGGTACCATTGCGATGATCATCAGTTCAGCCTCAACGGTGAAAGCCGGCGTCGATTTCCCCGCCTGGGTGGTGATGGTCGCCCCGGTGCTGACCTTTCTGGTGGTAGCCCTGATTTTATGGATTTCACTGCGCAGCTCCGGCGCGATTATGAAGCTGGTGGGCAAAGGCGGCATTGAAGCGATTTCGCGCCTGATGGGTTTTCTGCTGGTCTGTATGGGCGTGCAGTTCGTGATCAACGGCGTGCTGGAAGTGGTGCGCACGTTTCATTGAGTTTGGTGCGGGCATCGGCAAGGGCGCCATGAATGGCGCCCCTACGGGGCCGGTGTAGGGGGCGCATTTATGCGCCCCTGGTTAAATCCGGGCGTTATCGAATGTCGTATGAATCCCGTAGGGAGGCGCATTTATGCGCCCCTGGTTGAATCCGGGCGTATTGAATGTTGTGCGGGCATCGGCCAGGGCGCCATTAATGGCGCCCCCACGGGGCCGGTGTAGGGAGCGCATTTATGCACCCCTTGCTAAATCCGGGCGTTATGGAATGTCGTGCGGGTATCGGCCAGGGCGCCATTAATGGCGCCCTTACGGGGGCGGTGTAGGGGGCGCATTTATGCGCCCCTGGTTGAATCCGGGTGACGATTAATGCAGGGTTTTGCGGACGTCGGCGACCTGCTCTTTGGTCACGGCCGGGGCGCGGTTGCTCCAGCCCTGGCGAACGAAGGTGGCGAGCTGTGCGACCTCTTCATCGCTCAGGCGCTGGCCGAAGCCCGGCATCGCCAGCGTCGACGGCGCTTTAGCCGTTGAAGGCTGCTGCGCGCCGACGAGGATCGTGTGGATCAGCCCCGTCGGATCGCCTGCGTTCACGATCGTTGCCTGATCCAGCTCGGGGAAGATCCCCGGCGCACCCTTACCGGTCACGAAGTGGCAGGCGCCGCAGTTGTCGAGATAGAGACGCTCGCCTTCGCTCAGGTTCTTCGCGGCCGTCAGCTTCGCTTCGGTCTGCTGCTGCGCCTGCACGTTGTAGGCCTGCAGCGGCGGGTTACCGCCGAGGAACTTCAGGTAAGCAGCAATCGCTTTCAGATCGGCGTCGGTCATATGGGAGCTGGAGTGCTCAATCACCGACTTCATCTCACCGCCTACGGCAGCTTTATCGTTCCGCCCGGTCTGCAGGTAATCGATCACCTCCTGCTCGCTCCAGTGCGGCATGCCGCGCAGCGACGGCACATCCCAGTTATTCAGGCTGCCGCCGGCAAGAAAGGTTTTGTCGCTGCTGTCGAGCGATTTCTCATTCATACCGAAACCGCGCGGCGTATGGCAGCTGCCGCAGTGGCCAAGACTCTCAACGATATAAGCCCCGCGATTCACTTCAGCAGAAGCGCCGCCAATCGGCTGAAACGGCTTGTCGGAGGTAAACGCCCAGTTCCAGAAGCGCATACCCCAGCGCTGGCTGAACGGGAAGCTCAGCTTCGTCTCCTGCGGCTGTTCGCTGCTCGGCTTTACGCCCTTCATAAAGTAGACCCAGAGCGCATGCATATCAGCATCGCTGATCTTCGCATAGTCCGGATACGGCATGGCCGGATAGAGGCGTGAACCATCCGGCAGCACCCCTTTACGTACCGCGTCAGAGAACTGCTGTTCGCTGTAGTTACCGATGCCGTGCGCTTTGTCCGGCGTGATGTTGGTGGAGTAGATCGTGCCCAGGTTCGATTCAATCGCCAGCCCGCCCGCGTACGCCGCTTTACCTGCCACGCTGTGGCACGCCATGCAGTCACCCAGCCGCGACAGATACTCACCCTGCTTAATCAGGGCCGCTTCATCTTCCGCCTGCGCCTGCAGCGCCACGCCGCTCAGCGCCAGCGCTACAAGTAATGTTAGTTTTTTCATCTGCTTATGCCTGTACCAGTGGGCCGGGGTTCTTCAGATACTGCTCTTTGATCGCCTGCGCCGCCATCAGGGTGATCGCGCCGATGGTATCGGTCGGGTTCGCCTGGAAGTTTTGCGGGAAGGCGTTGCCGCCCGGCACAAAGACGTTATGCACGTCCCAGCTCTGCAGGTATTTGTTCAGCGCCGAGGTTTTCGGGTTATCGCCCATCACCGCACCGCCCACGTTGTGGGTTGAGACATATTTGGTGAGGTCAAAATCGGCGCCCATCGGCAGGAAGCTCATGCTCATGCTGTCCGGGTTCAGCTCTTTGGCAATATCGCCCACGATGCCTTTCAGATGCTGCTGCAGCTTCAGCTCGTTCTCTTTCCAGTTAAAGGTCATACGCAGCAGCGGGTTGCCGCGATGATCGGTGTAGTGCGGATCGAGATCGAGATAGATATCGCGATAGGACTGGCAGGTGGTGGTGATGCTGATCTTCATCGAATGGTTGTACCACTGCTCCAGCCCCTCTTTGTATCCCATGCCCCAGGCAGGCGTGCCTTTCGGCAGCGCAGCGGCCATCGGCGTACCGGTCGCCTGCGAGCTGTGGATCTTGGCGCCGCCGAGGAAGCCGAGGCCCGGGCCGTCGAAGTTGCCTGGTGAGATGTCATTGAACATCTGGCCGGTCGCGCCGGCGGTGGCGTAAGAGTTAAAGTTCTTATCTTTAAAGAACAGCGTGGCGCCGCCGTTGGAGAGAAACGCATAGTTGCGCCCTACCACACCCTCTTCAGTGATCGGGTTATACGGCTTGCCGATGCCGGAGAGCAGCATCAGACGCACGTTGTAGAGCTGGAAGCTGGAGAGCACCACAATTTTGGCTGGCTGAAATACTTCGTTGCCATCCGCGTCGTAATAGATCACGCCTTTTGCGGTTTTGCCATCATCGTGCAGCACGACTTTAGCCACTTCAGCGTTCACTTCGTAGGAGAAGTTCGGCAGACGCTTCAGCGCATCCATCACCGCCGTCTGCGGTGACGCTTTGGAGTAGTTCAGGCACGGATATTTTGAGCAGTAGCCGCAGTAGTTGCACGGTGCAATCTGGTTGCCGTAAGGGTTTTTCCACGCGCGCGATACGCAGGCAGAAGGGTTCGGGAACGGATGATAGCCGAGCTTCTTCGCCGCCTCTTTAAACATCACGTTGTTAAGCGTATCGTCCAGCGCCGGCAGCGGGTAAGGCTCTGAGCGCGGCCCTTCAAACGGATCGCCGCCTTCAAGGATCTGACCGCGCAGATTGCCGGTGGTGCCGGACTGCCCGCAGATCAGCTCAAATTTATAGAAGTAAGGCTCAATCTCTTCCCAGCTGAACGGGAAGTCCATAACGCGCATATCATCCTGCAGAATGCCCGGCTTATACGCCTGATCAACATAGGTTTTCAGTTTGATATCGGTCGGAGTCGGACGGATCAGTACCGCTGTCCAGTGCATGCCTGCGCCGCCCACGCCGGTGCCAGGTGCAAAGGCGCCCCATTTGCGGGTAGGCAGCGCGGTCTGGTCCATATTGTAACGCACCGTCACCGCCACCTCTTTCGGCGTGGCGAAGACTTTATTACGCACGTTGTAAGCGTATTCATCGGCCGGTTTCGGGTAGGCGAAGTCGGGATAGTCACGCTCGCCGCCGCGCTCCAGCGCGCGCACCTCAAGTCCGGCCAGCGCCAGCTCGATACTCATCAGCGAGCCGGCCCAGCCGAGGCCGCATACAACGACATCGACTTCTTTTTTTGTAATCTGTGCCATGTTAGTTCTGTCTCATATACCAAATAGGGAAATTCAGGCGCGCTGGCCCAGCAGGCTGACCGGTCCGAGCGGATACGGCACGTTGTGCTGCTTCACCCATTCGGTAAAGCTGGCGCGGGCACCCGGGAAGCCGATAGCGATCCACGCCTTCATACCTTTATTACCGCCGTACATCGGGTCGGCAAGATAGCCATGTTTGGTATCAGCCAGCAGCTGGCTGAAGAACTGTGAGGCTTTCAGCGACGGCTCGCCCAGCGCCGCAAAATCGAGGCCATCATTCTTGTTGATACGGGTCAGCACGGCATCTTTCTCTTCCGTGCTCAGCTCGTGGAAGGCTTTCTGATAGGTCGTCTGCGTCCACTGCTCCACCAGCTTGATGGCGGTGCGGTACATTTGCTGCGGCGTAAACGGGATCTGATAGCCCATGGTCGCCGGGGCGTGCACATCAAACGGCCCCTGCAGATAGATTTCTGCACCGAACTCCGGCGTGTGCAGCTGCTGGTCGATAAAAATTGGCACGTTGGTTTCCAGCGCGCCGGGCGCCTTGCCGCTGCCGCCAGCCGGGATCAGACGGTCGGTTGCCGCCAGGATAAACTGCCATTCACTGGCGCTGAAAAAGATCGGTTTATAATCGGCGAGTTCCGGCGCAGCCATTTCTGCCGCCTGCGCGGCGGTAACGCCTTTTAATAAAAGGTCGCTGACCGGCAAAGCCAGCAGCGCCCCGAGTAAAAATTTACGTCTGGTGGTGGGTTTTTCTAACAGCATGGCGCGACAATTCTCACTAGCTAAGAAAGATAATTTATATTTTTGTTAATGACGTTATAAATCGGCAAACAAGCGGGCAATCTTATGGATACAAATATTTCAGGATGTAAAAATTAAATTTAAAATGTGTTTAAGTGAAGGATGGTTATTTTTTTACAGTGTCATGCGCGTGCAACAGTGCCATTTATTAACTGAAATTGTGGTTTAAACCCGCTAAAAGCAGGGGTTTTTAGCGCTTTATCTTGGTATAACGCTGAAAGCGCTGTATTAAAGAAATAATCGCCTGGCGCAACTGTTGAAAATAAATCACGCTTAACATGCAGTTATTGTGAGCGTAAATATTCACCTTTGTTAACTTTGAGCCAGATTTCTCTCTATCTGCGTTTTATTTATCCAGCTGGCGTAGAAAAATCAGGCACAATAATTAATTTCGGGTATTAATTTTATATTCTGGCAATGCTCAGCATAAACCAGCTTATTGATGTGGTACCGTCTGTCTTTATTTGCCGGGAGGATGACGTCGATCCCAGCGCCCGCATCTTTGCCTGTAACCTTCCGGTGGCCTCTGCTTTTTCAGGCAATCAGTTGCGCTACCGCAGGCTGCGCTTGCTATCCTTGGTGTCATAACGCATTGCTGAAGAGCGAGAGATTATGACCACCCCTCTGCTGATTGCTCAAACCCACGATATCCGGCTGTCGCTGCTCCCGGCGATGGCCAATCGCCACGGGCTGATCGCTGGCGCCACCGGTACCGGCAAAACCGTTACGCTGCAGAAGCTGGCAGAATCCTTTTCACAGGCCGGCGTGCCGGTATTTATGGCTGACGTCAAAGGGGATTTAAGCGGCATTGCCACTCCCGGCAGCGCCTCTGAGAAGCTGCAGGCGCGGCTGTCACAGATTGGCGTCAGCGACTGGCAGCCGCATGACAACCCGGTGATGCTGTGGGATATCTTCGGTCAGCAGGGCCACCCGGTACGTGCCACCGTTACCGATCTGGGCCCCCTGCTGCTGGCGCGGCTGCTGGGGCTGAATGAGGTGCAGTCGGGCGTATTGCAGATTATTTTCCGCATTGCAGACGATCAGGGGCTGCTGCTGCTCGATTTCAAAGATCTGCGCGCGATGACGCAGTATATCGGCGACAACGCCAAAGCGTTTCAGACGCAGTATGGCAACATCAGCAGCGCATCAGTGGGTGCGATTCAGCGCGGCCTGCTGGCGCTGGAGCAGCAGGGAGCGGAGCATTTTTTTGGTGAGCCGATGCTCGATATCCGCGACTGGATGCGCTGCGACGAGCAGGGCCGCGGCTATATCAATATTCTCGCAGCAGAGCGGCTCTATCAGATGCCTAAACTCTACGCCACCAGCCTGCTGTGGCTGCTGGCGGAACTCTATGAGCAGCTGCCGGAAGCGGGCGACCTGGATAAGCCGAAAATAGTCTTCTTCTTTGATGAGGCGCATCTGCTGTTCAGTGATGCACCGCCCGTGCTGCTGGAAAAGATCGAGCAGGTCATCCGCCTGATCCGCTCCAAAGGCGTGGGCGTCTGGTTCGTGACGCAGAACCCGTCAGATATTCCGGACAAGGTATTAGGCCAGCTTGGCAATCGCGTGCAGCACGCCCTGCGCGCCTTTACGCCGCGCGACCAGAAAGCGGTAAAAAGTGCCGCTGAAACCCTGCGCGCTAATCCGGCGTTCGATGCCGTAACGGCGCTTCAGGCGCTCGGTACCGGTGAGGCGCTGATCTCTTTCCTCGATGAGAAAGGCAGTCCATCCATCGTGGAACGCGCTATGGTGATCGCCCCCGGCTCACGCATGGGGCCGCTGACGCAGGATGAGCGCAACGACCTGATCAACCATTCGCCGCTTTATGGCAAATATGATGAGGAGGTCGATCGCGAGTCGGCGTTTGAGCGCCTGCAGCAGGGTGTTGCCGCCGCACCGCAGCAGTCAGCGGCGCCGGACGTTAAAGGCGCCGACGTGAAGGTAGACAGCGGCATTCTTGGCGGTCTGAAAGATATTCTGTTTGGCACCACCGGACCGCGCGGCGGTAAACGCGACGGCGTGGTTCAGAGCGTGGCCCGCAGCGCAGCGCGCCAGGTCACCAGCCAGATCGTGCGCGGCATGCTGGGCAGCCTGCTCGGCGGGCGCCGCCGTTAAGGACTCTCTGCTAAGATCGGATAATGGATAAATATCAACAACTGAAGCGCAGCAAACAGCTGGCGCTGGCGCTGCTGCTGGCGGCAGCGGCAACCTTTATCGTTACGCTGTTTCTGCCCGCTAATTTCTGGGTGCTGGGCGTTAAAGCGATCGCTGAAGCGGCTATGGTCGGCGCACTCGCCGACTGGTTTGCGGTGGTGGCGCTGTTTCGTCGCGTGCCGCTGCCGCTGATTGCGCGCCATACGGCGATTATTCCGCGTAACAAAGATCGCATCGGCGAAAATCTTGGTCGCTTTGTGCAGGAGAAGTTTCTCGATACCGATTCGCTGCTGGCGCTGATCCGCCGCAACAATCCGGCACAGCTGCTGGCGCAGTGGCTGAATGCGCCGGGCAACGCCGATCGCACAGGGCGTCATCTGCTGCAGGTCATGCGCGGCTTTCTCGATCTCACTGACGATGCCCGCATTCAGCAGTTTATACGGCGCGCCGTGCATCGCGCGCTGGATAAGGTCGATCTGACCCAGTCCAGTGCGATGATCCTCGACAGCCTGACCAAAAATAACCGCCATCAGGCGCTGCTGGATGCGGCGATTGAACAGCTGCTGCAGCTGCTGCACAAACCCGGCACGCGTGAGTTTATCGCCCTGCAGATTGTGCGCTGGCTGAAGCGTGAACATCCGGTTAAAGCCAAAGTATTGCCAACCGAGTGGCTGGGCGAGCACAGCGCCACGCTGGTGGCTAACGCGGTGGACTCCATTCTCGACGAAGTGGCGCGCGATCAGGGGCATGAGCTGCGTCTCGGCTTTAATCGCGCGGTGCAGCGGCTGATTGACCAGCTGAAAAACGATCCGGAGATGGCGGCGCGCGCAGAGTCAGTTAAGCAGTGGCTGAAAGAGGATGAGTCGCTGAATCGCTATATCGGTGAGCTGTGGCAGGATCTGCGCGCCTGGCTGAAGCGCGATCTCAGCAGCGATGATTCCCGCGTACAGGAGCGGGTACGGCTGGCGGCGCTGTGGCTGGGAGAGACGCTGCTGGCCGATGAGGCGTTACGCAGTTCGATGAATCAGCATCTGGAGGATGCGGCGCGCAGCGTGGCACCGGAGTTTGCTGCTTTTCTGACGCGTCATATCAGCGATACGGTAAAAAGCTGGGACGCACGCGATATGTCACAGCAGATTGAGCTGAATATTGGCCGCGATCTGCAGTTTATCCGCATCAACGGCACGCTGGTCGGCGGCACCATCGGCCTGCTGCTCTATCTGCTGTCGCAGTTGCCCGCGCTTCTGCAGACGCTGCCCTGACCCGCCGAGGCTGAGCCAGGGCGCCATCATTAACCGAGGGCGCCATAAATGGCGCCCCTACGTTATCCTGTAGGGGGCGCATTCATGCGCCCCTGGTCCAGGCCGAACACCAAAAAATCAGGGCGCCATAAATGGCGCCCCTACGTTATCGTGCAGGGGCCTCATTAATGAGGCCCTGGCGCATTCATGCGCCCCTGGATCTCTCCCGCTTAACGTCGTTTCAGCAACAGATAGAGACTGATAGCGAAGAAAGCGCCGCTGGGCAGGATTGCCCCTAATATTGGCGGCAGGCCATAGACCAGGCTCAGCGGACCAAAAATCTGATCCAGCACGTAGAACAGGAAGCCGAAGCTGATACCCGTCACCACGCGCACGCCCATCGATACGCTGCGCAGCGGTCCGAAGATAAAGGAGAGCGCCATCAGCATCATGACCGCTACCGAAAGCGGCTGGAAGATTTTACCCCACATATTGAGCTGATAACGGCCCGACTCCTGCCCGCTCTGCTTCAGATATTTACTGTAGTTATACAGTCCGCTGATAGAGAGCGCGTCCGGATCCAGCGCCACTACGCCCAGCTTGTCTGGCGTCAGGTTGGTTTTCCACTCGCCGTTCAGGCTCTGCGAACCGGTGATCTGTTTTGGATCGGTGAGGTCTGACTCATCCACCTGCGCCAGCTCCCACCGCTTACGCGCCTGATCCCAGGTCGCGGTGGCCGCATAGCGCACGCTCTGCAGACGGCGGGCGTCGTTAAAGCGGTAGATGCTGACCCCATCAATCTCGTTATCGCCCTTAATGCGTTCGATATAGATAAAGTCGTTGCCATCCTTCGCCCAGAGGCCGTTCTGCGTGGAGACCAGCGACCCGCCGTAAAGCTGCTGCGCGCGGAAATTACGCGCCATCTGCTCGCCCTGCGGCGCCACAAACTCGCCGACGGCCATGGTCAGCAGCACCAGCGGGATCGCGGTTTTCATGACGGACAGCGCCACCTGCAGACGGGTAAAGCCGGACGCCTGCATCACCACCAGCTCGCTGCGCTGAGCCAGCGTGCCGAGGCCAAGCAGCGCGCCAAGCAGCGCCGCCATCGGGAAGAAGATCTCGATATCTTTCGGCACGCTCAGCAGGGTGTAGTAGCCCGCATCCAGCGCGGAATACGCGCCCTGCCCGGTTTTGCGCAGCTGATCGACAAACTTGATAATGCCCGACAGCGACACCAGCATGAACAGCGTCATCATGATGGTGTTAAAAATGGTTTTACCGATATAGCGGTCAAGAACCTTAAACATCACACCGACCCTCCGCGGCTGAAACGCGCCCGCAGACGACGCATCGGCACGGTATCCCAGGCGTTAAGCGCCACCGCCAGTGCCAGATACGCGACGTTAACGGTCCACATCCAGATAGCCGGATCGAAGCGCCCTTTGGCCGCATTGGAACGCAGCGAACTCTGCAGCAGGAAGAAGATCAGATAGAGCAGCATCGCAGGCAGCATCGACAATACGCGGCCCTGACGTGGATTGACCACGCTAAGCGGCACCACCATCAGCGCCATAATCAGCACCGAGAAAACCAGCGTCAGACGCCAGTGCAGCTCAGCCTGGAACTGCGGCGTTTTGGTGTTGATCAGCGTAAGCAGATCGGCCTGATCGGCATCGTTAGGATCGAGCGTCGCTTCTTTATAGCCGACTACCGCCTGATAGTTCACAAAGTCAGTGATGCGGAAATCACGCAGCAGCGCGGTACCTTCAAAGCGGGTGCCTCTATCCAGCGTCACCACCTGCGAGCCATCCTTGCGCTGCTCCATATGGCCGCTGTCCGCCAGCACCACCGACGGACGCGCGTTGCCTTTAGGCCGCAGCTGCGCGAGGAACACGTTGCCGAAGGTGTTGCCTTTCACATCCTCGACAAACAGCACGGTATTGCCGTCGCTGGAGGTCTGGAACTGGCCTGCGGCCAGCGCAGCAGCGCCCGGGTTCGCTTTGGCATTCTGCGTAACCTCATCCTGGTAACGCGATGACCAGGGGCCGAGCCAGATCACGTTGACCGCCGCCACCAGCGAGGTCATCAGCATCAGGATCATCGCCGCTTTAACCAGTAACCCTTTACCCAGGCCGCAGGCGTGCATCACCGTAATTTCACTTTCGGTGTATAGCCGGCCCAGCGTCATTAAAATCGCCAGAAACAGACTTAAGGGTAAAATAAGTTGCGCCATTTCAGGCACACCGAGTCCTAACAAGGTCAGAACCAGATTTGTGGGGATTTCGCCATCCACCGCCGCCCCTAAGATCCTGACTAACTTCTGACAAAAGAAGATTAGCAGCAGGATAAACAGGATAGCCAGCTGGCTTTTGAGCGTTTCCCGAACCAGATATCTAATAATGATCACGCTTAGTACGCCTGTGAAAACTTGTCTTTTTGCAGGAAAATCGCTAGTTTCAACGCTTATCAGCCATTTTTCTTCATCAATGGCCGTATTGGTCGCTAAAATGGTCTGTTAATGCGTCAGGGTGGTGAAAAAACATCATATTGTCACCCCACTCATTATGACCAGCGGCGTTAAATTGTCATGGCGTCGCGCCAAATAATGGGTGACGAACGCGCTACATTCTAACGACAGCTACGGCCGTTGTCTTTAAGATTCAGGAGAGTGCATGGAGTTCAGTGTAAAAAGCGGCAGCCCGGAAAAACAGCGGAGCGCCTGCATTGTTGTAGGCGTTTTTGAGCCGCGCCGTTTATCGCCCATTGCCGAACAGCTGGATAAAATCAGCGACGGCTATATCAGTGCGCTGCTGCGCCGCGGCGAACTGGAGGGCAAAGTCGGCCAGACGCTGCTGCTGCACCATGTGCCGAATATTCTCTCTGAACGTATTCTGCTGATTGGCTGCGGCAAAGAGCGCGAGCTGGACGAGCGTCAGTATAAGCAGGTGATCCAGAAGACCATTAACACGCTGAATGACACCGGCTCCATGGAAGCGGTCTGCTTCCTGACCGAACTGCATGTTAAAGGCCGCAACACCTACTGGAAAGTGCGCCAGGCTATCGAAACTTCGAAAGAGGCGCTCTACAACTTTGATCAGCTGAAAAGCAATAAAGTTGAGCCGCGTCGTCCGCTGCGCAAGCTGGTGTTCAACGTCCCGACGCGTCGCGAACTCACCAGCGGTGAGCGCGCTATTCAGCATGGCCTTGCCGTAGCAGCCGGCGTGAAAGCGGCAAAAGATCTCAGCAACATGCCGCCAAATATCTGTAATGCGGCCTATCTCGCTTCGCAGGCACGCCAGCTGGCGGACGCTTACAGCAAAAACGTCACGACCCGTGTTATCGGCGAACAGCAGATGAAAGAGCTGGGCATGAATGCCTATCTTGCAGTTGGTGCCGGTTCGCACAATGAGTCGCTGATGTCGGTCATTGAGTACAAAGGCAACAGCGATCCGGACGCGCGTCCTATTGTGCTGGTGGGTAAAGGGCTGACCTTTGACGCCGGCGGCATCTCTATCAAGCCTGCTGAAGGCATGGATGAGATGAAATATGATATGTGCGGCGCGGCCTCGGTCTATGGCGTAATGCGCATGGTGGCAGAACTCAATCTGCCGCTGAACGTCGTGGGCGTGCTGGTGGGCTGTGAAAACATGCCGGATGGCCGCGCAATGCGCCCGGGCGATGTTCTGACCACGATGTCAGGCCAGACGGTAGAAGTGCTGAATACCGATGCTGAAGGTCGTCTGGTACTGTGCGACGCCCTCACCTACGTTGAACGTTTTGAGCCTGAAGTGGTGATTGACGTGGCGACCCTGACCGGTGCCTGCGTAATTGCGCTGGGTCATCACGTCAGCGGCCTGCTTTCGAATCACAATCCGCTGGCGCATGAGCTGATCAGCGCTTCTGAACAGTCAGGCGACCGCGCGTGGCGGCTGCCGATGGCCGATGAGTATCAGGAGCAGCTGGAGTCGAATTTTGCCGATATGGCGAATATCGGCGGACGTCCGGGCGGTGCGATTACGGCCGCCTGCTTCCTGGCGCGTTTTGCACGCAAATATAACTGGGCGCACCTCGATATCGCCGGCACCGCATGGCGCTCCGGTAAAGCCAAAGGCGCTACCGGTCGTCCGGTACCGATGCTCTCTCAGTTCCTGCTGAACCGTGCGGGTCTGAACGGCGACGATTAATCGGTATTGCGCGTCCTGTGGCGGCATTTCCCCCGTAGGGGCGCCATTCATGGCGCCCGGTTTGATGCGCGTGCGGAACGTGATGACGCCATTCATGGCGCCCGGGGGTGATGCGCGCGCGAGACGTGATAACGTTCAATATGGCGCGGTGTTTGACCAGGGGCGCATAAATGCGCCCCCTACGGTGGTATATCCTCGCGATAAACCTCGGGACGGCGCGGTGTTTGACCAGGGGCGCATAAATGCGCCCCCTGTGGCGGCATTTTTCCCCGCAGGGGCGCCATTCATGGCGCCCGGGTTGACGCGCGTACGGGACGTGATGACGCCATCAGCAACATTCCTGCTGCTGATATCGGCCTTAATGTTGGACGCACGCCGCGCGCTGACGCACAATGCTCTCTGTTGTTACTGATGGAATTTAGCCCGCCATGAAAAACGCCACCTTCTATGTTTTAGAGTCAGAAAGCGCCAGTGATGGCCTTAGCGCTATTGAAGCGCTGGTGTGCGATCTGGCTGCTACCCGCTGGCGTGAAGGCAAACGTATCCTGATCGCCTGTGAAAGCGAAGCGCAGGCGAACCGGCTGGACGAGGCGCTCTGGCAGCGCCCGGCTAACGCCTTTGTGCCGCATAATCTGGCGGGTGAAGGCCCGCGCTACGGTGCGCCGGTAGAGCTTGCCTGGCCGCAGCGCCGCAGCAGTGCGCCGCGCGATTTGCTGATCAGCCTGCTGCCGGCATTCGCAGATTTTGCCACCGCTTTCCATGAAGTGATAGACTTCGTACCGTATGAAGAATCCCTGAAACAACCGGCGCGCGATCGCTATAAAGCCTATCGTAGCGTTGGTTTCCAACTGAAAACGGCGCCACCACCCCCGCCGCAAACGACATAGCAGAAATGGACAAGACATATAACCCGCAAGATATCGAGCAGCCGCTCTACGAGCACTGGGAACAGCAGGGCTACTTTAAACCGAATGGCGACACCAGCCAGGAAAGCTTTTGCATCATGATCCCGCCGCCGAACGTCACCGGCAGCTTGCATATGGGTCACGCCTTCCAGCAGACCATTATGGATACCATGATCCGCTACCAGCGCATGCAGGGTAAAAATACCCTGTGGCAGGCGGGCACTGACCATGCCGGTATTGCGACGCAGATGGTTGTAGAGCGTAAGATCGCCGCCGAAGAGGGGAAAACGCGCCAGGATTATGGTCGTGACGCCTTTATCGATAAAATCTGGGAGTGGAAAGCGGAATCAGGCGGCACTATTACCCGCCAGATGCGCCGCCTCGGCAACTCCGTGGACTGGGAGCGCGAGCGCTTCACCATGGATGACGGCCTCTCAAATGCGGTGAAAGAAGTTTTTGTGCGCCTTTATAAAGAGAACCTGATCTACCGTGGCAAACGCCTGGTAAACTGGGACCCTAAACTGCGCACCGCTATCTCCGATCTGGAAGTAGAAAACCGCGAAAGCAAAGGCTCGATGTGGCATATCCGCTATCCGCTGGCGGATGGCGCGACCACGGCAGACGGCAAAGATTATCTGGTTGTCGCTACCACCCGCCCGGAAACCCTGCTGGGCGATACCGGCGTTGCCGTCAATCCGGAAGATCCACGCTATAAAGATCTGATCGGCAAAGAGCTGATCCTGCCGCTGGTAGATCGTCGCATTCCGATCGTGGGTGATGAGCACGCCGATATGGAAAAAGGCACCGGCTGCGTGAAGATCACCCCGGCGCACGATTTCAACGACTATGAAGTGGGTCGTCGTCACAAGCTGCCGATGATCAACATTCTGACCTTTGACGGCGATATCCGCAGCCGTGCCGAGGTGTTTGACACCAACGGTGAAGCGAGCACCGCCTGCTCCGATGAAATCCCGGCGGCGTTTCAGGGTATGGAGCGCTTTGCCGCGCGTAAAGCGATTGTCGCTGCCGTGGATGAAGCGGGCCTGCTGGATGAGATCAAGCCACACGACCTGACGGTGCCGTACGGCGATCGCGGCGGCGTGGTGATTGAGCCGATGCTGACCGATCAGTGGTACGTGCGTACCGCCCCGCTGGCGAAAGTTGCGGTAGAAGCGGTAGAGAACGGCGACATTCAGTTTGTACCGAAGCAGTATGAAAATATGTACTTCTCCTGGATGCGCGATATTCAGGACTGGTGTATTTCACGCCAGCTCTGGTGGGGGCATCGCATTCCGGCGTGGTATGACAACGACGGCAACGTCTATGTCGGCCGCACCGAAGAAGAAGTGCGTCAGGAAAATAATCTGGCTGCAGACGTGGCGCTGCGTCAGGATGATGACGTGCTGGATACCTGGTTCTCCTCCGGCCTGTGGACCTTCTCTACTCTTGGCTGGCCAGAGAACACCGAAGCGCTGCGCACCTTCCACCCCACCAGCGTGCTGGTGAGCGGCTTCGACATTATCTTCTTCTGGATCGCGCGCATGATCATGCTGACCATGCACTTTATCAAAGATGAAAACGGCAAGCCGCAGGTGCCGTTTAAGACCGTCTATATGACCGGTCTGATCCGCGATGAAGAGGGACAGAAGATGTCGAAGTCGAAAGGCAACGTCATCGATCCGCTCGATATGGTTGATGGGATTTCGCTGGAAGCGCTGCTGGAGAAACGTACCGGCAACATGATGCAGCCGCAGCTGGCGGAAAAAATCCGCAAGCGCACCGAGAAGCAGTTCCCGGACGGCATCGTGCCATCAGGCACTGACGCCCTGCGCTTTACGCTGGCCGCGCTGGCCTCAACCGGACGCGATATCAACTGGGATATGAAGCGTCTTGAAGGCTATCGCAACTTCTGTAATAAGCTGTGGAACGCCAGCCGCTTTGTGCTGATGAATACCGAAGATCAGGATTGCGGTCAGCAGGGTGGCGAACTGAAGCTGTCGCTGGCGGATCGCTGGATCCTGAGCGAGTTTAACCGCACGGTGAAAGCGTACCGTGAGGCGCTGGACAGCTATCGCTTCGATATCGCGGCCAATATTCTCTATGACTTCACCTGGAATCAGTTCTGCGACTGGTATCTGGAGCTGACCAAGCCGGTGATGAACAGCGGCAGCGAAGCGGAGCTGCGCGGCACGCGCAACACGCTGGTAACGGTGCTGGAAGCCCTGCTGCGTCTGGCACACCCGATTATTCCGTTTATTACGGAAACTATCTGGCAGCGCGTAAAAGTGCTGAAAAACATCGATCATGACACCATTATGCTGCAGCCGTTCCCGCAGTATGACGCGGCGAATGAGGATGCCGCAGCGCAGGCAGACATTGAGTGGATGAAACAGGCGATTGTCGCGGTACGTAATATCCGTGCTGAGATGAACATCGCGCCGAGCAAGCCGCTGGATGTGCTGCTGCGCGACTGTTCCGCTGACGCACAGCGTCGCGTGGAAGAGAACCGCAACTTCCTCTCCCGTCTGGCGCGTCTCGCGAGCCTGACGATTCTGCCGGCGGGCGACAAAGGCCCGGTCTCTGTGACCAAGATCGTCGAGGGCGCAGAGCTGCTGATCCCGATGGCCGATCTGGTCAACAAAGAGGCGGAGCTGGAGCGTCTGGCAAAAGAGCTGCTGAAGCTGGATGTTGAGATTGAGAAGATCCAGACCAAGCTGGCGAACGAAGGCTTTGTGTCGCGCGCCCCGGAAGCGGTGGTCGCGAAAGAGCGCGAGCGCGTGGCGGAGATGGAGCAGTCAAAAGCAAAACTGATTGAACAGCAGGGCGTGATTGCGGCATTGTAAGCGCTTAAGACCTGTTCGTTAACTGAAGCCGGGCTCTGCCTGGCTTTTTTATTACCGGAATTCTGCCATGAGCACCCTCACCTCACTGAATCTGCAGGTCCGCCCGATCTGCGCCGCGGACAACCAGCCGATTGCACAGGTGATCCGCACGGTGTCAGCCGAGTTTGGCCTGACCGCGGATAAAGGCTATACCGTCGCCGATCCCCAGCTTGATAGCCTGTTTGAACTCTACAGCACGCCAGGGAGCGCCTACTGGATTGTGGAGCTGGAAGGCAGCGTCGTGGGCGGCGGCGGCATTGCGCCGCTGGCGTGCAGCGCACCCGATATCTGCGAACTCCAGAAGATGTATTTTCTGCCGCAGGTGCGCGGGCTCGGCCTGGCGCGTGAACTGGCGCTGCGCGCGCTGGCGTTTGCCCAGGCGCAGGGGTTCCGCCGCTGCTATCTGGAGACCACCGCCAGCCTGACGCGGGCGATTGCGCTTTATGAAGCGCTGGGATTTACGCACATTGACCGCGCCATGGGCTGTACCGGTCACGTCGATTGCGAAGTGCGGATGCTTAAAACGCTGGCGTAGAAGACCGCACTCAGAACGCGGGCACGCCGCTGTGAAAGCGCAGCTCCGTATCCGGCTCGCCGATCAGGCGCGCTTCCGCTGCGCCGATCGCCTGCACGCGCGGTGTAATATCGCGCGGTGAGATCTGCGCTGCCAGCGCAAGGTAGTCCTGATAGTGACGCGCTTCTGAACGCAGCAGCGAGATATAGAACTTCTCCAGCTGCGCATCCAGATGCGGTGCCAGGCTGGCAAACCGTTCGCAGGAGCGCGCTTCAATATAGGCGCCGCAAATCAGCTTATCCACCAGCGTATCGGGCTCATGGGTGGTGACCTCCCGCAGCAGCCCTTTTGCATAGCGGCTGGCGGTGATTTTGCGGTAAATCAGACCGCGCGCCTGCATGATCTCCCATACCTGATAAAAGTGGTGCAGCTCCTCTTTGATCAGCAGCACCATCTTCTCCACCATCTCATCCGCCCACGGCAGTTCGTTGCGCACGATAACGCTTTTGGTCAGATTTTTATGCGCATTGATGAAGTCGCTGCTGTGCGCTTCGCCAAAGACAAACGCCTCATAAGGTTCGAGCCACGCCAGAATCGCCTCACCGCTCGGTTTATCTGCCACATATTTACGGATCAGCCATACGGCGGTCTGTGCCGCTTTCAGCTCACATACCATGTGATCGGTCAGCAGCAGCGTAAGATTTTCCGGTTTGCGCGCCTCTGCGATCCACGCCTCAGGCGTGCGACAGTGCAGGAACTGGTGGATGGGTGCTAATAGCGGGGCGTAATTCATCGGTGGTCTTTACAGGCAGGTAAGTGAAACGGGCGACAGGCGCCGCCCGGTACAATCAGTGACGGACGCCGTTATCCTCGCCGTCGTCGTCCATCTCTTCATCTTCGTCTTCGTCATCTTCCGCGTTGGGATCTTCGAAGTAGGTACCCCAGCCGTCATAATCGACGTTGTATTTGCCCACCAGGTTCACCAGCTGCTCAACCTGCGCATCGATCAGTTCAGGTTTCAGGGCAGATTCGCTGAGGATATCCACACACATTACCGTGGTGCCATCTTCCAGCTCCAGCTCTTCCGGCTCGGTGACTTCATAGCCCAGCTTAAACGCATCAACTGCCGCTTTTTCCAGCGAGTCGAAGTTGTTGCAGGAGAGATGATGTTCAATGGTGTAGAGCGCGTCCGGATCGCTTCCGTCATCCAGCAGCTCTTCGATGATCAGACGCGTCTCTTCGCGCTGTTCTTCCAGCAATGCTTCGTATGCCATGTGTGAGTCCTCAAAATGGTGGCAGTGAATGCAATTATTTTCCCATACTGCCTCGCGCGCCACTACACAAAACAGAAAGTTTATTTGCGCCGGGGTTGAAAATGAATATTCATACCATTAAATTGAATTTTAATTCATTATTAAGCAGCTTACGGAGCAAAGCATGAGCCAGTTATATTCGAAACATTTCCTGCGGTTGCTGGATTTTACTCCGGCAGAGATCGCCAGCCTGCTGTCGCTGGCCGCTGAATTAAAGCAGGCCAAAAAAAGCGGCAGTGAAACGCGCTACCTTACCGGCAAAAATATTGCGCTCATCTTCGAAAAAGACTCGACCCGTACCCGATGCTCTTTCGAAGTTGCCGCTTACGATCAGGGTGCAAACGTGACCTATCTCGGGCCGGGCGGCAGTCAGATTGGGCATAAAGAGTCGATGAAAGACACCGCCCGGGTGCTGGGACGCTTCTATGACGGTATTCAGTATCGCGGCTATGGTCAGGCGCTGGTGGAAACCCTGGCTGAACACGCCGGTGTACCAGTGTGGAACGGTCTGACCGATGAGTTTCACCCTACGCAGCTGCTGGCCGATCTGCTCACGATGCAGGAGCAGCTGCCAGGTAAAGCGCTGAGCGACATGACGCTGGTGTATGTGGGCGACGCGCGCAATAACATGGGCAACAGCATGCTGGAAGCCGCCGCCCTGACGGGGCTGGATTTGCGTCTGGTAGCGCCTGAAGCGTGCTGGCCGGAGAGCAAACTGGTGGAGACCTGCCGCGCAGCGGCGGCGCAAACCGGCGGCAAAATTACGCTGACGGAGAATATCGCCGAAGGCGTGCAGGGGGCAGACTTTATCTATACTGACGTCTGGGTCTCTATGGGCGAGGCGAAATCGGTGTGGGAAGAGCGTATCGCTCTGCTGCGCCCCTATCAGGTTAACAGCGCGATGCTGGCGCTGACCGGTAATCCGCAGGTGAAGTTTCTGCACTGCCTGCCCGCTTTTCACGATGACAAAACCACGCTGGGCCAGCAGCTGGCGGCGCAGTACGGGCTGGAAGCCGGAATGGAAGTCAGCGACGAGGTATTTGAGTCGGCGCACAGCGTGGTATTCGATCAGGCGGAAAACCGCATGCATACCATCAAAGCGGTGATGGTAGCCACGCTGGCCCAGCGCTGATTAACGCCAGGCAAACGTTTACTTAGCGCTTGCTGCCCGCCCGCGAATGCGTATAATGCGCCACAATTTGCCGGAGGAAATATGCCACAGCGCCAGCCACATTTTGCCGCTCCCGTCCGCCTGAACGCAGGCGGCACCGCTGTTTCTTTCCGCTATTCACCGATCGTTATAAAGCCCCTGTAAAGGGGCTTTTTTTTGTCCGCTATCCGGCAGCACTGAGGAGAAAGCTATGGCTAACCCGCTATATCGCAAACACATCATTTCCATCAACGATCTCAATCGCGATGAACTGGAGCTGGTGCTGCATACCGCTGCCCGGCTTAAGGCGCAGCCGCAGCCTGAGCTGCTGAAGCATAATGTGATTGCCAGCTGTTTTTTCGAAGCCTCCACCCGGACCCGCCTCTCGTTTGAGACGGCGATGCATCGCCTGGGGGCATCGGTGGTCGGGTTCGCCGACGGCGGTAACACCTCGCTGGGCAAAAAAGGCGAAACGCTGGCCGACACCATTTCCGTCATCGGCACCTACGTTGACGCTATCGTAATGCGCCATCCGCAGGAGGGTGCGGCGCGTCTGGCCACGGAATTTTCCGGCGGCGTACCGATCCTCAACGCCGGCGATGGTGCGAATCAGCATCCGACGCAAACCCTGCTCGATCTCTTTACCATCCGTGAAACGCAGGGGCGGCTTGATAACCTCAGCGTCGCGATGGTCGGCGATCTGAAATATGGCCGTACCGTGCACTCGCTTACGCAGGCGCTGGCGAAATTCACCGGCAACCGTTTCTACTTTATCGCCCCGTCAGCACTCGCCATGCCTGCCTATATCACCGATATGCTGGATGAACAGAACATCGTCTGGACGCGGCATGACAGCATTGAAGAGGTGCTGCCTGAACTCGACATTCTTTATATGACGCGGGTGCAGAAAGAGCGTCTCGATCCGTCAGAGTACGCCAATGTTAAGGCACAGTTCATTCTGCGCGCCGCCGATCTGCACGGCGCGCGCGGCAATATGAAGGTGCTGCATCCGCTGCCGCGCGTGGATGAGATCGCCACCGACGTCGACAGCACGCCCCACGCCTGGTATTTCCAGCAGGCGGGGAACGGCATTTTTGCCCGCCAGGCGCTTCTGGCGCTGGTACTGAATAGCGAACTGACAGACTAAGGAGCCGACGATCATGACCCAGGATAATAAACTGCAGGTAGAAGCGATTAAACGCGGCACGGTAATCGATCATATTCCGGCCCAGACGGGATTTACGTTGCTGTCGCTGTTCCGCCTGACGGAAACCGATCAGCGCATTACCATCGGCCTTAACCTTCCTTCCGGCGAGATGGGACGTAAAGATCTGATCAAAATCGAGAACACTTTTCTTACTGAAGATCAGATCAATCAGCTGGCGTTTTATGCGCCGCACGCTACGGTAAACCGTATCGAAGAGTATGAGGTGGTGGCCAAAATTACCCCAACGCTGCCGGCGCGCATTGAGCAGGTGCTGACCTGCCCGAACAGCAACTGTATCAGCCGCAGCGAGCCGGTTTTCTCCAGCTTTGCGGTAAAGCAGCGTGAAGATGATATCCACCTGCAGTGTAAATATTGCGAGAAGTCGTTTGCCCGCCATGTGGTGCTGGGTCACTGGTAATCATCTGACCGCTCCCTATAATGGGAACCCTTGCTTACGCGGCGAGCGCCCCGCTGGCCGCGCACTTCTGAGGAGAAACGATGTCTCGCGAAATCAGTACGGAACAGGCTCCCGCCGCTATCGGTCCCTATGTGCAGGGCGTGGATCTCGGCAGCATGATTATCACCTCCGGACAGATCCCGGTCGATCCGGCAACCGGCGCGGTCGCCGATGATGTGGCAGCCCAGGCGCGCCAGTCGCTGGAGAATGTCAAAGCGATTGTTGAAGCAGCCGGTCTGCAGGTTGGCGACATTGTCAAAACCACGGTCTTTGTCAAAGACCTCAACGACTTTGCCACGGTTAACGCCACTTACGAGGCGTTTTTTACTGAGCATCAGGCCAGCTTCCCGGCACGCTCCTGTGTCGAGGTCGCCCGCCTGCCTAAAGATGTCAAAATTGAGATTGAAGCGATCGCCGTACGTCGCTGATCCCCTGCCCCTCTCCCGGCCGGGAGGGGGCACTCACCACTTCCTTGCGGCATATCAAGCCATACGCAACTAATCCCGCCAGAACACAACATATAGTCATTACACTACCTGAAATATCTATATATAGCTCAGGAGTGGTAAATGGCGACGACGGTTATAAAACGCGACGGCTGCAGAGTCCCCTTTGATATACAGCGTATTGAACAGGCTATTGCGGCGGCGGCAGAGGCGGTGGCGCAGTGCGATTCCGCCTGGTGCCGGGCGCTGGCTGAGCAGATTGGTCAGCAGCTGGCCGCGCGCGCGGAAGTCGATATCCATGAGATCCAGCTGGCGGCTGAAGAGGCGCTGATGCATGCCGGTAAACCGGCGGTGGCGCGCGCGTGGATTGAGTATCGCCACGACCGGGACCGGGCGCGCGAGCAGCGCAGCCGGCTGCATCACGCCATAAGGGGGCTGGTGGAGCAGACTGACACCGCGCTGCTGCATGAGAATGCGAACAAAGACAGTAATGTCATCCCGACCCAGCGCGACCTGCTGGCGGGCATCGTGGCAAAACATTATGCGCAGCGGCATCTGCTGCCGCGCGCGGTGGCAGAGGCGCACGATCGCGGCGAGATCCACTATCACGACCTCGATTACGCCCCCTTTTTCCCGATGTTTAACTGTATGCTGGTCGACCTGCGCGGCATGCTGACCCGGGGCTTCAAAATGGGCAATGCGGAGATCGAGCCGCCGAAATCGATCGCCACCGCTACCGCCGTCACCGCGCAGATCATCGCGCAGGTCGCCAGCCATATTTATGGCGGCACCACGCTTAACCGGATTGATGAAGTGCTGGCACCGTTTGTGGAATTAAGCATGGCGAAGCATCGGCAGGTCGCAGCGGCGTGGCAGATCGCCCGTGCGGAGGAGTATGCCCGGGAACGCACTGAAAAAGAGTGCTTTGACGCGTTTCAGTCGCTGGAATATGAAGTCAATACGCTGCACACCGCCAACGGCCAGACCCCGTTTGTGACCTTTGGCTTCGGGCTTGGCACCTGCGAAGCAGCACGCATGATCCAGCGGGCGATTCTGCACAACCGCATCGCCGGGCTGGGTAAAAACCATAAAACGGCGGTATTTCCCAAGCTGGTTTTTGCCATCCGCGAAGGAATTAACCGTCGACCGGGCGACATTAATTACGATATCAAACAGCTGGCGCTGCGCTGCGCCGCTAAACGCATGTATCCCGACATCCTCAATTATGACCAGGTTGTGGCGGTGACCGGCTCATTTAAAACGCCGATGGGCTGCCGCAGCTTTCTCGACCGCTATGACGTGCAGGGAGAGCCGGTTCATGACGGGCGCTGCAACCTCGGCGTGGTGACGATCAATCTGCCGCGCATTGCGCTGGAGGCGCAGGGAGATGACGATCGCTTCTGGCAACTGCTCGATAAGCGGCTGGCGCTGACAAAGCAGGCCCTGATGACGCGTATCGCGCGTCTTGAACGCACCAAAGCGCGCGTGGCGCCGATTCTTTACATGGAGGGAGCGTGCGGCATACGGCTGCAGGCGGATGAAGAGATTGGCGTTCTGTTCCGCAACGGACGCGCGTCGGTTTCGCTTGGCTTTATTGGTCTGCATGAGACGCTGAATGCGCTGAGCAGTAATGCGCAGCACCCTTACGATTCGCCCGCGATGCAGGCAAAAGGCGTGGCGATTGTTTCCCGCCTGCGCGCAGCGGCCAGCGCGTGGAAAGCGGAGAGCGGCTACGGCTTTAGCCTCTACAGTACGCCGAGCGAAAACCTGTGCGATCGCTTCTGTCGCCTCGATGCAGCGGAATTTGGTGTGGTTCCGGGCGTGACCGATAAAGGCTACTACACCAACAGCTTCCACCTCGATGTAGAGAAGAAGGTGAATCCGTACGACAAAATTGATTTTGAAGCGCCCTATCCGGCCATCAGCAGCGGCGGCTTTATCTGTTACGGCGAATATCCCAGCCTGCAGCACAACCTGAAAGCGCTGGAAGATGTCTGGGACTACAGCTATCACCGCGTGCCCTACTACGGCACCAATACGCCGATCGATGAGTGCTACGCCTGCGGCTTCAGCGGCGAGTTCAGCTGCACCAGCAAAGGCTTTACCTGTCCCGCCTGCGGCAATCGCGACCCCGCCCGGGTCTCCGTCACGCGCCGCGTCTGCGGCTATCTTGGCAGCCCGGACGCCCGCCCCTTCAATGCCGGTAAACAGCAGGAGGTGCAGCGACGCGTGAAGCACATGAGTAGCGGGCTGCCGAAATGATGCGTATTCATGGCTATTATGACATTGACGTGGTGAACGGGCCGGGCACGCGCTGCACGCTGTTTGTCGCGGGCTGCGAGCATCGGTGCCGGGGCTGCTATAACCCGCGCACCTGGCGTCTCGATGCGGGCACACCCTTTACGCTGCAGATGGAAGAGCAGCTGATTGCCGATCTCAACGATACCCGCGTGCCGCGTCAGGGCCTGTCGCTCAGCGGGGGCGATCCGCTGCATCCGCACAATGTGCCGCATATTCGCCGGCTGGTGCGCCGCGTACGCCGCGACTGCCCCGGTAAAGATATCTGGCTCTGGACCGGCTATGAGCTGGCTGAACTTTCTGCCGCCCAGCGGGTAATACTCGACGCTATTGATGTACTGGTTGATGGCCGGTTTGTTGAGGCTGAAAAGGATGCAAAGCTGCAGTGGCGGGGCAGCCGGAACCAGACAATCTGGTGGTTGCGTCTGCTGCCGCTGACGCCGCCTGCAGAAGACATTACGCCGTCCGGCTTGCGTTTCAGTGATTAGCGTCCAGACTTGTCAGGTCACTCATGCAACGAACCCTGGGTTCGTTAACCACATGGAGAAGAGAAGATGGGCAAGAAAATAGCGGTTCTGATCACCGATGATTTTGAGGATTCTGAATTTACCTCACCAGCGGATGCTTACACCCAGGCGGGCCATGACGTGGTCACCATTGAGATGCAGGCAGGAAAAACGGTTAAAGGTAAACAGGGCAAAGCGGAAGTGAAGATCGATAAAGATATCGATCACGTCAGTGCAGCGGAGTTTGATGCGCTGCTGCTGCCGGGCGGTCACTCCCCTGACGCCCTGCGCGGTGACGATCGTTTTGTGCAGTTCACCAAAGATTTTGTTGCCAGCGGCAAACCGATTTTCGCTATTTGTCACGGTCCACAGCTGCTGATCAGCGCCAACGGCGTGCGCGGCCGCAAGATGACCTGTGTGAAAGCGATTGCGATCGATTTGCGTAACGCGGGTGCCGATTTTTACGACAAAGAAGTGGTCGTGGATGATGACAAGCTGGTCACCAGTCGCACCCCGGAAGATCTGCCGGCATTTAACCGCGAATCGCTGCGCATCCTGAGCGCATCATAATATCCCGGCCGCCCGTAGTATCCAGGGCGGCATGATATATCTGACCCAGGGCGGCATGAATGCCGCCCCTACAATTATACGACCTGTAGGGGGCGCATTCATGCGCCCCTGGTGTATTTATGCGCCCCTGGTTTTTGCGATATACCCGCCCCAGGGCGGCATGAATGCCGCCCCTGTGATTGCACGATCTGTAGGGGGTGCATTCATGCGCCCCTGGTGTATTTATGATGCGATACGCTGCCAGCTGATTTTCTTGCCAAAACCCAGTGTGTTATCCGTCATCTTCAGCTCATCTATCGTGAGCTGCCAGAGAGGCGCGGTGACTTTTTTTGCGACCGGAAAACGGCGCTGATAGGCGCTTAACGCCTGCGCATCCTCGCTTAGCCGGATATGTCCGCGATACTGGACGCCTTTAAGCAGCTGAACACTTTTCGGCTGGCCATTAATGGTGCCTGCGACCTGCGGGTTATGCAGCATCATGGCACCGTGACGCGTGGCGGTGTCGCTCATCAGCCAGAATGCCATCTGTGCTTCATCAAACAAATAGTAGCAATTAGCGCACCACAGCTCTTCCGGTGCACTGGCGCAAAGCGAAAGCACATGCTGTTTCTTCAGGTAGCGCAGTAAATGAGACAGATCGGACAAAGGTCGCTCCCTGCACATAGCCGTGAACGCGGCGGCACGTTACACTGCTGGTGCTTTGTTTTGAGGTCTGAGAAATGGAACAGAACTGGCAGCTTTATATGCTGCAAACCGCTGCCGGGATGATCTATACCGGAATTACCACCGATGTGGCGCGCCGGCTGCTGCAGCATCAGCAGGGACGCGGCGCCCGCTCGCTGCGCGGCAAAGGGCCGCTTACTCTGATGTTTCACTGCCCTGCCGGTGACCGCGCTGCGGCTTCACGCCTGGAGTATCAGGTCAAACAACTCGCCCGTACCCACAAACTGCTGCTGATAGCGCAACAGCCGGCGTGTCTGACCACCTGGTTTACTCAGCGTGGTTAAAAGGCGCAGCAAATACCACTAACCCTTCTGCGCCGCTGAACGCATCGTCTGCCAGCTTGTAAATCTGGAATGTCGCCTCGCTGTCAGGCCAGCGGCAGTGCAGCCCATGATGGGCCGCCGGCTCAAAGCCCAGCGGCTGGTAAAATGCGGGATCGCCCAGCACCACGACCGCGCTGTAGCTGAATTCATTCAGGGAATCGAGCCCCTCATAAACCAGCTGCTTTGCCAGGCCCTGCCCGCGTACCGAACTGTCAACGGCCAGTGGAGCCAGCGCCACCCAGTTACGATCTTCACCCTGCAGCGTTACCGGACTGAAAGCAGCATAGCCCAGCACCTGACCTTCATCATCGGTTGCCACCACGCCCAGCGTGAGCAATCCATCTTCGCGCAGCTGCTGTACCCGTTCAGCTTCAGCTGGGGTCGCAAAACTGCGTTTTAACAGGCTGTCGATGCCGGCAGCATCAACGCCAATCTCAGTACGAATTAACATGGCATCCCCGTGCGTGACGCATAAGCCTGCGCCTTCTGTTCCCTTCTGCCTTAGCCCGAGCAGCTACCAGCAGCAAGTCGTTGGCTTCGCCGCGAAACCCGGCATCTGTTTCGGCATCGCGTGAAACGGTCAGACGCCTCCTGCAGCGTGGCGATGCGGCAAAACTGACTCGCAGCAATCCGATCGCCCAGGCCGCGCCCTTGCAGAAAGTCTAACTCACCTTCAGCGAAAACATGACGAAATTGCGCGTTTAAGAGTTGTTGCAAAAGAGTTTTTTCCATCTCCGCACTCGCTTTGCCCGCAATATACGCCTATTCAGCAGGCTTTTTCCCCTAACCGGCGGCGTACGGTTACGAACGGTATGGCTCTGCGTATTTATAACAGATTATCAATTATGCCATCTCTGTCGCGCAGTCCTCCCTGCTGAGATCAACAAGCCTGCTATTACGCGTCAGGAAAATAGTGCAGCGGCAGGGGTATACCTTCCGGAAAAATGGTTAATAAAGGCACAATCCGGCTACATCCCTGCCCTTAATAGCAGTTTTAATATGGGTAATGTTGCGTAATACTTATGGCAGCAGGCTGTTCAACGCCTGCGCCATCATTTGCTGGAGTACTCATGTCTGAGAAAAAACCTGTTCGCCTGTCCGTGCTGGATCTGGCTCCTATTCCGCAAGGCGCGTCTGCGCGCGACGCCTTTCACCATTCACTGGCGCTGGCGCGTCAGGCGGAAGCGCTGGGTTTCCACCGCTACTGGCTCGCTGAGCATCACAACATGACCGGTATTGCCAGCGCGGCGACCTCGGTGCTGATCGGGTATCTCGCGGCAAATACCGAAACCCTGCGGCTTGGATCCGGCGGGATTATGCTGCCTAACCATGCGCCGCTGGTGATTGCCGAGCAGTTCGGTACCCTGGAGTCGCTCTACCCTGGTCGCATCGATCTCGGGCTGGGCCGTGCACCGGGTTCCGATCAGCGCACGATGATGGCGCTGCGCCGTCATCTCTCCAGCGCCCAGGCCGACAGCTTCCCGGAAGATGTCGCTGAGCTGCTGCGCTGGTTTGATGCTGAAGAAGGCGAGCATCATCCGGTACAGCCAGTGCCGGGCCTCGGCCTGAAAATTCCGGTGTGGCTGCTCGGCTCAAGCCTTTACAGCGCTCAGCTGGCGGCGAAGCTTGGGCTGCCGTTTGCCTTTGCCTCGCACTTCGCCCCGGATCTGCTGCTGCAGGCGCTGCATCTGTACCGTGAGAAGTTCCAGCCTTCGGCGCGCCTGGCTAAGCCATACGCTATGGTCTGTGTGAATATTGTGGCGGCAGAGAGTGAGCGCGACGCGCGCTTCCTGTTTACCTCCATGCAGCAGCAGTTTATCAACCTGCGCCGCGGCAAGCCGGGCCCGTTGCCTGCGCCGGTGGAAAATATGGATAGCCTCTGGTCGCCGTCAGAGCAGTATGGCGTGCAGCAGGCGCTGAGCATGTCGATTGTGGGCGATAGCGAAAAGGTGCGTCACGGTCTGGCAGCGTTGCAGCGCGAAACGCAGGCGGATGAGATCATGGTCAACGGTCAGATCTTCGATCCCAAAGCGCGGCTGCGCTCATTTGCGCTGGCGATGGAAGCTGCCGGCACGCTGTAGCAGGTTGAGTAAAAGAGATAAAAAAAGGGACGCCGCATGGCGTCCCTTTTTATTGCTTAACTTTTAGCTATCAGGCATCACGACGACGTGAGGTGCCTTCGTCGCGACGTGGGCCACGGCCCGCTTCGCGGCTAAAGCGTCCGCCTTCGCGGCCACCTTCACGACGCTCGGAGAAGCGACGCGGTGCGCCTTCGCCACGTGGTGCATCACCACGCGGTGCGCTGCTGCGACGCTCACCACCGAAATCACGACCGCCGCTGCGGCGCTCAGTACGCTCGTGTGGCTGTGCATCACCCAGCAGTTGCATATTCATCGGCTTGTTCAGAATACGCGTGCGCGTGAAGTGCTGCAGAACTTCACCCGGCATGCCTTTTGGCAGTTCGATGGTGGAGTGCGTGCCAAACAGCTTGATGTTACCAATGTAGCGGCTGCTGATATCGCCTTCGTTAGCGATAGCGCCCACAATGTGGCGAACTTCAACGCCGTCATCGCGACCCACTTCAATGCGGTAAAGCTGCATGTCGCCAACGTCACGACGCTCACGACGTGGACGATCGCCATCACGGCTCTCACCACGGCTGTCGCGGTCACGACGCGGACGGTCAGCGCGGTCATCACGATCGCGGAACTCACGACGCTGCGGACGTGGTGCGTCAGCCGGTACGATCAGCGGACGTTCACCCTGAGCCATTTTCAGCAGGGCAGCCGCCAGCGTTTCGATATCCAGCTCTTCTTCCGGCTGCATTTTGCTCAGCAGCGCGCGATACTGATCCAGATCGCTGCTTTCCAGCTGCTGCTGTACTTTTGCTGCAAATTTGGCCAGACGACGCTCACCCAGCAGCTCTGCGTTTGGCAGTTCTACTTCCGGAATAGTCAGCTTCATGGTGCGTTCAATGTTACGCAGCAGACGACGCTCGCGGTTCTCAACGAACAGCAGCGCACGGCCAGCTCGGCCCGCACGACCGGTACGGCCGATACGGTGAACATAAGACTCCGCATCCATCGGGATATCGTAGTTAACAACCAGGCTGATACGCTCAACGTCCAGACCGCGCGCCGCAACGTCGGTTGCAATCAGGATATCAAGACGGCCATCTTTCAGGCGCTCCAGCGTCTGCTCACGCAGTGCCTGGTTCATGTCGCCGTTCAGCGCGGCACTGTTGTAGCCACTGCGCTCTAAGGCTTCAGCCACTTCCAGCGTTGCGTTTTTGGTACGCACGAAAATGATGGCTGCATCAAAGTCTTCTGCTTCCAGGAAACGCACCAGCGCTTCAGTTTTACGGCCGTAAGCGGTCCAGTAAGACTGTGAAATATCCGGACGCGTGGTTACGCTTGACTGGATACGCACTTCCTGTGGATCTTTCATGAAGCGTTTGGTAATACGACGAATCGCTTCTGGCATAGTTGCAGAGAACAGTGCGGTCTGATGACCTTCCGGGATCTGCGCCATGATGGTTTCAACGTCTTCGATGAAGCCCATACGCAGCATTTCATCAGCTTCGTCCAGAACCAGACCACGCAGGTTAGAGAGGTCCAGAGTACCACGCTTCAGGTGGTCCAGCAGGCGGCCCGGGGTACCCACAACGATCTGTGGTCCCTGACGCAGGGCGCGCAGCTGTACGTCATAACGCTGGCCGCCATACAGGGCCACGACGTTGACGTTACGCATATGTTTAGAGAATTCTGTCATCGCTTCAGCCACCTGCACCGCCAGTTCGCGGGTCGGTGCCAGCACCAGAATCTGTGGTGCGCGGACAGAAGGATCAACGTTGTTTAACAGCGGCAGTGAGAACGCCGCGGTTTTACCACTACCGGTCTGCGCCATACCCAGAACATCGCGGCCCGCCAGCAGGTGAGGAATACACTCAGCCTGGATTGGGGAAGGCTTAACGTAGCCCATACCGTTCAGAGATTCGAGGATGTCGGCGTTCAGGCCCAGATCAGCAAAAGTGGTTTGAATATCAGTCATGTAGTACACGTGCCTCTTAGATTGCGGCGGCCAGTCTACATAACTCGTCGTGAAAATTTTCAGTCATTTTCATCAAAAAGTGTGAACCGGCTCAAATTAGAAGTTTTGACGAACAGAAAAGCCCTCACCTCTGGAGATGATGACTTTACAGGTACAACAGGCAATAAAAGTTCGTCAGCTATTGCTGGTCAGATTCTGATAAATCGTCTTGTGTCTGGCCGAGTTGCGCCAGTTCCAACAATGCGTATCGGTGTTCAACAAAGTTGTTAACGTTGTTAGACACCGCCAGTTTGAACAACGCTTTCGCGTCGTCCTTCTCCCCCAGACTTAGGTAGTACTTACCTAAATAGAAGTTGGTTTCACTGAGATGTTCAGCGAGCGAGGTGTTATCCGTTGCGTCCGCCTTGAGACGTTCCATCAATGTTTTTTCACTGATGTCGCCCAGGTAGAACTCGACAATATTCCATCCCCATTGGTCCTTAGCCGCTTTGTCATAACGCTGTTTCAGCGCTACTTTAGCCTGGTCTTTGTCTATCTCGCTTTCAGTGAGATAAAGCCAGAGGCTGCGGAACGGATCGTTAGGATCGTCTTGATAAAACGCCAGCAGATCATCTTGCGCTAACCTGTATCGACCACCGTAATAGAGAGCGATACCGCGGTTTAAATGCGCATAATTGTAAGTTGGATCAAGCTCAAGTACAGAATCAAACGCTTCGTAGGCGGCATCAAAGTTGCCAGCCTGCGTTAAGTATATACCAAGATAGTTAAACACTTCTGGCATATCTGGTCTTATAGACAGCGCTTGCGAGAAATCGTTCCGCGCCAGTGCCCTCAGACCCAAACTATCATACAACACTCCGCGCTCATATAACAGCTGTGCGCGTTCATCGTCGGTCAGGGCCCGACTGGCAAGAATTTGTTCCATTCGCGCCAGAATGACCTCTTGCTGCAGTGTGGGCTGCAAAGGTACTGCCAGAACTTCGTTCTTACGCCAATTGGAGTTGCTGCATCCTGCCAGCGAAATAGCTGTCGCAACAATACACCAGCGCAAAAAAGGCTTCATTTCCCACTCCCGATACAAACATTGGGATAACCATCCTGTCATCCGCCTGCTATGCACAAGGGTTCCCGCCCTCGCGATGATACTCCGGCGGTGTCAACTTATCGGCACAGCGACCGTGAGTTGACGCTACCAGAGTATACAAACACCCCTTTCTGCCGGGCAGAAAGGGGCTAATCAGGACACGCTTATTCAGCGTCAGAAGCGTCCACAGCAGTAGCAGCTTCTGCCGGCTTCTGCTCAGTTGCCTCTTTGATGCTCAGACGTACGCGGCCCTGACGGTCAACTTCCATCACCTTAACCGGTACTTCCTGACCCATCTGCAGGTAGTCGGTCACTTTCTCTACGCGCTTGTCGGCGATCTGAGAAATATGAACCAGACCTTCTTTACCGCCACCGATAGCCACGAACGCACCGAAATCAACGATACGGGTAACTTTACCGGAGTAGATGCGGCCCACTTCAATCTCAGCGGTGATCTCTTCGATACGACGAATCGCTTCTTTCGCTTTCTGACCGTCGGTCGCAGCGATTTTTACGGTGCCGTCATCTTCGATTTCGATGGTAGTGCCGGTTTCTTCGGTCAGCGCACGGATTACCGAGCCGCCTTTACCAATCACATCTTTGATCTTGTCAGAGCTGATCTTGATGGTGTAAATGCGCGGTGCGAATTCAGAGATCTCCTGACGCGGCGTGCTGATAGCCTGCTCCATGACGCTCAGGATATGCAGACGCGCACCTTTAGCCTGGTTCAGCGCAACCTGCATGATTTCGCGGGTGATGCCTTCGATTTTGATGTCCATCTGCAACGCGGTAATACCCTCACGGCTACCCGCTACTTTGAAGTCCATATCGCCGAGGTGATCTTCATCGCCCAGGATGTCAGACAGCACGACAAACTTCTCATCTTCCTTCACCAGACCCATAGCAATACCGGCAACGGCTGCTTTGATCGGTACGCCTGCGTCCATCAGTGCCAGTGAAGCACCGCAAACGGAAGCCATAGAAGAAGAACCGTTTGATTCAGTGATTTCTGATACAACGCGTACGGTGTACGGGAACTCTTCCTGCTTAGGCATAACTGCCAGCACGCCACGCTTCGCCAGACGACCGTGACCAATTTCACGACGCTTCGGTGAGCCAACCATGCCGGTTTCGCCCACTGAGTATGGAGGGAAGTTGTAGTGGAACAGGAAGCTGTCGGTACGCTCGCCCATCAGCTCATCCAGGTTCTGCGCATCGCGTGCGGTACCCAGCGTAGCAGCAACCAGCGCCTGCGTTTCACCACGGGTGAACAGCGCAGAGCCGTGCGTACGCGGCAGTACGCCGGTACGCACGTCCAGACCGCGGATCATATCTTTTTCGCGACCGTCGATACGCGGTTCGCCGCTCAGGATGCGGGTACGAACCACATTCTTTTCGAGGCTATGCACAATATCGCCGATTTCTGCATCATCCAGCGCAGCATCTTCAGCCAGCAGCGCAGCGATCGTCTCATCTTTGATCACGCCAACCTGTGCGTAACGCTCCTGCTTATCGGTGATGCGGTAAGCATCAGCGATGCGCGCTTCCGCCAGCGCGGCAACACGTGCAATCAGTGCATCGTTAGTCGCTTCTGGCTTCCAGTCCCAGCGCGGTTTACCCGCTTCGGCGACCAGCGCGTTGATGTTTTCGATAACAACCTGCTGCTGGTCGTGGCCAAATACCACGGCGCCCAGCATCTGCTCTTCGGTCAGGATATCGGCTTCCGATTCAACCATCAGTACCGCGTTCTGGGTACCGGCAACCACCAGGTCCAGACGTGACTGTTTGATCTCATCTGCGGTCGGGTTCAGGACATACTGGTCGTTGATGTAACCAACGCGAGCAGAACCGATTGGACCGTTGAACGGAATACCTGACAGTGACAGCGCAGCAGAGGCACCAATCATTGCCACGATGTCCGGGTTAACCTGAGGGTTAACAGAAACGACAGTAGCGATAACCTGCACTTCGTTAACGAAGCCTTCCGGGAACAGCGGACGCACCGGGCGGTCAATCAGACGCGCAATCAGGGTTTCGCCTTCGCTTGGCCGGCCTTCGCGACGGAAGAAGCTGCCCGGGATACGACCAGCAGCATAGGTACGCTCCTGATAGTTAACGGTCAGCGGGAAAAAGTCCTGGCCTGGTTTCGCTTTCTTCTGGCCAACAACGGTTACAAATACCGCTGTGTCATCCATGCTTACCATAACAGCAGCGGTAGCCTGACGTGCCATCATGCCGGTTTCCAGCGTGACGGTATGCTGACCATATTGGAATTTGCGTACGATCGGATTCAGCAAAATTAACATCCTTAAATTCAGGGCAGAGCCATTGCGGCTCGCCAGTGATAACCGATCTTTGTCGCATCCTCGCGACTAATGACAACCCTCAACCGCCCCTGCGGCAAAGCCTCTCATTAGCCGCGCGAACCTCTGCAAACAAAGATCACACTCAGCAACAATACATGAGTTTGGTCTGGATTGCTGCGGATTGCTCGAAAAAAGGGGGCCTTAAAGGCCCCCTTTTCGCGAAACTCGCACAAATCTGATCGTCAGATGCGTTTTTTTGCATAGTGCATGCGCTACATCCTTGATCAGATTCTTCAGACTTAGCGACGCAGACCCAGGCTCTCGATCAGGCTGGTGTAGCGAGCAACGTCTTTACGCTTCAGATAGTCCAGCAGCTTACGACGCTGGGATACCATGCGCAGCAGACCGCGACGGCTGTGGTGGTCTTTCTTGTGCTCAGAGAAGTGACCCTGCAGGTGGTTAATCTGAGCAGTCAGCAGAGCAACCTGAACTTCAGTTGAACCGCTGTCGTTAGCGCCACGACCATATTTAGCAACGATCTCTGCTTTAGCTTCTACGCTTAGAGACATAATAAACTCCAGTAAAAAAATGAATGTATGGGTGCCGATCTCTAATTCAGCAGCCCGCTTTTAAAGCCGCGCTATTCTACTCTGCGCCCGCAGGCAACGCAAATGCGCTGTTGCAGCAAAGATGAGCAGCACGGTCAGCCAGGAAACTCCACCACCAGCCGGCGTGGCGCTACCCGTCCATCGGCGGCGATTTCAGCCATGCCGATGATTTTTTGTGCCTCACCTTCCGTGACCCTTACCAGACCTGCTGCCGGCGTATCCGCAGCCTGGACCGGCATACCCTGCTTAAAGCTGGCGGCAACCGTAACGGGCAGATTGACCACCGGAAAATCTTCCGCCGGGCTGTCCATTGGCAGCAGCAGCGCATCGAGCGCGCTGTAGTCAGGCGTTTCAGCCGCGGTGGCTTCTGCTGCCACTGCCTGCAGCTGCTCCAGCGTCATCATTCGTGCAATCGGGTAGCGTGCGACCTGCAGACGACGCAGCATAATGACATGCGCGCCACAGCCCAGCTTCTCACCCAGATCGTCGATGATGGTACGAATATAGGTGCCTTTGGAGACGTGGATCTCCAGCTCCAGCTCATCACCTTCATGGCGAATAAACTGCAGCTCAAATACGGTGATGGGTCGGGCTTCACGCGGCACGGTAACGCCTTCGCGCGCATACTCATAGAGCTTGCGACCCTGATATTTCAGCGCCGAGAACATAGTCGGCACCTGCATCGTATCACCGCGAAAACTCTCCAGCGCCGCATCCAGCTCAGGCTGGCTGAAGGTCACCGGGCGGGTTTCCACAATGTTGCCATCTGCGTCTGAAGTATCGGTACGTTCGCCCAGCCGGGCGATAACGCGATAACGCTTATCAGAGTCGAGCAGATACTGCGAAAACTTGGTGGCCTCGCCCAGACAAACCGGCAGCATACCGGTGGCAAGGGGATCCAGCGCACCGGTATGACCCGCTTTGTTAGCATTAAACAGGCGCTTAACTTTTTGCAGCACATCATTGGACGACGCGCCCTGATGCTTATCCAGCAGGAAGACACCGTGTACGTCGCGGCCGCGACGACGAGGACGACTCATCAGTCCTCCTTGTCATCTTCCGCCGGGGTTTCACCGCGCCGTTCTGCATCGTTTCTGATCACGTTAGAGACCAGATTTGACATGCGCATCCCTTCAATCAGTGAGTTGTCATAGAAGAAGGTCAGCTCCGGCACAATGCGCAGACGCATCGCTTTGCCCAGCAGAATGCGGATGTAGCCTGACGCCTCTTTCAGCGCTTTCAGACCATTTTTTACCGCTTCTTCATCCTGATCGTTCAGGAAAGTCACAAATACTTTGGCATAGGCCAGATCGCGCGACACTTCAACGCCAGAGACCGTCACCATCATACCCAGACGCGGATCTTTGATTTCACGCTGCAGAATAATCGCGATCTCTTTTTGCAGCTCCTGAGAAACCCGCTGCGGGCGACCAAATTCTTTCGCCATAATGATATCTCCCAAATAATTCGGGAGGCCAGTGGCCTCCCAAATTGCAGTACATCGATAAGTGAATTATGCGATGGTGCGTTTAATTTCAATGATTTCGAACACTTCGATCATATCGCCAACGCGAACGTCGTTGTAGTTCTTCACACCGATACCACACTCCATGCCGTTACGCACTTCGTTGACGTCATCTTTGAAGCGACGCAGGGATTCCAGCTCGCCTTCATAGATAACCACGTTGTCGCGCAGGACACGAATTGGGTTGTGACGCTTGATGTTGCCTTCGGTAACCATACAGCCCGCGATCGCGCCAAATTTCGGTGATTTAAACACATCACGTACTTCGGCCAGACCGATGATCTGCTGTTTGAATTCCGGCGCCAGCATACCGCTCATCGCAGCTTTTACTTCGTCAATCAGATTATAGATGACGGAGTAGTAACGCAGGTCGACGTTTTCAGCATCAATCACGCGACGCGCAGAAGCGTCAGCACGGACGTTAAAGCCGAGGATGATCGCATTGGAAGCGGCCGCCAGCGTAGCGTCGGTTTCGGTGATACCGCCCACGCCAGAACCGATAATCTTCACCTTCACTTCGTCGGTGGAGAGTTTCAGCAGCGAATCGGAGATCGCTTCTACCGAGCCCTGTACGTCAGACTTCAGAACGATGTTCAGCTCTGAGACTTCGCCTTCAGTCATGTTCGCAAACATGTTTTCCAGCTTCGACTTCTGCTGACGCGCCAGTTTCACTTCGCGGAATTTACCCTGACGATAGAGAGCAACTTCACGCGCTTTCTTCTCGTCACGGACCACAGTCGCTTCATCACCCGCTGCCGGTACGCCAGAGAGACCCAGGATCTCAACCGGAATCGATGGGCCTGCTTCCTGTACTTCGCGTCCCAGTTCGTCACGCATCGCACGTACGCGGCCATACTCGAAGCCACACAGTACGATATCGCCTTTGTTCAGCGTACCTTCACGTACCAGCACGGTAGCGACCGGACCACGACCTTTATCCAGGAAGGATTCGATAACCACACCGCTTGCCATACCTTCACGAATAGCGGTCAGCTCAAGCACTTCCGCCTGCAGCAGAATGGCGTTCAGCAGATCGTCGATACCGGTACCCGCTTTCGCAGAAACGTTGACGAACATGTTTTCGCCGCCCCACTCTTCCGGAATGATGCCGTACTGAGTCAGCTCGTTCTTCACGCGATCCGGATCGGCTTCTGGTTTGTCGCACTTGTTCACTGCAACCACAACCGGTACACCGGCCGCTTTTGCGTGTTGAATCGCTTCGACGGTCTGTGGCATCACGCCATCATCCGCAGCAACGACCAGGATAACGATATCCGTTGCCTGCGCACCGCGAGCACGCATTGCGGTAAACGCGGCGTGTCCCGGGGTATCCAGGAAGGTGACCATGCCGTTTTCGGTTTCAACGTGATAGGCACCGATGTGCTGGGTAATACCACCCGCTTCGCCAGAGGCGACTTTCGTTGAGCGGATGTAATCCAGCAGGGAGGTTTTACCGTGGTCAACGTGACCCATGATGGTCACGACCGGCGCACGGCTCTCCTGCGCTGCATCAGTATCACGATCGTCCATTACCGCTTCTTCCAGCTCGTTCTCGCGGCGCAGGATCACTTTATGACCCATCTCTTCCGCGACCAGCTGTGCAGTTTCCTGGTCGATAACCTGGTTGATAGTCGCCATCGCGCCCATCTTCATCATCGCTTTGATGACCAGTGAACCTTTCACTGCCATCTTGTTCGCCAGTTCAGCTACGGTGATGGTTTCGCCGATAATCACGTCGCGGTTAACGGCCTGCGCTGGCTTGTTAAAGCCCTGCTGCAGTGCGCTAGGTTTGCGATGCTTACCGCCTTTACCACCGCGAACCTGCGCACGCGCTTCTTCACGATCGGTTTTAGCTTCGGAGTGCTTGTTGCCTTTTTTGGCAGGACGCGTGGCTTTAGCCGTGGTGCGTGCACGTGCACGACCCGCTTCAACCTGACGATCGTTTTCGTCTTCTGCCTGACGGGCATGAGTTGAAGTTGTGACGTGATAGTCACCTTTATCTTCTTCCTCAGGTTTGTCCCACTCCGCGCCTTTCTCTTCTGCCAGGCGGCGTGCTTCTTCCGCTACGCGGCGTGCGCTCTCTTCGAGCTTACGACGGGCTTCTTCTTCAGCTTTACGCTTCAGTTCAGCCGCTTCAGCTTCGCGACGGGCTTTATCAGACTGCGCAGCCTTGGTCACTTCATCGGTAGGTTGGTTTGTCACTTTATCTTTTTCCGCTGCTTCACGCTTAGCCTTGTCAGCGGCTTCGCGCCTGGCTTTATCTTCGGCTTCACGTTGCGCTTTTAATTCAGCCTCGCGACGGGCTTGTTCTTCCGCCTCGCGACGCGCCTGCTCTTCCGCTACGCGCTGTGCCTCAGCTTCCGCTTCTGCCTGAGCCTGCTGCTCAGCCTCTGCATCACCCTTCACATATGTGCGCTTTTTGCGAACTTCAATTTGCACCGATTTACTTTTACCCCCGGTGCCCGGAATATTCAAGGTGCTGCGCGTTTTGCGCTGCAACGTCAGTTTACCTGAACTGGTTTGACCGTGCTCACGGTTCAGGTGGGACAGTAAGGTCTCTTTCTCTTGCTGGGACACCGCGTCGTTTTCAGACTTAGGGATCCCCGCATCAGCAAATTGCTGTACCAGGCGATCGACCGGAGTCTGAATTTCGGCGGCCAGCGATTTTACGGTTACATCTGTCATGCTGTTCCTTCCTGTTATTACGCGTCATCGCCGAACCAGCAGATATTACGTGCAGCCATAATCAGCGCACCGGCCTTCTCATCATCCAGCCCTTCAATATCTGTCAGATCGTCAACACCTTGCTCAGCGAGATCTTCCAGCGTGCAAACGCCTTTTGACGCCAGGCGATAGGCCAGCGCACGATCCAGGCCTTCAAGATTCAGCAAGTCCTCAGCGGGCTCCTGATTACCAAGGCTTTCTTCTTTCGCTAATGCCAGGGTGGTTAACGCATTTTTGGCTCGTTCACGCAGGGCTTCAATGGTCTCTTCGTCGAGGCCGTCAATTTCCAGCAGCTCGTTCATTGGCACATAGGCCAGTTCTTCCAGCGAAGAGAAGCCCTCTTCCACCAGTATGGTGGCGAACTCTTCGTCGATGTCGAGATGTTTCGTGAACATATCGATTGCTGCGTGGGCTTCAGCCTGATGCTTAGCCTGCAGATCGTCGACGGTCATCACGTTCAGCTCCCAGCCGCTCAGCTGGGAAGCCAGACGCACGTTTTGGCCATTACGGCCGATCGCCTGAGCCAGATTACCGGCCTCAACAGCGATATCCATGGTGTGATTATCTTCATCCACCACGATTGACGCCACATCGGCAGGCGCCATGGCGTTAATTACAAACTGTGCCGGATTATCATCCCACAGCACGATATCGATACGCTCGCCGCCCAGTTCACTGGAAACAGCCTGCACGCGTGCGCCGCGCATACCGACGCAGGCACCTACCGGATCGATACGTTTATCGTTGGTTTTTACCGCAATTTTAGCGCGTGAACCCGGATCGCGGGCAGCCGCTTTGATTTCGATAACTTCTTCACCAATTTCCGGCACCTCAATGCGGAACAGTTCGATCAGCATTTCAGGTTTGGAACGGGTAACAAACAGCTGAGCACCACGCGCTTCAGGACGCACGGCATACAGCACGCCGCGAATACGGTCGCCCGGACGGAAGTTCTCACGTGGCAGCATATCTTCACGTACGATCACCGCCTCGGCGTTGCTGCCCAGGTCCAGCGTGATGTTGTCGCGATTCACTTTCTTCACCTGACCGGTGATGATGTCGCCTTGCTGCTCGCGGAACTGGTCCACAACCATTGCGCGCTCAGCTTCACGTACTTTCTGAACGATAACCTGCTTCGCAGTCTGTGTAGTGATACGGTCAAAGGTGACAGATTCAATCTGATCTTCAACGTAATCGCCCAGATTGAGCGCTTCATCTTCGAAGCGAGCCGCGTCCAGCGTGATTTCACGCGTAGGCTGAGTAACTTCATCAACGATTACCCAACGACGGAACGTGTCGAAATCGCCGCTGCGACGATCGATACTGACGCGCACGTCGATTTCCTGCTCATACTTCTTTTTGGTCGCAGTGGCCAAAGCGCTCTCCAGCGCTTCGAAGATTTTCTCACGCGGCAGAGCTTTTTCATTAGAAACGGCTTCTACTACAGCTAAGATTTCTTTATTCATCCTGGTTAGCCTCAATCCGGACTTTTAAAAGTGGGGGACCAGGTTCGCTTTCTGAATATTGCTCAGTGCGAACACTTCATCGTTACCCTCGACGGTCACAGTGATCATCTCGCCTTCCACCGACTTGATGATGCCCTGCCATTTGCGACGGTTCTGTACCGCCATCCGCAGGACCAGGCTGACTTCCTCACCCGCAAAGCGCGCATAGTGTTCTGCAGTGAAAAGTGGACGATCGAGACCCGGCGAGGAAACTTCAAGGTTGTAAGCCACCGTAATTGGATCTTCCACATCCATCACAGCGCTCACCTGGTGGCTAACATCGGCGCAATCATCAACATTGATACCCTCTTCGCTATCAATATAGATGCGCAAGGTTGATGTGCGACCACGAACGAATTCAATACCGACCAGTTCGTAGCCAAGCGCTTCTACCGGAGCAGAGATCAACTCTGTCAATTTTTGCTCTAATGTGGACAAGCCCACCCCCAAGACATAAAAAAAGGGCCTAAAGCCCAGTGTTACGATTTCCTGATAACAAAAAACCCCGAAAAATCGGGGCTTTTTATGACTGGACCCTGTATGCCGCAGTGCGGCTTCGGCGCACAATCCAGAAGAATTTTTTTCAAAAACTCACTGATAATGCGTCCGTCGATGCATACAGTATATTTGAAAAAGAACTCTAAGGGAAAGTGGTTGCGGGGGCCGGATTTGAACCGACGACCTTCGGGTTATGAGCCCGACGAGCTACCAGGCTGCTCCACCCCGCGTCCGAAAACGTGGCGAATATTACGCCGATCTTGCGAAAATAGCAAGTTTTACTGAGAATTGGTACCGAGGACGGGACTTGAACCCGTAAGCCCTTTCGAGCACTACCACCTCAAGGTAGCGTGTCTACCAATTTCACCACCTCGGTACTGCACTGACTGCGACGATAGTATAGTCGCTTAAGCGTTGACGATTTACTGCTTACTGCGGGATATCATTGCCCGGGGTTGCCGGTTTAGCTGGCTGAGTCTGCTGTTCAGACTGAGCTGGCGCAGTGAGGTTTTCCCACTCGCTTCCTTTGGAAGTCTTATTGCTGTTCAGGTTACCCAGAATCAGACTGATAATGAAGAACAGCGAAGCCAGTATCGCGGTCATACGTGTCATAAAGTTACCTGACCCGTTTGAACCAAACAGCGTACCGGAAGCGCCTGCACCGAATGAGGCTCCCATATCAGCGCCTTTGCCTTGCTGCAGCATGATCAGACCAACCAGGCCAATCGCCACAATAAGGAAAACAACTAACAGAGCTTCGTACATAATCAACCTGTTTCCTTGCGCGTAACCGCACAGTTAAAGCTTCAACCAATACAGACGGGTAGTCTCGTCATTACCCATCAGAAGCGGGTGTGAATACTAACCAAAGGCGCCTGGCTCTGCAAGTGCAATTTTAGCCATAAAATTCAATTGCAGAAAAAAGCGCCAGCATGATGATTTACCAGGCGAAAAGGCATCCCACCTGCCGCCTGGCCGGGTTTAAACTGCTTTTACCGCTGCGGCAATATTATGCGCCAGCGCGGTTACCTGCGCTTCATCTTCGCCTTCCACCATCACGCGGATCAGCGGCTCCGTGCCTGATTTACGCAGCAGTACCCGCCCGCGCCCTGCCAGCGCCTGCTCTGCTTCGGCAGCCGCAGCTTTCACGCTTTCACTCTCCAGCGGATCGTGGCTGCCGGTAAAGCGCACGTTAACCAGGATTTGCGGCAGCATTTTCATACCGCTGCACAGATCGTGCAGACTCATGTGGTTGCGCACTATGGCAGTAAGCACTTGCAAACTGGCTACAATTCCGTCGCCGGTACTGATTTTATCCAGCAGAATAACGTGCCCGGAGTTCTCAGCCCCCATGCGCCAGCCTTTCTCCTGCATTTTTTCCAGTACGTAGCGGTCGCCCACTTTGGCACGGGTGAACGGAATGCCCAGCTGTTTCAGGGCCAGCTCCAGCCCCATATTACTCATCAGCGTCCCGACCACGCCGCCGCGCAGCTGTCCCTGACGCAGCGCTTCGCGCGCAATGATATAGAGAATCTGGTCGCCATCCACTTTCTGTCCCAGATGATCCACCATCATGATGCGATCGCCATCTCCGTCATAGGCGAGACCAAGGTTAGCCTGCTCTTCCAGGACGCGCTGCTGCAGCTGACGCAGGTCAGTCGCTCCGCACTCCTTGTTGATGTTCATGCCGTCCGGCTGCACGCCAATCGCGATGACCTGCGCACCCAGCTCACGCAGCACGTTAGGGGCGATGTGATAGGTGGCACCATTCGCGCAATCGACCACAATTTTCAGACCGTTGAGACTCAGCTCGCCGGGGAAAGTGCCTTTACAGAATTCAATATAGCGACCGGCGGCATCCACGATACGGCTGGCACGCCCCAGTTCAGCAGATTCCACGCAGGTCAGCGGTTTTTCCAGCTCGCGCTCAATCGCTTCTTCCACATCATCCGGCAGCTTGGTGCCTTCGGCTGAGAAAAATTTAATGCCGTTATCATCAAACGGATTGTGAGAGGCGGAGATCACGATCCCCGCTTCCGCACGAAACGTTCGCGTCAGGTAGGCGATTGCCGGGGTTGGCATCGGTCCGGTAAAAGCTGCCGAGAGGCCTGCTGCTGCCAGCCCCGCTTCGAGCGCCGACTCCAGCATATAGCCAGAAATGCGCGTGTCTTTGCCAATCAGTACTTTTCTTGAACCTGAACGCGCCAGCACTTTGCCTGCGGCAAAACCCAGCTTCAGTACAAAATCGGGCGTAATCGGCGCTTCGCCTACTTTGCCGCGGATGCCATCTGTACCAAAATATTTACGCTCACTCATGCCTGTTATCCTTTTGCTCTCTGGGTCGCTTCCACGATGCGCATCGCTTCAACTGTCTCTTTCACATCATGCACGCGAATAATCTGGCGCCCTGCATCGCAGCAATGACTGCGCAGCTCAGGCTGCCGGTAAGACGCTGTGCCGGGCCGACATTAAGCAGCTGACCAATCATCGATTTACGCGACATTCCCACCAGCAGCGGTAAGCCGTAATGATGAAAATGGCTCAGGTGGGCCAGCAGCTCATAGTTATGGCTGAGATTCTTACCGAAACCAAAGCCCGGGTCGAGCAGCAGTTGCGCTTTTTTGATGCCCGCCGCCTCACAGCGCGCAATTTGCGCAGCGAAGTAAGCGTCCACTTCGCTGATCACATTGTTATACGTGGGTGTCTGCTGCATGGTGCGGGGTTCACCCTGCATATGCATCAGACAAACCGGTAAACCGCTCTCTGCCGCTGCATCGAGCGCGCCAGGCTCTGAAAGCGAGCGAATATCATTGATGATGTGAGCACCCGCTCTCGCTGCTTCACGGATGACGTCAGGCTTTGAGGTATCTACTGAGATCCAGACTTCAAACCGCTGTGCAATGGCCTCCACGACCGGGATAACCCGCTCCAGCTCCTCCTCAACGCTGACCTCGTCCGCTCCGGGCCGGGTCGACTCGCCGCCGACATCGATGATTGTCGCGCCCGCATTTACCATCTCATTGGTATGCGTCAGCGCGTTTACCAGAGAGTTATGCGCGCCGCCGTCAGAAAAGGAGTCGGGCGTTACGTTCAGAATACCCATTACATGGGGGAAGGAGAGATCGAGAAAGGAATCACGCGCGTGGAGTTTCATGGCAGGTATGTCCTGAAGTGGTCAAACGTTAAATGTAAAAAACCCCGGACTGGCCGGGGTTTTTGCTGAGGTGATGGCCTCTTATTTATTGAACTGCTCAGACATGGTATTACCCGGATTCGGCGTACGCGGTTCATCAACCGGACGTGGCGCCTTTGGCGTACCGTTGCTGTCAGAGTTGTTGCTGCCGGGATCTTCCCAGCCAGCTGGCGGTCGCACATCGCGGCGCGCCATCAGGTCATCAATCTGCGGAGCATCAATGGTTTCATACTTCATCAGCGCATCTTTCATCGCATGAAGAATATCCATGTTCTCGCCCAGAATACGACGTGCACGCTGATAGTTGCTGTCGATCAGGTGTTTAACTTCCTGATCGATGATGCGCGCAGTCTCATCTGACATATGCTTGGCTTTCGCTACGGAACGGCCAAGGAACACTTCACCCTCTTCTTCCGCATAGAGCAGCGGGCCAAGCTTCTCTGAGAAGCCCCACTGCGTCACCATGTTACGAGCCAGATTGGTCGCCACTTTGATGTCGTTAGATGCACCGGTAGAGACATGTTCTGCGCCGTAGATGATCTCTTCAGCCAGACGACCGCCATAGAGCGTGGAGATCTGACTTTCCAGCTTCTGACGGCTGGCGCTGATAGCATCACCTTCCGGCAGGAAGAACGTCACGCCCAGCGCACGGCCGCGCGGAATGATCGTAACTTTATGTACCGGATCGTGTTCTGGCACCAGACGGCCGATAATCGCATGCCCGGCTTCATGGTAAGCGGTTGACTCTTTCTGCGCTTCCGTCATCACCATGGAGCGGCGTTCTGCACCCATCATGATTTTGTCTTTGGCTTTTTCGAACTCGACCATCGACACTACGCGCTTGTTGCCACGAGCGGCAAAGAGTGCGGCTTCGTTGACCAGGTTTGCCAGGTCAGCTCCCGAGAAGCCCGGTGTACCGCGTGCGATAATAGCCGCATCGATGTCGGTTGCCAGCGGCACACGGCGCATATGCACTTTCAGGATCTGTTCACGACCGCGCACGTCCGGCAGGCCAACGACAACCTGACGGTCAAAACGGCCCGGACGCAGCAGCGCAGGGTCGAGTACATCCGGACGGTTGGTTGCGGCGATAACAATAATGCCTTCATTGCCTTCAAAACCATCCATCTCAACCAGCATCTGGTTCAGCGTCTGCTCACGCTCATCGTGACCACCGCCTAAACCGGCACCACGCTGACGTCCTACCGCATCGATCTCATCGATAAAGATGATGCACGGCGCAGCTTTTTTCGCCTGTTCGAACATGTCACGCACGCGGGATGCGCCCACGCCGACAAACATTTCTACGAAATCGGAACCGGAAATAGTGAAGAACGGCACTTTCGCTTCGCCGGCGATAGCTTTAGCCAGCAGCGTTTTACCTGTACCCGGCGGGCCCACCATCAGGACGCCTTTCGGGATTTTACCGCCCAGCTTCTGGAAACGGCTTGGTTCACGCAGATACTCTACCAGCTCACCCACCTCTTCTTTCGCTTCATCACAGCCAGCGACATCGGCAAAGGTGGTCTTGATCTGGTCTTCCGTCAGCATGCGGGCTTTGCTTTTGCCGAAGGACATCGCGCCCTTACCGCCGCCGCCCTGCATCTGACGCATAAAGAAGATCCATACGCCAATCAGCAGCAGCATCGGGAACCAGGAAATGAAGATAGAAGCCAGCAGGCTTGGCTCTTCAGGTGGTTCACCCACTACTTTGACGTTTTTGGTCAGCAGGTTATCGAGTAACTTGGGATCGTTGACAGGAATGTAGGTGGTATATTTATTACTGTCTTTTTTGGTTACGTTAATTTCACGCCCGTTAATACGTGCCTCGCGGACCTGATCCTGGTTCACTTCCGACAGGAAGGTTGAATAATCAACCCTACGGCCATTCGACTCGCTGGGCCCAAAGCTCTGGAATACTGACATCAGCACGACCGCGATGACTAACCAGAGAATCAGGTTTTTCGCCATGTCACTCAAGGGATTAACCTCATATTACAACGGTGTTAACAGACAGCGTAGGGTACTATATATCCTTCATACCTGGAATCGCAGCATGGATGAATTTGCTGGTTTACCCTGAAACTCAGAATCAGGCCGGGATAAACGTACTATTCAGCTTGCTTTGACGCCGGTATTCGGGCCTACAGTTTGCGCCCTGTCGCCACAATATACACTTCACGTGAACGTAACCGCGAAGCGTCTGGCTTACGAATTTTCACTTTCGTAAATAGGGAGCGAATTTCCCGGAGGTATTCATCGAAGCCATCTCCCTGAAACACTTTCACAACAAAACTGCCGCCGGGAGCCAGTACATCCCGACACATTTCCAGCGCCAGTTCAACTAAATACATTGAACGAGGAATATCCACAGCTGGCGTACCGCTCATGTTGGGTGCCATATCTGACATCACCACCTGAACTTTCTGGTCCCCTACCCGCTCAAGCAGCGCTTTCAGCACGGCCTCGTCACGGAAGTCACCCTGCATAAAATCCACGCCGACAATCGGATCCATCGGCAGCAGGTCGCAGGCAATCACCCGCCCGCTATTGCCAATCTGCTGTACCACATATTGTGACCAGCCGCCGGGTGCCGCGCCTAAGTCCACCACGGTCATACCGGGTTTAAACAGCTTGTCACCCTGCTGAATTTCATCAAGTTTAAACCAGGCGCGCGAACGCAGCCCTTTTTTCTGTGCCTGAAGCACATATTTATCGCTAAAGTGTTCCTGAAGCCAGCGACTGGAACTGGCCGAACGCTTTTTACCCGTCATAATTTTTCCAGTTAAATCGTCATCGTAGCGATAAATCAGCGCGCAATGGGTAGCGATGATTTGGCGATATACCCGAGATGGCGGTAGAATGACCCGTTTTCAATCCCTGAGTAAGCAAAAAATACGATGAATCTGAGTACCAAACAAAAACAGCACCTGAAAGGCCTGGCCCACCCACTAAAGCCGGTGGTCATGCTGGGCGGCAACGGCCTTACTGAAGGCGTGCTCGCCGAAATCGAACAGGCGCTTGACCATCACGAACTGATTAAGGTGAAAATTGCCTCAGAAGATCGCGAAACCAAGCAGCTGATCGTCGAGGCCATTGTGCGTGAAACCAAGGCCAGCAATGTGCAGGTTATCGGCAATGTGCTGGTGCTGTACCGCCCGGCGAAAGAGCGCAAAATCACGCTGCCTCGTTAAGCTCTATACTAAGCGCGGCGCAGCGGGCAGAGAAAGTGCCACGCTCACGCATGCGATAAAAGGCCGCCATGCGGCCTTTTTCCTTTCTTTACATTCTGCCCGGCATTACAGCAGCGGGTGCTTACAGATATTCAACCTTCAGCACTTCATACTCCACGTCACCGCCTGGCGTTTTCACAATGGCTACGTCATCGGCCTCTTTACCCACCAGACCACGCGCCATTGGCGAGTTAACCGAGATCAGATTTTGTTTAAAATCTGCTTCATCGTCACCCACAATGCGGTAAGTAAACTCTTCGTCGGTATCTACATTCAGCACAGTTACCGTGGCACCGAAAATGACGCGACCGGTTTTTGGCATAGATGTGATGTCGATCACCTGCGCATTAGAAAGTTTAGCTTCAATCTCCTGAATACGCCCTTCGCAAAACCCCTGCTCTTCACGCGCAGCATGGTACTCGGCGTTCTCTTTCAGGTCGCCATGCTCACGAGCTTCAGCGATGGAGGCGATGATGCGCGGACGCTTTACGGTTTTCAGTTCGTTCAGCTCTTCACGCAGCTTCTCAGCGCCTTGTAACGTCATCGGAATCTGATTCATTTTGGCTCCTCGTCTCTATCCTGGTTAACGGTGTCATCCTGACTGGTGACAGCAGAATAATCGCTTCTGCGGCACACGGCCCCTTTTCAAAAGCAAAAGAACCCTGACCCGGAAAGCTTTCCGGGTCAGGGATCGGTTTTGCATTTTGATACGTATTTTACCCCAGAGTTCCCTGTGGGTCATCGTTTACTTTGCCCTGCCCGGGGACGTAGTATTGACGCCCCATCCGTCAGTTACCGCGAGATTATGCGATTTTCACGACTTGTTACCGGATTAACCTGCGCGGTAATGCTGCAGGCACAAGCGGCCCCCGTTGAAGAATACATGCAGTATTTACCTGACGGCGCGAACCTGGCGCTGATGGTACAGAAAGTGGGCGCATCAACCCCTATTATTGACTACCACGGAAAACAGATGGCTTTACCGGCCAGCACCATGAAAGTGATCACGGCGCTGGCGGCACTTCTGGAGCTGGGACCCGACTTCCGCTTTCAGACCACGCTTGAGACACGCGGTGCTATTACCGACGGCACGCTGAACGGCGATCTGGTGGCCCGCTTTGGCGGCGATCCTACGCTGAGCAGGCAGAATCTGCGCAATATGGTCGCCGCGCTGAAGCAGCAGGGTATCACGCACATCAAAGGCAACCTGGTGATTGATACCTCCGTATTTGCCAGCCACGATATGGCTCCCGGCTGGCCATGGAACGATCTGACCCAGTGCTTCAGCGCACCACCTGGCGCGGCGATTGTCGACAAAAACTGTTTCTCGGTTTCGCTTTACAGTGGCAAAACCGCTGGTGAAACCGCCTTTGTGCGTATTGCGTCTTACTATCCGGCCCATATGTTCAGCCAGGTCCGGACGCTTGCCCCTAACAGCGGCGAAGGTCAGTACTGCGAGCTGGATGTGGTGCCTGGTGAGCTTAACCGCTATACGCTGACAGGCTGTATGCGCCAGCGGGCAGAACCGCTGCCGCTCGCCTTTGCGGTTCAGGATGATGCCGCCTGGTCAGGTGAAATCCTGAAAGGGATGCTGCGTGCGGCTGATATTGATTATAGCGGTCATCTGGTACGCCAGACGCAGGTTACGTCGCCGGGTACCGTGCTCGCCTCGACCCAATCCGCGCCGCTGCATACGCTACTGCGCATGATGCTGAAAAAGTCGGACAACATGATTGCGGACACCGTGTTCCGCACCATCGGCCATCACTACTTTAACGTGCCGGGTACGTTTCGTGCCGCCTCTGACGCCGTGCGTCGTATTCTGCGCGAAAAAGCGGGTATTGATATGGGCAACAGCATTCAGGTTGATGGTTCCGGCCTGTCGCGTCACGATTTGATCTCGCCAGAGACAATGATGCAGGTGCTGCAGTACATTGCTAAAAACGACGCCACGCTCGACTATATCTCTATGCTGCCGCTGGCTGGCTACGACGGCACGCTGCAGTACCGTGGCGGGCTCCATGAAGCGGGCCTCGATGGCAAAGTCTCAGCAAAAACCGGTTCTCTGCAGGGCGTCTATAATCTGGCAGGGTTTATTACCACGTCCAGCGGTGCGCGCGTTGCCTTTGTGCAGTTTCTGTCAGGCTATGCCGTGCCCCCGGAAAATCAGAAAACGCGGCGTATTCCGCTGGTTCGCTTTGAAAGCCGCCTCTACACGGACATTAACAAGAACAACTAATGAAATTGTTGATTGTTGAAGATGATGCGCTGCTGCAATCGGGCCTGGCACAGGCGCTGGGCGCTAAGGGTTATGCAACAGATTGCGCCAGCAGCGCCGCAGAGAGTAATGCGCTATTGCGCAGCGGTCAGTATACGCTGATCGTGCTGGATCTTGGCCTGCCGGATCGCGACGGCGCTTCGCTGCTGCGCCAGTGGCGGCGCGAGGGCGTTGCGATCCCGGTGCTGATCCTTACGGCGCGTGATGCGCTGGAGGATCGCGTGGAGGGCCTGGATGCCGGTGCGGATGATTATCTGATCAAGCCTTTTGCACTGGCAGAACTGCAGGCGCGGGTTCGGGCGCTGATCCGCCGCTATCAGGGGCAGAGCGATAACCAGCTGCAACAGGGCGATCTGACGCTCAATCTCAGCACGCAGCAGGTGCTGCTTGAAAATCAGTCGGTGGATATTACGCCTAAAGAGTTTGCGCTGCTGACGCGCCTGCTGATGCGCATCGGACAAAATGTGCATCGCGAAACGCTGCAGCAGGATCTTTATAGCTGGAACGACGATCCCGGATCGAACACGCTGGAAGTGCATATTCATAATCTGCGCCGCAAGCTGGGAAAAGATCGGATTAAAACGGTTCGCGGTGTGGGTTACCGGCTGGAACTGCGCGAATGAACAGTATGCGGCAGCGCTTACTGATCATGCTGGCGCTGATCCTGCTTATCTGTCAGGTCATGAGCGTGATCTGGCTCTGGCACGAGAGCCGGGAGCAGATCAGCTTTCTTGTCAATGAGACGCTCTCAGCTCAGGCGCGCAATCAGCGGGTCGAGAATGAGATCCGCGAAGCGATCGCTTCGCTGCTGCTGCCCTCACTGGTGATGGTATGCCTGACGCTGCTGCTCTCGTTCTGGGCGATTAACTGGATTATTCGCCCGCTTAAGCTGCTGCAGGATAGCCTGGCGCATCGTTCCGCCGACAACCTCACTCCCCTGCCGGTGTATGCGGATATGGATGAAATTGTTGCCGTCACCGGGGCGATAAATCAGCTGTTTTCCCGTCTGGACCACACGCTGCAGCAGGAGCGGCTTTTTACTGCCGATGCTGCCCATGAGCTGCGTACGCCCCTCGCCGGGCTGCGGCTGCATCTGGAACTGCTGCAGCAGCAGCAGGTGCCGCAGAGTGAAATGCTGATTAGCCGTATCGATCAGCTGATGCACACCGTAGAGCAGCTGCTCATGCTGTCACGTGCCGGCCAGGCGCTGGCGGGCGGACACTATCAGCAGCTGTGGTGGCTGCAGGATATCATGCAGCCGCTGAAACCAGAGATGGACGAGCTGCTGCTACAGCGTCAGCAGCGGCTGCGCTGGCCAGAGGGGAGTGATATCCCGCAGCAGGGCGAAGCGGTGCTGTTGCGCCTGATGCTGCGCAATTTGCTGGAGAACGCCTCGCGCTATAGCCCGGAAAACAGCGAGGTGCAGGTTAAGCTATACCGGGATGCGCAGCAGGTAACGGCAGAGGTATGGGATGAAGGGCCGGGTATTGATGCCGGAGCCGCAGAGGAGTTAACCCAGGCCTTTCGCCGTCGCGATCAGCGCTACGGCGGCAGCGGACTGGGTCTGAATATTGTGCTGCGTATTGTACAAATGCACCGCGGTACGCTGACGCTGGAAAACCGTGAAGACCGCAGCGGACTGATTGCCCGCTGTACGCTGCCGTATCAGCTCAACGGCTAGCTCTGCAGATAAAAAAAGCGGCCCGAAGGCCGCTTTTAGCTGCGATTAACGCTGATAGATAATTTCGACGCCTTCGTCGTCTTCATCATCCCAGTCGTCATCCCAGTCATCATCTTCTTCCACTTCCTGAGCGGTCTCCAGCGCTTCACGATGGTAATCATCCCACATGAACGCGACCTTCTCAGGCTGCTTCTCTTCCAGTTCCGCTTCTTTAGGATTAGCAATGATAAAGCTCATCACATCCCAGCAGAGTTCATTCACGCCGGTACGGCTGGCGGCAGAGATAAGATAATATTTGTCATCCCAGCCGAGCGCCTCTGCAATCGCTTTAGCGCGGCTTTCAGCTTCTTCCTGACTCAGCAGGTCAGTTTTGTTAAACACCAGCCAGCGCGGCTTCTGATAGAGCTTCTCGCTATATTTTTCCAGCTCGCCAAGAATGATGCGGGCGTTTTCAACCGGATCGGTTTCGTCGATAGGCGCAATGTCGATCAGGTGCAGCAGGACGCGACAGCGCTCAAGATGCTTCAGGAAGCGAATGCCCAGCCCGGCGCCTTCCGCTGCGCCTTCAATCAGCCCCGGGATATCGGCCACGACAAAGCTTTTTTCGCTGTCCATGCGCACAACGCCCAGGCTGGGAACCAGCGTGGTAAACGGATAGTCCGCCACTTTTGGCTTCGCTGCAGAAACGGCGCGAATAAAGGTCGATTTACCCGCATTCGGCAGACCCAGCATGCCGACATCGGCCAGCAGCATCAGCTCCAGCTGCAGATCGCGTTTCTCGCCTGGCGTACCCATGGTTTTCTGGCGCGGGGTGCGGTTAACCGAGGATTTAAAACGCGTGTTACCAAGACCGTGCCAGCCGCCTTTCGCTACCATCAGCTTCTGCTCATGGCGCGTCATATCGCCCAGCGTTTCACCGGTGCCCTGATCGATTATGCGCGTACCGACCGGCACTTTGATGGTGATATCTTTACCACGTTTGCCGGTGCAGTCGCGGCTCTGACCATTCTGACCGCGCTCAGCGCGGAACGCTTTTTCAAAGCGATAATCGATCAGGGTATTGAGGTTTTCATCTGCCAGCAGATAGACGTCACCGCCATCACCGCCGTCACCGCCGTCCGGGCCGCCTTTAGGAATATATTTCTCGCGGCGGAAGCTAACGCAACCGTTGCCGCCATCGCCTGCGACCACAAGGATCGTCGCTTCATCAACAAACTTCATTCTATTTCTCCGTCACACTGTCGTCTGTCGCTGCAGAGAGCGGCAGACGGGTCCGCCAGGGTCTTCTGTGCTGACCGGCGGCGGATAATGCAAATCTGGTAATATAAGATGTACAGAAAGTGTACAACAAACCGCGCAGCTCAGTTAGCGGGGATTCGATAACCGGCGGCAGAATGTAAAAAGCCCCGCAAAGCTGCGGGGCCTTTCCTTCGTGTGTTCAGACGATTATCGTCTGCAGCACGACAACCTTACTCAGCAACGATGCTGATATATTTACGGTTGTTCGGGCCTTTCACTTCGAATTTAACTTTGCCGTCTGTGGTAGCAAACAGGGTGTGGTCACGACCACAGCCTACATTGGTACCGGCGTGGAACTTGGTGCCACGCTGACGAACGATGATGCTACCTGCCAGAACAGATTCACCACCGAAACGCTTAACACCCAGACGTTTTGCGTTGGAGTCGCGACCGTTACGGGTCGAACCACCAGCCTTCTTATGTGCCATTTGTCAGATCTCCTCTTACGCGCTGATCGTCGTGATTTTCACATCAGTGAACCACTGACGGTGACCAGCTTGCTTACGGTAGTGTTTACGACGACGAAACTTAACAATCTTGATTTTTTCGCCGCGACCGTGAGCAACAACTTCTGCCTTGATCATTCCGCCTGAAACCAGTGGCGCGCCGATTTTCACGTCTTCGCCATTTGCAATCATCAGAACCTGGTCGAACTCAATGGTTTCGCCGGTTGCGATGTCCAGCTTTTCCAGGCGAACGGTCTGACCTTCGCTTACTCGGTGTTGTTTACCACCACTTTGGAAAACCGCGTACATATAAAACTCCGCTTCTGCGCTTGCCTTTCTGTGTAATCAGGCGGCGCGATAATATTCACAATAGGGCGCGAATTCTACGCAAATATCCAGCAGAAAACAAGCGCACTTTGCACTCTCCTGCAGAAAAAAAGCGCAGAGTGAATGCAACCGTTTCTCATCCTGAATTTTCAAGTACAATCAGTAACAGATTACCTGAACTCACGCTGGGTAAAAGCGCCTACCATGCAAAAAACGAGTCAAAGCTGAACAGACGAATGAACCTAGAACAAATTAACGAACTAACCGCGCAGGACATGGCGGCCGTCAACCAGACCATCCTCGACCAGCTGAATTCAGATGTCTCACTGATCAACCAGTTGGGCTACTACATTGTCAGCGGCGGAGGTAAACGCATTCGTCCGATGATTGCCGTGCTTTCAGCGCGTGCGCTCAACTATCAGGGTTCGCTGCATGTCACGAACGCAGCGCTGATTGAATTTATCCACACGGCAACGCTGCTGCATGATGATGTGGTGGATGAGTCTGACATGCGTCGCGGCAAAGCGACTGCGAATGCGGCGTTTGGTAATGCCGCCAGCGTGCTGGTAGGTGATTTTATCTATACGCGCGCTTTTCAGATGATGACCAGCCTCGGATCCTTAAAGATCCTCGCGCTGATGTCAGAAGCGGTGAATGTGATCGCAGAAGGCGAAGTGCTGCAGCTGATGAACTGTAACGATCCTGACATCACTGAAGAGAGCTACATGCGTGTGATCTACAGTAAAACGGCGCGTCTGTTTGAGGCTGCTTCTCAGGCCTCAGCGATTCTGGCAGAGGCTTCGCCTGCTCAGGAGAAAGCGCTGCAGGATTATGGTCGCTACCTTGGCACCGCTTTCCAGTTAATTGACGATTTGCTCGACTACAGCGCAGATGGCGAGACGCTGGGTAAAAATACCGGTGACGATCTCAGCGAAGGGAAACCGACGCTGCCCCTGCTGCATGCCATGCACCATGGCACACCCGAGCAGGCCGCTATGATCCGCAGCGCGATTGAGGAAGGCAATGGACGCCATTTGCTGGAGCCGGTGCTGGCCGCTATGCAGCAGACGGGTTCACTGGAGTGGACGCGCAAACGCGCTGAAGAAGAAGCGGATAAAGCGATTGCTGCGCTACAGCTGCTGCCTGAGAGTCCGTGGCGTACTGCGCTTGAAGCGCTGGCGCATATGTCAGTGCAGCGCGACTTTTAATCCCAAACGGAGCCGCCCGGCTCCGTTTTTCATTTCCCCGCCGTTTCCTGCGCCGTTTGCATAAGTTTGCACGCTTTTTGCGAATACCCGCCAGATTTTGCTACCTGGGTGTAACAATTACTGGAAATTAATGGAACCTTTTTGCTATATAGAGCCGTTAATTTCCAGTTTTACCCTTCACTGCCGCGGCAGCGATTACGCATTACATGGATATGGAGAACAAGTTATGCAGACAAGGAAAGAGGATTGGCATCCTGCAGATATTATCGCAGCGCTACGCAAACGTGGTACTTCACTGGCGGCGCTGTCACGTGCGTCAGGGCTTTGCTCCTCAACGCTCGCCAATGCGCTGTCTCGCCCCTGGCCCAAAGGCGAGTGGCTTATCGCTATGGCGCTTGAGGTGCATCCGGCAGAAATCTGGCCAAGCCGCTATTACGATCCTGACACCCTGCTTTTGCTGGATCGCAAAAAACGGATCCGATCGCCCGATAGTTTGAAAAAGATCCCGGAAAAAAAATAAAAAAAACCAGCCACGCTGCTGTGACTGGTTCTGGTCCATCATACTGACTGGCTTATTCGCCGCTGATACGCTCAATGTTCGCGCCCATCGCTTTGAGCTTATCTTCGATATGCTCATAGCCGCGATCGATATGGTAGATCCGGTCAACAACCGTAGTGCCTTCAGCAATACAGCCTGCCAGTACCAGACTCGCCGAAGCACGTAAATCGGTCGCCATAACCTGTGCACCCGAGAGCGTTTCCACACCGTGACAAATCGCCGTGTTGCTCTCGATTTCCGCATGCGCACCCATACGGATCAGTTCCGGGATGTGCATAAAGCGGTTTTCAAAGATGGTTTCTGTGATCACGCCCGTGCCTTCCGCCAGCAGATTCAGCAGAGTGAACTGCGCCTGCATATCGGTTGGAAAACCCGGATGCGGTGCAGTGCGGATATTCACCGCTTTTGGCCGCTTGCCGTGCATATCAAGACTAATCCAGTCATCACCGGTTTCAATCTCTGCACCCGCGTCGCGCAGTTTAGCCAGTACCGCATCCAGCGTATCCGGCTGTGCATTGCGGCAGATGACTTTGCCGCGCGAGATAGCCGCAGCCACAAGGAAGGTGCCGGTTTCGATACGATCCGGCAGCACGCGATAGACACCGCCACCCAGACGTTCCACACCTTCAATCGTAATTTTGTCCGTGCCTGCGCCAGAAATTTTTGCACCCAGCGTATTGAGGAAGTTTGCCGTATCAACAATCTCCGGCTCGCGCGCCGCGTTCTCGATTACCGTGGTGCCGGTTGCCAGCGTTGCCGCACTCATAATGGTTACGGTAGCGCCGACGCTGACTTTATCCATGACGATGTGCGCGCCTTTCAGGCGGCCATTGACTGAGGCTTTAACATAGCCCTCTTCCAGCTTAATCTCCGCGCCAAGCTGTTCCAGACCAGTGATATGCAGATCGACCGGACGGGCACCAATCGCGCAGCCGCCCGGCAGTGATACCTGACCCTGACCAAATCGTGCCACCAGCGGCCCGAGCGCCCAGATAGAAGCACGCATCGTTTTAACCAGATCGTAGGGAGCGCTGAAGACGTTAACTTCGCGCGCATCAACATGCACCGAACCGTTACGCTCTGTGCGTGCACCCAGCAGGCTCAGTAGCTTCATGGTGGTATCAATATCACGCAGCTGCGGGACATTCTGAATTTCTACCGGCTCTTCTGCCAGCAGCGCGGCAAACAGAATCGGCAGCGCTGCATTTTTTGCGCCGGAAATGGTCACTTCACCACTTAAGCGGGTGGGGCCTTGCACACGAAATTTGTCCATTAACACGGCTCTCAATTATCTATCAACAAAACAACCAGACTGGTACTCAGAATCCGTTAAGTTTACGGTCGCGAGCCCACTCGGCGGGAGTATAAGTCTTGATGGAAACCGCATGAATGCGATTATCCGCAATGTATTCCATCAGCGGCGCATAAACAGCCTGCTGTTTTTTTACCCGGCTCAGTTCACCAAACATTTCGCCCACGGCGATCACCTGGAAATGGCTGCCGTCGTTGCTCATCACGTGGACTTCATCTAATGACAGCGCCTGCATCAGGACTGCCTGAACTTCACTATTTTCCATGGTTTATAACTTCACTTGATAATAATAAGGCGGATATCTTAGAGGAAAGCGGCTGAGTCTTAAATATGCAAAAGCCCCTGAACGCATCAGGGGCCTGGTTTTTCAGCCGTCAGATCAGACGCTTTTCTCCGCAGAAACAATAATCTGCTGAAGATTATAAAGCGTAATAAGAGAATGGAGTTTATCTGTCACACCCGTGAACAGCGGCGTACTTCCCTGCGCGCGTACCATCTCGCGCAGATGCACCAGCAGCGCCAGCCCGGCCGAATCGACCCGCTCCAGAGCCGCCACATCAATGACGTTTATATTCTGCATAACCGTTTCACGCTGCTGCCATAGTGTCAGCAGCGTATCCCGGTCAAGCTTGCCGCTCAGTACCAGCGTATCAGTACTGCGCTGCCAGCGTAACGATTCACTCATTATTGCTGTTTATCCAGTGTAATAGGTTGTGCCGCATAGGTTTTCAGCTGTGCAGTCAGGCCATCAATGCCTTTAGTGCGCAGCAGATCGCTCCACTCATTCTGCTTGGTGGTGATCATACTGATCCCTTCGGCAATCATATCGTAAGCCTGCCATTTTCCGCTCTGGCTGTTTTTACGCCACTGAAAATCGAGACGCACCGGCGGACGGCCGTTAGGATCAACAATGGTGACGCGAATAGCCACAATATTGGCATCGCCCAGCGGTTTTTCCGGCTGAATCTGGTAAGTCTGACCGTGATACAGCGCCAGCGCCTGCCCGTAAGCCTGGGCCAGGTAGTCACCGAATGCGGCAAAGTAGGCGTCGCGCTGTGCCGGCGTCGCTTCACGATAGTAGCGGCCTAAAACCAGCGCGCCGGCATATTTAATCTGCACATAGGGCAGCAGCTCCTGGCGCACAATATCGCGCAGATAGTTGGGATCCTGCTTGATTTTCGGCTGTTCATTTTTCAGCCGGGTAAAAGTTTTGGCTGCGGCTTCATTCATCAGCTTATACGGGTTGCTCTGATCCGTATCCGCTGCTGTGGCGGCCAGGGGAGCGATTGCCAGCAGGGCAACCATCAGAAAACGTTTCAACATCGTGTTTTACCTCTCTGGATTATTCCGTTGTGGCAGGCGCAGGTGCACGCTCGCCATCCTGTGACTGATTCTCTTTGCTGCCGTCGCCGCTTTTGTAAAGGAACTGACCAATCAAATCCTCAAGCACCAGGGCAGATTTGGTGTCGCGCAACGTTCCGCCATCTTTCAGCATAGCTGAACCGAGATCCGGATCGTCAAAGCCCAGATTCAGCGCCAGAAACTGTTCGCCCAGCAAACCCTGCGTACGAATAGCCAGGGAGCTGGTATCCGGGATTTTATCGGCATACTGCTCGCTGATATCCATGGTCACGCGCGGCGACAGGCTTTTCTCATCCAGTGAAATATCCGTTACGCGGCCAATGACGACGCCGCCAATTTTCACCGGTGAACTGATTTTCAGGCCGCCAATATTGTCAAAGGTGGCGTAGAGCTTCCACGTGGGCTCGGTGCCCAGTGATTTAAGATCGGCCACGCGCAGACTGAGAAACAGCAGCGCCACCAGCGCCGCCAGCATAAATACCCCTACCCAAATTTCATTTTTCTTGCTTTGCATTGCATCAGTTCCCAAACATCAGTGCGGTCAGCACAAAATCAAGCCCAAGCACCGCCAGTGAAGCGTGTACGACGGTACGCGTTGTTGCCCGGCTGATACCTTCCGACGTCGGAATCGCATCGTAGCCGTTAAACAGCGCAATCCAGGTTACCGTAATGGCAAAAACTGCGCTCTTGATCAGGCAGTTAAGGACATCATTATGAAAATCTACCGCGCTTTGCATCGCGGACCAGAAAAAGCCGGGATCGATACCTTTCCAGCCAACGCCAACCAGTGCACCACCGGCAATACCGACGGCCGTAAAAATCAGCGTTAACAGCGGCATACTGATAAAACCCGCCCAGAAGCGTGGCGAGACCACGCGGCGCAGCGGATCCACCGCCATCATCTCCATACTGGAGAGCTGCTCTGTGGCTTTCATCAGACCAATCTCTGCCGTCAGCGCCGAGCCGGCTCGTCCGGCAAACAGCAGCGCCGTGACAACCGGCCCCAGCTCACGCAGCAGCGACAGCGCCACCAGCATGCCAAGGCTGGTCTCCGCGCTGTAGGTGGTCAGCACCAGATATCCCTGCAGTCCCAGCACCATGCCGATAAACAGACCAGAAACCACAATAATCAGCAGCGAGAGTACGCCAACGCTGTACAGCTGCCTGATCAACAATGGAGCATGGCGGCGAAAAGCGGGTTTTCCCACCAGCGCATGAAACAGCATCAGACCGGCCCGACCAAAGGTCGCACAGCTGTTTATTCCCCGACGCCCGAGCGACGCCAGTGCCTGTAACACCATGAGTTTACTCTCTCCCTGTCCGGGTCAAATCACTAAGATAGTCGCCGGCGGCGAAACGAAACGGCACCGGACCATCAGCATGCCCATCAATAAACTGGCGTACGCGCGGATCGGCGTTCTCCTTCAGCTGCCGGGTGCTGCCTTCAGCAATGATTTTTTGCCCGGCAACAATATAGGCGTGATCGGCGATGCTCAGGACTTCAGGCACATCATGCGATACCACAATACAGGTCACGCCCAGCGAGTGGTTCAGCTCATCAATCAGCTTGACCAGCACGCCCATAGTTATTGGATCCTGCCCCACAAACGGCTCATCAAACATAATGAGTTCCGGTTCCAGCGCAATGGCACGTGCCAGCGCAGCACGTCGCGCCATCCCGCCGGAGAGCTCTGCCGGCATAAGTTTTGCCGCGCCGCGCAGTCCGACCGCTTCAAGCTTCATCATCACCGTGCTGTGCAGCAGTTCCGGCGGCAGCTGAGTGTGCTCGCGCAGTGGCCAGGCGACGTTTTCATAGACGTTAAGATCGGTAAAGAGCGCGCCTGACTGAAACAGCATGCTCATTTTCTTACGGGCTTCATAGAGCTTGCGCCGTGACAGGCTGGGAATATTCTGGCCCTGAAACCAGATTTCGCCGTGGTCAGGCTGCAGCTGACCGCCAATCAGGCGTAACAGCGTTGTTTTTCCGATGCCGGAAGGTCCCATAATCGCGGTCACTTTGCCCGCCGGAACCGTAAGTGAAATATCATCGAATATCGTGCGATCGCCACGGGTGAAACTCACACCGCGCACCTCGACCAGATTCGTTTGCTGCTGAGTCATTATTACCTCGTTAAGCGGGTCGGGCGTACTAAATGGGGTGGATGGTAGCCTGGTAAACCGCAATTCACGATAGTTTTACAGAAACTTACCGGTTCAGTGTGGCGAAAACGGTCATAAAATTTACTTTTGTCGCTCAGAGAGTCAAAATCAGCGGCTGACTCTCCCCGCATCTCAGGTTTTTTTGCCGGCCAGGGTCCGCCGGCACCGTATCCATCAAGGATTTTTCATGTTTGTAGCTACCGCCCTGTTGTTTATCGGATTGCTGTTACTGGTTTACGGGGCCGATCGACTGGTCTTCAGCGCCGCCATTCTGTGCCGCTCATTCGGTATTCCGCCGCTGATTATCGGCATGACGGTAGTCAGTATCGGCACATCGCTACCGGAGCTGATTATTTCGTTTTCAGCTGCGCAACATGGACAGATGGATTTGGCCGTAGGCACCGCGCTGGGCTCAAACATTACGAATATCCTGTTAATTCTGGGTGGCGCCGCGCTGCTTCATCCTTTAACCGTACACTCCAATTTGATTCGGCGCGAACTTCCGCTGCTGCTGCTGGTCTCTTTGCTGAGCGGCATTATGCTGTTTGATAATTACCTGAGCCGGCTGGATGGTGTGGCGCTGTTGCTGATGGCGCTGTTCTATCTGCTGATCGTGATCCGCATTGCCCGCCGCGCCGGACATGACAACAGCGATACACTCACCCGGGAACAGCTGGCAGAACTGCCGCGCGATGAAGCGGGTAACACGGTAGCCTTTCTCTGGCTGGCGGTCGCGCTGATTATATTGCCGATGTCGACCCGTATGGTCATCGACAATGCCACCGTCTTTGCTGATTACTTTGGCGTAAGCGAGCTGGTGATGGGGCTGACGCTTATCGCGGTAGGGACCAGCCTGCCGGAGCTGGCCACGGTTGTCGCTGGTGCGCTGAAAGGTGAAGATGATATGGCGATTGGTAATCTGATCGGCGCCAATATTTTCAACCTGGCGATTGTTCTTGGCCTGCCCGCGCTGTTTCATCCGGGCGAGGTCAATCCGCTCGCGTTTAGCCGTGATTACTGGGTCATGCTCGGCGTCAGCGTAGTGTTTGCCCTGTTTTGTCTGCTGCGTAAGCGGCGCGTCGGCCGGATAGCCGGCGCGCTGTTACTGAGCGGATTTCTTCTCTGGGTGCTATGGCTGTGGCTCAGCCCCACCCTTCTTACTGGCTATTAAGGATGCACTGATATGTCACAGCAGCATGCAGAGTTTGATTTTCAGCAGGCGGGTAAAAAGGTTCTGCGCATCGAACGTGAAGGACTTGAACAGCTTGATCAGTATATCAATGACGACTTCAGCCGCGCCTGCCAGCTGCTTTATGCCTGCCAGGGAAAAGTCGTGGTGATGGGCATGGGCAAGTCAGGACATATCGGTAAGAAAATGGCCGCGACCTTTGCCAGCACCGGCACCGCCTCCTTTTTTGTGCATCCGGGCGAGGCGAGCCATGGCGACCTCGGCATGGTGAGCGCCAGCGATGTGGTTATCGCCATCTCGAACAGCGGCGAGTCGGCAGAGATCCTGGCGCTGATCCCGGTGCTGAAGCGCCAGAAAGTGCAGCTGATCTGTATGACCAGCCGCCCGGAGAGCGCCATGGGCCGCGCGGCAGATGTTCACCTGTGTGTGAAAGTGCCGCAGGAAGCGTGCCCGCTGGGACTGGCGCCAACGTCCAGCACCACGGCAACGCTGGTGATGGGCGATGCGCTGGCGGTGGCGCTGCTTGAGGCGCGCGGTTTTACGCCAGAGGATTTTGCGCTGTCGCATCCTGGCGGCGCGCTGGGTCGTAAACTGCTGCTGCACGTCAGCGACATTATGCACAGCGGCGATGAAATTCCGCACGTCACGCGCGAGGCGTCGCTGCGTGATGCCCTGCTGGAGATCACGCGCAAAAACCTCGGTCTCACGGTGATCGTCGATGACTTAATGAAAATTGAAGGGATTTTTACCGATGGCGATCTGCGCCGTATTTTTGATATGGGCGTCGATTTTCAATCAGCGCGTATTCAGGACGTCATGACGCGTGGCGGCATCCGCGTCCGGCCAAATATGCTGGCGGTAGAGGCCTTAAATCTGATGCAAAATAAAAATATCACTGCCGTCCTGGTAGCCGATGAAGATCGGCTGCTGGGCGTCGTCCACATGCATGACATGCTGCGCGCTGGCGTGGTCTGAACAGGAAATGTAAATGAACGCTGAAAATGCGCTGGTTGCCACCTGCTATGGTCCGGTATCAGCTGAAGTCATGGCACGGGCAGCGCAAATCCGCCTGCTGATTTGTGATGTCGATGGCGTCATGTCAGACGGCCTGATCTATATGGGAAACAGCGGTGAAGAGCTGAAGGCGTTTAATGTGCGGGATGGCTACGGCATACGTTGCCTGCTGACCTCCGGCATCGAAGTCGCTATTATAACCGGCCGTCGCGCTAAGCTGCTGGAAGATCGCTGTGAAACGCTGGGCATTACGCATCTTTACCAGGGACAATCAGATAAGCTTTTGGCGTGGCGCGAACTTCTGGATAAACTGTCACTGGACAGCACGCAGGTTGCCTATATTGGCGACGATCTGATCGACTGGCCGGTCATGGCGCAGGCGGGTCTGAGTGTTGCCGTAGCGGATGCACATCCGGTCTTGCTGCCGCGTGCAGACTATGTCACACGCATCGGCGGCGGACGCGGTGCGGTACGCGAAATATGCGACCTGATATTACTGGCGCAGAATAAATTTGAGGATGCCAGAGGGCAATCAGTATGAGTAAAAGCAGGCGTTGGATAACGCTGATTCTGGCTCTGGTCGCGCTGATATTGATCGGCTGGAACCTGACGAATCAGGATGAGAGTGCCACGCCGTTGGCTTCAAACGATCAGGAGCCAACCTACACCAGCGCGAACTCTAATACCGTGGTATACAACCCAACGGGTGCACTGGCCTACAAGCTTGTCTCCGATAAAGTGACCTATTTTTCAGCTGATGAAGTCAGCTGGTTTGATCGTCCCGTTATGACAACCTTTGATGAAAACAAAGTGCCAACCTGGTCAGTACGGGCGGACAAAGCAAAGCTAACGAAAGATCGTATGCTTTATCTGTATGGCCACGTTGAAGTGCATACGCTGACGCAGGATTCTCAGCTGGAACGCATTATCACTGATAACGCGCAGGTCAATCTGGTGACCCAGGATGTCATGTCTGACGACCAGGTGACGCTATTTGGCCGCAGTTTTAACTCCACGGGCATGAAGATGCGCGGCAATTTGCGGACAAAAAACGCCGAACTGCTTGAAAAGGTCAAAACCTCTTATGAAATTCAAAATGAACAAAAATAGCGTTAACGCGCTGCTGCTGGGATCGCTGCTGATTGGCAGCCTGCCCGCGCTGGCTGTCACCGGCGACTCAGAAAAACCGGTTAATATCGACTCCGTTAATCAGGCGCTGGATCTGCAGGGCAACGTGGCGACCTTTACCGGCAATGTTATTGTCACGCAGGGCACGATTAAAATTACAGCGGATAAAGTCGTGGTGACCCGTCCCGGCGGCGACAGCAACAAAACTATTGTTGATGCCTATGGCAATCCGGCTACGTTTTATCAGATGCAGGACAACGGCAAGCCGGTTAAAGGCCATGCCGCTAAGCTGCACTATGAGCTGGCCAACGATTTTGTCGAGCTGACCGGTAATGCTTTCATTGAACAGCAGGACAGCAACATCAAAGGCGATCGCATCACCTATCTGGTGAAAGAGCAGAAAATGCAGGCCTATAGTCAGGGTCAAAGCAAACGCGTCACCACGGTGCTGGTTCCTTCACAGCTGCAGGATAAAAACGGTTCCGCTGCGAGCCCTAAAAAGAGTAACTGACCGATGGCAACTTTAGTCGCTGAAAATCTGGCCAAAGCGTATAAAGGCCGCCGCGTAGTGGAAGATGTCAGCCTGCAGGTTAAATCGGGCGAGATTGTCGGACTGCTGGGTCCTAACGGCGCCGGTAAGACCACGACATTTTATATGGTGGTCGGCATTGTCCCGCGCGATGCGGGCCGCATTATTATCGATGATGAGGATATCAGTATCCTGCCCCTGCACGCCCGTGCGCGTCGTGGTATCGGATACCTGCCGCAGGAAGCCTCTATTTTCCGGCGGCTGAGCGTGTATGACAATCTGATGGGCGTGCTGCAGATCCGCGACGATCTGACCGAAGAGCAGCGCCAGGATCGCGCCAATGAGCTGATGGAAGAGTTCCATATTGAGCATCTGCGCAACAGCCTGGGCCAGGCGCTCTCCGGGGGAGAACGTCGCCGCGTTGAAATTGCACGCGCGCTGGCAGCGAATCCAAAGTTCATTCTGCTGGATGAGCCGTTCGCCGGGGTTGACCCCATCTCCGTTATCGATATCAAAAAGATCATCGAACATTTGCGCGACAGCGGCCTCGGTGTCCTGATCACCGACCATAACGTGCGTGAAACGCTGGCCGTCTGCGAACGCGCCTATATTGTCAGCCAGGGCAATCTGATTGCACACGGCACGCCGGATGAAATTCTGGCAGATGAGCAGGTTAAGCGGGTTTATTTGGGCGAAGAGTTCAGACTCTGATAAGGTGTCGATTAACCCGATATTCGCTTAGGACATTCAAGCCGGATTATGAAGCAAGGTTTGCAACTCAGGTTCAGCCAACAGCTGGCGATGACCCCCCAGCTGCAACAGGCCATTCGCCTGCTGCAGCTCTCTACGCTTGAACTCCAGCAGGAGCTCCAGCTGGCGCTGGAGAGCAATCCGCTGCTTGAGCAGACCGATAATCATGATGAAGTGGACGCACGCGAAACGCAGGAAAGCGATACGTTAGATACCCGTGAGGCGCTGGAACAGAAAGAGATGCCTGACGAGCTGCCGCTGGATGCGTCGTGGGATGAAATTTATACCGCCGGCACCCCTTCCGGCACCGGAACAGATTATCAGGATGATGAACTGCCGGTGTATCAGGGAGAAACCACGCAGTCGCTGCAGGATTACCTGATGTGGCAGGTGGAGCTGACCCCGTTTACCGATACCGATCGCGCTATTGCGACATCAATTGTTGATGCGATCGACACGACCGGTTATCTCACCGTGACGCTGCAGGAAATTTGCGACAGTATCGGTGACGATGAGCTGACGCTGGATGAGGTAGAGGCGGTTCTCAAGCGCGTCCAGCGGTTTGATCCGGTTGGCGTAGGCGCGCGCGATCTGCGCGACTGTCTGCTGGTTCAGCTATCGCAATATGCGGCTGACGCTCCTATGCTAAAAGAGGCGCGCCTGATTGTCAGTGAACATCTCGATCTGCTGGCTAATCACGACTTCCGCAGCCTGATGCGGGTGACCCGCCTGAAAGAAGAGGTGCTGAAAGAGGCGATGCTGTTGATACAGTCGCTCGATCCGCGCCCCGGACAATCGATTAATACGGGTGAACCGGAATACGTTATTCCGGATGTGCTGGTGCGCAAAGCGGGCGCACGCTGGATAGTGGAATTGAACGCTGAAAGCCTGCCGCGTCTGCGGATCAACCAGCACTATGCCGCCATGGGCGGTTCAGCGCGCAGCGATAGCGACAGCCAGTTTATTCGCAATAATCTGCAGGAAGCGCGCTGGCTCATTAAAAGCCTGGAGAGTCGTAATGACACTCTGCTCAAGGTTACCCGCTGTATCGTTGCGCAGCAGCAGGCGTTTTTTGAGCAGGGCGAAGAGTATATGCGTCCGATGGTGCTCGCAGATATCGCGCAACAGGTCGATATGCACGAGTCCACCATCTCACGCGTGACCACGCAAAAATATCTGCACAGTCCGCGTGGTATTTTTGAGCTGAAATATTTTTTCTCCAGCCATGTCAGCACGGAAGGCGGCGGCGAAGCCTCGTCTACGGCCATTCGTGCGCTGGTAAAAAAACTGGTCGCGGCAGAAAATCCCGCAAAGCCCTTGAGCGACAGCAAACTGACCGCCATGTTATCTGAACAGGGTATTATGGTAGCGCGACGTACGGTTGCGAAGTATCGCGAGTCTTTATCTATACCGCCATCAAACCAGCGTAAACAGCTGGTCTGACCGAACTCAGAAGGAAGACCTATGCAGCTAAACCTTACCGGACTCAATGTCGAAATCACTGACCCGCTGCGCGAATTTGTGAACAGCAAATTTGGCAAACTTGAACACTATTACGATCGCATCAATCAGGTTTATATTGTTCTGAAAGTGGAGAAAGTGACTCAGATTGCAGAGGCAACTCTGCACGTTAACGGCGGTGAGCTGCACGCCACAGCGGAAGCGGAAGATATGTACGCGGCCATTGACGGGCTGGTTGATAAGCTGGCACGTCAGTTGACCAAACATAAAGACAAACTGAAAAAACACTAACCTTCACGTTTGCAGAGCGCTGACCCGTTCAGCGCTCAGGGAAAAATGGGGCGGAAGAGCGCCCCGTTTTATCATCTGCGCAAGCGCCAGCAGGGCTTTTCGCTCTGTGGCTATGTGAACTCGCAAGTGAAACCACGATGAACAACGATCTGACACTGGAATTGAGCTCGGTTCTGACGCCTGACTGCACCCGCAGCGGCGTACACTGCCAGAGTAAAAAACGCGCGCTGGAGATTATCAGCGAACTGGCGGCTAAGCAGCTCAATCTGCCGCACCAGACGCTTTTCGAAGCGATTCTGACCCGCGAGCGTATGGGCAGTACCGGCATTGGCAACGGCATTGCTATTCCGCATGGCAAACTGGAAGAGGACACGCTGCGGGCAGTGGGGGTGTTTATCAGCCTCGATCAGCCTATTGCTTTTGACGCCGTGGATAATCAGCCGGTCGATCTGCTGTTCGCTCTGCTGGTGCCTGCCGATCAGTGTAAGACGCACCTTCATACCCTGTCGCTGGTCGCAAAACGCCTGGCAGATAAGACGGTCTGCCGTCGCCTGCGTGCGGCCCAGAGTGATCAAGAGCTCTACGCCATTATCACAGAAGCTCAGGAAGCGCATTCGTAATCAGTACATAGCGTTACCGGTCTGCAGGCCGGATAAAACAGGGGAGAATAGTGATGGTGCTGATGATCGTCAGTGGTCGATCAGGCTCAGGTAAATCAGTTGCGCTGCGTGCCCTGGAGGATATGGGCTTTTACTGTGTCGACAATCTGCCGGTAGTTCTGCTGCCTGAGCTGGCGAATACGCTGACAGAGCGGAATATTTCGGCGGCGGTAAGTATTGATGTACGCAACATGCCGGAGTCGCAGGAAGTCTTTGAGCTGGCGTTAAATAATCTGCCTGACTCTTTCTCTCCTCAGCTGCTGTTTCTGGATGCCGATCGCAATACGCTGATCCGACGCTACAGCGACACCCGTCGCCTGCATCCGCTCTCCAGCAAAAACCTGTCGCTGGAAAGCGCCATTGATGAAGAGAACGATCTGCTGGAGCCGCTGCGCTCGCGTGCCGATCTGATTATTGATACCTCAGAGATGTCAGTGCATGAGCTGGCTGAGATGCTGCGCACCCGCCTGCTGGGCAAGCGCGAACGCGAACTCACGATGGTGTTTGAGTCGTTCGGTTTCAAACACGGTATCCCGATCGATGCCGACTACGTGTTTGACGTGCGCTTTTTGCCTAACCCGCACTGGGATCCCAAGCTGCGTCCGATGACGGGCCTCGATCGACCGGTGGCGGCGTTCCTGGATCGGCATACAGAAGTACATAATTTTATCTACCAGACGCGCAGCTATCTTGAGCTATGGCTGCCGATGCTGGAAACCAACAACCGCAGCTACCTTACTGTGGCGATCGGCTGTACCGGTGGCAAACATCGTTCCGTGTATATCGCCGAGCAGCTGGCTGACTATTTCCGTTCGCGCGGTAAAAACGTGCAGTCGCGTCATCGCACACTGGAAAAGCGTAAATCATGACCGTAAAGCAAACTGTCGAAATCCGTAACAAGCTGGGTATGCATGCGCGCCCGGCGATGAAGCTGTTTGAGCTGGTGCAGAGCTTTGACGCGGATGTTCTGCTGCGCAATGAAGCGGGCACCGAGGCTGAGGCGAGCAGCGTTATTGCGCTGCTGATGCTGGATTCAGCAAAAGGCGGTCATATTGAAATTGAAGCCAGCGGACCGCAGGAAACTGCGGCGCTTGCCGCCGTTATTGAGCTGTTTGAATCGGGCTTTGACGAAGAGTAAAGGTTTTAGTGTAGCCGGTAGCGATTCAGGAAACCCTCCCCTCCCAGCTGGCGCATCTGACGCATGATCCACTGCTGACGCTGGCGAACATAGCCTGAAGGCGCATCCGCGCGAAAACGGATCGGATTAGGCAATACTGCAGCCAGCAGGGCAGCCTCTGCGATAGTCAGGCGGCTGGCGGGCTTATGGAAATAGTGCTGCGCTGCGGCTTCAGCGCCAAAAATACCGGGACCGAACTCAGCGATATTAAGATAGACCGTCAGAATACGACGTTTACTCCAGACGGTTTCAATGCCAACCGTCATCCCCGCCTCCAGCCCTTTACGTAGCCAGCTACGTCCGTCCCACAAAAAGAGATTTTTCGCGGTCTGCTGAGAAAGCGTTGACGCGCCACGCATGCGCTCGCCGCTGCTGTTGTCGAGCACCTGCTGAATAGCGCCAACGTCAAAACCCCAGTGCTCAGGAAATTTCTGATCTTCGGCGGCAATCACGGCCAGCGCCATCCACGGGGAGATGTTATCCATGCTGACCCACTCTGAATGTGCGACATAACTGATATCTCCGTGCAGCCAGGCGCCTGCCTGACGTTCCGCCATAACCGCGGAAAAAGGCACGGGTAAAAAAGCGAAAACGGCAATTCCTCCGATCCAGAGTACTGCCCATGCCAGCAGACATTTAACCATCAGCGACCTGAAAAGGCTGAACCCTTTCCCTCTGTATTTTTTCATTACGTCTTCCTGTATCCCTTCCCTGTATTAATTAATCACTCTGGTCATGATTGCGTCCAGTGCGCATTGTTATACCTGCCTGCATGCAGCCAGCCGGTTTCCGGAGCTGAAAAAGCGTTCAGGCCAGCAGCGGCTCTTGTGCTGATACCCTGAAACATCAAAGACTTCCATCTTTAAGGAATCGGTTCCATGCATAAAAAACACGCAAAGCAAACTTCAGACCGCCGTTAACCTGCACTAATAGTCATGTTAATAAGACTTTCATATAGCTTAACATTTGCAAAGAATAGCTTAGCGTTTCCTGACTATCGTCTGCTATGAGATCGGTTTCAGACACATATTATGCTGCCAGAAAGCCGAATCCCCCGGTAATTGTCCGTAAATCAAATTTTACACTCTGACCGGCCTGTTTTTCAGAATGACCGTTCTGGAAGTTTAACCGCCTGCTTTCCAAAACGTTTCGGATAAATGTGACGCAGTACGGGTATTTTTATTACAAAACAATAGCATAAAGGCTATTTTCCTGATAACAATCCGCCCCCTTATAGCTATCAGGTCTTTCGCCGCTTCACTCAATCATGATGGCGAAAAATCAGTCAAAACCGGTTAATATCGATTAAATAACAAACAAATCAGCGGGGAAATTGACTCCCCGCTTGACAGTGTTGTCAAATTAATGTTTTCTGTAGCGGAACGTTGTTCAACATCACACAATTTAATGAATCTTGTCGCGCAGGCTGGCAAATTTGCTAAGGTGATTTTGTAACGTTAACCAATACCTGACTGCTGCTTTTTACTTCAATTAACCATAACAGCAGCAGTCACTTTTTCCCTGGTGTTGGCGCAGTATTCGCGCACCCCGGTTTCGACCGGGGTCATTTTTTTTAGCGCTTCTGATTTTCCCGCCCGGCAACCCATTCACGCAGTACGGCAACATCCTGTCGCCACTCCTGCTTCAGTTCATCGATCCACTCCTGCACATTGTCCCACCAGGCCGGCAGTTCCGGTGACTGGATCTGTTTTGCCAGCTGCTGCAGATGCAGCAAGCCTACCGATCCCGCGGCACCTTTAATTTTGTGCCCCTCTTCGGCAATGCCTTTTTGATCGCGCGCCATCATATTGGAATCAAGTACATCAAGATAACCAGGCATCATCTGTTCAAACATTGTCAGGCTCTGTGTGATCAGGCCAGGCCCGACCAGCTCGATATACTGCTCCAGCATCGCTACATCCAGCAGCATGCGCGACTGCGTATCCGCGACAGGCATATCTGTCTCTTCTTCCTCGCCCTGATAATCCCAGAATTTTTTGATCACTGCCGTCAGCGCCGGTACCGCCAGCGGTTTACTGAGTACTTCATCCATTCCGGCATCGAGATACTCTTTTTTATCTTTAAGTACGTTGGCCGTCAGCGCGACCAGCGGCGGCAGCTGCACGCCCTTATGCTGCTGATGGATAGCGCGCGCAACGTCCAGTCCGGTCATATCCGGCAGCTGAATATCCAGCAGCACCAGGTCAAACTCCTGCGGATCAAACAGGCTTAGCGCGTCATGGCCATTCATGGCGACCTCAACGCTGCAGCCGAGCTTCTCCAGCACCGAGCGGGCGACAATCACATTCAGTTCAATATCTTCCACCAGCAGTACGTGCAGCGCCGGCAGCGGCAGGCTGTCATCCAGGCCGGTATCTTCCACTTCGTCAGCCACGCGCGGCGCGTTAATCTCAACCACAAAGCAGGAGCCTTTACCCGGCGCGCTGCTGACGGTGATATCTCCGCCCATCGCCTGCGCCAGGCGGCGCGATACCGCCAGCCCGATACCGGTACCGGTCGCGGGTTTGCCGCCGTGCTGATCTTTAACCTGATAATACATGGCAAAGATTTTGTCCTGCTCCTCCTGCGGAATACCCATTCCTGAATCCTGCACTTCAAAGCGCAGCGTTTCATTCGCGCTGTACGCGACCCGCACGACAATCTCTCCCTCGCGGGTGAATTTCACGGCGTTTCCAATCAGGTTCCACAGGATCTGCCGTAAGCGCGTGCCGTCAGCCAGAATTTTATGCGGCAGCGGCAGCGCGGGCTGCATAACAAACTTCAGATCTTTCGGCTGGGCCAGCAGGCCGGATAAGTTTTCGAGATCGGCAAGGAAACCGGTGAAATCAAGCGGCTGGTTATCCAGCTGAACTTTGCGCCGCTCGATTTTGTCCACTTCGATCACATCGTTAAAGATATTGCCCAGCGTAATGGCTGAGACGTGAATCGTTTTCAGGTACTTCAGCTGCTCCTGGCTGAGCTCGGTATCCAGCAGAATACGGCTCAGACCCACGATGCCGTTCAGCGGCGTGCGCAGCTCGTGGCTGATCGTTGAAATAAAGGTGGTTTTCTCCCGGCTGGCGTTCTCCAGCGCATCCTGATAGCGCTTACGCTCCGTGATATCGCGTCCGAATCCCATCAGGCCGCTGCGCTTGCCCACCCGATCGTAATAGGGCACTTTACGGATTTCAAAACAGGCTTTGCGCCCGTCCGGATACTGCAGCCACTGCTCATAGGTGAGCGATACGTTATGGCGAAACACCTTTTCGTCTGTTTCCAGTACCTTGGTCGCTGCCTCATCATCATAAATATCGCGCGGCGTCAGTCCGATCAGCTGTTTTTCACTTAGGCCGGTCAGCAGCTCCATGGCGCGGTTGCAGCCGGAGAACTGTTTGTCGATATTACGGTAGAAGACCAGATCGGGCGATGCATCCAGAAATGAGCGCAGGAAAGAGGATTGCTGCTCCAGCTCAATCTGCGCCTGCTCGCGGCGCGCCATCTCTTCACGCAGCTTATCCATCACCTGTTTACGCGCCTCTTCTGCGCTGATGCGATCGCTGATCTCCTGATTCAGCTGCGTGATGGTCTGTTTCATCTGCTGATTAAGCTCGAGATCGCGCGTGCGCATCTCTTCCAGCTTATCAACCAGCTTCGTTAGCCGCTGACGCGACTCCTCCAGCTGATCGACCACGACTGACAGGAAATAGACCGCCCAGGGCGTAATCAGCAGACCAAAGAAGACCGAGCGCACCACGTCGATACTTTCCACATGCCCGCGCAGTACCATAGTGACCGCCATCTGGACAATCATCGCCAGCACCACCAGCGCCGACGCCAGCAGCAGTGAAAAGCGCACCAGACCGAGTTTGACCATCAGGTCGACATAATATTGAGCTAACAGACGAATTTGTTTCATGGCAGATCCCCTGAACGAATGGCGCCATCATAACGTAATTAGCCTGCGTCTGCCCGGGCTGACCGGGATATTGCGCCCGCCTGACGCCCCATCATAGTGCATCCGCGCCCGGCTTGAACGTTATCTGGCGCGCGCTGAGTAAAGCACTTGACTAATTTGCACAGGTGAATAATCTGAAAGGCCGTCTGCGCGCAGCTAAGCGTCAGACCTTATTGCTCTCTTTCGCCTGTGGCAGCTGATTTCTCAGCATACTGCCACCCCTCCTTATTGCATACTGATTCACATTTAACGAAATTTTACTCAGTTACCTTCTGATTAGTTTTGCTTATACAGACCTATATTTAATTCAAAACAGACGCCATAAGAAAAACAGATACATGACATGCCGGTCTGCACAGCTACGATATTTTATGCTGCTATAAGCAGCACTGCCAGCAGGGTAAAGTAATATCGCCGCCTGCAGATAGTGAGACGGCTCACACTTAGCAGGGGTTTAAATCGGCGCTTATTGACATAAATTTACTGTTAAAAAATATAAAATTCATAAGGTTAACCTCTTTTTTCTGCAGATATAGGGCTCAGCGCTCTCTATTTGACCTCTGTGCGCTTTCCCGATAAGTTGAAATTCCGCTGGATGCTTTCCAGTCGGGACTGTGTCTCGACATATCTATGCAGCAAGAAGACTCCCTCTGGATGCAAGTTATCTCCCGTTAGAGACCGGATTGAAGAGCAACTCATCAAGGACGTTATACCCGGATCCTGAGAGTCATTGCTCGGTGTGGCGACGCCCGCGTACAGCGCGGAAAAAACCAGTGAAACAGCACGCGTCAGCGCTCTGTGCCTGAAACAGAACAGGCAATGTCTAAAGCAGTTTAAGGAGACTCTCAATGTCCACGCAAAAACCTCATTCCTATGGTTTGTACGACCCGGCCGCAGGCAGCGATAGCTGTGGTGTAGGTTTTATTACCCGCAAGGACGGCGAGCAGACACATGACATTCTGCAGATGGCGCACAGCGCACTCTGCACCGTGCCGCATCGCGGCGGGATGTCCGCAGAGGGTGTCGGTGATGGTGCCGGCGTTAACGTCGATCTCTCGCTTAACTTTTTCCGTAAATTAACCGGCCAGGCGCTGGAAGCTGGCCAGTTTGGCGTAGGCAACTTTTTTGTCCCGAAAGATGCCGCGCTGCGGGCTAATGCCGAACGTCTGGTTGAAGAGACGCTGGCCGCATGGAATTTCCCGGTGCTGCTGAAGCGCGATATGCCGCTGGATAATAGCGTAACCCGCCCTGCCGCCGTGGCGTTTCAGCTGCCGATTGTGCAGTGGGTGTTTGCCGCTCCGCCTGCGCTGACGAATCAGACTGACTTCGAACGTCAGATCTACCGGGCGCTGCTGGATATCGAAGCGCGCGCGTTCACCGAAAGTGAGTTTGGCGGCCTCTATCCGCTCTCACTCTCTTCCCGCACGCAGGTGTTTAAAGCGCGTCTGAACTCGAATGAAGTGATCCCTTACTTTAAAGACCTCACCGACAGCGATCACCAGGTGCGCGGACTCTTTTTCCATACCCGCTTCTCGACCAATACCGATCCCCATACCACTATGGCACAGCCGTTCCGCCTGATGGCGCATAACGGCGAGCTGAATACCGATCGTAAAAACCGCATTGCTGAAGCGGCGCTGATGCTGGCGCGCGGTAAAAAAATTGTCCGCCCTAAAGGCCAGTCTGACAGCTCGCGTCTTGACCAGAGCATCCACAGCCGCCTGATGGAAGACGATCTCGACCTGATCACCGCCGTGGTCTCCATGATGCCCCCGGCGTGGGAGAACGACAGTTCACTCTCCGCTGACGTGCGTGCGATGCTGGAGTACTTTTCGCTGTATGAAGAGAAAAATGATGGTCCGGCCGCGCTGATTTTCGGCAACGGCGAGGTCATCGGTGCCCGTCTGGATCGCCTGGGCCTGCGTCCGCTGCGTTCAGTGGAAACTGCCGACTATATCGGTGCCATGTCAGAAGCGGGTCAGATTGCCTTTCCGCCAGAAAGCGTACTGCGTCGCGGCCGCATCGAAGCGGGCGGTATGCTCTATTACGATCACAAAGAGAAGCGCGCCTATACCACGACCGAAGCGCTGGAAAAACTGGCGGCCGCAAAAGATTATCGTGCCCTGCTGCAGGCGGCGCGCGTCGAGCTGCATGAGCTGCCGGAAATTCCGGCCGAGAAGCTTGGCTCTCCGCTGCGCTATCGCGGCGATCTCAAAACCTACCAGCGTTTTGTCGCCTACTACTACAACCAGGAAAGCTTCAAGTTCATGATGGATCCGATGCTGCAGACCGGTGCGGAGAAGATCTCCGCAATGGGTTACGGCAACGCCATCAACGGCCTTTCCGATCATGAAGGCGGCATGGCGCACTACTTTTCGCAGCGCTTTGCGCAGGTGACCAACCCGCCGCTCGACTCTATCCGTGAAGCTGACGGCATGACGCTGCGCGTGGCGCTGGGCGCAAAACCCCACCTTGGCCGTAGCAAAGGGCAGCAAATTATTGTTCCCAGTCCGATCCTGACCCACCTTGATATGCTGCGCCTGCGCGAGCAGAACGTGGCACCTTACGCGCGCTTTGAAATGCTATATGAGCCGGTGACCGGCAAAGATATCGTCAGCCGCGCCGCTAATGCCAGCGCGCTGGAAAAAGCGATAGATAATCTGGCTCAGCAGGTGGTGGATTTCGCCCGTACGCAGGGCGGCATTGCCGTGATCACCGATCGTCACGTATCAACCACGCATGCCGCCATGCCGATGCTGCTGGTGATCTCCGCCATTAACCAGCGTCTGGTGCAGGAAGGGCTGCGTCTGGATGTCTCTCTGGTGGTTGAGAGCGGTCAGAGCATCTCGTCGCACCATATCGCTGCCACGCTCGGCTTCGGTGCTTCCGCCGTCTATCCGCTGGGCGTACAGATGCGCGCAGAAGAGAAATTTGGTGAAGGCGAAGAGGGTAATAAGGCGTTCAGGCGCTATGCCAAAGCCGCTGAGAAAGCGCTGATGAAGACCATGGGTAAAGTGGGCCTCTGCACCGTCGAGAGCTACAGCTGCGGTGAGTTTTTTGAGCCTAATTTTCTCGATACTGAAGATCCGGTGCTGAAAAAATATTTTCCGAATATCAAAACCCCGGTGGGTGGCGCAGGCTTCCCGGCGATCGCCCAGATGGCAGTAGACTGGCATCAAAGCGCGCTGAAAATCCAGGGTGAAGCGGAAGTGCCGCTGCTTGGCCTGTTCAAAGAGCGTGCGGAAGGTGCCGGTCACTCCTACGGCACCATCGCCGTGCGAACCTTTATCGATATGACTGAACAGCCGATCCGCTTTGCCGATAAGGCGCGCGAAGAGGATAACTTTATCCGTCTGATGACGCTCGCCAGGCTGGAAAACGCGTTTGGTATTAAAGCGGACGCATTCAAAGAGAGCAGCTTTGAACGGATCCCGAATGCGGTCATCGATACCTTTGCCATTACGCCGGATTACCGTCAGTTCTCCAGCCTGATGCATGCTGAGCGCAAACGCCGTCCGGCAGCGCTGCGTGACATTCTTGCCCTGCCCTGCGATCTGACCCACGTTGACAGTGAAGCGGAGTTTGGCCGCAAGCTGGGCCGCTATTCGCTGGTGAACAATGGTTTCGCCATCCGTGGCCTGCAGTGTCAGACGGTGGCGGGCAGCCTGAATCAGTTTGAACTGCGCCTGATCGACGCGATTGCCGGTCTGAAACCGGAGCAGGAGCGTCTGGCGGCGCTGGCGCGTGCGCTCAGCACCCGCTTCCGGGATGACATTGAGAGCAGCAGCGTGGAAGAGAGCGTGCTGCGCATTACCGCCTATGGTAAGGCCGCAGAGTACCTGGCAAAAATTTTCACGGCGCAGCCTTCGCTGCCGCTGGAGGAGATTCAGCCGGCACACGAAATCACCCGCACCTTCGCTTCCGGTGCAATGAGCCACGGAGCGCTGGTTGCGCCTGCGCATGAAGCCGTCGCGCACGGCACCAATATGGTGGGCGGCATGAGTAACTGCGGTGAAGGCGGCGAGCACTATTCGCGTCACGGCACCATCCGCGCCTCGCGCATTAAACAGCTGGCTTCAGGACGTTTTGGTGTCTGGGCGGCCTACCTGGCCGATCCGATGCTGGAAGAGCTGGAGATCAAAATTGGTCAGGGTGCAAAACCTGGCGAAGGCGGTCAGCTGCCGGCGCCTAAAGTCACGGTAGAGATTGCTGCCGCACGCGGCGGCACGCCCGGTGTGGAGCTGGTGTCGCCTCCGCCTCACCATGACACCTACTCCATTGAGGATCTGGCACAGCTGATCCACGACTGCAAAGCCGCGCGCGTGCGCGTTATTGTCAAACTGGTCTCTTCAGAAGGTATCGGCACCATTGCGGTGGGCGTAGCCAAAGCCGGCGCCGACGTCATTAACGTGGCGGGCAACACCGGCGGAACCGGTGCGGCATCGGTAACCAGCCTGAAATATACCGGCCGCGTGGCAGAAATCGGTATTGCTGAAGTTCATCAGGCGCTGTGCGCCAATGGCCTGCGTGACAAAGTACAGCTCCGCTGCTCCGGCGCGCAGCAGACCGGCAGCGACGTGATTAAATCCGCGCTGCTGGGCGGCGATAGCTTTGAGTTTGGTACCACGGCACTGATGATGCTGAAGTGCGTGATGGCGAAAAACTGCAACGTGAAGTGCCCGGCGGGCTTAACCACCAATGCCGAAGCCTTTGATGGCGATCCGCGTCAGCTGGCGCAGTACTTCATCAACGTGGCGCAGGAAGTGCGCGAGTTTCTCGCCCGCCTCGGCCTGCGCTCGCTGCGTGAGGCGCGCGGCCGGGCCGATCTGCTGCACCTGATGGATCATCCGCTGGAAGTGGGCAAACTCGATCTGCGCGCCATGCTGACGGTAGTACCGGAACAGAAAATCGCGCATCCGGTCTATCTGGAAAAAGATTTTACGCTCGACGACGGCTGGGTAACGGAAGTGACGGCGCAGCTGGTTGAGCAGGCGGGCCGTGAGGTTACTCTGGGCAACGGCGTGACGCTGAATAACCGCAATAAAAGCGTTGGCGGACAGCTGGCTATCGATATCGAGCGCCTGCTGAACCATACGCTACCGGCTGAGCAGCGCCTCCTGCTGCCGGCGGTGCTGAAGGACGATCGCGGGCGCCACTACCTGGCGCCACGCACGGTGCAAATCCATACCCAGGGCGCAGCCGGACAATCATTCGGGGCGTTCTGTAACGACGGCATGCTGATGCAGCACTACGGCACCTGTAACGATGGCGTAGGCAAAGGTCAGTGCGGCGGTGAGCTGGTGGTGATGTCACCAGGCGGCGGCGCACAGGATAGCGATGGCAACGTGCTGATCGGCAACTTTGCGCTGTTTGGTGCCACCGGCGGCCGGCTGTTTGTGCAGGGCCAGGCGGGCGATCGCTTCGCGGTACGTAACTCCGGCGCCACCGCCGTGGTGGAAGGCGTGGGCGATTTCTGCTGTGAATATATGACCAACGGCGCCATCCTTAACCTCGGCACCTTTGGCAAAGGCTTTGGCAACGGCATGAGCGGCGGCTTCGCTTATCAGTATGACCCGTACGGCAACCTTGCCGGCCATGCGGCGGGAGACTCCGTACTCTTTGGTTCCATTGCGGATGATAACGAGATGGCGCGCGTGCATAAGCAGGCGGTACTGACCATGCTGAACTGGCATCTGGAAGCGACCCGCTCGCCACGCGCCGCCTGGCTGCTGGCGAACTGGGAGAGCGAATGTCAGCACTTTGTGTATGTTATGCCGCGTTCGCTGCTGCTCTACCAGGATGGTGGTGAGATCCTGAAAGCAAAATCGCGCAAAGATCTGCTGGAAGAGCTTTCAACCTCGCTGGCTGCACACCAGGTAGCCAAATTTAAAGCGGCGTGGCGCAGCGGCAAAACCATTGCTGACGGGGCCGTACCCGCCTACGGTGCGACCGATACGCAGGAGATGTTTATCCTGCTTAACAACTACACCGTGCTGAGCTTTGCGCAGCAGCTGGCGCTGGGCAAGCTGCCGAAAGGCACCGCAGTGGAAGATCCGGCGGTTGAAAAAGCGGTACGCAATCTGCTGATGACCGAGGATTTTGCGCTGGTCAGTAAGCTGCAGCGGCACGCCCGCGCGGCAATTGAGAGCTACAGCGATGATGAGCTGGCAAGCCTGATCGCGGCAAAACGCATGGCTGATTACAAAGCGGCATTAACGCAGCGTAATATCCGCTCTATGGATAGCCTGGCGACCTATGGCTGGATCATCTATCAGGATGCGCGCCATCGCGAGGTGCTGGGCCACCTGCCGGACTTTGAAGAGCTGTTTGCGCGTGCGGCGCTGCCGGAAATTGCCGCTGCGGTCGGAAAACTGTCCTGATCGCGTCAGCCCGGCATTTGAGCCTTAAGAGTGAACATTACTAACAGGATTGAGTACCCGTATCATGAAGATTCCTTACATTCCTGAAGACGCACCGTTTAACGGTGAGCAGAAATACTGGCTGGCGGGTTTTCTCGCCGGTCTCCACTCGCGCCTGTTAGTGCTGGAAGATAAGCAGACGGCGCCTGCCGCTGGCGCCAGCGCAACTACGCAGCTGCACATTCTGTACGGCTCCCAGACCGGCAATGCCGAAGCGCTGGCCCAGACCGCGGCTAAAGCGGCTCGTGCCAAAGGTCTGGTCCCGGTGGTGCAGGCGCTGGGTGAGGTCGATCTCGAAGTCTTCACCACCATGCGTCATGTGCTGATTGTGACCTCAACCTATGGTGAAGGTGAGATGCCTGACAACGCGCAGCTGTTCTGGCAGGCGATTTCAGCCAGCACCGCACCGCGCCTGGAGCAGATGCACTTTGCCGTGCTGGCAATTGGCGATACCGGCTACGACGGTTTCTGCCAGGCGGGTAAATTCATCGATATGCGTCTTGAACAGCTGGGTGCGCGCCGCGTGGTGGATCGCATCGACTGCGATATCGATTTTGAAGAGCCATCCGATGCCTGGATTGGCAGCGCGATGCCGCAGTTTGCCGCCAGCGCCGGCAGCAGCGGCACCGTGCTGGAGAGCGCACCGGAAGCGCCGGTGATCCCCGGCAGCAATAAGCAGAATCCTTATGCGGCTGCGCTGACCACCAATAAACGCCTCTCTGGCGAACAGTCGGCTAAAGATATCCGCCACTTTGAATTTGATCTCAGCGGTAGCGGTCTGAAATATGAAGCGGGCGATGCGCTGGGGATTATTCCGGTCAACGACGCCGCGCTGGTCACGCTGCTGCTGACTGAGCTGAAAGCGGACTATGAAACACCGGTACCGGGCTTCGATCGCAATCTGGGCGATCTGCTGACCTATCAGTTTGAGATCGCCGAGCCGTCACGCAAGCTCATTGAGTGGATTGGCCAGCACACCGCCAACCAGGAGCTGCTGCATGTGCTGCAGCACGACGATAAAGATACGCTGGCCAACTGGCTGTGGGGCAAAGACAGCCTCGATCTGCTGCAGCTGGAGCTGAAGCGCAGCCTGTCGGTGCCGGAATTTGTGGCGATGCTGCGGCCGCTGCAGCACCGCGCTTACTCCATCTCCTCCAGCGCCAAAGCGCATCCCAATCAGGTGCACCTGACCATCGCCTCTGTGCGCTATCACAGCGGCGGACGCGAGCGTAAAGGCGTCTGTTCCACTTATCTGGCAGAGCGCGTACGCCGTGGCGAGAAGCCGGCTATTTTTATTTCGCCTAATAAAGCGTTCCGCGTGCCGGCTGATGGCAATGCACCGTTGATCATGGTCGGACCGGGTACTGGTATTGCGCCGTTTCGCGCGTTTCTGCAGGAGCGTCAGGCAACGGAAGCAAAAGGCAAAAACTGGCTCTTTTTCGGCGATCAGCATCAGGAGCATGACTATATCTACAGTGATGAGCTGCACGGCTGGCAGCAGAGCGGTCTGCTGACGCACCTCGATCTCGCCTTCTCGCGCGATCAGGAAGAGAAAATCTATGTTCAGAACCGGATGCTGGAGAAAGGCGCTGAGCTCTACGCCTGGCTGCAGGAAGGCGCATACTTTTACGTCTGCGGTGATGCATCGCGCATGGCGAAAGATGTCGACGCCGCGCTGTATGAAGTGGTACGCCAGGCTGGCGGTCTGTCCGGTGAACGTGCCGCAGCGTATATCGACCAGCTGAAGAAAGAAAAACGCTATCTGCGCGACGTCTACTGAGTGACAGCATAAAAAAACGGGCCATCAGGCCCGTTTTTTCTGCGCGAAAAGATTACTTAACGACGCGCAGTGAAGGACGTCCGCCGCGCGGCGGTGGCTCGTCATCAGGGGAATGATCCTCATCCTGAGCATCATCCGGACGATCGCCATCGATAACGGACATGACCGTCTCTTCCTGACCCGCTTCCTGATCGTCCATCGCCTGATCGTAGACCGGCTCCGGTTCGAACATGGTGCCCGCACCATTTTCACGCGCGTAGATTGCCATTACAGCAGCCATCGGCACGGAAACCTGACGCGGCACGCCGCCAAAGCGCGCGTTGAAGCGCACTTCGTCATTGGAGAGATCGAGATTGCCTACCGCACGCGGCGCAATATTCAGCACGATCTGTCCGTCGCGCGCATACTCCAGCGGGACCTGTACGCCAGGCAAATTGATATCCACCACCAGATGCGGCGTCAGCTGATTATCCAGCAGCCAGTCGTAAAATGCCCGCAGCAGATAGGGGCGACGCGCAGTGAGTTGCGACATTTCCATACTTAGCCCCGAGCCTGCAGGCGCATTTCCCGCTCAGCTTCCGTCAGTGAGGCGAGGAAGGAGTCGCGTTCAAATACGCGTGTCATATAACCTTTCAGCTCTTTCGAGCCGGCACCGCTCAGATCAACGCCCATCTGCGGCAGACGCCACAGCAGCGGCGCCAGGTAGCAATCCACCAGGCTGAACTCTTCGCTCATAAAGAACGGCGTGCGCGCAAACAGCGGCGCAATCGCCAGCAGCTCTTCACGCAGCTGTTTGCGCGCGGCATCTGCCTCAGCGCCGCTGGTGGTTTCGATGGTACGCAGCAGGCTATACCAGTCCTGCTCAATGCGGTGCATCATCAGGCGGCTTTCACCACGCGCAACCGGATAAACCGGCATCAGCGGAGGATGCGGGAAACGCTCATCCAGATACTCCATGATGATGCGTGATTCATACAGCGTCAGTTCACGGTCGACCAGCGTAGGTACGGTGCGATACGGGTTGAGGTCAATCAGATCCTGCGGCAGATTATCTGGTTCAACCTGCTCGATCTCCACGCTGACGCCTTTTTCAGCCAGTACAATACGTACCTGATGGCTGAAAATGTCAGTCGGACCAGAAAACAGCGTCATTACCGAACGTTTGTTGGCAGCGACAGCCATGAAAACCTCCAAGTTTGTTCACAAAAATATACTGCGAATAGCCAACCACACGGCGACTCACCCGATCATCAGACTCGCACACTGCCGGGCAGCGCTGATATCCGGCTCATGTCCGGAGCGGAGCGTCAGTTCAGGCCGCAGCTCGCGGGCGCAAAGTGTCAGTGAGTTTACCAGATTTTAAGCAGCTTGTGGGGCGGGGTTGCGCATTTGCGGGCAAATAGCCGGGAAAGCTCGCGTTTTTACACTGCTTTACCGGGATAACAGCCAATAAAAAACCCGCCGAAGCGGGTTTTTTGAGCCAATTGACACTGCCGAAGCAGTAAGCAATTAACGCTTGGAGAACTGAGGACGACGACGTGCTTTACGCAGGCCGACTTTCTTACGTTCAACCTGACGAGCATCACGGGTAACAAAGCCCGCTTTGCGCAGTTCTGCACGCAGAGATTCGTCGTATTCCATCAGAGCGCGGGTGATACCGTGACGGATCGCACCAGCCTGACCAGAAATACCACCACCTTTAACGGTGATGTACAGATCCAGTTTACCAACCATATCAACCAGCTCCAGCGGCTGACGCACGACCATGCGTGCAGTCTCGCGACCGAAGTACTGCTCCAGAGAGCGCTGGTTAATTACGATGTTACCGCTACCCGGCTTGATAAAGACGCGAGCGGCAGAGCTTTTGCGGCGACCAGTGCCGTAGTTTTGAGTTTCAGCCATTGCCTATAATCCCGATTAAATGTCAAGAACTTGCGGTTGCTGCGCCGCGTGGTTGTGCTCGTTGCCTGCGTAAACTTTCAGTTTACGGTACATAGCACGACCCAGTGGGCCTTTTGGCAGCATGCCTTTAACCGCGATTTCAATCACACGCTCAGGACGGCGGGCAATCATCTCTTCGAAGGTCGCCTGCTTGATACCACCGATGTGACCAGTGTGGTGATAGTAAATCTTGTCGGTACGCTTGTTGCCGGTTACAGCAACTTTGTCCGCGTTCAGAACGATGATGTAATCACCGGTGTCAACGTGCGGAGTATATTCCGCTTTGTGCTTACCACGCAGACGCGCGCCAGTTCAGTCGCCAGGCGACCCAAGGTTTTGCCAGTTGCGTCAACAACATACCAGTCACGCTGTACGGTTTCTGGTTTAGCTGTAAAAGTTTTCATTGAAAAGCTTACCCAAATAAAAGTTACACGTTGGTGAAATCCCAAACGCTAAGTTAACGATTGAGGCTCACGCGACCATTTCGCCCAGCAAGCCCACCCCCTCAGGTAGAGTTACCGGATCACACAGCTTTCCGGGAAAAGAAATGCTGTGCTGTAACGTGGGGTCGCAAGATTATAGAGAAGTCAGATTTAAAAATCGAACCTTTTTGCGACAAAATTCACGATTTCTGGCCGGGCGTCACGGCAGATGCGGCAGCCGGAGATACTCCTCGCTCTGCATCTCCTGCAGGCGTGACAGGCAGCGCTGATACTCGAACTTCAGCCGGGTTCCCTGATAAATTTCAAACAGCGAGGTTTCCGCTGCCACCACCAGTTTGACGTGGCGTTCATAAAATTCATCCACGAGCGCCAGAAAGCGGCGCGCCTGATCTTCAGTTTTATAAATCATCACCGGTACATCAAACAGCAGCACGCTATGGAAACGCCGCGACAGCTCAATGTAGTCGTGCTGGCTGCGCCCCGCTCCGCACAGCGTCAGGAAATCAATGGCGAGTACGCCTTCATGTACTCCACGGGTGGGCATCTCCCGGTGATTGATCTCCAGCACCGGTGCATCATCGGGTGCTCCGCCCGCCAGCGCACGAAACATGCGCGTCATCTCCGCCTGTGTGGCGTCATTAAGCGGATGGTTCCACAGATGTGCTGACGTCAGCGTACGCAGGCGATAGTCGATGCCGGCATCCACGTTCATCACCTCACAGTGCTGTTTAATCTGCTCAATAGCGGGCAGGAAGCGCGCGCGCTGCAGACCGTTGCGGTAGAGATCGTCCGGCGGAATATTGGAGGTGGCGACCAGGGCGATACCGCGTGCGAACAGTGCCTCCATCAGCGTACCCAGCAGCATGGCATCGGTAATGTCGGAGACAAAAAACTCATCAAAGCAGAGGATATCGGTCTCTGCTTTAAAACGGTCAGCCACAATCTGCAGCGGATCGCTTTGTCCCTGCAGCTGCGTCAGCTCTTCATGTACCCGCAGCATAAAACGATGAAAGTGCAGCCGCAGTTTGCGATCGCCAGGAATTGACTGAAAAAACAGGTCCATGACCCAGGTTTTTCCCCGGCCGACGCCGCCCCACATATAGAGACCGCGTACCGGTGCTTCCGGCGCTGCCTTCTCTTTGCCGACCAGTCGGGAGAGGCGTCCCAGCAGGCCGCGACCGCTGTTTTCACGCGGCTGCTGACGGGCAATAAGCCCTTGCTGGATAGCGTCTAAGCGGGTTATAGCTTCACGTTGTACGTCGTCCGGGCGGAACTCGCCCTGCGACAGCGCCTGCTCATAGCGCGCAAGCGGAGATGAGGTTTGCATGGTTCTCTCAGAATCCCTGAAAAGTCCGATTCACGTGTCGGTTGCTGAAAATTAGGCCGCTCTACACTAAGCGATACAGTCCGATAGTTCCACTTCCTGCAGATTAACGGGTATAGTGACTTATAGTGAAGCTGAAGTTGAAGTTGAAGCAATGCCCTACGAAGCAACGGAAATTACACGGGAGTTATTATGACCTGGGAATACGGGCTGATTGGTTTAGTGATTGGCATTATTGTCGGCGCAGTCGCTATGCGTTTTGGCAACAAAAAATTGCGCGAACAGCGCAGCATGCAGTATGAACTGGAAAAATCAAAAGCGGAGCTGGCAGATTATCGCGAAGAGCTCACCAACCATTTTGCCCAGAGCGCAGAGCTGCTGGACAATATGGCGCGCGATTACCGCCAGCTTTATCAGCACATGGCAAAAGGATCCAACGATCTGCTGCCTAATCTGCCGGGTGAAAAAAATCCGTTCGCCTATCAGCTGACGGAAGCGGAAGCGGATAACGATCAGGCGCCGGTGCAGATCCCGCGTGACTACTCTGAAGGCGCTTCCGGGTTACTGCGCGGCAGCGATCGCACTACCCCGCCCCGCAGTTAATCTTTTCAGGGCACCGCCTCATGCGGTGCCCTTTTTGTTTCGAACACTTGCAGTAAACGATTGTCACACTTTCTGTACTCCCCTATTCGCAGCGAGAGCCTGATAACCCATGAAAAAACAAACAAAACTATTAAGCGCACTGGCGCTGAGTATCAGCATGAGCCTGGCCGCAACGTCAGGCGCGATGGCCGCGCTTCCGGCACAGATTCAGGGGCAGGCGCTGCCAAGCCTGGCACCGATGCTGGAGAAAGTGCTGCCGGCGGTGGTCAGCGTACACGTTGAGGGCAGCGACAGTGGTCAGCAGGCGCAGGAGATCCCGGAACCGCTGAAGCGTTTTTTCGGCCAGGCGCCCGGTCAGTCACAGCCCCAGCCGTTTGAAGGCCTCGGTTCAGGCGTCATTATCGATGCGGCAAAAGGCTACATTCTGACGAATAATCACGTTGTAAACGGCGCGGACAAAATCAGCGTCCAGCTCAGCGACGGCAACGAATATGATGCCAAACTGATTGGCCACGACGAGCAGACAGATATCGCTCTGATTCAGGTTGAAGGGGCTAAGAACCTGACGCAGGTGAAAATCGCCGATTCTGATGCGCTGAAAGTCGGCGACTTTGCGGTAGCCATCGGTAACCCGTTTGGTCTGGGTCAGACAGCCACCTCCGGGATCATCTCGGCACTCGGCCGCAGCGGTCTTAATCTTGAAGGACTGGAGAACTTTATTCAGACGGATGCGGCGATTAACCGCGGTAACTCCGGCGGCGCGCTGGTCAACCTGAACGGTGAGCTTATCGGTATTAATACCGCGATTCTGGCATCAAGCGGCGGCAATATTGGTATCGGCTTTGCCATCCCCAGTGATATGGCGATTAACCTGGCGCAGCAGCTGATTCAGTTCGGCGAAGTGAAGCGCGGTCAGCTGGGTATCAAAGGCACCGAGATGACGGCGGATATTGCGAAAGCGTTTAACGTTGACGCGCAGCGCGGCGCATTTGTCTCTGAAGTGTTGCCAAAATCGGCCGCGGAGAAAGCGGGGATAAAATCGGGCGACATCATCACCTCTATCAACGATAAGCCGATCGCCAGCTTCGCCGAGCTGCGCGTTAAAGTAGGCACCACGCCGCCAGGCCAGCAGGTGAAAATCGGTCTGCTGCGCGACGGTAAGCCGGTCAGCGTGACCGTTACGCTGGAGCAGAGCGCGCAGAGCACCGCCAGCGCGCAGCTGATGTCTCCTGCCCTGCAGGGCGCGCAGCTGAGCGACGGCACCACCAAAACAGGCGATAAAGGCATTAAAGTCGACGCCATCGAAAAAGGCACGCCGGCTGAGCAGGTCGGTCTGCAGAAAGATGATGTGATTGTGGGCGTAAACCGTACCCGGGTGCAGAGCCTCGCTGAGATGCGCAAAGTACTGGAGGGCAAACCGCCGGTGCTGGCGCTGAATGTGGTACGCGGCGACGAGAGTATCTACCTGCTGCTGAGATAATCCCCCCGACAGGCGGACAAGCAGGTGTGTGTCCGCCTTTCTCATGTTATTCTGCCCTGCGATCTCACCTGGCTTGAAATAACACCATGTTTCTTAAACTTTTGCGTGCAGTGGTGATGGGCCTGATCGTAGCAGGCTTGCTGCTTGTTGCGATCCCGGCGCTGCGGATGGGCAGCGACGTCACTTTTGATCATGAAAGCAGCGCTGACGAAACCCCTTTCAGTTTTAATCCGGGGGTGCGCCGCGCCGTGCCCGCCGTAGTCAATGTCTACAACCGCAGCGCCCACGGTAACAATAATCGCGGTATCACCACGCTCGGCTCGGGTGTGATCATGAACGCGAAAGGGTACATCCTTACCAACAAACACGTTATCAATAACGCCGATCAGATCATCGTGGCGCTGCAGGATGGCCGCTTTTTTGAAGCGACCCTGGTGGGCTCCGACGCCATGACCGATTTAGCCGTGCTCAAAATCAGCGCCTCAGGCCTGCCGGTTATCCCCATTAACCCTGCGCGGCTGGCGCACATTGGTGACGTCGTGATGGCGATTGGTAACCCTTATAACCTCGGGCAGACGGTCACACAGGGCATTATCAGCGCGACCGGGCGCGTCGGCCTGAGCTCTTCCGGCCGGCAAAATTTTCTCCAGACCGATGCCTCAATTAATCAGGGTAACTCAGGCGGCGCGCTGATCAATTCGCTGGGCGAGCTGATGGGTATCAACACGCTGACCTTTGATAAAAGCAACGACGGAGAAACACCGGAAGGCATCGGCTTCGCTATTCCTACCGCGCTGGCGGCCAAAATCATGGATAAGCTGATCCGCGACGGGCGGGTGATCCGCGGCTATATCGGCATTACCGGACGTGAACTGCCGCCGCTGCACGGCCAGGGCAGCAATCTCGATCGCGTACAGGGTATTATTGTTAACAGCGTCGCGCCGGGCGGTCCGGCCGATAGCGCCGGGATCCAGGCCAACGATGTGCTGCTGCAGGTTAATGGCAAGCCTGCGCTCTCCGCGCAGGAGACGATGGATCAGGTGGCGGAGATCCGCCCCGGTTCAGTGATTGATGTGCAGGTGCTGCGCAATGAGCAAAAAATGACGCTGCCGGTTACGATTCAGGAATTTCCGGAAGCTGCCGCGCCCGTCACCACCGCCCAGTAAGCCGCGGCGCCAGCCGGCGCCGCGCTTAACCTGACGTTCTCAGCTTCTGTCGACCGGAAACGCGATCACATCGCTCAGCGCGCTGGCTTTCAGCGCCAGCATAATCAGGCGATCCACGCCCAGCGCCACGCCGGAACAGGCTGGCATACCATGCGCCAGGGCATCCAGCAGATAGTGGTCAATCGGATGCTGCGGCAGCCCGCGCGCCGCACGACGACGGTTATCCTGTTCAAAACGCTGACGCTGCTCACGGCTGTCGGTCAGCTCGCGAAAACCGTTCGCCAGCTCAACCCCTTTGTAATAGACCTCGAAGCGTTCAGCAACGCGATGATCTTCCGTGCTGATCTCCGCCAGCGCAGCCTGACTTGCCGGGAAGTGATAGACAAAGCAGGGTTTGTCGTTGCCAATTTTCGGCTCTACGCCCAGCATAAACAGCAGCTGCAGCAGCGTATCGCGATCCTCTTCACGCTGCGCCAGCTCCCCCTCGCCGAGCTTTGTCGCGGCTTCGCGCAGCTGCGTTTTATCCGCAGAGAGCGGATCAATCTCCAGATGACGGATAAACGCCTGCTGATAGGAAAGGGATTCTGCAGTGTCGCACTCCAGCACCTGCTGCAGCAGATCGTCCACCTCGTTCATCAGGCGATACATATCGTAGTGCGGGCGATACCACTCCAGCATGGTGAATTCAGGATTGTGATGACGCCCCGCCTCTTCATTACGGAAGCAGCGACCCATCTGGTAGATCGGCCCGCTGCCAGCGGCCAGCAGCCGTTTCATATGGTATTCCGGGCTGGTCATCAGCCAGAGATCGCGGCCTTCGCTGGCGCCGGGTCCGACAAAACGCGTCTGAAACGGCACCAGATGGATATCGGTAATGGTGGCCTGGCTCATCGCCGGGGTATCCACTTCCAGCACGCCGCGATCGGCAAAGAAACGCCTGATTTCCGCCAGAATCGCGGCGCGTTTCAACAAATTGGCAATGGGTGCGCTCGGCTGCCAGCTTGCCGTTTCGCTCATGGTGATGACTCCTCATACAAATAAGGGGTGGAAGTCTACCCGGAACAGAAGCAGCAAACAACGAGGCGTAGCGGAAGAGAAGCTGGCAGATCAGAGGAAAAGAAGAGCGGTGCGAAAGCTTTCGCACCGGCAGATTTTACTGGGTGCTGCGCTGAATTGCCTGACCACCCGCTTCGACATCTTCACCGACGCCGCGCGTGGTGTTACAGCCGCTCAGTACCGAAGAGAGCACCAGCACAGAGAAAATTGCGACAATACTTTTCTTAAACATAGCCATATCCTTGTTGGTTGCAGTAAAAGTACAGCTTTTAAAGCATAGTCCGCTTCTGCAGCCTGGTAGCTAAGTCCCTGAAAAATTCACGCCGCCGGCGCGTTTCGCGGGCATAAAAAAAGGCGCATCACAGATGCGCCTGATTTAGTGCTTATTTTACGCGGGAAACGTATTCACCCGAGCGGGTGTCAACTTTCACCACTTCGCCAATCTGAACGAAGAGTGGCACTTTGATGACTGCGCCGGTCGACAGGGTCGCTGGCTTGCCGCCGGTTCCGGCGGTATCGCCTTTCAGGCCCGGATCGGTTTCAGTGATTTCTGCTTCGATGAAGTTTGGCGGCTGAACGGCAATCGGTTTATCGTTCCACAGGGTTACGATACACTCTGCGTTGTCCTGCAGCCACTTGGTCACGTCATCCAGTACTTTGGCTTCAACCTGGTACTGTTCAAAAGACTCAGGGTGCATAAAGTAGAAGAAGTCACCGTCGTTGTAAGAGTACTGCAGCGTCATATCACGAACGTCTGCGCCTTCGGCAGAGTCGGTAGATTTGAAGGTCTTCTCAACGCGAGAACCGGTCAGCAGACGACGCATTTTAACGCGTGCGAAAGCCTGGCCTTTACCCGGTTTTACGAATTCACTGGATTCGATGGCATACGGTTCGCCTTCGAACATGATTTTAAGACCGGAACGAAAATCGTTGCTAAGATAAGTCGCCATAAAGGCCCTCTGTAGATATTAACTGGTAATAGCCAAAAAAATGGCACACATTGTAACCCTAAATTCCCCTGTCAGAGAAGATTGGTTGCAGCAACTTGCTGATGTTGTCACCGATCCTGCTGAATTACTGCAACTTTTAGGCCTCGAACATCATCAGGAATTAGCTGCCGGCCACGCTGCACGCCAGCTTTTTGCCCTGCGCGTGCCGCGCGCCTTCATTCAGCGCATGCGCCACGGCGATGCCGGTGACCCTCTGCTGCTGCAGGTGCTGACCAGCCGCCAGGAGTTTACCGATGCGCCGGGCTACACTACCGATCCGCTCGATGAGCAGAGCAGCGTGGTGCCGGGCCTGCTGCACAAGTATAAAAACCGCGCGCTTCTGCTGGTTAAAGGGGGCTGTGCGGTAAACTGCCGCTACTGTTTCCGTCGTCACTTTCCCTATCAGGATAATCAGGGCAACAAGCGTAACTGGCAGGCGGCGATCGACTATATTGCCGCGCACCCGGAGCTGGATGAGATTATCCTTTCCGGCGGCGATCCGCTAATGGCTAAAGATCATGAGCTGGCCTGGCTGATTGCGGCGCTGGAGCAGATCCCGCATCTGAAGCGACTGCGTATTCACAGCCGGCTGCCGGTGGTGATCCCGGCGCGCATTACGGAAACGCTGTGCCAGCTGCTGGCTGACACCCGCCTGCAGGTGCTGCTGGTAAGCCATATCAATCACGCGCAGGAGATTGATGAGGCGCTGCGCGCGCGTCTGCAGCTGCTGAAGCGATCGGGCGTGACGCTGCTGAATCAGAGCGTGCTGCTGCGCGGCGTTAATGATAATGCGGATGCGCTGGCTGAGCTAAGTAATGCGCTGTTTGATGCCGGCATTCTGCCCTACTATCTCCACGTACTCGACAAAGTTCAGGGCGCTGCCCACTTCTTTGTTTCAGACGCCGAAGCGCGCACGCTGATGCGTCAGCTGCTCAGCCGGGTCTCCGGCTATATGGTGCCCAGACTGGCGCGTGAGATTGGCGGTGAGCCGAGCAAAACCCCGCTGGACCTTCAGCTGCGTCAGGAGTAACGCTCGCTCTCCGGTGCGCATGAATGCGCACCCTACAAAGACGTGCCGCAATTGATGCGCACCCTGCAAACAGACGTGCCGCAACTGATGCGCACCCTGCAAACAGACGTGCCGCAACTGATGCGCACCCTGCAAACAGACGTGCCGCAACTGATGCGCACCCTGCAAGCAGACGTGCCGCAACTGATGCGCACCCGGCGTGCTTATGTAGGGTCGCCATTAATGGCGACCACAGCGGCTCGTAACCCCCACATTCCGCTGCAAATAAAAAAAGCCGCTCTCGCGGCTTTTTTATTGCTGCTCTGCTATTACGGACACTTGTAAACCTGGCCGGTCATTTTGCTGTCGAGCGGCGCGAACGCAGAAAGCAGATTCTGCGTCGGGCTGGTGGCACCATAAATAACGTTGCCGCCCATTTCAGCCGCCCGGTTGCGCAGATCGTTGGCAGCACCGCGCAGCGCGCTATTTTCGCCGCCCGCCCCGCTCAGCCAGTTGCTCTGTGAGCCGGTGACGTTGCCCAGAAGCTGACATTGACTTGCTGGCTGCTCATCGACAAACGTGACGCGTTCGCCAGCGGCGCTCAGCTGATTTGAGCTGCTGCAACCCGCCAGCAGCATGATGCCCGCTGCCAGTCCGGGCAAGAGGTTAATCCGCATTGTAATCCCCATTTTATTATCATCAGTGTCGGGCGGCAGCGTAGCAGAAAAGCGCACTTTTTTTCTGAACATTCATTGCCCTGAACCCACAAAGCCGAAAGATCGCGTCCCTACTTATACCCTGTTCGCCAGCAAAAGAAAAACCCCCGACCGTTTCCGGTCGGGGGTTTCGCAGATAGCTTACGCTGTCGGGGACAATTACATCATGCCGCCCATACCGCCCATGCCACCCATACCGCCTGCGCCCGCGCCTAAATCAGGTGCGTCGCCTTTAGGCAGATCGGTAACCATGCACTCGGTAGTGATCATCAGACCAGCTACAGAGGCCGCGTACTGCAGCGCAGAACGGGTTACTTTGGTTGGATCCAGGATACCGAAGTCGATCATGTTGCCATACTCTTCGGTCTGCGCGTTGTAACCGTAGTTACCGTCGCCCGCTTTCACGTTGTTTGCCACAACGGAAGGCTCTTCACCGGCGTTGGAAACGATCTGACGCAGCGGAGCTTCCATTGCGCGCAGCGCAACTTTGATACCGACGTTTTGATCTTCGTTCTGACCACGCAGATCGGTCAGCTGAGCCGCAACGCGAACCAGCGCGACACCGCCGCCCGCTACCACGCCTTCTTCTACCGCAGCACGGGTAGCGTGCAGGGCATCTTCAACGCGGGCTTTCTTCTCTTTCATTTCCACTTCAGTAGCGGCGCCTACTTTCAGTACGGCTACGCCGCCTGCCAGTTTCGCTACGCGCTCCTGCAGCTTCTCTTTATCGTAATCTGAGGTCGCTTCTTCGATCTGCTGACGGATCTGCGATACGCGGCCAGAGATAGCGCCCTGATCGCCCACACCATCGATGATGGTGGTGGTATCTTTGTTGATCACGACACGCTTGGCCTGACCCAGATCTTCCAGAGTGGATTTCTCCAGCTCCATACCGATCTCTTCAGAGATCACGGTACCGCCGGTCAGGATAGCGATATCCTGCAGCATCGCTTTACGACGGTCGCCAAAGCCTGGCGCTTTAACCGCAGCCACTTTCACGATACCGCGCATGGTGTTCACCACCAGCGTTGCCAGTGCTTCACCTTCCACATCTTCCGCGATGATCAGCAGTGGTTTGCCCGCTTTCGCAACGGCTTCCAGTACTGGCAGCATTTCACGAATGTTGGAGATTTTCTTGTCAGCCAGCAGAATGAACGGGCTTTCCAGCTCAACTGCGCCGGTTTCTGGCTTGTTGATGAAGTAAGGAGAGAGGTAGCCGCGATCGAACTGCATACCTTCCACTACGTCCAGCTCGTCCTGCAGACCGGTGCCTTCTTCAACGGTGATAACGCCTTCTTTACCCACTTTTTCCATCGCCTGGGCGATCAGGGTACCAACGCTCTCATCGGAGTTAGCAGAAATAGTACCAACCTGCGCGATTGCGCGGGTGTCCTGGCAAGGTACAGACAGCGCTTTCAGCTGCTCAACAGCAGCGACAACGGCTTTATCGATACCGCGCTTCAGATCCATCGGGTTCATGCCGGCCGCAACGGCTTTCAGGCCTTCGTTAACGATAGACTGTGCCAGTACGGTTGCGGTGGTGGTGCCGTCGCCTGCTGCATCGTTTGCTTTAGACGCGACTTCTTTCACCATCTGCGCACCCATGTTCTCGAACTTATCTTCCAGCTCGATTTCACGCGCAACAGAAACACCATCTTTAGTGATGGTCGGTGCACCAAAAGATTTATCCAGAACCACGTTACGGCCTTTCGGGCCCAGGGTAACTTTTACTGCATCTGCCAGTACGTTCACGCCACGCAGCATTTTTACGCGTGCGTCATTACCGAATTTTACGTCTTTAGCTGCCATTTCAAATTTCCCTTAAATTCGTTTCGTTCAGTGAATTACGCGTAAATTACGCTTCGACAATCGCCAGGATGTCGCTTTCAGAGATGATCAGAACTTCTTCGTTGTCGATTTTCTCGGTTTTTGCACCGTAGCCTTCGCTGAAAATCACCAGATCACCCACTTTCACGTCCAGCGGCTTGATCTCGCCGTTGTCCAGGATGCGGCCATTGCCAACAGCCAGAACTTCACCACGGGTTGATTTGCCAGCTGCAGAGCCGGTCAGAACGATACCGCCTGCTGATTTAGCTTCAACTTCTTTACGCTTGACGATAACGCGATCGTGCAACGGACGAATTTTCATTTGGTAGCTCTCCTTTGAGAAGTCCAATCATTCATTTTTGGGTTGAACGCCGGGCTTGAGGGTTCCGGCCTCGTGCAGGAAGAGATAGGGGCAGACAAGAGAGTTTCAAGGGGAAAAAAATAAAAAAATTTTTGTTTGTGCTACAAACGCTTAAAAAGAATACAAATAAGGCGGCTTGCGCCGCCTCGCTTACCTCAGCGATCTTTATCGTGGCCGATGCGATCCTGATCTTTACGCTCAAATTCACCATCCATCGTTACGCCGCTGTCGGGTCCCTGGCCAGGACCGCGCCAGACGCGCAGATGCGGCATCAGCCTCAGCGTCAGGAGCTTTTGCACCGGCGGCAGCAGCAGCAGCAGGCCGAGAAAGTCGGTAAAGAAGCCGGGCAGCAGCAGCAGCACACCGGCGATGATCAGCGAGACGCTTTTAATCATCTCCGCTGCCGGGCTTTCGTTACGCGCAAGCTTCTCCTGCATCAGCATAAAGTTTTTCATGCCCTGATTTTTCACCAGCGACACACCGATACAGGAGGTAAAAATTACCAGCAGCATCGTCAGCAGCACGCCCAGCGCATGTGCCACCTGGATAAACAGCGTGATCTCAATCCACGCCAGGACAAAAAAGAGTAAAAACGGTAACCAGCGCACTGGTGTCTCCTGTGAGTTGGGCCGCCTCGCGACAGGCCAGGCGGCAGAAACAGAGCGATCGTAACGATCATAGGTAGTGAGATGGGCACCCGCGCGGTGGATTTCAACCGCACCGGCCAAATAATTCCTTTTGACATAAAAGTGAGAGATACATCACATATCGTTATTACCACTTGCCGGGCAAATGTCCGTAAAGTGATCTGTGTACGAGCATTTCTGCCGTGACAGAATATGATCGTGCCCGCCAGCCCGAAGATGGATAAAATGTCGGCACTGGTATTCCACGACAATATAATTGCTTCACCTGCGTGTTATTCGCTCTCCATCCATGCCGGATGCGTGGCGGTATCAGAGCAGCAATAATAAGAAGGTAATCATGGCGAACAACATTCGTATCGAAGAAGACCTGTTAGGCATGCGCGAAGTGCCGGCGGATGCTTACTACGGTGTTCATACTCTGCGTGCGATTGAAAATTTCTATATCAGTAGCAGTAAAATCAGCGACATTCCTGAATTTGTCCGCGGCATGGTGATGGTTAAAAAAGCAGCCGCGCTGGCTAACAAAGAGCTGCAGACGATCCCGCGCAACATTGCGAATACCATTATTCAGGCCTGCGATGAGGTGCTGAACAACGGCAAATGCATGGATCAGTTCCCGGTAGATGTTTACCAGGGCGGCGCCGGCACCTCGGTGAACATGAATACCAACGAAGTGCTGGCAAACATCGGCCTGGAGCTGATGGGTCACCAGAAAGGTGAGTATCAGTATCTCAACCCCAACGACCACGTTAACAAATGCCAGTCAACCAATGATGCCTACCCGACCGGCTTCCGGATTGCGGTTTACGCCTCTATTCTCAAGCTGCTGGATGCGATTGCCCAGCTGAGCGAAGGCTTCCAGCGCAAAGCCGTGGAGTTTGAAAACATTCTGAAGATGGGCCGCACCCAGCTGCAGGATGCGGTGCCGATGTCGCTGGGCCAGGAGTTCCACGCGTTTAACGTGCTGCTGAATGAAGAGACCCGCAATATTCTGCGCACCGCCGAGCTGTTGCTGGAAGTGAACCTTGGCGCAACCGCAATCGGTACGCGCCTTAATACGCCGGATGGCTATCAGCAGCTGGCCGTGCAGCGCCTGGCAGAAGTCAGTAATTTGCCGGTGGTGCCGGCGGAAGATCTGATTGAAGCAACGTCCGACTGCGGCGCCTACGTGATGGTGCATTCAGCGCTGAAGCGTCTGGCGGTGAAGTTGTCAAAAATCTGCAACGACCTGCGTCTGCTCTCTTCCGGTCCGCGCGCCGGCCTGAACGAAATCAACCTGCCGGAACTGCAGGCGGGCTCCTCGATCATGCCAGCCAAAGTCAATCCGGTGGTGCCGGAAGTGGTGAATCAGGTCTGTTTTAAGGTTATCGGCAACGATACCACGGTGACCATGGCGTCTGAGGCGGGTCAGCTGCAGCTTAACGTAATGGAACCGGTGATTGGCCAGGCGCTGTTTGAATCCGTCAGCATTCTGACCAACGCCTGCTATAACCTGCTGGAAAAATGCGTTAATGGCATCACGGCGAACAAAGCGGTCTGCGAAGCCTACGTATTCAACTCTATCGGTATTGTCACCTATCTCAACCCCTATATCGGCCACCACAACGGCGATATTGTGGGTAAAGTCTGTGCTGAAACCGGCAAAAGCGTACGTGAAGTGGTGCTGGAACGCGGCCTGCTGACCGAAGCGGAGCTGGATGATATTTTCTCCGTCCAGAACCTGATGCATCCGACCTATAAAGCGAAACGCTATACCGACGAAAACGAACAGTAATCTGTTTCCGATCATGTTGCCCCGGGCACGCCTGTATACAATACGGCGTGCTTTTTTTATATGTGGCGACTACAACATTCAGGGGACACGTTCTGCAGCCTGAGGAGAGAAACGGATGATAGCAGTGGAACTGGCAGTGGTATTCGTGGCGATCTGGCTCGGTGCCCGCCTGGGCGGTATCGGAATCGGCTTTGCCGGCGGTCTGGGAGTGCTGATATTGACGCTGGTGTGCGGCATGAAGCCCGGCGCAATCCCGTTTGATGTGATCGAAATTATTATGGCCGTTATCGCCGCGATTGCTGCTATGCAGGTCGCAGGCGGTATGGATTACCTGGTCGGGCTGGCGGAAAAGCTGCTGCGCCGTCATCCGCGCTACGTGACTTTTCTGGCGCCGCTGGTGACCTATCTGATGACGCTGCTGGCCGGCACCGGCCACACCGCGTTCTCCACCCTGCCGGTTATCGCTGAAGTTGCCAAAGAGCAGGGCGTCAGGCCATAGCGTCCGCTCTCTATCGCGGTGGTGGCCTCCCAGATTGCGATCACCGCCTCTCCGCTCTCTGCGGCAGTGGTATTTTTTGCCTCCATACTGGAACCCCGCGGCGTCAGCTATCTGGCGCTGCTGGGTGTGGCGCTGCCCTCAACGATGGCGGCAATCTTCTGCGCGGCAGTGATCACCAACTTTCTCGGTACAGAACTAAAGGATGATGCAATCTATCAGGCGCGGCTTGCCAGAGGCGACGTGACGCTGCGCGGTGAGAAAGTGTATACCACCCGACCCGGCGCGCGCCGCGCCGTATTGCTGTTTCTGACCGGCATTGTGGCAGTGGTGCTCTATGCCACCGCCATCAGCGACAGCGTGGGCCTGATCGCCAGCCCGGTGCTGCCGCGTAACGAAGCGATCGTCGTGTTTATGCTCACGGTCGCTACGCTGATCTGTCTGACCTGCCGCGTGGACAGCAGTGAGATCCTCAGTGCCAGCACGTTTAAATCGGGCATGAGCGCCTGCATCTGCGTCATGGGCGTGGCGTGGCTGGGCGATACCTTTGTCAAAGCGCACCTGAGCGAGATCCAGACTCTGGCGGGCGACATGCTGCAGCGCTATCCCTGGATGCTGGCGCTGGTGCTGTTTTTTGCCGCCACCTTGCTTTATTCGCAGGCGGCAACCACCAAAGCATTGATGCCGGCAGCACTGATGCTCGGCGTCTCGCCGCTGGCGGCAGTGGCCTCGTTTGCGGCGGTATCAGCGCTCTTTGTCCTGCCTACCTATCCGACGCTGCTGGCCGCGGTGGAAATGGATGACACCGGTTCGACGCGAATCGGCAAGTTTGTCTTTAACCACTCCTTTATTATTCCGGGCGTACTGGCCATCGCCTTTTCCGTGGCGTTTGGCTTTCTGTTTGGCAGTCTGATCCTCTGACGCCGTTACATTGTGAAATCCTGTGCCGAAGCGGGCGTGCTATGCTCACCGCTTCTGCACTACCGGAGTTGATTAATTTGTTATGGCTGCATCTCTTTCCCGCCTGCTGACGCTCTGCCTGACGCTGCTGCTTTGCCTGTCGGCTCAGGCCGATCTCTTTGCGCCGAAATCCACCAGCCGCTTTGTGCCGGTCGATCAGGCTTTCAGTTTGATTTTTCTCAGCGGGGCTCAACGCTGACGCTGAACTGGCAGGTCAGGCCCGGCTACTATCTCTATCGTCAGCAGATGAAGATTACGGCTCAGCACGCGCAGCTGGCTCCGCTGACGCTGCCGCCAGGTGAGGCGCATGAGGATGAATTTTATGGCAAAAGCGAGATCTATCGTCAGGCGGTGACGCTGCCGGTGACGCTGCAGCGGGCGGATGCGGGCGCCACGCTGACGGTGACGTATCAGGGCTGCGCCGCGGCCGGATTCTGCTACCCGCCGGAGAGCCGTACCGTTCCGCTGAGCGCCGTCAGCAGCGGCAGCGCGCCGGTTACGGCGCAGCCTGCCGCCACGCCGCTGCCCTTCTCGCCGCTCTGGGCACTGCTGATCGGTATCGGCGTCGCCTTTACCCCCTGTGTCCTGCCGATGTACCCGCTGATTTCCGGCATTATCCTCGGCGGCGCACGCCGCTACAGCGTCGGCTGGCTGCTGTCGCTGGCGCTGGTCTATGTGCAGGGCATGGCGCTGACCTACACGCTTTTGGGCGTTGTGGTCGCGGCGGCCGGGCTGCGCTTTCAGGCGGCGCTGCAGCATCCATACGTCCTGGCGGGTCTGTCGCTGCTGTTTATTCTGCTGGCGCTGTCGATGTTTGGCCTGTTTTCGCTGCAGCTGCCCGCCAGCCTGCAGACGCGTCTTGCGCTCTGGAGCAATCAGCAGCGCGGCGGCTCGCTGCCTGGCGTATTTGTCATGGGCGCGCTGGCCGGGCTTATCTGCTCCCCCTGCACCACGGCGCCGCTCAGCGCGATCCTGCTGTATATCGCACAGAGCGGAAACCTGTGGGCCGGCGCCGGCACGCTGTGGCTCTACGCCGTGGGAATGGGGCTGCCGCTGATCGCCGTCACGCTTTTTGGCCATCGGCTACTGCCCAAAAGCGGCCCGTGGATGCAGACGGTAAAAGAGGCATTCGGGTTTGTTATCCTGGCGCTGCCGGTATTTCTGCTGGAGCGTATCCTCGGCGACACCTGGGGTTTGCGGCTCTGGAGCCTGCTGGGCGTAGCGTTTTTCAGCTGGGCATTTATTCACAGCATCAACGCGCGCGGCAAGTGGCGCTTCGTGCCGCTGGTGATGTTAGGGGCAGCGCTGATTATGGCGCGGCCGCTGCAGGAATGGGCGTTTGGCGCTACGGCAAGCCAGAGCGTGGCACACCTGCCCTTTAAGCGCATCAGCAGCAGCGCGGAGCTTGAGCAGGCGCTGCAGCAGGCACCGGGGCGCATCACCATGCTCGATCTCTATGCCGACTGGTGTGTCGCCTGCAAAGAGTTTGAAAAATATACCTTCAGCGATCCGGCAGTCGCCAGCGCGCTTGCTGACGTGCAGCTGCTGCAGGCGGATGTCACCGCAAACAGCGCGCAGGATAATGCCCTGCTGAAGCAGCTGCAGGTGCCAGGATTGCCGACCATTCTGTTTTTTGACGCGCAGGGTCGGGAGATCCCCGATTCCCGTATCAGCGGCTTTCTGCGTGCGGCAGCGTTTCGCGCGCATTTGCAGAATTTGCCGCGTTAAACGACACTGGTTCAGCCACTACCCGCTCATCGACGAGCGGGCCGATATTCCAGAGGAGAGTCATGTGCAACGCGAACAAATTCTGGAGCATGCGCTGAATGTGCTCGAACAACACGGCCTGGCGGCTACCCTGTCGCTGCCGCAGCTGGCAGGTGAAACCGGACTCAGCACTGAACAGCTGACCCGCTACTGGCCCGACTGCGATGCGCTGCTCTATGATGCACTGCGCTATCACGGTCAGCAGATCGATAGCTGGCGGCGTCAGGTACAGCTGGATGAGCGGCTCACTCCGGCGCAAAAGCTGATGGCGCGCTATGACGTGCTGGCAGAGTATGTCAGTAAAGGCCGGTTTCCCGGCTGCCTGTTTATTGCGGCCTGCAGCTTCTATCCGCAGCCTGACCAGCCGGTGCACCAGCTGGCGGAGCAGCAGAAGCGCCACTCATGGCAGTTTACCCATGAGATCCTGGTTGAGCTGGCGCTGGACAATCCCGCGATGGTAGCCGATCAGATGGAGCTGATCCTCGAGGGCTGCCTGAGCAAACTGCTGGTGAAACGCAACGTTCAGGATGTGGCGACCGCCCGGCGGCTGGCGGAAGATGTCTTCAGCATTGCGCTCTGTCGTCAGAACGGCGCACTCGCCTGAAAACGGGCTGACATGCCTGAAAAGCAGGCAGTCAGTCACGGATAGTGCGCTTTTTTGCTAAAACCCGTTGACGATCTGCGGCCATTAAGGTTTAATGCGCCCCGTTGCCCGAATAGCTCAGTCGGTAGAGCAGCGGATTGAAAATCCGCGTGTCCCTGGTTCGATTCCGGGTTCGGGCACCACAATTCAGAAAACCCGGCCTTATGGCCGGGTTTTTGCTTTTCTGCGTTGTCCATTTCACCTGTCCTGCTGCCTTTCCGCACCGTACCCGGTGCCATAATGATGGTTTTACATCAGCAAAATCGTAGAACGCGCCGACTTCCCTTCCTATAGTGGCTGATAAACACATTCTCCGTCTGCCTGGCGTTTCTGCATCAGCTTCCGCCTGTCCGGAACAACCCTGGCAGCGGAATAGCGCAGGAGAAGCGACAGCATGAAAATTGCTTTTGACGTGGACGTTATCCGGGATCTCGGCATTACCCGGATGGTGCATCAGGTGGCGGAATGGGGCTATAAATATATTGAGCAGTCACCCCATCCGCAGATCAATCCCTTTTATAAACACCCCAAAGCCAGCCGCGAAATCCTGCGTGAATATAAAAATGCGCTGAACGCCACCGGCACCGAAATCTCTTCCTTCATCACGGTTTATCGCTGGTCGGGACCCGACGAGCTGCGGCGTCAGGCGGCGGTAAAAAACTGGAAGCGTATGATTGAAATTGCGGTTGAAATGGGCGTGCAGGTTATCAATACCGAACTCTCCGGCAACCCTAATGAGCCAGAGATCTGCGAAGAGATGTTCTACCGCTCTATGGAGGAGCTGCTGCCGATTGTCGAGCGGGAAGGGATCCGCATTGAAATCCAGGCGCACCCGTGGGATTTCTGCGAAGAGAACAATGAAACAGCGGATATCGTGAAGTCGTTTCGCAGCGATAACGTGAAGTATATCTATAGTGCGCCTCACACCTTCTATTATGACAAAGGCAAAGGGGATGTGAAAAACATGCTGCACTACGCTGGCGACGATCTGTCGCATATGCTGATCGCCGATACCATGAACCACACCAAACACTGCCGCTACATTGTGAATCCGCCCGGCGTGGACGCAACCATCCATCAGCACGTCGCGGTGGGAGAAGGCGAAGTCAACTTCGATGCGCTGTTTGAAGCGCTGCGCGAGATGGATTTTGCCCGGCGCAGCTTCAAAGTCGGCGGTGAGTCGATTATCTCAGCGGCGCTGTTCGGCTATCCGGAGAAGATGCGCTATCAGGCGGTAGAGACGCGCGAACTGATTGAGCGCGAACTGCTGAACCTCTGATTGCCGCATCGGGTAGTATTCTCCCCCTGGGCCCTGCAGGGGGAAACGCACCGCTTACATCGCGCCAGGCATCACCGCGCCCTTCTGCAGCGGCACTATTATCATCGCCATATCAACAGCAAAGCTGCGGATCTCCTCCTTTAGCTCACACTTCAGAATGCCCTGTCTTGTCAAAATATCCCGTTCTGGCAGGCTGTCAGAACGCAGTTTTTTGATGGAATTCACTCGAATGAAAGCAACCACGCTGGCCGGACTGGCTAAGCGCGCAGGCGTTGGCGTCGCAACCGTGGATCGGGTCCTGAACGATCGCGGGGGCGTCTCGCCCGCGATGACGCGAAAAGTGCTGCAGGCGGCCCGGGAGGCGGGCTTAAAACGTATTCTCCCGGAGGAGCATCGTCACAGCTGGCAGATAGAGGTCATCCTGAGCGGCAACGGCTCATTCTTCTTTCAGCAGCTGGCGCAGGAGTTTGCCCGCCTGGCAGATGCGCTGGGCTACCGGCGCGTCCGGCTGCATCGCACGCTTATCCCGGAAGATGCGCCGGAGAAACTGGCGGCCCATATCGATGCCAGCAGTAAAAGAATGGACGGGCTGATTGTTTTTGCCCACGCCAGCCCGCTGATTTATCAGGCGCTGGCCAGCTGCCAGGCGCGGGGCGTGCCGGTCATCACGCTGGTGAGCGATCTGCCTGACGCGCCGCGGCTCTGCCATGTCGGTATCGATCAATACAAAGCGGGACGCACGGCGGGCCTGATGCTCGGCAGCATGGCGGCCAGTACAGGGGATGTGGTGCTGATCAGCGGTCGCGCTGACTACCTCGCGCACCAGCAGCGTATTGAAGGTTTTCAGCAGGTGCTGGCTGAGCGCTTTCCGCAGCTGCGACTGCGTGAGATCCTCGCTGGCCAGGACGATCGCGAACGCATCAGCCGGCTGCTGGAAAAAACGCTGGCGGGATCGCGCCAGATCGCCGGACTCTATAACACCGGCATGGGCAATACCCAGATTTATGAAGCGCTGGCGCGCCACCGGCTGTGCGGCAGCACGGTTTATGTGACGCATGAACTTTATGCAACTACGCGCCAGCTGCTGCAGCAGCGCATCCTGACCCTGACCCTCGATCAGAACACGCAGCGCCACGCTGAACTCGCTCTGTCCCTGCTGCTGCGGCATCTGGAAGAGCGCGAGCAGCCTGATACTTACGCGCCGGGCAAAGTCGACTTTATGCTCTATACCCAGGAGAACTGTACCTGATCCCGCAAACCCGCTCACCGCCAGCGCGGTTAAATCGGCGCGGAATTGCGCTGCTACACTCAGTGGCAGCGCAACGCTCACGACCATAAGGTGAAATGACGATGTCAGATAATCAGTATCAGCCCGCAAAAGTCTGGACCTGGGAACCGGAAGCCAAAGGCAACGGCGCCAGCACGAACCGCCCTGCCGCTGGCGCCACGCATGAGCAGGCGCTGCCGGTCGGGAAGCATCCGCTGCAGCTCTACTCGCTCGGTACGCCAAATGGTCAGAAGGTCACTATTCTGCTGGAGGAGCTGCTGGCGGTGGGCGTAAAAGAGGCGGAGTATGACGCCTGGCTCATCCGCATTGGTGAAGGCGATCAGTTCTCCAGCGGTTTTGTTGATGTGAACCCTAACTCTAAAATTCCGGCGCTGAGCGACCACTCCATGACGCCACCGCAGCGGGTGTTTGAATCAGGTAATATCCTGCTCTATCTGGCGGAGAAGTTTGGCTACTTTATTCCGGAAGATGTGGCGGGCCGCACTGAAACCCTGAACTGGCTCTTCTGGCTGCAGGGTTCTGCACCCTATCTTGGCGGCGGCTTTGGCCACTTCTACCACTATGCACCGGAGAAAATTGAATACGCCATCAACCGCTTTACGCTGGAAGCGAAGCGTCAGCTGGATGTGCTGGATCGCCAGCTGGCGGATCACCGCTTCCTCGCAGGTGACGCCTATACCATTGCGGATATCGCGACCTGGCCCTGGTATGGCAACCTGGTGCTGAATGGCCTGTATGGTGCAGCAGAGTTTCTGGATGTGCAGGCTTACACCAACGTGGTGCGCTGGGCGAAAGAGATCGCGGAGCGTCCGGCGGTAGTACGCGGACGTAAAGTTAATCGCGCCTTTGGCGCTGAGCCGCAGGATCAGCTGCTGGAGCGGCATGACGCCAGCGATTTTGAACACAACACCGAAGATAAACGTCAGGCACGGGGAGAGAAGTAATGACCGCTTACATGGTAATGATTAAGGATGAGACGCTGGACAAAGATGAGCTGGCAACCTACTCACAGAAAGCGGGCGACGCGCGTGGCGATCATCAGATCACGCCGCTGGCTTTTTATGGCGAGCAGGAAGTGCTGGAAGGCCGGGATGCCGAAGGCGTTGTCGTTCTGGCATTTGCCGATATGGACGCCGCGCGCGCCTGGTATCACAGTCCGGCTTATCAGGAAGCGAAAGCGCACCGCGTGAAAGGCGCTAACTACCGCGTTATCCTGGTCAACGGGGTCGCATAACGCGCCGACGCCAGGCAGACCGGCTGCCGGTCTGCTGATGTGCCCGGCGGCGTGATGCTGCGCCGGGCACCCTCATCTACACGCCGCTTTCATTCTCCAGCTTTTGCCGTTTGCGCAGATGCGGGAAAAGCGTCATCCAGACGGCGACCACTATCAGCGTACCTATTCCGCCCAGCGCGGCCGCCGGTACCGCCCCCAGCCATGCGGCCAGCAGGCCAGATTCAAACTCCCCCAGCTGATTGGACGTATTGATAAAAATAGCGTTCACGGCGTTGACGCGGCCACGCATATCATCCGGCGTATCGAGCTGGACCAGCGCACCGCGGATCACCATACTGACCATATCAAATCCCCCCAGCGCAGCCAGCGCCAGCAGCGACAGCCAGAGCTGAGTGGAGAGCGCAAACAGCAGCGTCGCCAGACCAAAACCGGCTACCGAGCCAAACATAATCATACCGACGTGCTTCTCCAGCTTATTACGGCTGAGCCAGACGCCCACCACCAGCGCTCCGACTGACGGTGCGCCGCGCAGCATGCCCAGCCCCCACGGCCCGGTATGCAGAATATCCTGCGCAAAAATCGGCAGCAGCGCCGTGGCCCCGCCCAGCAGCACGGCAAACAGATCAAGCGAGATCACGCCCAGCACATCTTTGCGCTCGCGAATAAAACGCACGCCAGCGAACATATTGGTCAGGTTCATCGGCATGCGCGACTGCGGCGGCCGCGCGTAGCGCAGGCGGCTAATCAGTACGATAGAGAAGAGATAGAACAGCGCGGAAACGCCATACACCACTTCAGGCCCGGCGACATAAAGCAGGCCGCCCAGCGTCGGGCCGACGATCACCGCCGCCTGACCGCCTACTGAACTGGCAGCCATCGCACGGGCCAGAACCGGCGGCGGCACCAGCGCCGGCAGCATAGAGGTGATAGCCGGCCACTCCAGCGCCTTTGCCACTGAGATCAGAAACACCAGTCCCCAGATCTCAACGCTTCCTGCCCAGTGCAGCAGCGTCAGCGCCACCAGCCCAAGCAGCGCTGCCCACTCAATCAGTTGTCCCACCAGAACAATGCGACGACGGTCGTGCTGATCGGCCAGATGACCAGCCGGCAGCGCCAGCAGTACCGAGGGTAAAAACTGCATTAAACCGATCATACCCAGCGCCAGCGCACTGTGTGTCAGGGCATAGATTTGCCAGCTGACCGCCACTGAAAACATCTGAAAGCCGAATGACGAGCAGGTGCGCGCCAGCCAGAAAGCCACAAACGGTCGATGCCGCAGCAGAGAGTCTTCTGCAGCAGAGCTTTTTATACCTGTCATGCGATCCCATCCTGAAATGATTAACTGATTAGCGTCATTGCACTAATCTGGTCAGAAGCCAGGCAGTGACTTCTGTTATCGTTTTGTCTCTCTGAGGGTGCGTGATATCACTCTGGCAGGCAATGGCAGGTTGTGCGCTTTTGAAACAAAAACTTAACTGCCTGGCAGATAAACATTGGTCTCTATATATCAGGAGAGTGATTGTTATTGATTGAATACCGGTATTGATTTATTGATTACTGAATTAACAGCTTAATTATCCCTTTTAACGCCAGGAATATCTCTGTATCAGAGACAGGTAAAAAAAGGTGATTTAACACTCTCTTTCGATCTATATTAGCCGCCGGTAAATTTCAGTCATAACACGCATTTATAATAAAACATATCTTTCCGGTTAATAATTTTTTTGCAGAGATACATGAAAAACAGTACTTATAATCCTTATGTTACTGAGCGTATTCATCGCTTTGACAACACGCTGTGCGGCGTGTGTTATTCAGCACCCTTTATGCATTGCGAGCAGGACGCTGATACATTACTTAATGGACATAACATAATTGCTTTGCATAATCAGCTGCCTGATACCCCTGAACTAATAATTATTCCGCTGGCGGGAAATAGCCTGATGGAATTTTTACGTGCCCCGGAAAATTATCCGATGCTGCAGGCTGCCCACGTCCGTCTGGCAATTGATTATGCAGGGCTGCTACAGGGTGGTGCCCCCCTGCTTGCCGTTGCGCACCACTTCTCATTCTGGCTGTGCGATCTCGCGCCGCCGGGAACAGAGTGGAAAAAGATCGTGGCGTTTCCATTTAGCGGTGTGGTTTTATCCGAGGATTTTTTTAACGATAATTACCTCAAGTTCAGCTTTCCGTTTTTAATTGAGTCTCTGAGAGAAAGAGAAGCAGACGTTATATTACGCACCGCACAGCTGACGCTGAATAGCGAACATTACCAGCGCCTGCAGTTAAGCGGCTGGCAGCAGCAGCGCACACCCGGCACGCTTTTTTAGGGTAACCGTTTACACAATCTGCTACTTCGCGGCGCAGCCACCTGATTTGATCGGAATTAACGCCGCTATTCCGCCATAAAATGTCGTGTGATTTGGTCCGACAGAGTTAAAACCGCTAAAAAAAGCAAACTCGTTAACGTTTTTAAGATAAAATTTAACGCAAAGGGATCATCTGGCGTCACGGAAGAACGCTGCGTGAACATTTCTGCTCACTTCGTACTCTATGTCGGGAAACAGCCTGAAGCGTTGTTTCCTTTGTTTTTCTATGGCAAAGAAAGAGGTCAATATTATGGGGAAAGCTTCCTCATCTTTTGGCGTAATCCGCCTGCTCACGGTGCTGTTCGCACTGCTGACGGGCGCGTTTATGCTGGTTGGTGGCATTTGGTTAGCCACCATTGGAGGTTCCTGGTACTACGTTATTGGCGGTGTGATGATGCTGATCACCGCTGTTCTGCTCTGGCGTCGCAGCAGCGCCGCGCTGCTGCTGTATGCGCTGCTGCTGCTTGGCACGCTGATCTGGGGCGTATGGGAAGTCGGCTTTGACTTCTGGGCGCTGGCACCGCGCACCGATGTACTGGTGATTTTCGGTATCTGGCTGATCCTGCCTTTCGTCTATCGCACGTTTAATCCTGCCGGCAGAGGCGCGATGCTGGTGGCGCTGATTGCCAGCGTACTGGTTCTGGCGTGGGCCGTTTTCCACGATCCGCAGGAGCTGAATGGCGAGCTGCCCGCTGCAGCGACCACCCCGCAGACTCAGCCTATCAGCAATATTGCTGATGCTGACTGGCCGGCGTACGCGCGCGATCAGCAGGGCACCCGCTTTTCTCCGCTGAAGCAGATCAACGCCAGCAACGTCAAAGAGCTGCAGGTTGCCTGGCAGTTCCAGACCGGCGATCTGAAAAATGCTAACGATCCGGGTGAAATCACTGATGAAGTGACGCCGATTAAAATCCGCGACACGCTCTATCTCTGCTCACCGCATCAGATCCTGTTTGCGCTGGATGCCACAACCGGTAAGCAGAAGTGGAAGTTTGATCCGGCTCTGAAGCAGAATCCGACCTTCCAGCACATCACCTGCCGCGGCGTTTCCTATCATGAAACCCCTGCAGCAGCGGATAGCGCGGCAACTCAGCCGGCACTCTGCGCACGTCGCATCTATCTGCCGGTCAACGATGGTCGTCTGTTTGCTCTGGATGCGGAAACCGGCGAACGCTGCCCGGCATTTGGTAACAACGGTGAGCTGGACCTGCAGCACAAGCAGCCGGTTACCACCCCTGGTCAGTATGAACCGACCTCGCCACCGATTATCACCGATACCACTATCGTGATCGCCGGTGCCGTAACCGATAACTACTCTACCCGTGAGCCATCGGGTGTGATCCGCGGCTTTGACGTCAACACCGGCAAACTGCTGTGGGCATTCGATCCGGGCGCGAAAGATCCTAACGCGATTCCGGAAGATGAGCACACCTACACCCTGAATTCACCGAACTCATGGGCACCGGCGGTTTACGATCCGAAACTGGATATCGTTTATCTGCCAATGGGCGTCTCTACTCCGGATATCTGGGGCGGCAACCGTACGCCTGAGCAGGAGCGTTATGCAAACAGCGTTCTGGCGCTGAATGCCACCACCGGTAAGCTGGTCTGGTCTTATCAGACCGTGCATCACGACCTGTGGGATATGGACCTGCCTTCTCAGCCGACGCTGGCTGATATCACCGACAAAGATGGCAACACCGTTCCGGTGATCTACGCGCCGGCGAAAACCGGTAACATCTTTGTGCTGGATCGCCGCAACGGCAAGCTGGTTGTACCGGCACCGGAAACCCCGGTTCCGCAGGGCGCAGCGAAAGGTGACCACGTATCACCGACGCAGCCTTACTCTGAGCTGACCTACCGTCCTAAGCAGAATCTGACTGACAAGGATATGTGGGGCGCGACGATGTTCGACCAGCTGGTGTGCCGCGTGATCTTCAAGCGCCTGCGCTATGACGGTCCGTTCACGCCGCCGTCTGAACAGGGTACGCTGGTCTTCCCGGGTAACCTCGGTATGTTTGAATGGGGTGGTATCGCCGTTGATCCACATCGTCAGATTGCCATCGCTAACCCAATGGCGCTGCCGTTTGTCTCGAAGCTGATCCCACGCGGACCGGGCAACCCGGCTGAGCCACCGAAAGGTGCGGAAGGCGGCTCCGGTACTGAAACCGGCGTGCAGCCACAGTATGGCGTGCCGTTTGGCGTTGAGCTGAATCCATTCCTGTCACCTTTCGGCCTGCCGTGCAAACAGCCAGCCTGGGGTTATATTTCTGCGGTGGATCTGAAAACCAACGAAACCGTGTGGAAAAAACGCATTGGTACCGTGCGCGACAGCGCGCCTCTGCCGCTGCCGTTTAAGATGGGTATGCCTATGCTGGGCGGCCCAATCACCACGGCGGGACACGTTGCCTTTATCGGCGCAACGGCAGATAACTACCTGCGTGCGTTTGATACCAACACCGGTGAAATGCTGTGGCAGGCGCGTCTGCCAGCCGGTGGTCAGGCAACGCCGATGACCTATGAAGCGAACGGCAAGCAGTACGTTGTCATCGCAGCTGGCGGTCACGGTTCGTTTGGCACCAAACTGGGCGACTACGTGGTTGCCTATGCGCTGCCTGATACGAAATAACCTTTCGTAACAGCAGAATAAATCAGGCGGGCCGGTGGCCCGCCTTTTTTATGCGCTCTGTCTCTCCTGCACCACGCCGCGTACCAGTAAAGCACACAGCGCCATCATCAGCGCGGTGAGCAGAAACACCGGCTGCATGCCAAACGCTCCGCTCACGATCCCGCCGCAGAGCGGTCCGGTCACCTGCCCGGCATACTGTGCCGAGGTCGCATAGCCCAGCATTTTTCCCGTCTGCTGCTGCGGGACATGGTGGCGTATCAGCGCGGTAATGCAGGGCAGCAGTCCGCCCAGCGCCACGCCCATCAGAAAACGCAGGCCGGTAAGCTGCCATACGTGGCTGATAAACGCCTGCGGGATCAGCAGCAGCGCGCTGGCCGCGAGCCCGGCAAGCAATACACGCCCGTGTCCGATGCGATCCGCCAGCCGCCCGGCCAGCGGCGCAGCAAGAATACTTCCCAGCGCCGCCGCCGCCATCACAATCCCGGCGTTGACGGTTATCGCGTGCTCGCCCTGCACAAACTGCGCAATATAGAGCGTGATAATAGGTTCCACTGACATCGTGGCAAACATCATCAGCATGGCCGTGAGCCACATCAGTCGCACCACCCGAAGATTCGCCGGCGGCTCATCAGCGGCCTGCCCTGCCGTGGCTGCGCCTTTGGGCTGCCGCGGTGCCTCTTTCAGCAGACACGCCGTGCCGAGAAACGCGAGGAAGATCGCCGCGCCCGTCAGCCAGAAGGTGTGACGGATGCCAATCAGCGGCGGCAATATTCCGCCCAGCAGCGGCCCCGCGACGTTGCCCGCCATAATGCCCGCTGAGAGGATACCCAGCGCCCAGCCGGTGTGGGCTTTTGGCGTCTGCGCAGCGACCAGAATCGTGGATCCGGAAGCGTATCCCCCCAGCAGCCCGGCCAGCAGGCGCAGCGCCACCAGCTGCCAGGGTGCGGTGGCCATACCAATCAGCGACATGGCTATCGCCATGCCGAGGCTGGCGCGGATCAGCATCAGTTTGCGTCCGTAGCGATCTGCCAGCCGGCCCCACAGCGGCGCCGTCAGCGCGGCGCTCAGAAACGTGGCCGCATAGGCGGCACCCGACCAGCGGGCGATCGCCGCCGGCTCCTCAACCCCAAGCTGCTGAACATAGATCGGCAGAAACGGCAGCAGCAGCGTCATGGCGACGATAGTGGTAAATGACCCCAGAGTGCAGACCAGCAGGTTGCACTTCCAGTGTTGCTGTTCAGCTGTTAATGATAATGAAGCGTGTGACATACCCTCTCCCGCCGGCTGTTTTTTATCAGGCTACCTGCGCGGAGGGAGAGAAAACAGAGGGCGTCGGAGAGTTACCTGCCAGCCTGCCACTGTTGCCAGCGAGCAACAGTCAGGATACCTGCAGCGCGGTGATCAGCGCATCGCAAAGCTGCGTAACCGGAGAGGAGGGCTGCGGCTGCTCTTTCAGCAGCAGGTAACTGTGAAAGCGGTCCATTTGCCAGTCGCTCAGCACCGGCTGGATATCGCCGCGCGCCAGCGCCTCGCGCGTCATATAGGAGGGCAGATAGGCAATGCCGCCGCCGGCCAGCGCCGCGTTCAGCAGCGCCATGCTGTTGTTGGCGCGAAAGCGGCTGCGTACCTCCAGCGCCAGCCGCTGCTTATCACGCCGGAACGGCAGAGCGGCGGTATGGGCCGGCCCGTGAAACAGCAGCAGGTTGTGGCGCGTCAGAGTGCGGGGATGATCAATCAGCGGATGCGCGGCCAGGTAGCCGGGCGTAGCGTAAAGACCCCAGTCGATGATACTGAGTTCGCGCCAGGTGCCTCCCTGCGGCGCGCGGCTGCGAACCACAATGGCGACATCGGCATCGGGGTGAGGGTCTTCGCTGGTGGTGAGATCCAGATCCACATGCAGATGAATATGCCGGCGAATAAAGGCGTCCACCACCGGCGCCACGCACTGGCAGCCAAAGGTTACCGGTGCCTGCAGGCGAAGATTGCCGGCCGGCAGCTGGTGCAGCTGCTGCACAAACGCATCCGCCTGATGCAGCTCGTCCAGCATGCGCAGGCAGAATGGGTAGTACGCCTGCCCGTGGCCGGTCAGCGCAACATGACGCGTGGTACGCTGCAGCAGTTTGATCCCCAGCCGCACCTCCAGCCGGGCAATTTCACGGCTGACATAGGATTTGGAGACGCCGAGAATACGCGCGGCTTCGCTGAAACTTTGGCGCTCCGCCACGTGCGCAAACAGCAGCATGGCTGTCAGATTATCACCAGGGTTCATGGGTCCGGCTGTCAGAGAAACATGACCCGCAGCTTAAAAGGTATTGCGCCGTTCTGCACCCGATTTTCTTTCCGCTGCTGGCCGGTCATACGGCGACGGCGAAAGGCAGCAGCAGCCGCTCCGGCTCAACGCGACGCTGACGACGCAGCTGGCCTGGCGTAATGCGAAAATAATTTTTAAAGGTGCGGGTGTAGGCCTGCTGCGTATCAAAACCGTAGTTCATGGCGACCTGTAAAATGGCGTCGTCGCTGTTAAGCAGCGTTAATGCCGATTCAGTCAGACGGCGCTGGCGGATATACTCAGCCAGTGAAAAACCGGTGTGCTGACGAAACAGACGCTGCAGATGCCAGCGTGAATAGCCCGATCGACGCGCCACCTCATCCAGATGCAGATCGTGACCTAAGTTATCTTCAATCCACTCCAGTAAACTACGGATAAACTCTCGCTGATTCATCGCACCCTCCGGCTTAACAGACTGTTCCTGAAGAGCCACTGTAGCGCAGGAGATTTATCCCTTAATTAGCGAAGAATTAGCGCAGAATTAGCAAAGCGCGCAGCGGTAAAATTCAGCGGTGATAATTTTTCACTAAGAATGCAGCGTTACACTGCCCCACACTGATAAGGAGACTCCATGCGCGTGCTGCTGGTAGAAGATGATGAGATGATTGGTGCCAACCTGCAGCAGGCCCTGGAAGCCGCAGGCTGGTCGGTGGACTGGGTGCGCGACGGCCGGTTTGCCTCGCACGCCTGGTCGGAAAGCAATTACACCTGCGTGCTGCTCGATCTTGGCCTGCCGCGTGAGGATGGTATCGACGTGTTGCGGCGTGCCCGCGCCCGCGGTGATATGACGCCGGTGCTGGTGCTGACCGCCAGGGACAGCGTTGCCCAGCGCATTCAGGGGCTGGATAGCGGCGCGGATGATTATCTGCTCAAGCCCTTTGATCTGCAGGAGGTGCTGGCACGTATGCGCGCTATCACCCGACGCCGCCACGGTGCCGCCGACTCGCTGCTCGGCAGCGGCGACGTGCAGCTGGATATGATGACGCGGGAAGTGCTCTATAAGGGCCAGCGTGAACAGCTTACCGCTCGCGAATATGCACTGCTCTATGCGCTGCTGGAGCGGCCCGGCGCGATCCTTTCACGCGAACAGCTGGAGAATCGTATCTATGGCTGGGGCGAAGAGGTCACCAGCAACGCCGTTGATGTGCTGATCCACGGCATGCGGCGCAAACTGGGCAACGAAGCGATTCGCAACGTGCGCGGCCTTGGCTGGCGGGTACCGGCACAATGAAAAATTTTACGTTTCTGCGCTCCCTGCGCAATAAGCTGCTGATGAGCCTGGTGCTGCTGCATCTGGCGATGATTGGTGGCGTGACCTGGTACTTTTTCCACTGCTACGGCGACATGATGGGCTCAATGAAGGACGATCAGCTCGCAAAAGTGGCCGACGTCTGGTCAGCCAGTCAGACCATGCCCGCGCTGATCCCGACGATCCTCGATCAGGACCGGCTCAAAAGCGCTTACATCGTCCAGCTGTGGGATACGCATAATCAGCTGCGTGCCAGCTCGTGGCCGGCGCTGAAAGCCCCGCTGCAGGCGGTGCACGGCTGGTCCGATTTACGCCTTGGCGACTGCGGTGACGATTGTGAATGGCGCGTCTATACCCGCCCCGGCGAAGCGGGCAGTGAAATCGGCACGGTTCAGGTGCTGCATAATATCGGCTATATGAAAAGCCTGATGGTGAAACGCGTGCTCTCGGCGGTGATCCCGCTGATCCTGATGATGCCGCTGTCGCTGCTGCTGATCTGGCTGATCGTACGCGCCATTACGCGCAATCTGCTGGTGGCATCCCGGCAGATCGCGGCGCAGGAGAGCCTGCACCCGCATACGGTATCGCCGGATGGCCTGCCTGACGAAGTGCTGCCGCTGGTCGCCGCCTATAATGCGCTGCTGGATAAACTGCGCGCCGCCTGGTCCGCCCAGCGGCAGTTTCTGGAGGATGCCGCGCATGAGCTGCGCACGCCGGTCACCGCCGTTACGCTGCAGCTGGAGAATCTGCGCCAGCATATTCAGCCCGGCGAGGCGCGCCGTCAGTTTGATCAGCTGGAAGCGGGCGTCAGCCGCACCCGTCATCTGGTGACGCAGTTGCTGGATGTGTCACGTCAGGAGGATCGGTCCGCGGTGCCGGTCGCGGAAACGATCGAACTCGACGATCTGCTGAAAGAGAGTATTGAGCAGCTGATGGTGGTTGCCGATAAGCGCGGCATCGATATCGGCTATAGCGGCAGCACGCGTTACCGGCTGCAGGCCAGCCGCTCTGAGCTGCGCACTCTGTTTGATAACGTCATCGGCAACGCAATGCTGCATACGCCAGAAGGAAGCCTGGTCGATGTGCTGCTGCACCGCACAGGCGATCGTACGGTGGTCGATATCGTCGATAACGGTTCCGGTATGCCGGAATCGTTTCTTGAGCGGGCGTTTGACCGCTTTACCCGTTCGCCGGACGTGCAGGCGCAGGGCAGCGGTCTCGGCCTGTCAATTGTGCGCAGCGTGGCGCAGAAGCATCAGATGCAGGTGGCGCTCTCTAACTGTCTTACCCCTCAGGGCGAGCGCTGCGGACTGCGGGTGCGGGTGACGTTGCCATAGGGGCTGGCGCTGAGCAGCGCGGGGCTGATTGCGGCAGCGCGCGGCACCGGAGGGGTTC